>JADJVG010000001.1 GCA_016716675.1 Hyphomicrobium sp.
CGCCATGGAGGCCAAGATGTCGAGACTGAAAGTGATGAAGACGACCGCTGCGGCTGCATTGATCGCCGCCGTTCTCGGCGCCGGCAGTGTTGCCATGGCGCAGGACGCGGGCGCACCGGCGGCTGAAGCCCCGGCCGCCGAAGCGCCAGCTGCTGAAGCACCTGCTGAAGCGGCGCCTGCAGAAGCTGCTGCCGCAGCTAGCCTTGAAGCCAGCGCCTTCGCGCTCAACACGCCCGTCGTCGGCTCCGACGGCAAGGATGTCGGCACGGTAAGCCGTATTAGCTCGTCGGCTGAAGGCGCGGTGACTGAGTTGCAAGTGACGACGGCGTCAGGTGCCGTTGTCGTGCCGGCAAGCGCCATCGCTGCAGCTGGCGAAAAGGTGCAGCTGTCAGTGACGGCTGACGAAGCCGCCAAGTTCCCGGCAGCAGGCGGCGCCGCCGAGTAATCGGATCGCGAACTTTAAAAACGAAAAGGGCCGCGTCTCGTTCACCGAGACGCGGCCTTTTTCATTGTACCGAACGTTGTAGCACCTGCGTTACCGCTCGAAGCGCTTGAACTTAATGCGGTGCGGTTCGACCGCGGCGTCACCTAAGCGGCGTTTCTTGTCTTCTTCGTAGTCGGCGAAGTTACCTTCGAACCATTCTACATGGCTATCGCCTTCGAACGCCAGAATATGCGTGGCTAGGCGGTCGAGGAAGAAGCGGTCATGCGAGATGACCACGGCGCAGCCGGGGAAATCTTCGAGTGCCGCTTCGAGCGCACCAAGCGTTTCCGTATCGAGGTCGTTGGTCGGTTCGTCGAGCAGCAGCAGATTGGCGCCGGATTTGAGCATCTTGGCCAGATGCACGCGGTTGCGCTCGCCGCCCGAAAGCAGACCGACCTTCTTCTGCTGGTCTGCACCTTTGAAATTGAACCACCCGCAATAGGCGCGGCTTGGAATTTCCTTTTTGCCACCGAGCAACATGATGTCGTTGCCGCCCGAGATTTCCTCCCACACGGTTTTCTTGTCATCGAGATGCGAGCGGCTTTGATCGACATAGGCGAGCTTGACGGTTTCACCGAGGCGAATACTGCCCTGATCGGGCGTTTCGGCTCCGGTGAGCATCTTGAACAGCGTCGTCTTGCCGGCGCCGTTCGGACCGATCACGCCGACGATGCCGCCGCGCGGCAATTTGAACGACAAGTCGTCGATCAGCAGCCGATCACCGAAGGCTTTCGACAGCCCCTCGGCTTCGATCACGACGCCGCCGAGACGCGGGCCGGTCGCAATCGTGAACGACGCCTTGCCGTTTTCTTCGCGGCCGGCTTCTTCCACCAGCTTGTCGTAGGCGGCAACGCGCGCCTTAGATTTTGCTTGCCGCGCTTTCGGCGACGAGCGGATCCATTCGAGTTCGCGTGACAGGGTCTTCTGCTTGCCCTCTTCCTGCGCCTTCTCTGTCGCTTCGCGCTTGGCCTTCTGTTCCAGCCAGCCCGAATAGTTACCCTTGTAGGGCACGCCCTGGCCGCGATCGAGTTCCAGCGTCCACTCGGTCAGATTGTCGAGGAAGTAGCGGTCATGGGTCACCAGGATCACGCATCCCGTATATTCCTTGAGGTAGCGCTCAAGCCACGCGACGCTTTCGGCGTCAAGATGGTTGGTCGGCTCGTCGAGCAGCAGAATGTCGGGCTTCGACAGCAGCAGGCGGGTCAACGCAACGCGGCGCTTTTCGCCGCCCGACAGCTTGGTCACATCGGCATCGCCCGGCGGTGAGCGCAGCGCGTCCAGCGCCTGCTCCACCTGGCTATCGAGATCCCACAGATTGTGCGCGTCGATCTGATCCTGCAGCGACGTCATCTCGTCCGCCGTCTCGTCCGTGTAGTTGGCGGCGATCTCGTTGTAGCGATCGAGAATGGCTTTCTTCTCCGCAACCCCTTCCATGGCGTTGCCGAGCACGTCTTTCGTTTCGTCGAGCTGCGGTTCCTGCGCGAGGTAGCCGACCTTGATGCCGTCAGCGGGGCGGGCTTCGCCGATGAAATCATCGACCGTGCCGGCCATGATCTTGAGCAGCGTCGACTTACCGGCGCCGTTCAGTCCAACCACGCCGATCTTCGCACCCGGCAGGAACGACAGCGAGATATCCTTCAAGACCTGCTTGCCGCCCGGATAAGTCTTGGACAGCTTATGCATGTGGTAGACGTATTGGTGGGCTGCGGCCATTGTGGCGCTTCTCCGCGTTCGAGGTGTCGGGATTTGCGCCGCTTTTAGCCTAACGCGGGCGATTGCTCAATTGCGCGATTTTGCTCGGCGGCGCTGTTTTAGAGGAGGTATCCGATGGCGGGACAAGGGAGCAGCGGACATCACGGCCAACAGGACCGTTTCCAGTGCGCGTTGACGGGCCGCGACATGGCGCGCAAAGACCTCGTTAACATCGATACCGTCCGCCCTTCCCTCGTGGCGCGCATCCGCAAAGACCACCCGAACCTCGCCGAAGCTGCTCTGGTGTCTGCAGAAGAGCTGGCGCGCTACCGGTCGCCTCTACGTTCAGGAGATGCTGAGCGCCGAGAGCGGCGAGCTGAGCGACATCGATCGTCAGGTTGCCCAGAGCCTCGCCAAGCAGGAGACGCTGTCGCAGAACATTGAAGCGGGTTTCGCGGAAAACCGCACGCTGGGCGAGCGCCTATCGGATATCCTCGCAAAATTCGGCGGTAGCTGGACGTTCCTGATCCTGTTCGCGCTGTTCCTCGCCATCTGGATGCTGGTCAATTCGCGCGGTGGCACGCAACCAGTCGACCCCTACCCGTTCATTCTTCTGAACCTGATCCTTTCAACCATTGCCGCGATCCAGGCGCCGATCATCATGATGAGTCAGCGCCGCCAGGAAGCCAAAGACCGGCTGCGTTCACTCAACGATTACCAAGTCAACTTGAAAGCCGAACTGGAAATCCGCCACCTGCACGAGAAGATCGATCACCTGATCAACAATCAGTGGCAGCGCCTTGCCGAAATTCAGCAACTGCAATTGGAAACGATGGCGGAAAAGCGCAAATAACTGGTCGCCTTCACCACGACGGATTGGCAACGCCTGTGAAAAAGAACACGCCGAGCCCGACGGTGAATACCAGCCAGCCCCACAACACATGCTCGACCCATACCGCCCAGAACGACCGGCTTCGCTCATAGCGCCACGCGAACAGCGCGCCCCCGATGACCGTTGCGCCGACGGCGATCCAATTGCGGAATATGATGTGGCCAAACCCAAAGACCAACGCGTTGGCAGCAATCAGCGTCCACCGGCTTTTGAATAGCGGCCCATAGCGATGGAAGAAAAACACGCGGTAGACGAGTTCCTGCGCGAGGACCGACGTGAACGGGTAGAGCACCATGATCTGCGCCCACTTGCCGGGCCGCTCGGCGGCCAGCGCGAATAGGCGGTCGGGCATCAACTTCGCCATGGCGTAGACGACGATTGCCGCCCCAATCGCGAACAGGATCAGGATCGAATAGAACGTCGAAAACGAAAACAAGCGCATCAGCTCGCGTTTCAGCCGGAACGACGTATCGGTGAACAGCAAGATGATCATCAAGCCGAGGACCGGCGGTAGCGCGTAGAACAGCGGTACATGGTGTTCGAAGATCGCGTAGCGCATGAGCAGCGGCGCCGCGATGAACAGCACCGCGAATTCAACGATAAGAGCGATGCGGCGCCCATCATGAGGATCGGCGACCTGCGGCGGACGAGGCATTGTGCCACCCGAACCGAAACCATCGCGACGCGCGATCGTCCGTTCGCCTGCCAGAATGTCGAAGATCGACCTTTTAATGCGGTTACCCCCGTGACGGCGTGACCAACCCCGGCAACATCTGACAACGAATCTGCCAGCGCCAACGAATTTCGTCGGCGATTGCGGCGGCGGAATCAAGCGGCGTGTACGACCACGGCGTTAGATCGATGCCCGCATCTGGCAGCGTCCGCGTCGCACCATAGGCTCTCAACCCCTCATGGAATCGGGTGAACTTCGGGCCGCCGCCGGACGCTTCAAAGACGTAGATCGGCTTGCCGGTGGCGGCGGCTTCGCCCGCCATGTTGACGCTATCGGCGGTCACCACAAAGGCGTCGGCGTTGGCCAGGAAGTCGGCGTAGGGGTTGGCACCCTCGCCGCGATAGAGAATGCGCGGCGCACCCGAGGTCGCGGCATCAACAGCCGCCAGGAACGTCGGCGGCGTGCGGCGGGACGGAGAAATCATAAGCCCGGCACCCTGCTCCACCAGCCGCCGAAGCGCCCGGCCAAGGCGGTCAGCATCAGCGGCGTCAAAGCGGTACTCGCCGTTCGGTCCACCGATCAGCACGGCAATCCGTGGCGCGGGCAATGCTGCAACCTCTGCCGGGACGACCGCGCGCAGCGCTGCCAGGCGGGCGGACGTAAAGCCATGCGGCGACGTCAGCGTCGTCACGACATTGGGGCCGCGGCGCCGATCGTGTTCTGGCACCCACATCAGATCAGCCGTGTTTGCAGGCGTCTTGGGATCGAGAAGAATGACGGTGTAGGTCGCGAGTTTGGCTTTGTTCTTCAGCGCCCGAATGTAGGGGATCGTCAAACGTCCGGCAGCAAACGCAAACGTTGGCCACGGCGGCGCGAAGGCCGAGCCCTGGCGGCCAAACCCCTCCGACCGGCTGACCGGCCCCCACGGCGCCGTCAATTGCCCCAAAGGCCCCGGCGCTACCCGTTTAACTTCGGCGTTCAGCCCAAGCGCCTGCGCCACACCCAGGCACTGGACCTCATGGCCAGCCTTGCCATCGGATATGATCCACACGGTTTGCCCGCCAGTCTGGCGATCAGCCTGGGCGCGCGGATGCAGCGGCGGATGCTCTCTCATGGGCCTCTTTTTGGCGCTCGCCCCGGCTGCTGTCGAGGGGCAGTCTGGCGCATTTTTCAGCAATAAACGAAAATATTGTGTGCGCGATACGATACGCATATTACTCTGTCTACCCCTGCCAAGGAGCCCTCAGTCCGCCATGCCCGTTGAGCTTGACCCCACCGACTGGCGCATCTTGAAGGAACTGCAGGCCGACGGCCGCATGACCAACATTGCGCTTGCGACGCGCATTGGCCTGTCAGCGCCGCCCTGCTTGCGCCGCGTCCGCGCGCTTGAGGAAGCAGGTCTCATCACCGGCTATACGGCGCTGGTTGATGAAGAGGCGCTCGGCTACCCGTTGACCGCGTTCGCCATGGTCCGCCTGCACAATCAAGCAGAAGCCGATTTGCGCGCCTTCGAGAACCGCGTGCTCGGCTGGCCGCTGGTTAGGGAAGCGCACATGCTGTCGGGCGAAAGCGACTTTATGCTGAAATGCATCGCCCGCGATTTGACCGGCTTCCAGACCTTTGTGCTCGATGAATTGACGGCCGCGCCGAACGTTGCGAGCGTCAAAACCTTTGTCACCATCCGCCGCGCCAAACGCGAAACCGGCATTCCGATTTCGGCAGCCGGGCCAACGAGCACCTGACCCGAGGGACCACCGAATATGCGCAGCAAGACGACCGCAAAGATTTCAGCAGCCGCCGCAGCAGCAGCGGCCATCTTAATGGGCGGTGCGCACGCCGCTGAGCCAGCAGGCAATTTTTTTGATACCTACCTTGCAAACGTGCAGAACGGCACGCCGTGTTACGGGCGGACCTATGACGACGCGCATCTCAAAGCGCATGGCGAACAGAAGGTGCGGCGCATCGAAATCGACATGGCGAAATCGCAGTCGACCGTGCGCGAGAATACGGCGGAAAGTTTCGAGCTTGGCATCGCCGTCATGACCAGATCATCCACTGAATGGTACGGCCAAGCTGCACTGTGCAAAGCGGCCGCGACGTCAGCCGATTGCTCTCTCGAAGGCGACGGCGGATTGTTCACACTGACGCCGGCAAACGACGGAGCCTTGCGCCTTGAAACCGGCAGCTACGGCATCTCCTTCGAGGGCGAGAAAGACTTCCTCGAACTTTCAGCGACCACCGGCGATGATCGGGTCTTCATTCTGAAGCCCGGCCGCGAGGAATGCGACGCGGCCGGCGCTCACTTTAAAGCCGATCAAGAATAGCGGCACGAAGACGGCCTACTTCCACTCGACCTTCAGCACTTCGAACGAGCGCGAGCCCTTGGGCGTCGTCACTTCGACCGTTTCGCCTTTTGTCTTGCCGATCAGTGCGCGCGCGATTGGCGACGAGATCGAAATCTTGCCGTCACGCAGGTTGCCTTCGAGATCGCCGACAATCGTATATTTGGTCTTATCGCCGGTATCCTCGTCTTCCAGCGACACGGTTGCACCGAACTTGATGGTGTCGCCCGACAGCTTCGACGTGTCGATGACTTCGGCGCGGCCGATCTTGTCTTCGAGTTCGGCAACGCGGGCTTCGTTCAGCCCCTGCTGTTCCTTGGCGGCATGATACTCGGCATTTTCCGAAAGGTCGCCATGGGCGCGCGCCTCCGAGATGGCGGCAATGATCCGAGGACGTTCCTCGGCCTTCAGCCGCTGAAGCTCTTCCTCCAGGCTCTTATAGCCCGCTATGGTCATCGGCACCCGTTCCATAGTCATCTCCAACGTCTCTTTAAACATGCAAAGCCGCCGACCACCTCCGGAGAGGTTGTGGCCCGCGGATTCGATTTCAACCCTACACTGAATACGCGAGTCGGGCGGTGGCAATACCGCCACCCGGCGCGCACAACGTGTTTGGATCAGCGGTGGGCAAAGCTCTGAAGCGGCGCAACCTGAAGGGTGTCGGTATTCAGTGCCTTGATGGCGCGTGTTACGGCCACCGCCCCCGCTAAAGTAGTATAATATGGAACGTGGTGAAGCAAGGCCGTGCGCCGGATGTCTTTACTGTCGCTCAGAGCCTTTGACCCTTCGGTCGTATTGAAAACGAGCGCAATTTCACCATTCTTTATCGCATCAACAACGTGCGGACGGCCCTCAAGAACCTTGTTGATCGCATCGCACGCAATGCCGTTGGCTTCGAGCAGCCGCTTGGTGCCGCGCGTGGCGATCACCTTGAAGCCCATGCTGGCAAGCTCCGCCACCGGCGCCACGATTCGCGTCTTATCGCTTTCCTTGACGGAAACGAACACGGTTCCAGACGACGGCAGCTTTTGTCCGGCGCCCATCTGGCTCTTGCCGAAGGCCATGGCGAAGTCGCGGTCGATGCCCATGACTTCACCCGTCGAGCGCATTTCCGGCCCAAGGATCGGATCGACGCCGAGGAAGCGCGCAAACGGGAACACAGCTTCCTTGACCGCGATGTGATCGTAGTCAGGTTTCTTCAAGTTGAATGACGCCAGCGGTTTGCCGCCCATGATCTGAGCTGCGATCGACGCAATCGGCAGGCCGATCACCTTGGCGACGAACGGCACGGTGCGCGACGCACGCGGATTCACTTCAAGAATGTAGACGTGGCCGTCCTTGATGGCGAACTGCACGTTCATCAGGCCGACGACCTTCAACGCGATCGCAAGTGCGCGTGTCTGGCGTTCGAGTTCGGCGATGATAGCGGGCGCCAGCGAATACGGCGGCAACGAACAGGCGCTATCGCCTGAGTGAATGCCCGCTTCTTCGATGTGCTCCATGATTCCGGCAACGAACGTATCTTTGCCGTCGGCAAGGCAGTCGACGTCGACTTCGACAGCATCCGTCAGATAGCTGTCGATCAGCAGCGGGCGCTTCGCCGATACGACGAGCTCCGACGGGTTGTCGAGCGTCGCCGACAAGCGCTGGATATAACGATCGACTTCCGCGCCATCGTGGACGATTTCCATGGCGCGGCCGCCCAGAACGTAGGACGGACGAATGACAACCGGGTAGCCGATGCGGTCGGCAACGGCGCGGGCTTCGCTCGGCGCTTTGGCAATGCCGCTTTTCGGCTGCGAAAGTTTCAACTCGTCGATGAGCGCCTTGAAGCGGTCGCGGTCTTCGGCAAGGTCGATGGCGTCGGGCGAGGTGCCGAGGATCGGCACGCCGGCCTCTTCCAGCGCGCTCGCCAGTTTCAACGGTGTCTGGCCGCCGAACTGCACGATGACACCCTTGACGGTGCCATTGGCATTCTCGGCGCGGATGACTTCGAGCACGTCCTCGGCCGTCAGCGGCTCGAAGAACAACCGGTCGGAGGTATCGTAGTCGGTCGACACGGTTTCCGGGTTGCAGTTGATCATGATCGTTTCGAAGCCGGCCTTCGTTAGCGCGAAGCAGGCGTGGCAGCAGCAGTAGTCGAACTCGATGCCCTGGCCGATACGGTTCGGACCGCCGCCCAGAATGATGATCTTGTTCTTATTGGTCGGCTGCGCTTCGCACACCGGCGCGTCGAACAGCCCGGATTCATAGGTCGAATACATATACGCCGTCGGCGCTGCAAACTCGGCGGCGCAAGTGTCGATGCGCTTGAATACCGGAGTAATCCCGAGATCGTTACGTGCCTTGCGCACCTCGGCTTCGCTCATTCCGGCGAGCTTGGCGAGGCGCACATCCGAAAAGCCCATGGCTTTCAGATTGCGCAACTGCGCCGCTGTTTTCGGCAGGCCGTGCGCAATGACGCGCGCTTCCGTGTCGATGATGGCCTTGATCTGGGCGAGGAACCACGGATCGATTTTGCAATACTGATGCACTTCGTCGAGCGAGAAGCCCAAGCGGAAGGCCTGACCGACCTTGAGCAAGCGGTCGTAGGTCGGCCGCGAGACGGCGGCGCGCACGACGTTCTTGTCGTCACCTTGTCCGAGCCCTTCAAGGTGCACATCGTCGAAGCCGGACAAGCCGGTTTCCATCGAGCGCAGTGCCTTCTGCAGGCTTTCAGCGAACGTGCGGCCGATGGCCATGGCTTCACCGACCGACTTCATGGCGGTGGTCAGCGTTGAATCGGCGCCGGGGAATTTCTCGAACGCGAAGCGCGGAATTTTCACGACCACATAATCGATCGTCGGTTCGAACGACGCCGGCATTGCGCCTGCGGTAATGTCGTTGCTGATTTCATCGAGCGTGTAGCCGACCGCCAGCTTCGCCGCCACCTTGGCAATCGGGAAGCCCGTGGCCTTTGAAGCCAGCGCAGACGACCGCGATACGCGCGGGTTCATCTCGATGACGACCAGACGGCCGTCTGCCGGATTGACGGCGAATTGCACGTTCGATCCGCCGGTTTCGACACCAATCTCTCGCAGCACCGCAATCGACGCGTCGCGCATGATCTGGAATTCTTTGTCGGTCAGCGTCATCGCGGGCGCGACAGTGATCGAGTCGCCCGTGTGCACGCCCATCGGATCGATATTCTCGATCGAGCAGATAATGATGCAGTTGTCCGCCTTATCGCGGACCACTTCCATCTCGTACTCTTTCCAGCCGAGCAGGCTTTCATCGATCAGGATCTGACCGACGGGTGACGCATCGATGCCCGAGCGTACAATGAGTTCGAACTCTTCGCGGTTATAGGCAACGCCGCCGCCCGTGCCGCCGAGCGTGAACGCCGGACGAATGATGGCCGGCAGGCCGATCTTGTCCAGCGCCACCATCGCTTCGGCAAAACCGGCATGGCGATCATAATCGACGATCTGTCCGGCCGCGTTGCGGATCGGCGTCGATGACGCGATCATCGCGCGCGGGCTTTCCAGGCCGATGCGATCCATGGCTTCGCGGAACAGCTTGCGGTCTTCGGCCTTGTCGATCGCCGCCGCCTTAGCGCCGATCAGTTCGACGCCGAATTCTTTCAGCACGCCCATCTTGTCGAGTGCGAGGGCGGTGTTGAGCGCAGTCTGTCCGCCCATCGTCGGCAGCACCGCGTCGGGGCGCTCCTTGGCGATGATCTTGGCGACGACCTCGGGCGTAATCGGCTCGATGTAGGTCGCGTCCGCGAGATCCGGATCGGTCATGATCGTTGCGGGATTGGAGTTGACCAGAATGATCCGGTACCCCTCTTCCCGCAGCGCTTTGCACGCCTGCGTTCCGGAATAATCGAACTCGCACGCCTGGCCGATGACGATCGGGCCGGCGCCGATGATGAGGATGGATTTGATGTCTGTGCGTTTTGGCATAAGGCGGGCTTTTATTGTGGTCCGGGGCACTTGGCTATAGGCCGCAGCGTCTCAGCCGGTGACTTTCATCACCGGCTCAACAATTATTCCGGGGCGGCACGCCGTCCGGCCGGAAAACCTTGTTTTAAAACCTAGTTTTTGGGCTGTTCGGCCGGGGGGGTAATGACGTCCTTGGGCGGCAGGACCTGCATATCAATCGGGAACGAATAGGTCGCCTTGAATAGTGGCGTCTTTTCGCGGCCCGGGGCCAGCAAGGCATTGCCGACCGGCAGGCCTGTCACGGCATCGACATAAAACATCCGGTAGGTTTCGTTCTTTGGTGCGGTTGAATCCTTCGCCGGCTCGTCTTCGAGCTTATAGGACAGCGCATCCCGGCCCTCGGACTGCACCTTGCCCTGACAGGCGTAGTTGCCGACGTCCGTCTGCTCCTGGACGACGTTGTCGTACATCTGCGAGCGCAACGTGTTCATGATGTTGGAGGGCAGTTCCATCCAACCCTGGCCCTGATTGGCCCAGGCCTTCTCACCGATCAGGATCACTTCCGAACTTTTGTTGGTCAGCGTCTCCGTGACTGTCTGATGCATCTTGTCGGGCAGGACATAGTCGACAACCATCTTCGACGGGCCCTTTTCGGTAATCATGGTCGTCGTCATGCGGAACCACGATGATTTGCGCAGCTTCGACAGCGCGGCAGCAACTTCATCGCGGCACGGATTGGCGTTCTCTTTTTCCGGCTGGCCGGGAGCCGCAGGCGGCGACTGCGCCAACGCTGAAGCCGATGCAAACGCGAGAGCCAAAACGCCGAGCGTGAGAGACCGCATAGTCGATGTCCTCAATCTATCCAAAGTGCAAAGCTAAGCCGCAGAACGTGCAGTAGTCGAAGCTGTAATCACTGCGCCTTCTGAACAGGCGCACCGACGGGAATTTCGATCTGCACATCCGTCGGATACGAATAGGTCACCTTCATCATCGGCTTGCCCTTGCCTGCTTCTGCGGCAACCACATTGAATGCCGGCAGGCCGGTTTCTGTATCGACATAGATGGTGCGCGCCAACAGGTCTTCCGGCTTGCTGTCCGGCTTGGCATCCTTGTCGACCGATCGGTAGGCGACGTAGTCCTTACCTTCGAACGCCTCTTTGCCCACGCATTCGAAGCCAGTGATATTTTGTGGCTTGGCGACCGCCGTTGCGACTTCCGCGACGATCGACTGAACGAATTGCGGCAACAGCTCTTCGTAGGCGCCATCAGAGCCGGCAAATGCCCGAGTGCCGACCAGCATCGTCTGCTGCTTACCCGGCATATGGGCGCCGACAACGGTCTGCAGCATGCGGTCGGGAGGAAGGTAATCGACAGTCATATCGACGGGGCCTTCGGCTGTGCCCTGGGTCAGCGCGATGCGAAAGGCTTTTGACGAGCGCTGCTTTTCCATGGCCGCCACAACGTCCTTCGAGCAATCCTCAGCTAACGCCGCCGGCGCACATACCAACAACCCAATCAAACCCAAACCCAAGCGCCGCATTTCGTCCTCCGAGAAGCATTTTCTCGGTCTTATACGCGGACTTGGCGCCAACGCGATCTTAAAGTTCCGAAAGGTTTACGTCGCCGTACGCCGCCAACCGGCCGTTTCTGGCCGCATTTCAGGCCGACCGCAGGCAATCCCATTCGCCCCACCGAGGACGACGCCCTCTTTTTTTCATATGGGCGCGCATGTTCTTGCACGGGTCTTCGCGTTCTGCGCGGGGGTGAAGATCAGGAAATCGGCGGCAGGTTTATCGTCGGGGTCGCGCGGCACATAGGATTCGGGGTCCGTGCCGCCCTCCTCGACCTCGATCAGCATGACCGAGACGACTTTTTTATCGGGCGCCCTCTGATGCAGATACCACGGTACGCCGCGGTCGGTGCGGACGTGGCCATTACCGGCGATCAGCACGGCGGAGCCGTGTTTTTCGACGGCCTTCAGCAACATGTCGGCCATGTTGGCGTCGCGGAAACGCTGCGCGAACGCCATGCCATGGAATGCCTCCTTCGGCATCGCCCCGCAATGCGAGTCGGCGATTTCCGTGAGCAAGGCCTCGTCGAGTTTCTCGCCCAGCGGAACATTGAGCTTCATGCGCGCCACGTCATTTTCGGCGAACGCCGCCGGACCTTCCTTCGAGATGCGCAGGATCGTGTTGCGCGGCACGTCGCCAGGATAGATCGGGATCTTGTTTTGCATGGCCACGGTAAATAGAAGCTGCGCCACGTCATCAGACCAGCCCGATGTCGGCCACCTCAACAATTCCTTGAAATCGTCGATGGTCAGCGTGCGTTTTGTGGTGCGCGCCATCTCCAGAAAACGCGCAAGACCCGGCGCGCGGTCAATCGTGACGTGTTCGGAAACGACCGCCCCGGCTTGCAGCATGCTGGCACGCAACCGGTGATGTTCCGCGTTATCGTGCACTTCGCCGAGCAGCAGAATATCGGGCCGCTCGATCATGATCCAGAAGTCGTCGGACAGTAGGCAGAACTCTTTGAACTGCGCCTTCTGAGGGTTTGGCTCGGTGCCGCGCGTATCGTAAACGCGCCCGATCAGCGGATGCTTATATTTGGCGGTCCATGATTGGACGATGCGGCCAAACAGAAACGACGGATTGTCCTCTGCGATGTGACAGGCGCGTGCCGGCGTTGCGCCGAACGTGATTGCGCCAACGGCAAAGACCAGCGCAGAAACCACCGAAGCCAAGAAACTTTTTCGCATGTGCAGCACCACTTTTGATGGATCCTACACAGCTTACGGCAAAATCCGCAAATGGGTTGCCGTATGTGAGCGGCAGATTTTACCGCTCGCGGATGGCCTTCGTACCCTTTTGCACACGCATCATATTGGTGAAGCGCGTGAACAGATAGTGGCTGTCCTGCGGGCCCGGCGACGCCTCGGGATGATGCTGCACGGAAAACACCGGCTTGCCTTCGACAGCCAAGCCGCAGTTCGAGCCATCGAACAGTGAAACATGCGTCTCGACCACACCCTTCGGCAGCGTGTCGCGATCGACCGCGAAGCCGTGGTTCATGGAGACGATCTCGACCTTATTGGTCGTAAAGTCTTTCACCGGATGGTTGGCGCCGTGGTGCCCCTGATGCATCTTTTTGGTTGTAGCACCCAGCGCGATACCGAGCATCTGGTGGCCGAGGCAGATGCCGAACACCGGCTTGCCGCTGGCGACTAGCTTCTTGATTTCAGGCACCGCGTATTTGCCGGTCTCCGCCGGATCGCCCGGACCGTTCGACAAAAATACGCCGTCCGGGTTGCGCGCCAGAACGTCTTCTGACGTCGCCGTTGCCGGCAGCACCGTCACCTTGCAGCCCGACGATGCGAGGCAACGCAGAATGTTGGTCTTCAAACCGTAGTCGATGGCCACGACATGGAATTCTGGGTTTTCATTGCGCACATGGCCCTTGCCCCACGCCCAGCGCATTTCATCCCAGGTATAGCTTTGTCCGGTCGTCACATCGGGCACCAGATCCATGCCGACGAGGCCCGGCCATGCCTTGGCTTCAGCCTTCAGTTTCTCGATGTCGAATTTGCCATCGGGAGCGTGCGCGATGACGCCGTTCGGCATGCCCTTGTCGCGAATGCGCGCCGCCAGAGCCCGCGTATCGACACCGGTGATGCCGACGATACCGCGCACCTTCAACCAGCCATCGAGGTGTTCGGCGGCACGATAGTTCGACGGATCGGTGATGTCGGCGCGCAGCACGCAGCCGCGCACACCCGAGCGGGCCGCTAGGTTTGAAGTTTCGGTGTCTTCCGGATTGGCGCCGACGTTGCCGATGTGCGGGAAGGTAAATGTGATGATCTGGCCGGCGTAGCTCGGGTCGGTCAGGATTTCCTGGTAACCGGTAATGGCTGTGTTGAAGCAGACTTCGCCAACCGCGCTCCCCGTCGCGCCGATGCCGCGCCCGCTAATCACGGTGCCGTCGTCGAGCACCAGACGCGCCGACTGCACGGTTTCGCTCCATGGTGCGGGGATGGGAGCAGGCGTGGCTGCGGAAGCGCTCATGTCTGAAATCCGGTCCTGGTCGCAAGCACCGCCCGAGCGTATCCCGCGCCGCCGCTACAAGCAGCTTCGGGTGCATCAGGGTGGTGGGTTTCAAGTTGCGCGGACCCTAGGGGAAGCCCCCCCCGAGGTCAATTGCCGGTACGGCAGACCAGCTGCGACATTCCTAGCGGCAAACGGCAGCCCTCATGGCGCATTGGCGCAGCAGGGTTGCGAGCCGCCCCGCAGCCTTCTAAACCACGGCTCACGTTGCAAGGAGACTGTCATGAAGGCCCGGATCGCGAGCGACATCAAAGCTGCCATGAAATCTGGCGACAAAGCCAAAGTCGGCACGTTGCGCCTGGTCAACGCCGCCATCCAGACGGCCGAGATCGAAAGCAAGGGCACGCTCGACGATGCAGCCGTGATTGCGGTCATGACCAAGATGGTCAAGCAGCGCCGCGATTCCATTGCGCAATATACCAGCGGCGGCCGTGCCGACCTCGCAGCCGTCGAACAGGCTGAAATCGCGATCATCGAGGCCTATTTGCCCAAGCAAATGGATGAGGCCGCCGTGACTGCCGCCATTGCCGACGCGGTTAAGGAAAGTGGCGCGGCGAGCCCCAAGGACATGGGCAAGGTGATGGCCATTCTGAAAGCCAAATACGCCGGGCAGATGGATTTCCAGAAGGCCAGCGCCGCAGTGAAAGCCGCGTTGGGCTAAAATCTCAGGCCCCTGAGGCCCTGTTTTTCCAGTGGGCCTGTGGAAAGCGTGCACGACGCCGCCTGATGTGGTCCACAAAATCCAGGGCTTCGCGCGAATCACTTAAAGGAATGTGTGAACGGTGATTCGGCGCCGCGCGGTTCGCGTGCCCTCGCCGCCGCGCCTTGAGGAGTGACATGCGGTTCAGCCCGAGCCTTCTGGACGAGATCCGCGCCCGATTACCTGTCAGTCAGGTCGTCGGCCGCAAGGTCGCGCTCAAGAAGAAGGGGCGCGAGTACGCTGGCCTGTCACCGTTCAAGAGTGAAAAGTCACCGTCGTTTTTTGTCAACGACCAGAAGGGGTTTTACCACTGCTTCGCGAGCGGCGAGCATGGCGACATCTTCACGTTTGTGATGAAGACCGAAGGCCTGGAATTTCCCGAAGCGGTCGAACGGCTGGCCGCTGAAGCCGGTGTGCAGCTTCCCAAGCCAACCGAGCGCAACGTCGAGCAGGAAGACCAGCGCGACCGGCTTTACCGGCTGTTGGAAGCCTCAGCCGTGTTCTTTGAGCAGGCGCTCACCAGCGTGTCGGGCAGCGAAGCCCGCCGCTACGTCGTCGATAAGCGCGGCCTGAAGCGCGAGACGATCCAGACCTTCCGCTTAGGCTTCGCGCCCAATTCCCGCTCGGCTTTGAAAGAGCACCTCAAGGCGCAGGGCTTTTCGCTTCCCGACATGATCGCATCCGGCATGCTGATCGCGGGTGACGATATTCCCGAACCCTACGACCGCTTCCGCAACCGCGTGATGTTCCCGATCCAGGACCTCAAGGGCCGCGTGATCGCGTTCGGCGGTCGCGCGCTCGATAAGGATGCGCCCGCCAAGTATCTGAATTCGCCGGAGACGCCGCTGTTCCACAAAGGCAGCGTGCTGTTCAACGCCGCGCGCGCCCGGCCGCTGGCGCACGACCGTGACCGGATCATCGCGGTTGAAGGCTATATGGACGTCGTCGCCTTGACGGAAGGCGGCTTCGGCGAAGCGGTCGCGCCGCTCGGCACGGCACTGACCGAGGATCAGGTCAAGCTGATGTGGCGGATCGTGCCGGAGCCTGTCCTCTGTTTCGATGGCGACGTGGCCGGCCAGAAGGCTGCGTTCCGGGCGGTTGATACGGTGCTGCCCCACCTGAAGCCGGGCATGAGCGTCGCGTTTGCGTTCCTGCCAGACGGCGCCGACCCCGACGACCTGATCCGCCAGCAGGGCCCGCAGGCCTTTGGCGAGGTGCTGAGCAAGACCCGACCGCTGATCGACATGTTGTGGGAGCGCGAGACCAACGCCGGGCCAACCGCGACGCCGGAACAGAAAGCTGCTCTCGAAACCCGGCTTCGGGCGCTGGCCGCAACCATCGCCGATCCGACGGTGCGCAGCCATTACGACCGCGAGTTGCGCGACCGTCTTTACCAATTTGGCCGCCAATCGCGTGAAATGGCGCGTACGAACCGGGAAATGGGCCGCGACCGGGGTGCTTCCGGCTTTGCCCCACAGAACGGCCAGAAAGGCGGCTCCTACGCCCGTCCGGTTGCCGTGGCCGACTGGAAGGACCGCGACCGCGCCCGCCTCACAGGCCGCCCTGAGCGCCGCTGGCCACCGCCCCAGCCCGGAATGGCCGTACATGTGCCGCCCAGCGCCGAGCTGTCATCTCTGACCCAGCCCGTTCCGCCGCGCGAAGCCCTGATCCTAAAAACTGTCCTGAATCACCCAGACCTAATTGATGAGCATTGTGAGGCACTTGCCGAACTTGTGTTCACGTCAAAGGCGCTTGGCGCGCTGCGTGATGAAGTTTTAGCGATCCATGCACGCACGAATTCACTTGACACCGCCACATTGCACACCCAATTGACAAAATCTGGGGTTGCCAAGGTGGTGGACCTCGTCGCGAGAACGATGACGCACGCCAGCGACCGTTTCGCCGAACAGAATGCTTCCGCCACCGAGGTTGCAGCCGCTTGGCACCACATTCTCGCGCTTCAGCAGCGTGAGGGTAACCTCATGCACGCATTGAAGGCCGCTATGGATGTCTGGGACCGGGATGGCTCTGAAGAGGCTTGGGCACGGTTGCATGACATCAAACGGGAAATTGCACGGCTCGATGCCATCGAAATGGATGGTCCGGGTCCTGATGCCGTTAACGGCGAGACAACAGACGTAAAGCGCGCGAGTTAGCGCGGAGACAGGGAATTTCTCGGGCCGTCTCGTCGATCGAGGGGCCCTGCAAGGCTTAAATTCGGGTGTCTACCGTATAGGTAGGGGCCCCTGAAACGTAAGGACAGCGGATGGCACGCGCAACGCAGGCAAGTCAGAAGACCGAGGACAAGGACCAGGCCGCCGCCGATTCTCCAGAGCGCGACAGTCCCCTGCTCGATCTCTCTGATCAGGCCGTCAAGAAACTGCTGAAGTCGGCCAAGGCCAAGGGTTACGTCACCCTCGACCAGCTCAACGCCGTGTTGCCGTCGGAGGAAGTCTCCTCTGACCAGATCGAAGACATCTACGCGATGCTCTCCGACATGGGCATCAATGTGGTCGAGACCGACGACGCCGAGGAAAAAGAAGAAGGCGAAGCCGAAGTCGACGAGGAAGAAGGCCGCGCGCTGGTGCCCCAGGGGGCGCTTGCCAAGTCCGAAACCAAGTCGGAACCCGCCGAGCGCACCGATGACCCTGTGCGCATGTATCTGCGCGAAATGGGCTCGGTCGAATTGCTCTCACGCGAAGGCGAAATCGCCATCGCCAAGCGCATCGAGGCTGGCCGCGAAGCCATGATCGCCGGGCTCTGCGAAAGCCCGCTAACCTTCCAGGCCATCATCATCTGGCGCGACGAGTTGAACGACGGCAAGATTTTGCTGCGCGACATCATCGATCTCGAAGCGACCTACGAAGGCCCCGAAGGCAAGGAAGTTCCGAACGCTGGCCCGGATGGCATCGCCATCCACGAAAGCCCCGGCGCTCCGCAGATCTCGGGCGCGCCGGAAGGCGACGTCGAGGACGACGATGAATTCGAAAACGCCATGTCGCTCGCCGCCATGGAAGCCGAGCTGAAGCCGAAGGTTCTGGAAACCTTCGACAACATCGCCGGCACCTACAAGAAACTGCGCAAGCAGCAGGACAAGAAGCTCGAGCAGCAGGTTGCCGGCGAACAGGGTTCGCGCCAGCAGCAGAAGGCTTACGAGAAGCTGCACGACGAAATCGTCACCGACGTGAAGTCGCTGTCGCTGAACAACAACCGTATCGAAAGCCTCGTCGAGCAGCTGTATTCGATCAACAAACGCCTGATCGGTCTGGAAGGCCGGTTGATGCGTCTGGCCGACAGCTATGGCGTCGCCCGCCAGTTGTTCATCGACGAATACTACGGCAACGAACTCGATCAGACGTGGCTCGACCGCATGTCGACCAACGGCAAGAAGTGGACCGGCTTCGTCAAGGCCGAACGCCCGCAGATTGAAATGATCCGCGGCGAAATCCATGGCCTTGCGACCGACACCGGCCTCGAAATTCCTGAGTTCCGCCGCATCGTCAAGGCGGTGCAGAAGGGCGAGCGCGAAGCCCGCCAGGCCAAGAAGGAAATGGTCGAAGCCAACCTGCGCCTCGTCATTTCGATCGCCAAGAAATACACCAACCGCGGCCTGCAGTTCCTCGATCTCATCCAGGAAGGCAACATCGGCCTGATGAAGGCCGTCGATAAGTTCGAATACCGCCGCGGCTATAAGTTCTCGACGTACGCAACGTGGTGGATCCGGCAGGCCATCACCCGCTCGATTGCCGACCAGGCCCGCACCATTCGTATCCCTGTGCACATGATCGAGACGATCAACAAGATCGTGCGCACCAGCCGCCAGATGCTGCACGAAATCGGCCGCGAGCCGACGCCGGAAGAATTGGCCGAAAAGCTCGCCATGCCGCTGGAAAAAGTGCGCAAGGTTCTGAAAATTGCCAAGGAGCCGATCTCTCTCGAAACGCCGATTGGCGACGAAGAAGATTCCCACCTCGGCGACTTCATCGAAGACCGCAACGCCGTGTTGCCGATCGAAGCCGCGATCCAGTCGAACCTGCGCGAGACGACGACGCGCGTACTTGCTTCTCTCACCCCGCGTGAAGAGCGCGTCCTGCGCATGCGCTTCGGCATCGGCATGAACACCGACCACACGCTCGAAGAAGTCGGCCAGCAGTTCTCGGTGACGCGCGAACGTATTCGCCAGATCGAAGCGAAAGCACTCAGAAAGCTGAAACATCCGAGCCGGTCGCGCAAGCTGCGCTCGTTCTTGGATAACTGAGCGACTTCGCCGTTACCGCACACAAAAAAGCCGCCAGCGATGGCGGCTTTTTTATTGAACGCACGGAACATCATCCGCCCTCCTTCTCGGCCATTGCGAACCAAAATAGGATCGCTTGGATATTTGGAACCACGGTTTCGATCCATATATTATCGGCATCGACTTCAGAATCGCCATAGGATTCAATTACGCTTATACCGCTGGAGATTTATGGCGCGAGTTCCAGGAATGGTGGAATGACGTTGCCCAAGGGCGACCGCCGCCATGTCTAAAATTAAAATCTTTTCGCTCCCGAGCGGGGATAACAGCGAAGGTAGCTGCAAAAGCCTGTAATTTGTCGTCTGCCAATTCTTTTTATAGGTACGAAGCTGTTCGGCTGATGGGGACTACGGCGATCCCTGATCACATCATCAAGGCTATCATGCCGTTGATCGTAGGGCGTGGCTCCCCACCGGTAACAGATACAGAACTCCTATCGATAGCTTCAGCGCATGATCTATTGAATTCTACTAAAACGCGAAGCCTACCAATGAGCACAGTTGCTTCCACAGCGGCAGTTGGGAACAATGACGCATTGGAAGCGGAGAATATGCTTCTCAAAAAGCTCTATTCCGATGCGATGTCTGAAAACAAGAGGCTACTAAACGCCTTATCATCATCGACTTGGTAGCCGAACGCCGCCCGCTCATTCCGCATTTGAGTCTTGCGTTTCGCGTTCGAGTTCGCAGGACTTCATGCTCGCAAAAATCAGATACTCAGCGGCGCCGTTTTTCTGCGCGCACGTGCGCAGCGGCTCTCCGGACGCGGAATTTGTAGCGACTTCCAGATTGCAGTTGTAGGCGTCGGATTTAAACGTCGCGAGCAACTCATCGGTCACTTCCGCGCATTTCGTTTTGCTAGGCTCAGTCAACCAATTGAAAGTGTACTGGCCTTTCAGGATGTCGATGGTGTCAGCCGCCTCAGAGGGAACGCTTGCGCCCGTCGCTGCGATCAGAACCAAAACCACAGTCTTCAATGCTGTCCGATGCATGCCGCAGGCCTTTCTTGCACGAGCCACCGTAATGAAAGAGCGGCGAAAAACAGCGCTCGCCTGCCCCGGACAGGTTGCATAGATCGGAATCGCCGCGCCGTACACAGTACAAATTGAATTGCCGGAAGGACCTCCGATCATGGCAAACACGCGCCCGCACGAGAGCGATTCAGGCTTGTCCGTTATGGCGCCGGAGGAGCCGGGCTCTTGGCGGGCTCAACCAGCGGACGGCCTTTCACCAGCACGTAGGAATTGAGCAGTACGACGCGGGCCGGGCCGATCTTGGCGCCGTGGATCGCGTCCATCGGCAGTTCGATGCTTTCACCGGCCACACGTTTGGCGGGCGGCTTGCCGTCGAGTAGATAGGTGATTTCACCCTCCAGCACATAGCTCGCCTCGGGTCCGGGGTGCGAATGGCGCGTCACCTCGAAGCCGGGCGGAAACTCGACGCGCAGCACCACCATTTCAAAGGTGGTGCCCGGCACGTCGAACTTTTGCAGGATTGTCCGTTTCAAGCCTGGAACAGCTTCGGTGATGGCCGGCGGCTTGGCGTCTTGCGCGTGAACGGCTGGACTTAACGCCAAACCAAAAGCCATGACCACCGCCCCGGCGATACTGCGGCGAGCCCCCGCTGAAAACTTGACTTCCATAGACCGCACTCCCCCTCAAAGCCGCACGCGGCGACGGCCGTAGTGTGGTTGAAGTCAGTGCGCCTGTCCATTTCCAGCAGACGACCATGCGGCGGCTGGGAGGAGCGATATATTCGCGGCCCCTTGTCATGATAGGAACGTCGCGGGCAAAGCTAGAAGCGCAGCCCGCGAGCGTGCGACCAACCAGGAAGACATTGCAGAATATGGCTGCCGAACTGCATATCGTCGTCACGCGCGACGGCCTGATCCTCACCCGCGGGGCTGCCGCGACGTTCCGCGATTTTCAGGACGTCTACCCGGATTTCATGACTTCGCTCGGCCCGATGGACCGCGACGGCGTGCTCGATACCTTCGAGTTGGAATGGCCGGACGTGCTGGTGATGCACCACGACACCATCCGCACCTTCATCGACGCCAAGGGCACGGATCAACGCCCCGAAGTGCGCCTGCTGTTCTACGGCGGCAACCTGTAACCGCCGTCGCCTCAGGCGATCGTGATGATTTCCACTTCCCCGTTGCCAGCCGGCACGACGTCGCCAATAGCCTTGCCAAGCAGCGCCTGCGCGAGGGGCGAGACATATGAAATCATTCCCTTCGCCGGGTTGGATTGGTCTTCTCCGACAATCCGGAACACCTGCTTGCGCCCATCATCGCGGACAAGCGTGACCGTTGAGCCGAAGTGGACGGTTGCGGTATCGCCGGGCGGCGCCTGCAATTCCGCCGATAGGCGGCGCGACAGCCAATAGCTCAGATCGCGGGCGGCCCGAGCGATTGCGGCACGATCGTTGATCGCTTGCGCACGCGCATGCTCCGCCGACGCGCTCTCGACCTCGGCCTCGATCTGCGCAAGCCCCTCGGCCGTGACCATATTGCGATGTTCCGAGATCAATTTCTCGGGGAGGTCCTCGAAGGCTTCAAGGCCATCGGGTTCCTTGACGAATGCTCTGCTCATAACGAAAGGCTAGTCCCTAAAGCTGGCGAAAGCAAAGTCGAACGCCAGAACCGGTAAAGCAAAACCGCCCCAGCGCGACGCTGGAGCGGTTTCGCAGATTAAATGCAAACAGGTGCGGGTTTATTGCGCTGCCGGTTTGGCGGGCGCTGCGGCCAGCTTAGCCGCCGGCTTCGCAGCCGTCGAACCGGTCGTGGTTTGCGGAGCACCCGGCGCGTCGAGCGGAAGATTCTTGATCATTTCTTCCTTCTCGGCCTTCATCTTTTCAGCCATCTGCTGCTGACGTTCGCGGATCTGCTTCATCAGCGCGCCGCGCGCTTCAGCGTACTTCTTGTTGTCAACGGGCGGGCCGTTAGCTGCTTCATTGTAGCCGTCGAGCGGAACCGGGAACGCAACCGGCTGGGCTGCCGCATTCATGGCGAGAACCATGATGCCGCCACCTGTCGCCATCTGGTCGGTGATTTCCTTGGTCGCTTCGGTTTCAGCCGTGCAACCGGCCGGGTGGCACAGCGAGTACTTGAGTTCGATCGGCTTCAGCGATTTTTCGTCGATCTTTTCGTTCTTCTGAACGGCGGCCCACTGCTCTTTCGTGTAGATGGCAGCGCGGATGCCCGGCGGGATCGCCATGCCCAGCGGAACCATGATCATCAACGACTTCTTGTCCTGGCCTTCGATCTGGCGAATAGCAGCCGAGACAAGCACCATGCCGGTGTTGCCGTCGAGACGTTCATGATGCGTCAGGCAGAGATCTTTCTCTTCCTTGACCTCTTTGCCGTCCTTGTCCTTCTTGACGAGCGGGGCCTTTTCGCAAAGCTTCACCCAGGCGCTCTTGACGCCATTGTCTGTGGCGGCTGCGGCGCTGCCGGCGCCGGCGGCGGGTTTAGCAGCAGGCTTGGCGGCCGGTGCCGCCGGTGCGGCAGCAGGCTTGGCGGGCGCGGCAGCGGGCTTGGCGGCAGGAGCAGCCGGCGCCGGTTCGGCGTCCTGCGCCATGGCAGGAGCAGTAAACATCAAGGCCGCAGCAAGCGCTGCGGCAGACACCAGTGACATTGCGCTATCACGGAAAACTGCGTTTCTCATGAACCTAAAAATCCTCGCTACTTCGAGCCGGTCATTCCGGCTCTGCCCCTCTGGACGCCGCGTTCGAAGCACAGGCCTCGATCCCTCTGGGATCTTCTCCAAACACAAACGTGTCCGGGCGCCCCGGGCGCCGTTCCGATGCGCGAGTAAGGCTCGGATTGCGGCAATCCCGTGACCGCTCGCAGCCATCAATGGGGGCATGTTCGACGGCTGCTTGCGCCGTTGCGGAAACGCCACTGTGACAAGCTGTTCCGCCGTGTGAACGGATGCGAAAACCCTCGCCTAGCGCCCCTTGGTGTGCGTTCCAGGTACGCGCCGCCACATGACGGCTTTTTAGGCGTGATACCAACGGCCTCGTGAGTAATACTAGGTTTTGCAAGACACTTGGAGCTATCGCCTGATGCGCCGAATTTGGATTGAGCTTGGGGTTGGTGTGAGCGCCATCCTGGCCGCGATGTTGGCGATTGCGCTACCGGCGCAGGCTGTCCCCAAACGCGCCATTGCGCTGCATGGACAGCCGGCCATGGCTGACGACTTCGCGCATTTTCCGTACGTCAATCCCGACGCGCCGAAAGGCGGGCATGTGCGCCTCGCGGTGCTCGGTTCATTCGACAGCCTCAATCCTTTGATCGTCAAAGGCAACCCGGCGGCAGGCGTACGTGAATTCGCCATCGAAAGCCTGATGAGCCGCGGGCTCGATGAACCGTTCACGCTTTACGGACTTCTGGCCGAGACCATCGACATCGCTGACGACGGGTTGTCGGTCACATTCAACCTCAATCCGAAGGCGCAATTTTCAAATCGCAAACCGGTCACGCCGGAAGACGTGCTGACGTCTTTTGAGTTGTTGAAAACCCTGGGCCGCCCCAATCACCGGACGTATTTCGCGAAGGTCACCAAGGCCGAGAAACTTTCGGATTCCTCCGTTCGCTTCTCGTTCCAGGATGCAACGGATCGTGAATTGCCGCTGATCCTTGGCCTGATGCCGGTTTTCACACTCGACGCACCGATCAAGGAGAACTTCGATCGCACCTCGATGACGCCGCTGATCGGCTCCGGTCCCTACACGATCGGGCGTGTCGATCCGGGCCGCTCGCTCAGCTACGTGCGCGACGAGAACTACTGGGCGCGCGACCTGCCGGTCAGCAAGGGCCGCTTCAACTTCTCCGAGATCCGCTTCGATTATTTCCGCGATGGCTCGGTGATGCTCGAAGCCTTTAAGCGCGGCAGCGTAGACTTGCGGCTTGAGGAAGATCCCGGCCGCTGGGCGGACGCCTATTCCATCGACGCCGTGCACGATGGCCGCATCGTGAAGGGGGAATTCGAAATCGGTTTGCCGGCGGGCATGACGGCATTGGTATTTAATACGCGCCGCGACGTGTTCGCCGATCCGAAAGTGCGCCAAGCGTTGATCACGCTATTCGATTTCGAACTGATCAACCGCACGCTGTACAACGGCCTTTTCAAACGCACGGAGAGCTACTTCGAACGCTCGTATCTGTCTTCCGCCGGAAAACCCGCCGACGACATCGAGCGCAAACTGCTCGCGCGTTTTCCCGACGCTGTGCGGCCCGAGTTCATGGATGGCAGCTATCGCTTTCCCGTCACCGACGGCAGCGGCCAGAACCGCGCCAACCAGAAGATCGCGTTCGACATGTTGAAGAGCGCGGGCTTTGCGCTTCAAGGCGGGAAGCTTGTCAACACAGCAACCGGCAAGCCGCTGTCGTTTGAGATCCTCGCCAACAACAACGCTCAGGAAGCGCTGTTGCTGAGTTACGCGCGCGGCCTCGAACCCCTTGGCATCACGGCGCGCGTGCGCGTGGTGGATAGCGCCCAATATCAGGAGCGCCTTGCCAGCTACGATTACGACATGATCCAGAACACCTGGAACTCATCGCTGTCGCCGGGCAACGAACAGTTGTTCCGCTGGTCTGCCGCAACACGTGACTCCAGGGGGTCGTTCAATTTCGCGGGCGTCGCCAATCCGGCGGCGGACGCGATGATCGATGCCATGCTGGCAGCAACCACGAAAGAGGATTTCGTCTCAGCCGTCCACGCCCTCGACCGCGTGCTGCTGTCGGGCGACTACGCGATCCCGCTGTTTTATGTGCCGCGTCAGTGGGTCGCTTACTGGGCGCATCTGAAACACCCTGAAAAGACGCCGGTGTTCGGCTATGCCCTCGATGCGTGGTGGAGCGATAATAAGAAATGATGGCAGGCAGCAGATGACGGCAGACCCAAAGCGCCCGTTCAACATGGCGCACTATTGCATCGCGGGCGCAGCTGCCGCGACGCCCGAAAAGACGGCGCTGCTCGTCTACGCGCAGCCGGACGCCCACCACCCGATCGAGTCCTGGCGGTTTGCCGACATCGAAAAAGCCGTGTTGCAGATGGCTGCGGCCCTCACCGGCATGGGTCTTGCGCGCGGGGATCGCGTGGCGATCCGGCTCGGCAATTCCAGCCGCTCGGCGCTTCTGTTCTTCGCCGCCATCGCCGGCGGATTCATTGCCCTGCCGCTATCGGATCAGCTCACCGACGGCGAATTGCGCGCGCTTCTCGACGACAGCGGCGCGGCGGTGATCGCGACCTCCGAACCGCTCTCGGACGCCGCTGTTCCGCCCGGCATTGTGGTACTCTCGACCGCCGCCGTCGAAGCCATGCTCGGCGACAAGGCCGCCGGATGCGCGCGGCGCAGCGCACCGCTACGCCGAGACAACGGCAGATGATCCGGCCTATCTGATCTACACATCCGGCACTACGGCGCGCCCCAAAGGCGTGCTGCACGCACATCGCGTCGCCGTTGGACGCTCGCCCACCTACCGCGGCTGGTATGGCATGACGGCGGATGATCGCGTGCTGCATGCGGGTGCCTTCAATTGGACCTACACGCTCGGCACCGGGCTCATCGATCCGTGGGCGAACGGCGCGACAAGCATTGTTTATACCGGGCCGAAGACAGCCGAAATCTGGCCAACGCTCATTCGAAACACGGGCGCGACGCTGTTCGCCGCGGTGCCGAGCCTTTTCCGACAAATCCTGAAATATGCTCCACCCGGCCGTCTCGACCTTGGCGCCCTGCGCCACGGCTTGATGGCTGGCGAACGTCCGCCCGCCGACCTGTTCGACGCCTGGACCGAACGCACAGGAACACCGCTCTATGAAGCGCTTGGCATGAGCGAGATTTCAACCTACGTGTCGACAAGCCCCGAGACGCCGCACAAGGCGGGCGTGACCGGCAAACCGCAACCCGGCCGCCGCGTCGCGATCCTGCCTGTTGAAGATGGCACAGACCCCTTGCCCGCAGGTCACGAAGGCCTCATCGCCGTGCATCGCGGCGATCCGGGGCTGATGCTCGGTTATTGGAACCGGCCGGACGAAGAGGCGCAAGTCTATCGCGGCGAGTGGTTCATCGGCGGCGATATCGGCATCATCGATCACGATGGTTATCTCACGCATCTCGGCCGCGCCAACGACGTGATGAATGCCTTCGGGTATCGTGTTTCGCCGCAAGAGGTCGAAGCCGTGCTCGCACGCTTCCCTGGCGTTGGCGAAGTCGCGTGCACGGAACTGCGCGTGCGCGACGATCTCTCGATTATCGCGGCGTTCATCGTGCCGCTTGCCGGCACGGCAATCGACACCGATGCCGTCAAGGCATTCGCGGCAACGCGGCTGGCGTCCTACAAATGTCCGCGGGACGTCTTCATCGTCGATTATCTGCCGCGCACCGCCAACGGCAAGATCAAGCGCAGCGCACTGCGTCCAGCGTCGGCCGCGACCTGAGTTTAGTTGAACAACAGCTCGAACAGCGTCTTCGGTTTTTGCTTCTGCTGCGCCGAGCGCTTCGCGGGCCGCTGATCACCACGCGGCGCACCCATCGGCTGATCCCACGGCGACCACGCGCCCGACGACGGTGACGCAGATTGCGCGCTGCGGCGCTGTGCATTGCCGCCCCCACCCGCACCAGCAACCGGCGGCACAACAACCGGCTTCTCGGAGCGCACCGCAAACTCATCGGTAACGCCATCGACGCTGGCGATCTGCACGCGATCGGCTTCCCATACCCAACTGGCGACGCGCGCGCCTTGCCGATCAGGCTGGATCGCTAGAACCTTGGCCTGTTCGATATCGACGATCGCGACCAACTCGGTTTCTTCCGGGCCGGTCTTGCCCGCAACTCGTCCACCTGCAAACCGTAACAGGCCGTAGCCGGCGTGCGGCGGTTCTTTCAGATCCCAGGCCAGCAGCTTGGGTTTCCCTTCGCCGATCATTTCCAGCGGAATGCGCAGCGTCGGATAGTCGGGGCTGGTTGCGAAATACTGCGTGCCACGCGCCACCACGATCCAGGTGCCGATCCCTAAGCCCGGTACTTCGTGCTCGTCAGCATCCGACAGAGCAGCGCCGAGCCGGGTCAAACCATCATTGGCGAGGCGCCAGGACGGCTTGATCTTCAGGGCTTTCTGATAGTCGGTGACGGCGGCGTCGGCCTGACCACGCGCTTCCGCCAGCTCGCCACGCGCCCACGCGGTCTCGGCCGCATCGGCATCCAACTTGACGGCGGTTTCGACATCGCGCTGGCCAATGTCGATCTGCGCGTTCTGCTTGTAGACGAAAGCCCGAAAGGCGAACGCGATCGCTGATCGCGGATCAAGTTCGATGGCCCGGTTCAAATCGGCATAGGCATCGTCGAAGGCGTCGGCGATGCCGTTCGCCAAGCCGCGCGCCTGATAGGCTGCCACCGAACGCGGATCGAGCTCAATCGCGCGGCTAAAATCTTTGATCGCCGACGCGGTGTTGTTGGCCGACAGATAGGCATAGCCGCGCCGCACATAGATCTCGGAATTATTCATATCGAAGGCAATGGCGCGCGACAGATCCTCGATCGCGTCCTCACTCTGGCCGATGCTCAGGCGCGCGTCTGCGCGATTGCGATAGGCCGACGCAAACCGCGTATCGGCGTTCACGGCGCGCGAAAAATCGCGGATCGCAGCATGTGGTTTGTCGGTAGCGAGGTAGGCAAGACCACGGCCCGAGAGTGGCGCGGCGCTCGACGGCATCAGCGCGATGGCGCGCGTGAAGTCGGCGATTGCGTCCGCGTCCTGTTCGAGCTTCAGGCGGGCGTTGGCGCGGTTCGAATAGGCGGCGGCATATTCCGGCGACAACAGGATCGCGCGATCGAAGTCTTTAAGCGCTTCGGCGGGCTGGCCGAGCGCAAGCAAAAGATTGCCGCGATTGTTATAGGCGGCCGGGTATTCGGCAAACAGTTCAAGCGCGCGATTGTAATCCTCGATCGCGAGCTTCGGCTGACCGGCGCGCACGTAAGCAACGGCGCGATCGTTCAGGATGGACGCGCGCTTGTCGTTGGCAAGGCCAGTATCCTTAAGGGCTTCGGTATAGTCGGCGATCGCCTGACTGGGGTTGCCGTGCACCAGTTGCTGGGCCGCCTGCGCGATCTTGCTGTCGGGCGCGGCGGTCTCTCCAGACTGAGCCGCGGGCGAGACAAGCGCAAACGCCAGCAGCAGCGCTGCAGCGGCAATTGTGGATGAGAATGTCGGCGCGTGCCTACGCATGGCGAAGCGTCAGCCTTCCTCGGAAGCGGCAGACCCGGAACGAGTCAGCGGTAGCTTCGCATTATGGCCCGCACGCGGCGGGAAATGAAGCTGAACGCAGCGCAATCCCGCGAATTCGCCCGCTGACATAGCAAAACGCCCCGGCGCGTGGTGCACCAGGGCGTTTGCAATTCAGTGGTAACGCTGCCGCTTAGTTGCTGTCAGCAGCCGCCAGCATTTCGGCGTGGCGTGCCTTGTCTTCGGCGCCCTTAACGGTCACGTCGCGGTCAACGAGTTCGATGACGGCGCGAGGCGAAGCATCGCCATAGCGGAAACCAGCCTTGAGCACGCGCGTATAGCCGCCAGCGCGGTTCTTGTAGCGGGGGCCAAGAACGTCAAACAGCTTCTTGACCATATCTTCGTCGCGCAGACGCGCGATGGCCAGACGGCGCGAGTTAAGATCGCCGCGCTTGGCGAGTGTGATGTACTTATCGACGACGCGCTTCAGGTCTTTCGCCTTCGGCAGGGTCGTGATGATCTGTTCGTGCTTGATGAGGGCAGCGGCCATGTTCGAGAACATTGCCTGGCGGTGCCCGACGTGGCGGCCGAAACGGCGGCCCAGTTTTCCGTGACGCATTGGTCTTCATCCTTACATTGTGGGCCGCGGACTATTCCACGGCACTGACGTGACTGGCGGCCGTGTGCCGTCAGTTTGGCGCGGGAGGTTCTATGGCCATCACCTTCGCCATTGCTCTTCGTTTGCGCTCGGCGACTCTCGTATCCGAGAGCCTGCCGCCGAGCGCGGCAGTGATCTCCACCAATTTGGTGGAGCCGTGCTTCAGCGGCCAAGGGCCGCCGGCGCTCAGCGCCGCCCCCGCGGAGGGCCCGCGCGCACTACAAGTTGCTATTTCAGCGAACTTGAACGCGGCGCGCGGATCAGCCCGCGAGCGAGAACTTAGTACTGATCTTCGAACCGCTTGGCGAGTTCGTCGATGTTGTCCGGCGGCCAGTTCGGCACTTCCATGCCGAGGTGGAGACCCATGGTCGCCAGGACTTCCTTGATTTCGTTAAGCGACTTGCGGCCGAAGTTCGGCGTGCGCAGCATCTCGGCTTCCGACTTCTGGATCAGGTCGCCGATGTAGACGATGTTGTCGTTCTTCAAGCAGTTGGCCGAACGCACCGACAGTTCGAGTTCGTCGACCTTCTTGAGAAGGGCGGCATTGAACGCGAGTTCCGGGTGGCGCTGTTCTTCCTGCGCCTTCTTAGGCTCTTCGAAGTTGATGAATACCGCAAGCTGGTCCTGCAGGATGCGGGCGGCCAGCGCCACGGCATCTTCAGCACGAACCGAACCATCGGTTTCGACCGTCATCGTCAGCTTGTCGTAATCGAGGATCTGACCTTCGCGGGTGTTCTCGACCTTGTACGACACCTTCTTGACCGGCGAGTACAGGCTATCGACAGCGATCAGCCCGATGGCTGCGTCTTCCGCGCGGTTGCGCTCGGACGGCACGTAGCCCTTGCCCATGTCGGCGGTGAATTCCATGCGGATCGACGCGCCCTGGTCGAGATGGCAGATCACGTGGTCGGGGTTCAGAACCTCAACTTCGGACGAGCCTTCGATGTCGCCTGCGCGAACGGGGCCCGCGCCTTCTTTCTTGAGCACCATGCGCTTGACGCCATCCGAATGGATGCGCAGCGCGATTTCCTTGATGTTCAGGATGATGTTGGTCACGTCTTCGCGGACGCCGGGGACCGACGAGAACTCATGCAGCACGCCATCGATCTGCACGGTCTTGATGGCGGCGCCTTGCAGCGATGACAGCAGAACGCGGCGCAGCGCGTTGCCAAGCGTCATGCCGAAGCCACGCTCCAGCGGTTCGGCGACGATGGTCGCGACGCGCGTGCGGTCACGGCCCGGCTGGATGTCGAGCTTCGACGGTTTGATTAAATCTTGCCAGTTCTTCTGCAGAACATTCACCACGGGGCCTCGTCTCAGTTTGGGCGCGGGAGGAGTCTCCGCTAGCCCAGCCACAGGACAGCACTTCAAAATGCCGGGACTACAATTTGGTGCCACGCCAAACGGCGTGGGGAGCCGCAAATCACGCGCGGCGCCAGAATGAAAGACGCGATTAAACGCGACGACGCTTGCGCGGGCGGCAGCCGTTGTGCGGGATCGGCGTGACGTCGCGGATCGAAGTAACGTTGAAGCCGACGGCCTGCAGGGCACGAAGCGCCGATTCACGACCCGAACCGGGGCCTGTGACTTCGACTTCGAGAACCTTCATGCCGTGATCCATGGCCTTCTTGCCGGCATCTTCAGCGGCGACCTGGGCTGCATACGGGGTCGACTTGCGCGATCCCTTGAAGCCCTTGGTGCCCGACGACGACCAGGCAATCGTGTTGCCCTGCGCATCGGTGATGGTGATCATGGTGTTGTTGAACGACGCGTTCACGTGCGCCACGCCCGAGGTGATGTTCTTCTTCTCGCGCTTTTTGACTTTACCGCCGCGCCCAGCCGTTGCTTCTTTGGCCATCGTGTCCGTGCTCCTCGCCCCGCGTACCAGGGCTAAATCCTTAAGCCCTGGGTTCCCGGGGCCTACACTGTATACCCCGGTCAACCAGGGCGAAATCGATGCCCCGCGAGGGGCGTCATGCAAACAGCGGACGCGCAAATGCGCGCGCCGCCGAAATCTTCAAAGACGCGACTACTTCGTCGCCTTCTTCTTACCGGCGATCGCGACGGCCTTGCCCTTGCGGGTGCGTGCGTTCGTGTGGGTGCGCTGACCGCGAACCGGCAGGCCCTTACGGTGGCGCAAGCCACGGTAGCAGCCGAGGTCCATCAAGCGCTTGATGTTCTGCTGAACTTCACGACGCAGGTCCCCTTCAACCGTATAGTCGCGGTCGATGGTTTCACGGATCTGAAGCACTTCGGCGTCGGTCAACTGGTTGACGCGGCGCTCTGCCGGGATACCGACCTTCTCGCAGATCTCCTGCGCGAACTTCGGGCCGATGCCGTGAATGTACTGCAGCGCGATGATGGTGCGCTTTGCCGTTGGGATATTGACGCCTGCGATGCGGGCCACGATCGTCTCCTGCCGTAATGTTCTGCGAATGCAGTCTGAATTTAGGTGGTGCGACCGGGTGAGCGGTCGTATGAAAGAGTTGTGTTGTAGCGTCCTGTCCAAGTCCGGCCGGATGAAGCGAAGATCGCCGCCACCCGGATATTCATTACCAAACGGCACAACGACCGCAGGCCTGAGCTTGCGCCCCGGTCCGGATCGAGTTGAGCTGTTCGCCTAGAAAAGTGCGGTGTTGTAGCGCGGCGGTTGCCCCCCGTCAATCAACACCGTGCCTCCCTATGCGACGGGCCTAGCCGGCCTGGACGAGCCCCAGGACGTCATCAATCTGGCCAGTCACTTCGCCAATGGGTGCCATGCCATCGACCGTCTTTAGTAGTCCGTGCGCGAAATAGTACCCGGTTAACGGTGCCGTCTCGCGGTAATACGCCATGAGCCGTGTTTTCAGGGCTTCCGCGTTGTCATCGGCCCGGACCGTGCCCCCGGCAGCCAGCGTTTCGCGGGCGCGGGTTTCGATGCGGGACGCGAGGATCGCGTCGTCAACCTTGAGTTCGATAACGCAGTCCATTTTTAACGATTTGGACTTGAGCAGCGCGTCGAGGGCTGCTGCCTGCGGCAATGTGCGCGGGAAACCGTCCAGGATAAATCCGCGCACGCAGTCCGGTTCGGAGATGCGCTCGGCGATGATTCCAACTACGACCTCGTCCGGCACCAGTCCACCGGCAGCCATGATTTCCTTGGCCTTCAAGCCGACAGGCGAGCCAGCCTTGACGGCAGCCCGTAGCATGTCCCCGGTCGAGAGCTGCGGTATACCGCACTTCTCGGCAATGATCTGCGATTGCGTACCTTTGCCGGCGCCCGGTGGGCCAAGAAGGATTAGTCTCATCGCTTTGACCCACGCAGTTTAGCTTTTTTGATCAAACCTTCGTACTGCTGCGCAATCAGATGGCTCTGAATTTGTGCAACCGTATCCATTGTAACGCTGACCGCGATGAGCAGTGACGTACCGCCGAAGTAGAGCGGGATACCTGCATACGAGGTCAGAATTTCCGGCAGCACACAGACGGCAGCAAGATAGATAGCGCCAATCAGCGTAATGCGAGTCAACACGTAGTCGATGAATTCAGCGGTCTTCTCACCCGGACGAATACCCGGCAGGAAGCCGCCGTACTTGCGCAGGTTGTCGGCCGTTTCTTTCGGATTGATCACGACGGCCGTGTAGAAGAACGCGAAGAACATGATGAGCGACGCATAGACCAGCAAGTGCAGCGGCTGGCCAGTGCCAAGCGCCGCAACCGCCGTGTTCAGCCATTCCGGCCCTTGGCCCGCCGTGAATTGCGCCACTGTGATCGGCAGCAACAGCAACGAAGACGCGAAGATCGGCGGAATAACGCCCGACGAGTTGAGCTTCAATGGCAGATGCGAAGCATCGCCCTGGAACATCTTGTTGCCTACCTGGCGCTTTGGATACTGCACCAACAGACGGCGTTGCGCGCGTTCAAAGAACACGATCGCGGCGATCACGCCCAATGCGAGCAACAGGAAGAAGATCAGAACGAGCGGCGAAATACTGCCCGTGCGTGACAGCTCGAACAGTTGTACGAGCGCGCCCGGCAGACCGGCGACGATACCGGCGAAGATGATCAGCGACGTGCCGTTGCCGACGCCGCGCTGCGTGACCTGTTCGCCCAGCCACATCAGGAACATCGTGCCGCCGACCAGCGTGATAACCGTCGTGGCGCGGAAGAACATGCCCGGATCGATGACGACGGAGCCGGCCGCGTTACGCGATCCTTCAAGACCAACAGCGATGCCGTAGGCCTGCAGAGCCGCGAGAATAACGGTGAGATAGCGGGTGTACTGGTTGATCTGCTTACGGCCCGCCTCGCCTTCCTTCTTCAGCGCTTCGAGCTTCGGATTGATCGAGCTCATCAGCTGCATGATGATGGATGCGGAGATGTAGGGCATGATGTTCAAGGCGAAGATCGCCAAGCGTTCGAGCGCGCCGCCCGAAAACATGTTGAACATGCCGAGAATGCCGCCGGCCTGCGATTTGAAGGCTTCGGCGAACGCCATCGGGTTGATACCCGGCAGCGGAATGAACGTGCCCAGACGGAAGATGACCAGCGCACCGAGCGTGAACCACAGCCGCTTCTTCAAATCCTCGGCCTTGGCGAAGGCGCTGAGGTTCAAGTTCGAAGCAAGCTGCTCTGCAGCGGAAACCATCGTTCGTCTCTCCTGACCGTCGTGACGGATGTAACAACCAACACGACATCGTACCAGTGCTCAAGGATCAGTCCTTGTCGCCGGCAGGCGAGGGGAAGCGGAGCAATGCCCTGCCCGTTTTCCCCGCGCGGTCTTTAAGCTTCAGCCTTGGCGGCGGCGGGCTTCTTGCCACCGACCTTTGCGGCCTTCTTCGCAGCCGACTTGGCGCGCTTGGTTTCGTCGGCTTCGAGAATCTTGACCTCGAGAACCGTTACCGAACCACCGGCCTTTTCGACCGCAGCCTTGGCCTTCGCCGTAGCGTGGTTGACCGTGATTGCGACCTTGGCCTTGATTTCACCGTCACCGAGGAGACGCAGACCGTCCTTCTCGCGGCGGAGTACGCCAGCGGCGACGAGCGACGCGACGTCGATGGCCTTCGAGCCGTCGATGCGCTTTTCATCGATCGCCTGCTGAAGGGCGCCGATGTTGATCTCGTTGAAGCTTTCCGGACGCCACTTATTGAAGCCGCGCTTCGGCAGACGGCGATGCAATGGCATCTGGCCGCCTTCGAAGCCACCGATAGCAACGCCCGAACGTGCCGTCTGGCCCTTGCCACCGCGGCCACCCATCTTGCCCATTCCGGAGCCGATGCCGCGACCGATGCGGACCCGGCCCTTCTTGGCGCCTGCGTTGTCTTTAATGCCGTTGAGCCGCATGGGACCCAAGCTCCTTCTGTGTTTGCGCGCCTCTATGTGGCCAAACGGCTCTCTTTTAAAGAGCCGGCCGCTTGACGCGGAAAATTACTTCGCTTCGACGACGCGAACGAGATGCCCGACCTTCCGGAGCATTCCGCGGGTCGCCGGCGTGTCTTCGACCGTCGAGGTGCGATGCAGCTTGTTGAGGCCAAGGCCGATCAACGTCTGCGTCTGGCGCTCCGGACGGCGGTTCGCACTGCGAACCTGCTCCAGCGTGATCGTTTTCTTTGCAGCCATAACGTACCCTCAAGTTCCAATATGAAGCTCTCCACCGCGTGGCAGAGAGCTTCCCGAATTAAGCTTCTGCGCCAGCGTCGATGGCCGAGCCATCACGACGGCGGGAGACGATGTCGGACACCTTCTTGTTGCGGCGGGCCGCAACGCCGCGCGGATTTTCCTGCAGCTTCAAGGCGTCGAACGTCGCGCGAACGACGTTGTATGGGTTGGTAGAACCCATCGACTTGGCAACGACGTCATGGACGCCGACCATTTCGAACACGGCGCGCATGGCGCCGCCTGCGATGATGCCCGTTCCGGCTGGCGCCGAACGCACGATCACCTTGCCGGAGCCGTGACGGCCGACCGTGTCATGGTGCAGCGTGCGCGCATCGCGCAACGGCACGCGAAGCAGATTGCGCTTGGCGGCTTCGGTCGCCTTGCGGATCGCTTCCGGCACTTCGCGTGCCTTGCCGTGGCCGAAGCCGACGCGACCTTTCAGGTCGCCGACAACGACGAGCGCTGCAAAGCCGAAGCGCTTACCGCCCTTGACGACTTTGGCGACGCGATTGATGTGCACCAGCTTATCGGTGAACTCGCTATCGCGCTCTTCGCGATCACGACCGCCGCGATCTCTTTGAGGTCCACGTGCCACGATTGTTTCCTCTCAGGCGTTAGAAATTGAGTCCGCCCTCGCGGGCGGCGTCGGCGAGCGCTTTGACGCGCCCATGATACAGAAATTGGCCGCGATCGAAGACAACGTCCTTGATACCGGCTTTGACGGCGCGCTCGGCAACGAGCTTGCCGACGGCTGCGGCCGCTGCCTTGTCGGCGCCGGTCTTCAAGGATCCCTTGAGATCCTTTTCCAGCGTCGAGGCCGCAGCAACTGTCACGCCCTTCACATCGTCGATCACCTGAGCATAGATATGCTCCGACGACCGGTGGATGGAGAGGCGCGGACGGCCGCTCGCAAACTTCTTCAAAGTCCGGCGGACGCGCGCTTTGCGGTTCGCAGTAATCTTGTTGGTGGTCGCCATAGCTACCGTCCTTATTTCTTCTTGCCTTCCTTGCGGAAGATATATTCGCCTTTGTAGCGCACGCCCTTGCCCTGGTAGGGTTCGGGCTTGCGCGAAGCTCTGATTTCGGCAGCAACCTGACCGACTGCCTGCTTGTCGATGCCGGCAACGGAAACGAGTTCCTGCTTGGCACCGCCAACCTTGACCTCAACGCCGGCCGGGATCGTCAACACCACGTCATGGCTGTAACCGACCGACAGTGTCAGCTGATCCTTGCCCTTCATGGAGGCTTTGAAGCCGACGCCATGAATTTCGAGATCGTGCTGGTAGCCCTTGGTCACGCCGACGATCAGGTTAGAGATCTGCGTGCGCGACATGCCCCACTTCGAACGCGCCGGCCGTTATCCTGAATCATATTCACGATGACGCCGTCGTCCGTCTTCTCGACTTTAAGCTCTTCAGGCACGTTGAAAGACAATTCGCCCTTGGGGCCTTTCATCTTCACCGTCTGACCAGCCACGGTCGCCGTCACACCTGACGGAACTGGAACTGGCTTTTTACCGATGCGCGACATGGTTTTTAAAAACCTCTTTTATACCGGCCGGCCCAAATCAAAACGGGCCTGAAGCCTTTCGCGATTAGAAGATGTTGCAGATCACTTCGCCGCCGACGTTGGCTTCGCGCGCCTTGCTGTCCGACATGACGCCCTTCGGCGTCGAGAGGATCGCAACGCCGAGGCCATTGGCAACGGTCGGAATGTCTTTCACGGGCGAGTACACACGACGGCCGGGCTTCGACACGCGCTCAATTTCTTTGATCGCGGGCTGGCCGTTGTAGTACTTGAGCTCGATTTCGAACTGAGGGTGTTCGCCCTTCATTTCGACGCGGGTATAGCCGCGGATGTAACCTTCGTCCGTCAACACGTCGAGGACGCGTGCGCGCAGGTTCGACGCGGGCGTCGCAACCTTCGGCCGGCGGCGCATCTGCGCGTTGCGGATACGTGTGAGCATATCGCCCAATGGATCGTTCATTGCCATGTGCGTGTGCTCCTACCAGCTCGACTTCGTCATGCCCGGGATGCGGCCCTGGCTCGCGAGTTCGCGGAGCTGGTTGCGGCACATTCTGAGCTTGCGGTAGTTGCCGCGCGGGCGGCCGGTGATTTCACAACGATTGCGCACGCGCACCTTCGAGCCGTTGCGCGGCATCTCGGCGAGCTTGAGCTGGGCGGCAAAACGCTCTTCCGGCGTTTTCTTGCGGTCCTTGGCGAGCGCTTTGAGACGCTTACGCTTCGGGGCCTGCGCTTCCACCATTCTCTTACGGCGGTTGTTCTTCTCGATCGAACTGGTCTTAGCCATCTAGTCTCCTCCAAAGGCCTTTCGGGTCATGCCACTCGCGTGGTCGCCGAGGTCCTCTAGCTGCGGAACGGGAAATTGAAACCCTTGAGCAATTCGCGGGCTTCGTCATCAGTGCGCGCCGACGTACAGACGATAACATCCATACCCAGCACATTGTCGACCTTGTCGTAATCGATTTCAGGGAACACGAGGTGCTCCTTGAGACCCGTCGCGTAGTTGCCGCGACCGTCGAAGCTCTTCGGGTTCAAGCCCCGGAAGTCCTTGACGCGCGGAAGTGCGATCGTGACGAACCGATCGAGGAATTCGTACATCCGGTCGCCGCGCAGCGTCACCTTCGTGCCGATCGCCATGCCTTCGCGGACCTTATAGGTCGCGATGGCCTTGCGGGCGCGTGTGATGACCGGCTTCTGACCGGCGATGAGGGCGAGATCGCCCGCAGCGGTGTCAACTTTCTTGCGATCGTTGACCGCTTCACCGACGCCCATGTTGATCACGATCTTTTCGATCTTCGGGATCATCATGACGTTGGCGTAGCCAAACTTCTTCATAAGCGCGTCACGCACGACCTTTTCGTAGTGCGTTTTCATGCGCGGCTTATAGTCGGCCGGACGCGGCTTCACCGGCTCGCGAGGAGCGGCGGCTGCAGCTTTCTTCGCGGCGGCCTTGGCGGCCTTTTCAGCACCCTTTACGGCTGCCGGATCGGCGGGCTTTCCGCCCTTAGCTGGTTTGTCTTTCTCGGCCATGGCTTAGTTCTTCTCCGGGATCTGCTCGCCCGAGCGCTTTGCGATGCGGACCTTCTTGCCGTCGGCAAGAATTTTGAAACCTACGCGCGACGGCTTGCCGTCCTTGGGGTCTTCGATAGCCAGGTTCGACAACTGGATCGGACCTTCCTTCGAAATGATGCCGCCTTCCGACTGCGCCGTCTGGCGCTGATGCCGGCGCACCATGTTGACGCCACGCACGAGGGCGCGATCTTCTTTCGGGCGGACTTCGATGACTTCGCCGCGCTTACCTTTATCGCGACCGGTCAACACGACGACAGCGTCGCCCTTTTTAATCTTAGACGACGCCATTACAGCACCTCCGGCGCAAGCGAAACGATCTTCATGTGATTGCGAGCGCGCAGCTCGCGGGTGACCGGTCCGAAGATGCGCGTGCCGATCGGTTCGCCGTTGGCGTTGATCAGAACGGCAGCGTTACGGTCAAAGCGGATCAGCGAGCCATCCGCACGGCGTACGCCCTTGGCGACGCGAACGATCACGGCCTTCATGACCTGACCCTTCTTCACGCGGCCCTTGGGGATCGCCTCTTTTACAGAGATGACGATGGTATCACCGACAGTTGCATATCGGCGCTTCGAACCGCCAAGCACCTTAATGCACTGGACGCGGCGCGCACCCGAGTTGTCGGCGACGTCGAGATTGCTCTCCACCTGGATCATCGCGTCATTCCTTTTTCCGGGCCCCTTTGTCGCGGGGTCTGGGCTTCCACGCTCCGTCGGCTTGGGGGCAATGCGTTCAGGCGCCTGCATGCCGGCCGCGCCAAGGCAATTAGCCTTTTCCGCCGGCATCGCGATCCAACGCTTATTCTTTGAAATCGGCGCAGTTTCCTCAATGGAAACCTGGTCGCCAACCTTGAACGTGTTGCTCTCGTCGTGCGCATGGTACTTCTTGGTACGGCGCACGGTTTTCTTCAACAGCGGATGGGTGTAGCGGCGTTCGACGGAAACAACAATCGTCTTGTCGTTTTTATCTGAAACCACCACGCCCGAAAGTACGCGCTTCGGCATTGTCTATATCTCCCTCACGCGCCAGCTTTGGCGGCGGCTGGCGCGCCGCTGCACGCGCGCTGCGTCTTGACGCGCGCGATGTCGCGGCGGACCTGGCGGATCCGCGCGGTGTTCTCGAGCTGGCCCGTCGCTCTCTGGAAGCGCAGGTTGAACTGCTCCTTCTTCAGCTTCACCAGCTGGTCGTCGAGCTGATCCAGCGACATGTCGCTAAAACCGCTTGTCATGATATCCTCGCCTCACGTCTGTAATTCACACGGCCCACTTACGTCAGGCGCGTTACGACTCCGGGTCTTGATCGGAAGCTTGGCTGCGCCGAGCTGCAAGGCTTCCTTGGCGACCTGGGGGTTAACGCCACCCAGTTCGAAAATGATGCGGCCCGGCTTGACGCGCGCAACCCACAGTTCGATGCCGCCCTTACCCGAGCCCATGCGGACTTCGGCCGGCTTCTTGGTGACCGGCGTATCCGGGAACACGCGGGTCCACATGCGGCCAGCGCGCTTGGTGTGGCGTGCAATCGCACGGCGCGCTGCTTCGATCTGGCGTGCCGTCAAACGTTCCGGCTGCATCGCCTTGAGGCCGATTTCGCCGTACGTCAACGTCGTGCCACCCTTGGCGTTGCCATGGATGCGGCCCTTGAAGGCTTTGCGGAACTTTGTCCGTTTCGGTTGCAGCATTGTCTAACTTGCCTCGAAATGTCTTGAGCGCCGGATAACAGCGCCGAACTTATCGGACGTGTGGTCCCCGCCGCCGGCCCTGGCACCGCCGCCAGCACCACCGCGACCACCGCCGCCGCCGCCACGGCCACCACGGCCACCGCGACGTTCACGGCGATCGCCACCGTCGCGATCTTCGCGACGCGGACGCGGTCCGCCGCTCTCCTGCATCTCAGTGTTCTTGCGTTCAGCGGCCATCGGATCGTGCTCGATGATCTCGCCCTTGAACACCCAAACCTTGATGCCGATGATGCCATACGCGGTCACAGCCTTGCCGTAACCGAAATCGATGTCGGCGCGCAACGTGTGCAGCGGCACGCGGCCTTCGCGGTACCACTCGGTACGTGCGATTTCAGCGCCACCCAGACGGCCGGCGACGTTGATACGAATGCCGACGGCGCCGAGACGCAGGGCCGATTGAACGGCGCGCTTCATTGCACGGCGGAACGCAACGCGGCGTTCAAGCTGCTGCGCGATCGATTCAGCGATCAGCGTCGCGTCGATTTCCGGCTTGCGGATTTCGACGATGTTGAGATGCACTTCCGACGACGTCAGGCGGCTCAGATCCGAACGGATCTTCTCGATCTTGTCGCCCTTCTTGCCGATCAGGATGCCGGGACGCGCGGTGTGCACGGTCACGCGGCACTTCTTGTGCGGACGCTCAATGATGACGCGCGCGATACCGGCTTCGCGCTGATCTTTCATGATGTGGGCGCGGATGGCGCGGTCTTCATGAAGCAGTTTGCCGTATTCGCCACGGGCTGCGAACCAGCGGCTGTCCCAGGTGCGGTTGATGCCGACGCGAAGGCCAACGGGATTGACTTTTTGACCCATATTACTTGGCCTCCACAGTCTTCTTCGCAGCCTTCGGAGCAGCCTTCTTGGCAGCCTTCGGCTTCTTCTCTTCTTCGACTTGGCGGACAACGACCGTGAGCTGAGAGAACGGCTTCAAGATCTGCGAACCGCGGCCGCGGCCACGTGCATGGAAGCGCTTCAGCACCAGGTTCTTGCCGACGTAGGCTTCGGCGACGACGAGTTCGTCGACATCGAGGTTGTGGTTGTTCTCGGCGTTGGCAACCGCGCTCATCACGCATTTGCGGACATCGACAGCGATGCGCTTGGTGCTGAATTCGAGGTCAGCCAGTGCCGTGTCGACCTTCTTGCCGCGGATCATGCCGGCAACCAGGTTGAGCTTCTGCGGAGAAACCCGCAGAGACCGTGCAACCGCTTGCGCCTCGTTATTGGCCAGGCGCCGCTCGTGACTTGGCTTGCCCATTATTTCTTCACCGCTTTCTTGTCGCCGCCATGCCCATGGAATGATGCGCGTCGGCGAGAACTCGCCGAACTTGTGGCCGATCATGTCTTCCGTGACAGCAACCGGAACATGCTTCTTGCCGTTGTGAACGCCGAACGTCAGCCCGACAAACTGCGGCAGGATCGTCGAGCGGCGGCTCCACGTCTTGATGACTTCGCTGCGTCCCGACGAGCGCGACTTATCCGCCTTTTTCAGGAGGTAGCCGTCAACGAACGGACCTTTCCAGACTGAACGTGTCAAAGTGCGTCTCCTTTAGCCCGCTCTTACTTCGCCTTCTGGCGTGTGCGAACGATGTATTTAGATGTGACCTTGTTCTTACGCGTCTTGTAGCCCTTGGTCGGCTTGCCCCACGGCGTCGCCCAGTGCTTACCACCCTTGGTACGGCCACCGTTCGGATGGTCAACCGGGTTCATAGCAATCGAGCGGACGGTCGGACGGGTGCCCTTCCAGCGCGTGCGGCCGGCCTTGCCGACGACTTCGTTCATGTGGTCCTGGTTGGACACGGCGCCGACCGTCGCGATGCAATCCGCCGGACCCGGCGCGTCTCGCCGAGTTCAGCTTCAATACGGCGCAGCCGGCGTCACGGCCGACGAGCTGGACGAAAGCACCGGCCGAGCGGGCCATCTGGCCGCCCTGGCCGGGCTTCATCTCGACGTTATGCACGATCGTGCCGACCGGCATGTTCTTGAGCGGCATGGCGTTGCCCGGCTTCACGTCAACCTTGGCGCCCGAGACGACGCTATCGCCGACGGCCAGACGCTGCGGCGCCAGGATATAGGACAGCGTACCGTCTTCATATTTCAGAAGCGCGATGAAAGCCGTGCGGTTCGGATCGTATTCCAAGCGCTCGACCTTGGCGGCCGCATCAAACTTGCGGCGCTTGAAGTCGATCTTGCGATACGCCTGCTTGTGACCACCGCCGATGTGACGCGAGGTGATGCGGCCATCGTTGTTACGGCCACCCGACTTGGTTTTACCCTCGACGAGCGACTTGACCGGACCGCCCTTCCACAGGCCGCACGATCGACCATGGCCAAGTGCCGGAGACCGGGCGAGGTCGGGCTGAATGTTTTAAGCGCCATAGTGCCTTACTCCTTAGAGGCCGGTCGTCACGTCGATGGAGTGTCCATCTTCGAGCGTGACAATCGCTCTCTTGGTATCGCTGAGCAGAGCCACGCGGCCGCGGAAAGCCTTCAGCTTACCCTTGCGGACGATGGTGTTGACGGCTTTGACCTTGACCTTGAACAGGCCTTCGATCGCCGACTTAATTTCTGGCTTCGTCGCGTTCCGGCTGACCTTGAAGATCACCTGGTTAGCTTCCGAAGCGAGTGTTGCCTTCTCGGTGATGACCGGAGCGACAATCACGTCATATGCGGAACGTTTGCTCATTTGAAGCGCGCCTCCAGCGCATCGATGGCCGCCTTGGTCAGCACCAGCTTCTTACGACGCAGGATGTCGTAGACGTTGATGCCCTGAACCGGGAGCACGTCGATATTCGGAATGTTGCGGGCTGCGCGGGCGAATGCCGGCTCGAGTTCCGCACCATCGATGATCAGCACGTTGTTCCAAGCGAGCTTGGCGAACTGGTTCTTCAGTGCGCCGGTCTTGCCTTCAGCCGACGAAGCCTTGTCGAGCACGACGATCTCGCCGGCCTTGGCCTTGGCCGAAAGCGCATGGCGCAGAGCAAGCGCGCGAACCTTCTTGGTCAGGTCGATCGCGTGGCTGCGCGGCTTCGGACCGAACGCCTTGCCGCCACCGCGCCATTGCGGAACCGACTTGTCGCCGTGACGGGCGCCGCCGGTGCCCTTCTGCTTGTACATCTTCTTGCCGGTGACGTTCACTTCCGAGCGGTCCTGAGCATGATGCGTGCCGGCCATACGCTTCAGCGTCTGATAACGCACCATGCGGTGGATCAGGTCGTTGCGCGGCTCAAGGCCAAAAATTGCATCTGCGAGTTCGATATCACCGGCAGCGCCGGCGTCGAGCGTTGTGACAGACGGCTTTCATCACGCCTGCTCCTTCTTGGCGCCAGCGCGCGCCTTGAAGGCGCCGGGCTTCGGCAGGTCCTTGTGAGCGGCCCTTCTTGACGGCGTCGCGAACCACCACCCAGCCGCCCTTGGAGCCGGGAACGGCGCCGCGGATCATGACGAGGCCGCGATCCTTGTCGATCTTGGCGACGACGAGGTTCTGCGTGGTGACGCGCTCGTCACCCATATGGCCGGCCATCTTCTTGCCCTTGAACACCTTGCCGGGGTCCTGGCGCTGGCCGGTCGAACCGTGCGAGCGATGCGAGACAGAGACGCCGTGCGTGGCGCGAAGACCGCCGAAGTTCCAGCGCTTCATGGCGCCCTGGAAACCCTTACCCTGCGAGGTGCCCGTCACATCCACGAGCTGACCCTGGATGAAGTGATCGGCCGTGATCTCGGCGCCGACCTCGATCATGTTGTCGGCCGACACGCGGAACTCGACGATCTTGCGCTTCGGCTCGACCTCGGCCTTGGCGAAAGTGCCACGCTCGGCCTTGGTAGGCGCCAGGCCTTGCGCGTGCCGGCGCCGAGCTGGAGCGCGGTGTAGCCGTTCTTCTCAACAGTTCGGTGGCTGAGAACCTGGAGGTTCTCAAGCTTCAACACCGTCACGGGAACATGTTCCCCCGCTTCGGTGAAGATGCGGGTCATGCCCACCTTCTGTGCAATCACTCCGGAACGCATGTGCATTCCTTCCTATCGTTGGGGCCGTACCAAGATGGCATAGGGCCCGAAATCCAATCCTTAGAGCTTGATCTCGACGTCGACGCCGGCGGCGAGGTCGAGCTTCATCAGCGCGTCCACGGTCTGCGGGGTCGGATCGACGATGTCGAGCAGGCGCTTGTGCGTGCGCATCTCGAACTGCTCGCGGCTCTTCTTGTCGATGTGCGGCGAGCGGTTGACGGTGAACTTCTCGATGCGCGTCGGCAGCGGGATCGGCCCGCGAACCTCTGCGCCCGTGCGCTTGGCCGTGTTCACGATCTCGCGCGTCGAGGCATCGAGAACGCGATGATCGAACGCTTTGAGCCGGATGCGGATATTTTGGCCGTGCATTGGTGTCGCTTTCACTCTGAGGCAAAAATCGAGAGAAGCGCCGGAGCGGCGCTTCCCCCTTGTGATAGCTACTCGATGATCTTCGTCACGACGCCGGCACCAACCGTGCGGCCGCCTTCGCGGATGGCGAAGCGGACCTTCTCTTCCATGGCGATCGGCGAGACGAGCTCGACGTCGATGGAGATGTTGTCGCCCGGCATCACCATTTCGGTGCCTTCGGGCAGCTTCACGGTGCCGGTCACGTCGGTCGTGCGGAAGTAGAACTGCGGACGATAGTTGGTGAAGAACGGCGTGTGACGGCCACCCTCTTCCTTGTTCAGGATGTAGGCTTCGGCCTTGAACTTCTTGTGCGGCTTGACCGAACCCGGCTTGGCCAGAACCTGGCCACGCTCGACGGCTTCCTTGTCGATGCCGCGCAGGAGGCAACCGACGTTGTCGCCGGCTTCGCCGCTGTCCAGCAGCTTGCGGAACATCTCGACGCCCGTCACGACCGTCTTCTGCGTGTCGCGCATGCCGACGATCTCGACTTCCTCGCCAACCTTGACCCGGCCGCGCTCGATACGGCCAGTCACCACCGTGCCGCGACCCGAGATCGAGAACACGTCTTCGATCGGCATCAGGAACGGCTGGTCGATCGGACGCTCAGGGATCGGGATGTAGGTGTCGAGTGCTTCGTACAGCTTGATGATGGCTTCGTCGGCCAGCGGGCCCTTCTCGCCGTTCAGCGCCTTGATGGCGGCGCCGCGGATCACGGGCGTGTCGTCGCCCGGGAACTGGTACTTCGAGAGAAGCTCGCGAACTTCCATCTCGACGAGGTCGAGCAGCTCGGCGTCGTCGACGATGTCGCACTTGTTCAGGAACACGACGATGTAGGGCACGCCGACCTGGCGGGCGAGCAGGATGTGCTCGCGCGTCTGCGGCATCGGGCCGTCAACGGCCGACACCACCAGGATCGCGCCGTCCATCTGCGCGGCGCCCGTGATCATGTTCTTCACGTAGTCGGCGTGGCCGGGGCAGTCGACGTGCGCGTAGTGACGGTTCGGCGTCGCGTATTCGACGTGCGACGTGGCAATCGTCAGGATCTTGGTCGGGTCGCGACGGCCCTGGCTTTCAGAAGCCTTGGCAACTTCGTCGTACGGCACGTACGTGGTCCAGCCGCGGTCCGCCGAAACCTTCGTCAGAGCAGCCGTCAGCGTCGTCTTGCCGTGGTCAACGTGACCGATCGTGCCGACGTTGCAGTGCGGCTTGGAACGATCGAATTTTGCCTTGGCCATCGGTGGCTCTCCTCAGTCTCCTACTTGCGCCCTGGCCGGGCCCCTTCAGCCGTTCCGGCCTTCGCCCGCCCAGCTCGTTCAGCTCAGGCGTACTTCGCCTTGACTTCGTCCGCGACGTTGCGCGGCACTTCCGCGTAATGCGCGAACTGCATCGTGTAGGAGGCGCGGCCCGGCGACATCGACCGCAGCTGGCTCACGTATCCGAACATGTTGGCCAGCGGCACGTTGGCACGAATGACCGTGGCGTTGCCGCGCATCTCCTGATCGCGGATCTGGCCGCGACGGCTGTTGATGTCGCCGATGATGCCACCGACGAAGTCGCCCGGCGTCACCACCTCGACGTCCATGATCGGCTCGAGCATCTTGACGCCGGCCTTCTGCAGCCTTCCTTCATGGCAGCGCGCGAGGCGATTTCGAAGGCGATCGCCGACGAGTCGACTTCGTGGTAGGCGCCGTCCATACAGGTTGACCTTCATGTCGACCATCGGGAAGCCGATCAGAATGCCGTTGTCCCAGACCGACTGGACGCCCTTTTCGACGCCGGGGACGTATTCCTTGGGCACCGTGCCGCCGATGATCGAGGACTCGAACTCGTTGCCCTTGCCGGTCTCGTTCGGCTCGAGCTTCAGCTTGACGCGAGCGAACTGACCCGTACCGCCGGTCTGCTTCTTGTGCGTGTAGTCGATCTCGGTCGCACGAGCCAGCGTCTCGCGATAGGCCACCTGCGGCGCGCCGACATTGGCTTCGACGCCATAGGTGCGCTTCAGGATGTCGACCTTGATGTCGAGATGCAGTTCGCCCATGCCCTTGAGGATCGTTTCGCCCGACTCCTGATCGACGGACACGCGGAAAGACGGATCTTCGACAGCCATCGTGTAGAGGGCGGTCGACATCTTCTCCTGGTCGGCCTTGGTCTTCGGCTCGATCTTCATCTCGATGACGGGTTCCGGGAAATCCATCTTCTCGAGAATGACCGGCTTCTGCGGATCGCACAGCGTCTCGCCGGTGCGGGTATCCTTGAGGCCCTGAAGGGCAACGATGTCGCCGGCAAAGGCTTCCTTGATTTCTTCACGATCGGCGGCGTGCATCAGATACATGCGGCCGACGCGCTCTTTCTTGTCGCGCGTGGTCTGGGCGAGCGCCATGCCCTGCTCGAGCTTGCCCGAGTAGATGCGGCAGAACGTGATCGAACCGACGTGCTCGAAGCTCATGATCTTGAAGGCGATCATGGACAACGGCTCGCTGTCGGACGGCTTGCGCGGAAGCGTCAGCCACCGGTCTTGGGGTCGATGCCCTGATAGGCTTCGCGATCGAGCGGCGACGGCAGGAAGTCGACAACGGCGTCGAGCAGCGGCTGCACGCCCTTGTTCTTGAAGGCCGAGCCGCACATCATCGGATAGAAGGCGCGCGTGACGGTTGCCTTGCGGATCAGCTTGCGCAGCGTCGCCTCGTCCGGCTCCTTGCCTTCGAGGTAGGCACCCATGACGTCGTCGTCCATATCGACGGCGGCTTCGATCATGGCGGCGCGGAATTCAGCGGCCTTGCCCTGGAGGTCGGCAGGGATCGCCTGCTCCACCATCTTGGCATCCTTGCCGTCACCGTCCCAGACGATGGCCCGCATGCGGATGAGGTCGATGACGCCGCGGAAATCGGCTTCGGCGCCGATCGGGATCTGCAGCGGCACGGCGCGCGCGCCGAGCTTTTCCTTGATGTCGGCGAGGCACATGTAGAAGTCGGCGCCGGTCTTATCCATCTTGTTGGAGAAGATGATGCGCGGCACACCGTACTTGTCGCCCTGGCGCCAGACGGTTTCGGTCTGCGGCTCGACGCCCTGGTTGGAGTCGAGCACGCACACGGCGCCGTCGAGCACGCGCAGCGAACGCTCGACTTCGATGGTGAAATCGACGTGGCCTGGGGTGTCGATGATGTTCAGGCGGCGCTTCTTGCCGTCGCGGCCCTGCCAGAAGCAGGTCGTGGCAGCGGACGTGATGGTGATGCCGCGCTCGGCTTCCTGATCCATGAAATCCATGGTGGCAGCGCCGTCGTGCACTTCGCCGATCTTGTAGGACTTGCCGGTGTAATAGAGGATCCGCTCGGTCGTCGTCGTCTTGCCGGCATCGATGTGGGCCATGATGCCGAAGTTGCGGTAGTCCTCGATGGCGTATTGGCGGGCCATGATGTGCCTTCGGGTTCGTAAGATGCGCGATTCGGCCGGGTTACCAGCGGTAGTGCGAGAACGCGCGGTTGGCTTCCGCCATCTTGTGCGTGTCTTCGCGCTTCTTCACGGCAGTGCCGCGGTTATTGGCAGCGTCGAGCAGCTCGCCCGACAGGCGCTCCACCATGGTCTTTTCGTTGCGGGCGCGGGCGGCGGCGATGATCCAACGGATCGCGAGAGCCTGACGGCGCTCCGAGCGGACTTCGACCGGCACCTGATAGGTCGCACCACCGACGCGGCGCGAACGCACTTCGACGGCCGGCATCACGTTATCAAGCGCCTGACGGAACAGCTGGATCGGGTCCGACTTGGCCTTCGCTTCCATCTTCTCGAACGCGCCATAGACGATGCGCTCGGCGACCGACTTCTTGCCCTGCTCCATCACCGCGTTCATGAACTTGGTGACGACGAGGTCGTTGAACTTCGGATCCGGGATCACTTCCCGCTTTTGCGCCGCGTGACGACGGGACATCGAATGTCCTTCGCTTCGAATTCTGTTTCCAAACGCTCGGGAGAGCGGCGCCTCGCCCCCGAAGCTCTCTTCTTACTTCGGGCGCTTGGCGCCGTACTTGGAGCGGCGCTGACGGCGGGCGGACACGCCCTGCGTATCGAGCACGCCACGGATGATGTGATAGCGCACGCCGGGCAAGATCCTTGACGCGGCCGCCGCGGATCAGCACCACGGAGTGCTCCTGCAGATTGTGGCCTTCGCCCGGGATGTAGCCGATGACTTCGAAGCCGTTGGTCAGGCGGATCTTGGCGACCTTACGAAGCGCCGAGTTCGGCTTCTTCGGCGTCGTCGTATAGACGCGGGTGCACACGCCGCGCTTCTGCGGGCAAGCCTCCATGTGACGCGATTTCTCGCGATAGGTCTTCTGCTCCCGGGGCTTCCGGATCAACTGCTGTATCGTCGGCATTCGCCAAATCCTGCCTTCGTTCTAACCCGGGCACGGCGGCCCGCGGAATGCACCAAACACCCCTGCCAGCCGACGCGAATTGCGTCCCTGGCAAGAAAAACCCAGAGGACCGTCCGCCCTTTCGGGTGGCCGATCTTGGCCCGTCGATGTGCTCTGCTTTGTGGACGGCAGCGTTTAGGCCAGAAGCCGCCCCGGCGCTAAAAACGGCCTACCACCTACCGTGAGAGTGGGCGAGCTATATACACGGCGCCCGTGGTCAACAGCCCGGCACCGCGCCGAAATATTTTCTCCATCGGCAGCTGGACGTCCGGGCGCCCCGCCGCACGCTCGCCGAAAACGGCGCCCATCAGGCGGCCGTTCGATGTCTCGACGCGTCCCTAGCGGCTTCTTCCGATCCGGGCGGCGGCGGCGGCGCGGCGGCGGCGCCGCCACCGGCGGCCTCGGGCCCGGCGAGCCCTGGCGCGCCTTGGCCTGCTCCTTGGCGATGAGTTCGTCGCGCTTGGCCGCAACCTTGCGCAGGCGGCGCAGCATGCCGCCGGTGCCGGCCGGGATCAGACGGCCGACGATGACGTTCTCCTTCAGGCCCTCGAGCGTGTCCGACTTGCCGTTGACGGCGGCGTCGGTCAGCACGCGCGTCGTCTCCTGGAACGAGGCCGCCGAGATGAACGAGCGGGTCTGCAGCGACGCCTTGGTGATGCCGAGCAGCACCGGCACGGCGACGGCCGGACGCTTGCCCGCCTTCTCCGACTCGCGGTTGCGCTCCTCGAACTCCATCCGGTCGATCTGCTCGCCCTTGATCAGGTCGGTCTCGCCGCTGTCGGTGATCTCGACCTTCTGCAGCATCTGGCGAACGATCACCTCGATGTGCTTGTCGTTGATGGTCACGCCCTGCAGACGGTAGACGTCCTGGATCTCGTTGATCAGGTAGTTCGCCAATTCCTCGACGCCCTTGATCGCCAGAATGTCGTGCGGTGCCGGGTTGCCGTCGTAGACGAACTCGCCGCGCTCGACGCGATCGCCGTGCTGGACGGTCAGGCTCTTGCCGCGCGGGATCAGGTATTCGACCGGCTCCTTAGTCTCGTCGTCCGGCTTGATCGTGATGCGCTGCTTGTTCTTGTAGTCCTTGCCGAACTCGACCGTGCCGGAGATTTCCGCGATGATCGCGTGATCCTTCGGACGACGGGCCTCGAACAGCTCGGCGACGCGCGGCAGACCGCCGGTGATGTCGCTCTGCTTGGCCGACGAGGTCGGGATACGTGCCAGCACGTCGCCCGCCTTGACTTCGGCGTTGCGGTCAACCGACAGCACGGCATCGACCGAGAGGAGGTAACGGGCGTCGCCGCCACGTGCCACCTTGATCGGCTTGCCCTTGCGTCCTTGATCACGATCGCCGGCTTCAGCTCGGCGCCGCGCGGGGACGCGCGCCAGTCGACGATGACGCGGTTGGTCGTTCCCTTGACCTCGTCGGTCTGCTCGCGCACCGAGGCGCCCTCGATCAAGTCCTCGAAGTCGACGACGCCGTTGGCTTCCGACAGGATCGGACGGGTGTAGGGATCCCACTGCGCGATCTTGGTGCCGCGCTTCACGGCATCGCCTTCATCGACGAACATGCGCGCGCCGTAGGTGATCTTGTGGGTCGACAGCTCCTTGCCGGTCTGGTCGATGATGATGACCGACATGATGCGGCCCATGGCGATCACCTGCCCTGGCTGTTCTTGGCGATCGCGCGGTTCTTGATCTTGACGGTGCCGTTGAAGTTCGACTCGATGACCGACGAGTCGACCGTTGGCCGTGCCGCCGATGTGGAAGGTACGCATGGTGAGCTGCGTGCCCGGCTCGCCGATCGACTGGGCGGCGATGACGCCGACCGCCTCGCCGATGTTGACCGGCGTGCCGCGGGCAAGATCGCGGCCGTAGCACTTGGCGCACACGCCCTGTTCGGCCTCGCACGTCAGCACCGAGCGGATGCGGACTTCCTGCAGCTCGGCCTTCGCGATCGCCTCGACGTGGCGCTCCTCGATCAGCTCGCCGTCGTGATGATCACCTCGCCCGTGACCGGATGCTTGACGTCTTCCGCGGCGGTACGGCCGAGCACGCGGGCAGCGAGCGTGACGATAACCTGACCGGCATCGACAACGGCCTGGACGTTGATACCCGCGTCCGTTCCGCAATCGACTTCGGAGATGATCGCATCCTGCGCGACGTCGACGAGACGGCGCGTCAGGTAACCCGAGTTCGCGGTCTTCAACGCCGTGTCGGCCAGACCCTTGCGGGCGCCGTGCGTCGAGTTGAAGTACTCGAGAACCGACAGGCCTTCCTTGAAGTTCGAGATGATCGGCGTCTCGATGATCTCGCCCGACGGCTTGGTCATGAGGCCGCGCATGCCGGCGAGCTGCTTCATCTGCGCGGGCGAACCACGGGCACCCGGAATGGCTCATCATGTAGACCGAGTTGATCTGCTTATCGCGGCCCGTCACCGGGTCCTTCTGAACGGCAGAAATGCGCTCCATCATCTCCTTGGCGATCTGGTCGGTGCACTTCGACCAGGCGTCGACGACCTTGTTGTACTTCTCGAGCTGGGTGATCAGGCCGTCCTGATACTGCTGCTCGAACTCGCGCACTTCGACGTTGGTCTTTTCGACGATCTTCTCCTTGGTGTCCGGGATCTGCATGTCGTCCTTGCCGAACGAGATGCCGGCCTTGAACGCGTGATAGAAGCCGAGCGCCATGATGCGGTCGCAGAAGATCACCGTCTCCTTCTGACCGCAGTTGCGGTAGACCGCATCGATCATGCCGGAGATGTTCTTCTTCGTCAGAAGCTGATTGACGAGATCGAACTTGACGCCCGGCTGCTTCGGCAGATGTTCGGCGAGCAACAAACGGCCAGGCGTCGTATCGTGGATCTCAGTCGTCGGCTCGCCCTGATCGTTGACCGTCGTGAAACGGCCCTTGATCTTGGCGTGCAGCGTCACGGCACCGGCGTCGAGTGCGTGCTGCACTTCCGCGATCGAGCCGAACATCATGCCTTCGCCCGGCTCCTTGTCGCGCATGATCGACAGGTAGTAGAGGCCGAGAACGATGTCCTGCGACGGCACGATGATCGGCTGGCCGTTGGCGGGATGCAGGATGTTGTTGGTCGACATCATCAGCACGCGCGCTTCGAGCTGCGCTTCGAGCGACAGCGGCACGTGCACGGCCATCTGGTCGCCGTCGAAGTCGGCGTTGAAGGCCGCGCAGACCAGCGGATGCAGCTGGATCGCCTTGCCTTCGATCAGCATCGGCTCGAACGCCTGGATGCCCAGGCGATGCAGCGTCGGCGCGCGGTTGAGCAGCACCGGATGCTCGCGGATGACCTCGTCGAGGACGTCCCAGACTTCCGGCTTCTCCTTCTCGACGAGCTTCTTCGCCTGCTTGACGGTGGCGGCCTGGCCGAGGGCCTGGAGCCGCGCATAGATGAACGGCTTGAACAGCTCGAGCGCCATCTTCTTCGGCAGGCCGCACTGGTGCAGCTTCAGCTCGGGGCCGACCACGATGACCGAACGGCCGGAGTAGTCGACGCGCTTGCCGAGCAGGTTCTGGCGGAAGCGGCCCTGCTTGCCCTTGAGCATGTCGGCGAGCGACTTCAGCGGACGCTTGTTGGCGCCCGTGATGACGCGGCCGCGGCGGCCGTTGTCGAACAGCGCGTCGACCGCTTCCTGCAGCATGCGCTTTTCGTTGCGGATGATGATGTCCGGCGCGCGCAGCTCGATCAGCCGCTTCAGGCGGTTGTTGCGGTTGATGACGCGGCGATAGAGATCGTTGAGATCCGACGTCGCGAAGCGGCCGCCATCGAGCGGCACCAGCGGGCGCAGTTCCGGCGGAATGACCGGCACCTGGGTCAGGATCATCCACTCCGGGCGGTTGCCCGATTCCATGAAGGCTTCGATGACCTTCAGGCGCTTGCCGAGCTTCTTCGGCTTCAGTTCGGTCGTCGCCTCGGCGATCTCCTGGCGCAGTTCGACCGCGATCTTCGGCAGATCCATCGTCTTCATGATTTCGCGGATGGCTTCCGCGCCGATGCCCGAGGTGAAGCTGTCCTGGCCGTATTCCTCGACGGCGGCGTTGTACTGCTCTTCCGAGAGCAACTGCTTTTCGTTGAACGGCGTGACGCCCGGTTCGATGACGACGTAGTTTTCGAAGTACAGCACGCGCTCAAGATCCTTGAGCGGCATATCGAGCAGCAGGCCGATGCGCGACGGCAGCGACTTCAGGAACCAGATGTGGGCGACGGGCGCCGCGAGCTCGATGTGGCCCATGCGCTCGCGGCGCACCTTGGCGAGCGTCACTTCAACGCCGCACTTTTCGCAGATCAGGCCCTTGTACTTCATGCGCTTGTACTTGCCGCACAAGCACTCGTAATCCTTGATCGGCCCGAAGATGCGGGCGCAGAACAGGCCGTCACGCTCCGGCTTGAACGTGCGGTAGTTGATGGTTTCCGGCTTTTTGATCTCGCCGAACGACCACGACAGGATGTCTTCCGGCGACGCGATCGAGATCTTGATCTGATCGAACGTGGGGATCGGCGCCTGCGCCTTGAAGATATTGGAAATTTCGTTCATCAGCTGTCTCCTCGAGGGCGCTCAGGGGGTGGATGAGAGCCCGTGGAACGTATAATTCGTTTGTCTAGCGAACGGCCACGCCGCTGAAATCCAGAGGCGTGGCGTTGAGTTGTGCTACTCGGCTGCTGGTGGCAACTGGACCAGCGGTGGAGCCTCTTCGGGCTCGCCTTCCACAGGCGGTATGACTTCGGTGTTGATCAACTCGACATTGAGACCAAGTGCCCGCATTTCCTTGACGAGCACGTTGAAGCTTTCCGGCACGCCCGCTTCGAACGCATCGTCGCCACGCACGATCGCCTCGTAGACCTTGGTGCGGCCTGCGACGTCGTCCGACTTGACGGTCAGCATTTCCTGCAGCGTGTAGGCGGCGCCGTAGGCTTCCAGCGCCCAGACTTCCATTTCGCCGAAGCGCTGGCCGCCGAACTGCGCCTTGCCACCGAGCGGCTGCTGGGTGACGAGCGAGTACGGACCAATCGAACGGGCGTGGATCTTGTCGTCAACGAGATGGTGCAGCTTGAGCACGTACTTGTAGCCGACAGTCACCTTACGGTCGAACTGCTCGCCGGTACGTCCATCATGCAGCGTCACCTGGCCTGACGAATCGAAGCCCGCCATTTCGAGCATCTCGACAATGTCCTTTTCGCGCGCGCCATCGAACACCGGCGTTGCGATCGGTACGCCGGTCTTCAGGTTTTCAGCGAGAGCGGCCAGTTCGTCGTCCTTCATGCCCGGCTTGATTTCGTCCGTGCCGTAGATCTTGACCATCTGATCGCGCAGCGCCTTGCCCTGACCACTCTCGTGGTACTGCTGCAAGGCTTCATCGATCAGGCGGCCAAGGCCGCGGCAGGCCCAGCCCATGTGGGTTTCGAGGATCTGCCCGACGTTCATGCGCGACGGCACGCCGAGCGGATTGAGCACGACGTCGACCGGCGTACCATCTTCCAGGAACGGCATGTCTTGCTCCGGCACGATGCGCGACACGACACCCTTGTTGCCGTGACGGCCGGCCATCTTGTCGCCTGGCTGGATCTTGCGCTTCACAGCGACGAAGACCTTGACCATCTTCATGACGCCCGGCGGAAGTTCGTCGCCGCGCTGCAGCTTGTCGACTTTGTCGGCGAAACGCAGTCCGAGACCCTTCTTGGCGTCTTCGTACTGCTTATTGATGGCTTCGACTTCGGCCTGAGACTTCTCTTCGGCCAGACCGATTTCCCACCACTGGCTGCGCGGGATGTCATCCAGGATCGCGTCGTCGATCCGGGTGCCCTTGCGCGCGCCCTTCGGACCCTTCGACACTTCCTTGCCCATCAGCGCGTCTTTCAGACGCGCATAGACGTTACGGTCGAGAATCTGCATTTCGTCGTCGCGGTCTTTTGCGAGACGTTCGATCTCTTCACGCTCGATGGCCATCGCACGTTCGTCTTTTTCGACGCCGTGACGGTTGAACACGCGCACTTCAACAATCGTACCCGACACGCCCGGCGGCAAACGCAGCGACGTATCGCGAACGTCGGAGGCCTTTTCGCCGAAGATGGCGCGCAGCAGCTTTTCTTCCGGCGTCATCGGGCTTTCGCCCTTCGGCGTGATCTTGCCGACGAGGATGTCGCCCGGCTGCACTTCGGCGCCGATGTAGACGATGCCGGCTTCGTCGAGGTTCTTCAGCGCTTCTTCCGAGACGTTCGGAATGTCGCGCGTGATTTCCTCAGGGCCGAGCTTGGTATCGCGGGCCATGACTTCGAATTCCTCGATGTGGATCGAGGTGAACACGTCTTCGGAGACGACGCGCTCGTTCATCAAAATCGAGTCTTCGAAGTTGTAGCCCATCCACGGCATGAACGCGACGAGCACGTTCTTGCCGAGCGCCAGTTCGCCGAGGTCGGTCGAGGGACCGTCGGCGATGATGTCGCCGGCGCCGACGCTGTCACCGACGTTCACCAGCGGACGCTGGTTGATGCAGGTGTTCTGGTTCGAACGCTGGAACTTGCGCAGTCGATAGATGTCGACGCCCGGCTTCGACGGATCGGGTTCCGCGGTAGCGCGGATAACGATACGCGTTGCATCAACCTGATCGACGACGCCGGTACGGCGCGCTGCAATCGCAGCACCTGAATCCTGCGCCACGCGATCTTCCATGCCGGTGCCGACCAGCGGCGCTTCCGCCTTGATCAGCGGCACCGCCTGACGCTGCATGTTCGAGCCCATCAGAGCGCGGTTGGCGTCGTCGTTCTCGAGGAACGGGATCAGCGCCGCCGCGACCGAAACGAGCTGCTTCGGCGACACGTCGATGTAGTCGACCTTGTCGGGGCACGAGCATCACGTCGCCGTTGAAGCGGCAGGTGATGAGGTCTTCCGTCAGCTTGCCCTTAGCGTCGACGTCGGCGTTGGCCTGGGCGACGTGGTGGCGCATCTCCTCCATGGCCGAGAGGTAGACGACCTCGTCCGTCACCTTGTTGTCCACGACCTTGCGGTACGGGCTTTCGATGAAGCCGTACTTGTTGACGCGCGCGAACGTGGCGAGCGAGTTGATCAGACCGATGTTCGGGCCTTCCGGCGTCTCAATCGGGCAGATACGGCCGTAGTGGGTCGGATGCACGTCGCGGACTTCGAAGCCCGCGCGTTCGCGCGTCAAACCACCCGGGCCAAGTGCCGAGAGGCGGCGCTTGTGGGTGATTTCCGACAGCGGGTTGGTCTGGTCCATGAACTGCGAGAGCTGCGACGAACCGAAGAACTCGCGCACGGCGGCGGCCGCCGGCTTGGCGTTGATCAGGTCCTGCGGCATGACTGTGTCGATATCGACCGACGACATACGCTCCTTGATGGCGCGTTCCATGCGCAGCAGACCGACGCGATACTGATTTTCCATCAGCTCGCCGACCGAGCGCACACGGCGGTTGCCGAGATGGTCGATGTCGTCGATGTCGCCCTTGCCGTCACGCAGATCGACGAGCGTCTTCACGACCGCGAGGATGTCTTCCTTGCGGAGCACGCGCATCGTATCGGGCGCATCGAGTTCGAGACGCATATTCATCTTCACGCGGCCAACGGCCGAGAGGTCGTAGCGTTCGCTATCGAACAGCAGGCCGTGGAAGAGCGCAGTCGCGGCTTCGATGGTCGGCGGCTCACCCGGGCGCATAACCCGGTAGACGTCCATCAGCGCTTCCTGGCTGTTGGCGTTCTTGTCGATGTTCAACGTGTTGCGGATGAAGGCGCCGACGTTGATGTAGTCGATGTCGAGGATATGGAATTCCTTGACCTTCTGCTCCTTGAATTCAGCGAGCAGATTGGCGTCAAGTTCGTCGCCTGCTTCAGCGAAAATCTTGCCCGTTTCGAGATCAACGATATCTTCGGCGATGTAGCGGCCGGCCAGATCTTCGGCGGCAACCAGGATTTCCTTGACGCCGCTTTCAGCGAGTTCACGAGCCCGGCGTGCGGTGACCTTTTCGCCCTGCTTGGCGATGACTTCGCCGGTCTTGGCGTCGGCAATATCGGATTGCGGCGTCACACCACGGAACTTCTCCGCAACGTACGGCATTTTCCAACCGCGCTTCGATTCCTTAATCGAGATGTGATTGTAGAAATGCGACAGGATCTCTTCATCGTTGAGACCGAGCGCATACAGCATCGTCGTCACCGGCAGTTTGCGGCGGCGGTCGATACGGACGTAGACGATATCCTTGGCGTCGAATTCGAAGTCGAGCCACGAACCGCGATACGGAATGATGCGGGCTGCAAACAGCAGCTTGCCGGAAGAATGCGTCTTGCCGCGGTCGTGATCGAAGAACACGCCCGGCGAACGGTGCATCTGCGAGACGATGACGCGCTCGGTGCCGTTGATGATGAAGGTGCCGTTCATCGTCATGAGCGGCATGTCGCCCATGTAGACGTCCTGCTCCTTGACGTCCTTGATCGAGCGAGAGCCGGTCTCCTCGTTCACATCGAACACGATCAGGCGCAGCTTTACCTTGAGCGGCGCCGCGTAGGTCATATCGCGCTGCATGCACTCGTCGGTGTCGAACTTCGGCGGCTCGAATTCATAACGCACGAATTCCAGCGTCGCCTTGCCGGCGAAGTCGGAAATCGGGAACACGCTTTTGAAAACCGACTGCAACCCGAAATCGTCGGGACGGCCACCAGCGGGCTCCTTGACCATCAAGAAGTCATCATAAGACGCTTTCTGCACCTCGATGAGGTTCGGCATCTCAGCGACTTCGCCAATCGAACCGAACTTCTTACGGATGCGCCTGCGGCTTGTGAGGGTCTGAGCCATGTCCGCTCCTTCATGCTCTTCAATGCGGGAGGGGGTTTCCCGCGAACCTAAAAACAAAATCATCGACAGCCGAGAGAGATGAGACTCTCTGAAAACGGCTCACCGGAGGGTCCTTTTCGAGGTGCGCGACCCCTGAAAAACCCTCCGGAAAGACGTTTCGATTTGCACCAAGCAACTCCCCTATGGGGAGCCGGCCGCCCGGCGCTAACAGTTTCGGCCGTGCGCTGCGTCACCCTCGAAGAACGAGAGCCGCAGCGCACAGCCAAAATGCATTACTTCACTTCGACGACGGCACCCTGGTCTTCAAGCTGCTTCTTCAGCTTCTGGGCTTCGTCCTTCGTCACGCCTTCCTTGACGGTCTTGCCGCCGGCTTCGACGAGGTCCTTGGCTTCCTTCAGGCCGAGGCCCGTGATGGCGCGGACTTCCTTGATGACGTTGATCTTCTTGTCGCCACCCGACTTGAGGATGACCGTGAACTCGGTCTGCTCTTCTGCAGCAGCAGCACCGCCAGCGGCAGGAGCCGCAGCAACGGCAACAGCAGCAGCAGCCGAAACGCCCCACTTTTCTTCGAGGGCCTTAGCAAGTTCAGCAGCTTCGAGGACTGTCAGGCTCGACAGGTCTTCAACGATCTTTTCAATCTTAGACATAGGGTACTTCCTTCCGATTTGAACCTTGGTGAGTTAATGTGCAGCAGCGTTGCTGCCGGTAAGCTTCGAAGGCCCTGATGGGGCCCCCACAACCGTTTGGCATTAGCCCTGTGACGCCTTCGCCTGAATGACGCGTGCGAGCTTGGCTCCCGGCTCCTTGACGGTCCGGGCGATTTTGGTCGCCGGAGCGTTGAGAAGGCCGATGATCTTTGCGCGCAGTTCGTCGAGCGACGGCAGCTCAGCAAGCGCTTTCACGCCATTTGCATCGAGGATGGTCTTGCCCATCGCGCCGCCGAGGATGACGAGCTTGTCGTTCCCCTTGGCATACGTGACGGCAGCCTTCGCCGCAGCGATCGGATCTTTCGAGAAGGCCAGAATCGTCGGGCCTTTCATCAGACTCATCAACTTGTCAGCGTCGGTATCCTTGAATGCGAGCTTTGCCAGCGTGTTCTTGGCCACCTTTACAGATCCGCCCGCCTCTTTGACGCGCTTGCGGAATTCTGCAGATTGAGCGGCCACCATGCCGGTGTTGTGGGCAACAACCACCACGCCCGTGCTTTTCAGCTCGTCGTGAAGGCTGTCGACGAGCTCACGTTTCGCGGCTCTATCCACGTCTCGTCTCCTTGCTGCGAGAACCTCAGAATGAGGCTTCGCGGGTTGCACCTGACCGCCTGACCCCAAGTTCGGGATCGGACGACACTTGGTCTGTCCTCGTTCCCGTGAACCTCTTTGCGGAGGCGGCACGGTGCTGACCCAGAAGGTTCAAACCGGGTCTTGCGCAAACTGCGCGAAATCCGGCCGTCTTCTGTCTCATGCGGGCTCTCACGAATGAGAGACTTAGGCGTCACCTTCGGAAAGGCTCGGCACCCACAATCTCGGACAGTGCTGGACCGAAGTTGCCCCCGGTCCAGGATTTTCCGGGTTGCCCCGGAATTCTTGCGCGGTCTTAAACGACCGGACCTGACGTCACCGTCGATGGCTCGAGCTTCACGCCCGGGCCCATGGTCGACGACAGCGATACCTTCTTCAGGTACGTGCCCTTCGAGCCATTCGGCTTGGCCTTGATGACCGCATCGACGAACGCCTTGATGTTTTCAACGAGCGCCTGTTCGGTGAAGCTCGCTTTACCGACGCCGCCATGCACGATGCCGGCCTTTTCGACGCGGAATTCGACCGAGCCGCCCTTGGCACCCTTGACGGCGCCAACAACGTCCATCGTCACTGTGCCGACGCGCGGATTCGGCATCAGCCCGCGGGGGCCAAGCACCTTACCGAGCTTACCGACGAGGCCCATCATGTCGGGCGTCGCGATGCAGCGATCGAAGTTGATCTGACCCTTTGCCACGATCTCAACGAGATCGTCAGCGCCGACGAGATCGGCGCCAGCGGCGCGGGCTTCGTCAGCCTTGGCACCCTTGGCGAAAACGGCAACACGCGCGGTACGGCCAGAGCCGTTCGGCAGGTTGCAGACGCCACGGACCATCTGGTCAGCGTGTTTGGGATCGACGGCGAGATTCATCGCAATTTCGATGGTCTCGTCGAACTTCGCCTTGGCGCGCGACTTGATGAGCTTCACGGCCTCTTCGACGCCGTAAGCTTTGCCTGCAACGAGACCATCGTTTACGGCGACCATACGCTTGCCACCGGCGAGTCGCGTCGCTTTGATCTGTGCGGCAGAGATATTTGCTTTCTTGTCAGCCATCGGATTACTCCACCACCTTGAGACCCATCGAACGCGCAGAGCCGGCGAGCGTACGCGCCGCGGCATCCACGTCATCGGTGTTGAGGTCTTTCATCTTGATCTTGGCGATGTCCTTGAGCTGCGCCATGGTCACCTCACCGGCAACGATGCGGCCCGGTTCCTTGGAACCCGAACCACCCTTGCCTGTCGGCTTCAGACCAGCGGCCTTCTTGATCAAGAAGGTGGCCGGCGGTGTGCGCATTTCGAAGGTGAACGAGCGGTCGGAATAGACCGTGATCTTCACCGGAATGGGTGTACCCTGCTCGAGATCCTTCGTCTTAGCATTGAAGGACTTGCAGAACTCCATGATGTTGACGCCGCGCTGACCGAGCGCGGGGCCGATCGGAGGCGACGGATTAGCCGCGCCAGCCGGCACCTGGAGGTTGATGTAACCGTCGATTTTCTTCGCCATGGTTTCCCCTAAGCGTTACGGATCAGACACCGCGACGGCGGCAAAAGACCCAGGGTTAGCGGTCTAGCGGCTCAAGACATCGCAACGACGCCTTGCTCCTCCCGCACACACCGCCCTCGAAAGATCATCCCTCGAAAGCGGTCACCAGCGATTGCTCGCTGGCCGTGTTCTTTGAGCCTGAGCAGAAGCTCTAGCTCGCAACCTTTTCGACTTGCCCGAATTCGAGCTCGACGGGCGTCGGCCGGCCGAAAATCGACACGGCGACCTTGACGCGCGAACGCTCCTCGTCGACCTCTTCAACCACGCCGGTGAACGACGCGAACGGTCCGTCCGCGACCTTGACGTTTTCGCCCACTTCGAACGTGATCGTGGGCTTGGGACGCTCGACACCTTCCGTGACTTGCTGAAGGATACGCATCGCCTCGGCTTCCGGGATCGGCATCGGCTTATTGTCTGCGCCGAGGAAGCCCGTCACCTTGGGCGTATTCTTGATCATGACGAACGCGGCGTCCGTCATCTTCATTTTGACGAGCACATAGCCCGGCAAAAATTTGCGCTCTGTCGGAATTTTGCGACCGCGCTTGACCTCAACGACCTCTTCGGTCGGCACCACGATGTCCTCGAACAGATGTTCGAGCCCGCCCGCCTTGGCGCGCTCACGGATTGCATCCGCGACCTTGCGCTCAAAGTTTGTGTAGGCGTGGACGATGTACCAGCGTGTTCCGGCAACCGTTTGCTTATCTTCGCGTGTCTGCGCGACAGTCATTCTTATAGGCCCTCTTGCGCTACTGCCTCAGTGAAAACCGGCATTAACTGCCCAAACCGAGTACAATGCGCATCACGTAGCTGAGCGCCTGATCAACCGCCAAAAAGAAAAGAGAGGCCAGCGCGACCATGATGAGAACCATCAGTGTCGTGATCCAAACCTCTTTCCACGTCGGCCAGGTGACTTTGGCAACTTCATGCCGGACTTCCTGCATAAACGTGATTGGATTGAGTTTCGCCATTAATCTGCTTTCCGCGCGCATATGCGACAACCTGCCGCAACCCGCCCCACGGGGATACCCGGGGCCGGTCGGCAGGTCAAACCAGAACGAGGCGCCACTATAAAATGGCAGGGGCGGCAGGTCTCGAACCTGCGACCTTCGGTTTTGGAGACCGACGCTCTACCAATTGAGCTACACCCCTTCAACACGCCTTGAGCATAACGCCCAAAGCCACGCTGCCTCATCCGGGGCCCGTCTGCATAGACCATGTTGCGAGGCTTGTCAGCCCGTTGCGTAACGGTTTTTTTAACCGAAACGCCGCGGCTGCCATCAGCGCTGCGCGCCCGGCACCGATTGACCCCACGGGTTGCCGCCACCAGCCGCCATATCGGGACCAATCGGCTCGACCACGACGGCTGTCCCGTAGGCCAGCACTTCCGTCACCGCAGCCGCGATTTCGTTGGCATCGTAGCGCATGCCAATCACCGCGTTGGCACCCATTTCCTGGGCGTGCGCGATCAAGAGGTTGAACGCTTCCTGGCGCGTTTGCTCGGCAAGCTTGGTATAAACGGTGATGTTGCCGCCAAAAAAGATCTGAATGGCGGCCCCCAGATTGCCGACGACGGAACGGGACCGGACTGTCAATCCGCGCACGAGCCCGAGGTGGCGGACGATGCGGTAGCCTTCGAGTTCATTGGTCGTGACGACGAGCATGAGACAAGACCTCCAGGCGCGGGATTGCGGCATGCATCTCTAGCGCGGCCGTTGCCAGCGGGCGACACGAAACTATGCTGCAACGTCAAAGTGGAGGTGAAATCACCGTCGGGCCGCACCAACGTCGTGGCGGAATGGAGCGGATGATGGGAATCGAACCCACGTATGAAGCTTGGAAGGCTTCCGTTCTACCATTGAACTACATCCGCGCAGGAGCGGTTCTTATGTATTTCGAGGGTTTCGACAACAGGAAAAATCGGTGCGCCCCCTGAGTGCGTCGTTTGGCTTGAAAGTTGGCGGAACGCCATTCCATACCGCACAGCCGAACCTGCAGCCACTGGCCGCCACCGATCGGACCTGACGCCTCGAACCCGGGGCGCCTCCAAACACTGCGTTCCGCTTCCCCGGTCGGCGCTGCTGCGGATTTCTGTGGATGACGCAAACGGTCTTTTGTTGCGCGTCCCTCTGCCCAACGCGCAGCGAAGCGCCACCATTCGGTGGTGCGCCCACGCCCACACTGCAAAATTGTCGTCTTTTCAAGCAGAAAACCCAACTTGATCAGTGGGAGGAAGACAGCTTCCCGACGCGCTGATGAGCTTTATGATTGGTGTCTTGGCCCAACAACACAGTGACACCTTATCCCCGCAATTCCGCGACGGCGCCGGCATCGTCCCCTATCGTTTAAGGTAATCGGGCGAATCGCTGCAAATAGAAGCACTTCAGCGGTTGAGAAGCCGGGGAGCCTGATGACTCGTCAAAGGGCTCGACCTTGCTTCTGCTTTGAACGAAACGAGCCTCGAACTTTTCCATGACGTCCGGCGCTGCCAGCTTTCAGAGAGCCAAAGATGTATCAATCAAAAAAATCTGACAGCGTTGCGGGTCAATCCTCGTCTCCCGCTGAACCGGCAACCGTGATTACCAACGCTCAGCCCTTCACTGAAAATGCCGCCGCCGATGCATCCGAATTCTCGATCATCAATGCATGGCTGACAATGCGCGGCGACCTGGAGAGCGACGGCGACATCCTCGTGAAGGGGCGCGTTCACGGTAACATCATCTGCAAACTTTTGGTGATCGACACCGAAGCCGTGGTCGAAGGCACCATCAAGGCTCACGAGGTCATCATTCGCGGCACGACGCGCGGATTGATCCAGGCGCACCGGGTCAGTGTCGAAAAAACCGCCCGCGTTGATAGCGAGGTTTATCAGGACGCCATCGCAATTGAAGAGGGAGCCCGCTTCAAAGGCGCGCTCGGCACATTGGAAGACTACGTTACGGCGACCGCAACTGCCGTCGTTCCCGAACCAGTCGAACGCGCGGTGACGGCTTCGCTCTATCACCTGCTCGACCAAGCCCGCAGTGCCCAGCAAACGCCAATGCCGGTGGCGCGCTAGTATCCCTAGAATCTCTCGTAACGCATGCCAGCGTGATGCTGCCTGCTTCAGCGCGCCCGCTTATGCGGCCTTGCGCGCCGCTTTCGCGAGGTCGGCGAACTGCTGCACGAGGGCGCGCACACCTTTGAGCCGCTTCTCCGGCAAGTCCCAATCGCCACGATAGACCAGCCGCTGATCGGGCTGCACTTTGAGCATACCGCGTGACGCTTGGACTAGCGCGATTAACCCCTCTGGGTTCGCAAAGGTGTTGCGATACAGGGTGATCACGCCGCCCTTCGAACCCGCATCGACCTTGGCGATGCCCGCCGTCCGGCACAGGCCCTTGATCTCCATCACGTCGAGGAGATGCTGCACTTCCGCCGGCATCTCGCCGAAGCGATCGACCAACTCGGCCGCAAACGCATCGATCTCCGACCGCGTCTCCAGCGTCGATAAACGCCGGTAGAGCCCAAGCCGCAATTGAAGATCGGTAACGTAGGCTTCCGGGATCATGATTGAGGTGCCGAGCTGGATTTCCGGGCTCCACTTGTCGGCGGCCTCGAGATCACCACCCTTCATGGCCGCAACCGCTTCTTCCAGCATCGACTGATAGAGTTCGAAGCCAACTTCGCGGATATGCCCTGACTGCTCCTCGCCGAGCAGATTGCCGCCGCCACGAATATCGAGATCGTGGGACGCGAGCGAGAACCCGGCGCCGAGCGTGTCGAGCGAATGCAGAACTTTGAGGCGCTTTTCCGCGCCTTCCGTCAGCTTTTGCCCAGCAGGCGTCGTGAAGTAGGCATACGCGCGCGTCTTCGAGCGGCCGACACGGCCACGCAACTGATAGAGCTGGGCGAGACCGAACATATCGGCGCGATGCACGATCAACGTGTTGGCGTTGGGAACGTCGAGGCCCGATTCCACGATCGCGGTAGATAGCAGAATGTCGTATTTGCCTCCGTAAAACGCCGTCATCACGTCTTCGAGTTCGGTCGGCGTCATCTGGCCCGTGGCGCGCGCGAACGTCAGATCGGGTACGGCTTCGCGCAGGAATTCGGCCACGTCATCGAGATCGGAAATCCGCGGCGCGACATAGAACGTCTGGCCGCCGCGGAAGCGTTCGCGGCGCAGCGCTTCTTTCAAAATCACCGGATCGAATGGTGAGATATACGTGCGCACCGCCAAGCGATCGACCGGCGGAGTCGTGATCAGCGACAGCTCGCGCACGCCGGTTAGCGCCAGTTGCAGCGTGCGCGGGATCGGCGTCGCCGACAGCGTCAAAACGTGCACATCTTCGCGCATTTTCTTCAGGCGCTCTTTGTGGTTGACGCCGAAGTGCTGCTCTTCGTCGATGATCAGCAATCCGAGACGCGCGAACTCGATCTGCTTGCCGAGCAAGGCGTGCGTGCCGACCACGATGTCGATTTCGCCCGATTTAAGCCCGTCTTTAACAGCCGTCAGATCCTTAGGCGCGACCATGCGTGAGGCTTGCGCGACCTAAACCGGTAAACCAGCAAAACGCTGAGAAAACGTGCGGAAATGCTGGCGCGCGAGCAGCGTCGTCGGCACCACCACGGCAACCTGTAAACCGTTCAGCGCGGCAACGAACGCGGCGCGCATCGCCACTTCTGTTTTGCCGAAGCCGACGTCACCGCAGACCAAGCGGTCCATCGGTTTGCCCGAGCCGAGATCATCGATGACTGCATCAATGCTGGCGGCCTGATCTTCCGTCTCGTCATAGGGGAAGCGCGCAACAAATTCGTCGAACGCGCCGGCGGGCGGCACCAGGGCCGGCGCCTCGCGCAGCGCCCGCAGCGCCGCGATTTTGATCAACTCGTTGGCAATATCGCGCAGGCGCTTCTTCATGCGCGCTTTGCGCGATTGCCAGGCAAGGCCACCGAGGCGGTCGAGTTGGCTATCGCCCTCGTCCGCGCCGTAGCGCGTCAGCAGTTCGATGTTCTCGACCGGCAGGAAAAGCTTGTCGCCACCGGCATAATGCAGTTCCAGACAATCATGCGGCGCGCCGAGCGCGGTGATCGTCTGCAATCCGGCAAACCGGCCGATACCGTGATCGGTATGCACGACGAGATCACCGACCGAAAGGCTGGTCGCTTCAGTCAGTACGTCGGCGGCTTTGCGGGCCCGCTTCTTATGGCGCACGAGCCGGTCGCCGAGGATATCCTGTTCGGCAATGACCGCGAAATCCGGCGTCTCGAAACCTTCTTCGAGGCCCAGCACCGCGAGCGCCGTCGCGTCGGGCGGCAGCGCCTGCACGTCGGCGAAGCTATCGACCTTGCGCGCGTCCTTGAGCCCGTGATCGGCCAGCAGACTGCCGAGGCGTTCGCGCGCGCCTGTGGTCCAGGCGGCTACGATCACGCGGCGATTTTCAGCCAGAACGCGGCGGATATGGCCAACGACGGCATCAAACACGTTGGCGTCGGGATTGGCGCGCTCGGCGGCGAACGTCCGGCTCTGCTTGCCGCCCATCGCATAGACATTGTCGCCGGAGGTCGTCGCGAACGGCGTCAAACGCGAAATCGCGCGCTTTGACAGCGTGTCGCCCCAGGTCTTGCCGTCGAGGAACATCATGTCCGGCGGCACCGGCTTATAAGGCGGCGCCCCGAAGCGCTGGCCTTCGAGACTATCGACGCGCGCCTCGTAGTGTTCCTTGATCTGCTGGAAACGCTGATCGACCGCCTCGTCCGCCATGTGGTCGAACGAAACGCCTGCCCCCGCCAGATAGTCGAACAGCGTCTCGAGGGTCGGGTGGTAGAACGGCAGCCAGTGCTCCTGCCCCTGATAACGGCGGCCATGGCTGACGGCTTCATAGAGAGGATCATCGCCGGTATTGCCGCCGAACAGTTCAACGTAGCGCGTGCGGAACAGCTTGGTCGCCGCGTCCCCAAACGCGACTTCGCTCACCGGCATCAGCGCGAACTTCTGCACCGGCTTCATGGAGCGTTGCGTCTGCGCGTCGAAGGCCTTGATGGATTCCAACTGGTCGCCGAAAAAATCCAGCCGGATCGGATTGATGCGCCCCGGCGGGAACATATCGAGCAAACCGCCGCGCTGCGCGTATTCGCCCGGCTCCATGACGGTGCTGGCGCGCTGGAAGCCGTAAGCTTCGAGGCGGCGCACGAGATCGCTCATATCGACGCGCTGACCCGGCGCAATCGGTTTAAAGGCTGCGCGCACAAAGGCGCGTGGCGGTATCCGCTGCAGGATCGCGTTGACGGTCGTCAAGACGATGGTCGGTTCTTTGCGCGTTCCGATCACCAAACGGCCAAGGCCGGTAATCCGCTTGGCGACAATTTCCGAATTCGGGCTGGTGCGGTCGTAGGGCACCGTATCCCAAGCCGGAAAGACAATGGTCTTCACGTCGGGCGCGAAGAATGCCAGCGCCGCTTCGAGCTGCTCAAGGCGACGGTCGTCACGCGCGATATGAAGATGCAGGCCCGGCTCGGTATCGGTGCGCGCGGCTTTCGTCAGGTCAGCGAGCACGCGCCCGTCGTAACCTTCCGGCACGCCCGAGATGATGGTCCGGGTCTTGTCTTTCGTATCGCTCACAATCACTCCGTATGGCCAGCGAGGCTCTCAAGCCCGTGGAACTTTCTAATGTCGTCTACGAGTGGCCCGAACTCGGTGCCACTCACGCTTTCCTTGGCAAAGATCCAGTTCTGCAAGGTTGGATCGGCAATTGCGAGGAAGCGCTCGAAGCGTTCGAGCGCGGCACCGTCAAAGGTGGCGATTTTGGCATCGGCGTAACGCCCGACCAGCGCATCCATTTCCTTGGTACCGCGATGGGCGGCACGATATGCGGCGCGCCGGCGGCGAACGTCCAAATCATCGGTCAAAGGCGCCTCATACGGTTTCGATGTCGTTTCAGGCCTGGGAAAAGCAGCCGTCCGCGCTTGACGGCCCTGCGTCCACCCGCCACCCTGCGGCCACAGCCGCTGGGCTCGTATAGCGCCCGCCTGCCCGTCCGCATAGCATGAGGGTTTGATGCGTTTTGCCGCGACCATTTTTTGCTGCTTTTCGCATGCCTCCGTAGCGGGATGCCTGTGACATGCGCCCGGTTGCGCTGACCCCGCTGTTTGCGTCTGCCCAGTCCTTGGCCGGTATCGGTCCGCGTCTTGTGCTTTTGCTCAAGAAGTGTCTCGCGTTGCCGCCCGGCGTCAGCGAACCGCGCGTGCTCGATCTGCTCTGGCACCTGCCAACCGGCGTTGTCGACCGGCGCGCCGAGCCCTCGTCACGCGACGCTGTGCCCGGCTCAATCGTAACACTCAAAGTGCGCGTACTGAAGCATAAGGCGCCGCCGCGCGGTAATAACAAAGCGCCCTACAAGGTGACGTGCGAAGACGACACCGGCCGCATTGATCTGGTGTTCTTCCACGCCGAACGCAAATTCATCGAGACGCAACTTCCCGAAGGCGAAGAACGCTACATCTCGGGCCGCGTCGAGCGCTACGGCGAAACCCTACAGATGGCGCATCCCGATTACATCGTGCCGCCTGAGCGGCGCGGCGACCTGCCGATGCTGGAGCCGGTCTATCCATTGACCGCAGGGCTTTCCGGCAAAGTGCTGTTCAAAGCCACGCGGCAAGCCATCGAACGCGTACCAGATATGACCGAATGGCAGGACGCGGCATGGCTGAAGGCGCGGCAGTGGCCGGATTTCAAGACGGCGCTGAACCGCCTGCACCGCCCCGAGGACGCGCAGGACGTCTCGAACGGCGCCGCGCCTTGGCAGCGTCTGGCCTATGACGAACTGCTCGCCGGCCAATTGGCGCTCGGGCTGGTGCGCCAGAATATCCGCGCCCAACGCGGCCGCAGCATCAGCGGCGATGGTCTGATCCGCAAACGCATCGTCGCGGCATTGCCCTTCAAGCTGACCAATTCACAGATCACGGCGTTGTCTGAAATCTCGACAGACCTCGCAGCAACCCACCGCATGTTGCGGCTGCTGCAGGGCGACGTCGGCTCCGGTAAAACCGTCGTCGCGTTAATGAGCATGGCCATCGCCATCGAAGCGGGTGCGCAGGCGGCTTTGATGGCGCCGACGGAAGTTCTGGCCCGGCAACACGCCGATACGATCGCGCCGCTTGCCGAACAGGCGGGCTTGAGGATCGCACTGCTGACGGGGCGCGAAAAAGGCAAGGCGCGCGACGCAGTCCTAGAACGCTTAGCGAGCGGCGAGATCGACATTCTGATCGGCACGCATGCGCTCTTTCAATCGGATGTCGTCTTCAAAGATCTCGCCTTTGCCGTCATCGACGAGCAGCATCGCTTCGGCGTGCACCAACGTCTGGCGCTGCAAGCCAAGGGCTCGAACGGCGGCACCAACGTGCTGGTGATGACCGCGACGCCGATACCGCGCACGCTGCTGATGACCCACTACGGCGATCTCGACGTTTCCAAGCTGACCGAGAAGCCCGCGGGCCGCAAACCGATCATCACGCGCAAAATGCCGGTCGATCACATGGAGCGCCTGATCGACCGTATCCGCGTGCAGCTTGCCGAAGGGGCGCAGGTCTATTGGGTATGCCCGTTGATCGAAAGCTCGGAGCAATCGGAACTTGCCGCCGCCGAAGAGCGCCACGCCCATCTGGCCCAGATATTCGGCAACACGGTCGGGCTGCTGCACGGCGCGCTGACCGCAAAGGAGAAAGACACGACGATGGCCGCATTCGCCAGCGGCGATCTCAAGATCCTGGTCGCGACTACTGTCATCGAAGTCGGCGTCAATGTGCCGAACGCCAACATCATGGTCATCGAACATGCCGAGCGTTTTGGCCTGGCACAGTTGCATCAGTTGCGCGGCCGCGTTGGGCGCGGTTCGCGGGAATCGTTCTGCATGTTGCTTTATAAACAGCCCCTCGGCGTCACCGCAGAACAGCGCCTCACGATGATGGAAAAAACCGAAGACGGCTTTTTGATCGCTGAAAAAGATCTCGAACTGCGCGGCGGCGGCGAGATGCTCGGCGCCCGCCAGAGCGGTGAGCCGGGCTTTCGCGTGGCCGAGGTTCCAGGCTTTGAAATGCTGCTCTCAGCAGCCCGCGACGACGCCAAGCTGATCCTGGCGACAGACGCGGAGTTGGCATCGCCACGCGGACAGGCGCTGAGAACCTTGCTCTACATGTTTGAAGCCGATGAAGCGGTGCGCCTGTTCCGTGCGGCGTGAGCAATTGGCAGCCCTTAGCCGCCGGACTTCTTGAAGGCCACGGATTTGCTCATGGCCGTTTCCATCAACTTGTTCTGACCGTCTGGCGTGACGATGCCGCCCGACATCACGATCTTGGCGGCTTCTTCAACCGACATCGACATGAACATCACGTCACGGCGCGGCACGAAACAGATGAAGCCCGTCGGTGGAACGATACCGGTCGGCATGAATACCGTCACCAAGTCGCTCTCGCCACCCGGTTTCAGTTGCGCGATCTCGCCTTCCGTTTCAGCCGTGACAAACACGATCGACCACAGCCCCTTTGACGGAAACTCGATCAAACCGACTTTCTGGAAATTTTCGTTCGGCCCTGAGGTCGAGATGACGCTTTCGAAGATCTGTTTGATGGCGCCATAGACGTTGCGCACGATTGGCGTGCGCGACATCATCAGTTCGCCCGTTGACACCAGAGTGCGGCCCAACAAGTTGGCGGCCAGCGCGCCAATCAGCGTCAAACCGAAGAAGGCAACGACCAGTCCAAGTCCCGGAACCGGAAAGGGCAAGTAGGTATCGGGGTTGTAGGGTGCGGGCAGCAGCGGCTTCACCCAAGCATCGACCCAATTGATCACCCACCACATGATGTAGAGCGTGATCGTGACCGGGCCGACGATCAGTAGGCCGGTCAGGAATGCGTTGCGCAGCCGCGTGCCAAACCGAATGCTCTGCGGGCTGTCATCTTGGGCGAGACGCTTCAAGCCCTCGGTGAGTTGCGCCTGCGTCGCCTTTTCCTTGAGCGTTAGAGGCTTCTTGGAAGTGCCAGGCTTCTGGGTCGGCGTGGTCATCTCATGGTCCAAGCAACGTCCCGGCATAGCCCGGGTAGCGGCTAGTTTGTCACGACCAGGCAATCGAAGCCACTGGATCTCAACGTGTTGCAGACCCCACGCGGTTCTTCGGCGTTCTGGTAGGAGCCGACCCGCACCCGGTAGAATGTGCCCATGGAGCCGATGACGGCCTCATCGACGACCGGCACGCGGTTTTTCAACGCTGAACCCTGCTGGGCTGCCAATTTCTGAGCCAGGGCCTCTGCTTCGGCACGCGAGCGAACCGCCGCGATATGCAGCTTGTATTTGCCCGACTTGGTGGCGGGTGCCGCCGCCGTCTGTGCGGCCTTGCTGGGCTTCGCCGGTTTGGCCGCGCCGCTCGCAACCGAAGTCGATTCCGACCAACTCGACGTTGCCGGTGGCGGCGTCGTCGAAGCCGTCGTCACACTCGTTGCGCTGTCTGGCGCGGGCGCCGACGACGATCCGCCACTAAACAGGTTGGAGAAGAACCCGCCGATGGCCGACGGCACGTTGCTCGCGGATGTGACCGGTGCGCTTGGCTGTAACCCCCCGCCTTCGATCGGCGCAGCCGATAGCACGGGAGCGGACGGCGCGGTTGTGCCCGGCATGCCGGGAACTGAATAAACGGGTTCTGGCGACGTTGGCGCAGCTGTGAGAGCTGGCGCGGGTGCTGGTTCCGTTAACGGTGCGACCTGAGGCGAACTACCGACCACTGACGCCATGGCGACGGCTTGCAGGCCGTTGCCTTCAATCGGCTGGGCTGCAATCCGGCGTGCATTGGCGGCGTCACGCGCGATCTCGCTGTCGGGAGACTGCCGAGTAATTTCGCCTGCAGGAGCTGCAATTGCTGCTGCCGGCGCCGTTGCGGTCGCGACCGAAGCCGCTGGAACAGGAGCCGGAATAGCCGCTGCCTTTGAGCCTGCCGGGGCCGGATTAGGATCAGCGACTGAGACACTCTCGCCGCCCGAGGTGCCGTCTCCAAGACCGGCCATGCGATAGGCTTCGGCGCGTTCTGCAATGGCCGCCTTCTGATCAGCTTCACCGAGGCCGTTCTTCAGCCACAGCGCACTCGTCAGATCGGAAATCGCGAGGCCAGGTTTGTCGAGTTTTTTGTACGACGCGCCGCGCACGTAAAGTGCTTTGGCCATCTCGGCGCTGCTCAGACCGCCGACACGCAGTGCGCTGGAGAGCTGATCGACAGCCAACTGATACTTGCCGTCGGCGTGAGATTTGATGCCGGCGTTATAGGACTGCCGCGCGGCAGCCGCCGCTTTTTGTTTGGCGTCCGCCTCGCTGACCGGTGCTTCTGGTTTGGCTTTAGCTGCAAAAGCGGTGTCTGCCGTCGCCACAACGGCGCCGAGTGCAAACACGGATATGGAAAAACGCTAACCCAGAAACGCCAATAGCCGCGAGCACTTGCGCTCGCGCACTCTTCGTAAAATGCTCCATCGTCTGAGTCCTTCCCCCGACGGCACCATCCATCTTACGCCGCAACCCTCCACGTACTGATAAGTCAATCAGCCGAAGGAGGCAAATTAAGGGCTTGGCCTTTAACGATGTTTTCCCCGCTATTCTACGGTGACAGACTTCGCCAGGTTGCGTGGCTGATCGACGTCAGTGCCCATGACGACCGCCGTGTGATAGGCGATGAGCTGGGTCGGCACCGCATAGAGCAGCGGCGTGGCAAAGGATGACACCTTTGGCATGAGAATGTGCGCTGCAACCTTGCAGGAGATTTTCTCGGGCAGTGCGTCCGAGATCAGAATGATCTGGCCGCCGCGCGCCGCGACTTCCTGCATGTTCGATATGGTCTTTTCGAACAAATCGTCTTCCGGAGCGACGACAATGACCGGCACGTTTTCATCAATCAGCGCGATGGGGCCATGCTTAAGCTCGCCAGCAGCATAACCTTCCGCGTGAATGTACGAGATTTCCTTAAGCTTCAGAGCGCCTTCCAGTGCCAGCGGATAGCTGGTGCCGCGCCCGAGGTAGAGCACGTCACGCGCTTTGGAGAGGTCCTGCGCAATTGCGACAAACGTCTGTTCGTTGCGCAACAGCGCCGCGATGTGGCGCGGCAGTTCGATCAGACCATTGACGATCTCAACTTCCTGTTCGGCGCTGATCGTGCCCCGCGCCCGGCCAATTGCTACCGCAAGGCAGGCAAGCACGGACAACTGGCAGGTGAACGCCTTCGTTGAAGCGACACCGATTTCGGGGCCAGCGAGCGTCGGCAGAACGGCGTCGGATTCGCGCGCGATCGTGGAGGTGCGGACGTTGACAATCGAGGCGATGCGTTGCCCGTTGGCCTTACAATAGCGCAGCGTCGCCAGCGTATCGGCGGTCTCGCCCGACTGTGAAACGAACACCGCCAAGCCATCCTTCGGCAGCGGCGCTTCGCGGTAGCGCATTTCGGAAGCAACGTCGATTTCGACCGGCACGCGGGCGATGCGCTCAATCCAGTATTTGGCGACGAGGCCAGCATAATAGGCCGTTCCGCACGCCGAAATTGTCACCCGGTTGATGCTGGCGAGGTCAATGCCGAGGTCGGGGAAGTTGACCCGCGCCGTCACCATGTCGATGTAGTTGGCGAGCGTGTTGGGGATAACCTCCGGCTGCTCGTGAATTTCCTTGGCCATGAAGTGGCGGTGGTTGCCCTTATCGACGAGCAACGAACTGGCGACCGACTTCACCGACGGGCGATCGACACGGCGGCCGTCGCGATCGAAAATTTCAGCCCCCGAACGGTGCATGACCGCCCAGTCGCCTTCTTCGAGATAGGTGATGGTATCGGTGAACGGCGCGAGCGCAATGGCGTCGGACCCGAGATACATTTCTCCAGTTCCGTGCCCGAGCGCCAGCGGCGAACCCTGCCGCGCCGCGATCATCAGATCGTCCTGGCCAGCGAAAATGATGCCCAGCGCAAATGCGCCCCGCAGCTGCTTGAGCGCAGCGCGCGCCGCTTCGACCGGGCCGAGACCGTTTTGCATCTCATGCGTAATCAGGTGAACGACGGCTTCGGTGTCGGTATCGGTTTCAAAGGTGTGGCCCTTGGCTTCGAGATCGGCGCGCAGTTCGCGGAAATTCTCGATGATGCCGTTGTGCACGACAGAAACCTGGGCCGTCATATGCGGGTGGGCGTTGCGCTCGGTCGGGCGGCCATGGGTTGCCCAGCGCGTGACCAATGCCAATCATGCCATCCAGCGGCTCGGTCAAAAGGCGCTTTTCAAGATTGCGGAGTTTGCCCCCGGCTCGACGCCGCGTCAGCGTCCCCGCTTCGACGGTCGCGATGCCAGCCGAATCGTAACCGCGATACTCGAGACGCCGCAAGGCATCGACGAGATTGGTCGCAACCGGCGTCTTACCGAGGATTCCGACGATTCCGCACATGTATTAAGTCCCTGGATTCGCTGCCCCCATCGCGAACATGGCGATGGTTAAGGCGCTTCTCAAATCACACTCTGTTTCAGTCCATCTCCAAAACGCGTGGCGTCTTGGGTCCGGTGTACAGCCGACACACTGAAGACAATGCAAAAGCCGTGCTCAGTTAGGATTTACCCTTCCGCCGCGCCATCATTGTGCGGAACTTCTCGGCCCAACCGGGACGTTCCTCCTGCGCCGACCGTTCCAGCGCCAGTGCGCCGGCGCCGACATCTTTGGTGATGACACTACCCGAACCGATATAGGCGCCAGCACCGATCTTAATCGGCGCCACGAGAGATGAGTTCGAGCCGATAAACGCGCCCTCGCCGATCTCGGTCTTGCTTTTGTTGAAACCGTCATAGTTACAGAAAATCGTGCCCGCGCCGATATTGGCCTTCGCGCCGACGCTGCCATCCCCCAAATAGGCGAGATGATTGGCTTTGGAGCCCTGCCCCATCGCCACATTCTTAACCTCAACGAAATTGCCGACGTGAACCTCTGACGCCAGTTTAGCGCCTGGACGCAGCCGCGCAAACGGACCAATACGCGCATCCCGGCCGATCACGGCGCCCTCAAAATGGCAGTTGGCCTTGATTTCGGCGCCGCTTTCAACGGTGACGCCGGGACCGAAAAACACATTCGGCTCAATCGTGACGTCGTTTGCGATGCTGGTATCGAACGACAACCAGACCGTATCGGGCGCGATCATCGTCACGCCGCTGTCCATGAAGGCGAGCCGCGCGCGCTGCTGCCAGATGGCTTCGGCTTCGGCCAATTGCGAGCGCGCGTTGACGCCGAGCACTTCGTCTTCGTCACATTCGACAACGGCGGTTTGCAGGCCGTCTGCGCGGGCGATTTCGACGGCGTCCGTCAGATAGTATTCGCCCTTCGCGTTGCTGTTGCCGATCCGGTCGAGCAGCTGAGTGAGGCGCGGCACGCGGAACGCGATGACACCCGAATTGCACAAATCAACCTGGCGTTCGGCCGGGCTCGCGTCTTTGTCCTCGCGGATCGCGAGCAGCGCTCCACTAGCATCGGTGAGAAGCCGGCCATAGCCTGTCGGGTCTTTGGGGCGGAAACCGAGCACGGCGACGTTGGCGCCTTCGTTCAGCTTGGCGCAAATGCGGGCGATGGTGGACGGACGGATCAACGGCGTGTCGGCATAGAGCACAATCACATCGCCCTCGTGGGCGTCGATGGCCGACCGCGCGGCCAGCACGGCGTCGCCGGTGCCGCGCTGGTTCACCTGCGTCGCGATCTCAGCTCCAAGAAAGACAGCGGCGGCTTCAGCTTCCACCTTGGCCATATCCGGCCCGACGACGACGGCAACCTTGGCGGCATCGCAGCGGGTAGCCAGATCGAGCACATGGCCGAGCATGGAGCGGCCTGCAACCTTGTGCAGAACCTTGGGCAGCGACGACTTCATGCGCGTGCCTTTGCCGGCAGCGAGGACAACGATCAGCGCGGAGGGAGTGCTCATCACAAACCTTGGAATTGCGAAGCTGCGGCCATTTCAGGTGTATGGCCGAGGTCCGGCCATAGGAATCGGCCGCGACCAGCGCGTGTTGCATAGCGCCCCGGGCGGTCTCCCGGCAAGCGCGGCCACTTCCTAAGGTACTGGGAAAGCAAATTCCCGGCCAGAAATGACCATCGGGCTGGGAAATGCGCCGCGCTTGACCAGCCAAGTCACCGCCCGCAATTGGGCTTTTCTCTCAAATGATCAGAACTTTGACCGTGTTGCAGGTCGGCCGCGAGATTATTCCGTCCACAGTTTACTCACCGCTGCGGGGGCTTCGTGCGTTGCCCCGAATCACATGCTCGCGCACCTTTCCCAGCCAATGCGTTGATTTCATTCAATTCGATTTACCCATTCCACCTTCCGCCCGGACCGTTGCCCATGACCGCCTCGCCAAACGCCCATCCGCTTCGCAAAGCCCCGTTATTCACACCGTATGTGGTCGTGTGGACCACGCTCGGCGCGCTATCGTTCGGTTTTCTGATGGTGCTCGGTCTGGCTCCGGAATGGCTGGACGATCTGAGACCGGTTTCGAGCTACACATTCCCGCAGAACAATCAGGGCCAGCGTGCTGCTGCTCGTCTGGCGGCCGACCTCGGGCAACTGAAAGACAGCGTTTCCCAGATCCAACTTGACCTGTCGAAGGTCAAGACCGACGTCGAGATGCAGGGCGAACAGCAAAGAACCGTCAGCGCACAGGTGGCATCCCTAGAGACACGTATCTCCGCCGCATTACCAGCCGCGGCCCTTGAGACGGCAGCACCGGCCGCCGCTCAACAAGCGCCTATGTCGAAAGGCGGCTCAACGGACGCGGCCAAGCAACCGGTGCGCGTGCCGACTGTCATCAATGCCGAAACGGATAGCAAAGGCACAGGGCTTGAAACCGGCTCGCTGAGCACGCAGTTGGCAAAGGCTGTGAAGCCGCCGCCCGCCGACGTCGCGGCGCCCGTTGTAACAACCGTCAACGCGGCGACTGAAGCGATTTCATTCGGCCCCGCAGTCGTCAAACCGGCGCCGCAGCCGGTGGGCTTGAAGCTGTCTTCCGGCGCCTCGGTCGATAGTCTGCGGCTGAGTTGGAGCCTTCTCTCTGAAAGGCATGGCGACACGCTGAACCGTCTCGAACCGCGCTACACGAGCGGTGGCGACGCGCTAAACCCGACCTATGACCTCGTCGCAGGCCCGATCAAATCAAAGACGGAAGCCGCCAAGGTTTGCAAAGCGCTGACCGCCAAGGGCGTACCGTGCACTGTCGACACCTTCAAAGGCGACTCGCTTTAGAGCAAAGCTAAAGCTGGCGCCGCATGGCACCAGCAGCGCAATTCAACTCAGAATGTCTCCGACTGGAGGACGTTGCACGCCGCGATGGCGCCGCCTTGCAAGCCGGTTTGGAACCAGCGCACGCGTTGCTCAGACGATCCGTGCGTGTAGCGCGCCGGATCGACCGGAGCTCCCACGGCAGCCAGGATCTTGTCGTCTCCGATCGCATCGAGCGACGCTGCGATTTCCGACCGCATCCCCTCAGTTGCCGCGAACTTTGGACTTCTGCTGGCCCATACGCCGGCCAGACAATCGGCTTCGAGTTCGAACCTCAACGACAAGTCGCGCTGGCGGCTGGGATCATTGCGCACAAGCTGATTGAGCACGCGGAACCGGCCTGAGATGTTCTGAATATGGTGACCAAGTTCATGCGCGACGAGAAACGCGAGACCCGCGTCGCCGACGCCGGGGAACCGCTTATCGAGGTCCTGCATGCTCGCCACGCTGACAAACACGGTGGTGTTGCCCGAGCAGTAGACCGGCCCGGTGCCGATATACAGTCCGTAGCAGTGGGACGCGCGCACGTTGGCAACGAAGTTGATCTTCGGAGCGTCGATGCGATAGGCCTGTTCGCCGAGTAGATCCTGCCATGCCGCAGTTGCATCATCCCAGGCTTCTAAGATCATCGCCTGAATTTTTGCCTGACGGGTTTCATCATCGCTCAGTACGCCCGCAGGCTCAGGCGCGCCGGCCATCGCCGCGGCCAACAAGAGTGCGATTTTCGAATGACGCAGCATCGGCACCGCCTGCCTTCGTCTTCTAATTCCGAAGCCTCAAGTCAGCATCAAGTGTCGTACTCATCGCGCAAATAGCGAACAGGTGTCCCAGCTCACGGGTTCGAGGTATTGAACGTATCACAGTCTTCCATTTGACCGGATTTAAGACCCGCGCTGAACCAACGAACGCGCTGCGCTGCCGTGCCGTGGGTAAATGCATCGGGCATCACGCGGCCGGTCATTTTCCGCTGGATCATGTCGTCGCCAATCTGCGTGGCGGCGTTCAACGCCTCTTCTACGTCGCCCGGCTGCAGGCGGTTCTTAACCTGATCATTGAGATTGGCCCAGACGCCCGCGAGGCAATCGGCCTGCAGTTCCATGCGCACCTGGATTTGATTGGCGGTCGTTTCATCCGAGCGGCTTTTCAGTTCCTGCACCTTGTCGGCGATGCCGAGCAGCGTCTGGACGTGATGGCCGACTTCGTGCGCGACGACATACGCCTGGGCGAAATCGCCCGACACGTTGAACTTGCGCTGCATCTCTTCATAGAACGACAGGTCGATGTAGACCTTCTGGTCGAGCGGACAATAGAACGGCCCCATCTGCGCCTGACCAGCACCGCAGGCGGTGCGCGTCATGCCTGAGAACAGCACCAGCGGCGGTTCCGTATAGTTTTGCCCAAAGCCACGGAACACGGATTTCCAAACGTCTTCCGTGTCGGCCAACACCCGGCTGATGAAGACCTTCATTTGATCTTCGTTGGATGCGGTTCCCGTCTGCTGACCAGAGCGCGATCCCGGCAGGCCCGGAATTTCAGTCGGGTTGCGCTGCGTCACCGGGCGTTCGGAGCGTGGCAGGTCCGGCATGTTGATCGAGCCACCGCCGCCACCGCCCAACAGCACGTCGAGCGGATTGATGCCCATGAACAGCATAAGAGCGCCGATGATCAGCAGCGTCGTCAGACTGAACCCGCCACCGCCAACGGGGATCCGAATGCCACCACGACCGCCAGGAAACTGAAAGCCCCCGCCGCCTTGTCCGCGACGGTCCTCGACGTTCGAACTTTCGCGGTCTTTGTCATCGTAGCGCATGGAAGGCCTCAGGTTTTTTGTCGAACGTGCGATTGCCGTGTCGCGGCTTGAATTCCGCGCTCATACTGCACGGAGGATCGGACAACACAAGGGTCGTTCATAGGCCGCGCTAGGCGCCGTCCCGCGGCGTGGGCAGCGCCTTTTTGGGCTTGACGATGCCCGGCAGAGCCAAAAGATCCGGCACCGCTGAACTCAGACCTTTGGATTTTGCGGCCGGCCGCAATTGACTGCGCACCGCACGCGAGGCGGCAACCGTGCCGTCCTGAGCGTAGGCCTCATGGTTCTTTTCGATGTCGTCCAATTCATAGCGATAGTTGACCATCAGCCCATGGCCTTCGCGCAACCCCTTCTCCGACGTGTCCGCCAGCCAGTTGATGCGTTCCAGCCGCGCCCCGTTGCCGAGATGGAACCGCGCTACCGGATCGACCGGACGATGATCCACAGATTTCGCTACCAGGAAGTAGTTGGCGGCGAGCGCGGTCAGAACCGTTTTGAGCTGCTCGATCTCGGCGGAGGGTGTGCGCGCCATTTCCACCCAGCGCGGGTCTCTCAGCAGATGCAGCGCGTTGCGATCGTCGGCCGACAGAATGCCGTGCGTTCCAGGCGTCCCCTCAGCGGCGAGCGTTCGATCGAGCCAGCGCGCGAAATGCGGCACCGGCGACAGCGTAACGAACGTCTTGAGCGTTGGCACATCACGCGCCAACTCTTCGACAACCTGCTTGATCAGGAAGTTGCCGAACGAAATGCCTTTCAATCCGTCTTGGCAATTCGAGATCGAATAGAACACGGCGGCCGTCGGCGGTTTACCGCCCGCGGTTCCGCGCGCTTCGAGCAGCGGTCCGATGGCACCGGGGATGTCCGTTGTCAGCGCCACCTCGACGAAGATCAGCGGTTCATCGACAAGCGAGGGATGAAAAAACGCAAAGCAGCGCCGGTCCACTGGATCGAGCCGGCGGCGCAGGTCATCCCAGCCTTTGATCTCGTGCACTGCCTCATAGGCGATGATCTTTTCAAGGATCGCAGCCGGCGTCTGCCAATCGATACTGCGCATCACCAGAAAGCCGCGATTGAACCAATAGGCCAGCAGCGACCGCAAATCGGTATCGACGGCGGCCAGCGATGCATCCGGTTTCGGACTGCGCAGCAATTCGCGGCGCAGCGCCACGATTTCAGCCGTACCGCCGGGCGCAAGGTTGAGACGCCGGAAAAATTCGCGGCGCGGGCTGTAGGTTGCAACGCGGAGCCCCGTCAGGGCCTTTTCCGATGGCGCCGTCAGATAGGCGCGGGCTGCTGCACTAACGGCGATCGGGTCGGGTTGTAGCTCGTCGGCAAGATAGGCGAAGAAGGCGGCGCGCTCTTCGCTGGAGGCGACGTGCAAGCGGTTGAGCAATTGCCGGGCGATCGCTACGCCAGAGGCTTCACCCCGTCCCGACATCAGCGCCCGCGACAGGGCCTCGATGTTGTCGTCATCGCCCGTACCGAACAAGGCCTTGGGCAGCAGCGCGCGGCTCTGCTCGGCAACGGCATTCATCAACTCTTGCAGAAACGAGACATTCATCGCCATTGCCGGGGCTTCTCCTGGTCCAACTCAGCGCCGTGCTCGCCTCGAAGGACGGGCCGAAAAGGGAAATTAATCTTTCGTTAATCATAGCCGGTCAGCATGACAGGCGATACGCGTTTTGAGCCCCTGCGAGGCCGTCTGCCATGAGCGATCATCTTACCAGTGGACGCATGACCTCGGGGCTCGAGAAGGTCAAGAATGACACCGGCCGCGTGGCCTTTTGTGGACCATACGTGCTGTCCGCGATCACCGGTTACGGCATATCCAAAATCGAGGATGTCATTCGCGACGGCCGCGACTTGCCGCCCGGACGCAAACCGATCGTGCGCGGCACCTACGCCGACGAGGTCGAGGCCGCGCTTGCCCACTTCGGCTACCGCATGGAGCTGAAGGAAAGTTTCATGCACAAGGCCCGCAAGGAACGGCCGAGCGTCTGGACCTGGATGCAGAAGCCGCGCAACGCTTGGGCCTACTACATCCTGGCCATCCATAAGGGCAAGGAAGGCCACTGGATTTTGGTCAAGGGCGTCAAGATGTGTGACACCTTCACCGAAGGCAAATGGACCTTCGTCGTCGATGGACCGCACAAGGGCTGCCGGATCATGGAAATCTTCGAGGTCAAAAAGGCCATCGACGCCTGAGGTGAATCGGCATCAGATGCCGCGAAGCTGCCGCTTTGCCGCCGAAGTGCACCCTCACCATGGGGCACGCATCATCAGGACCAGCCGACATGATCAGTGCCGTGCTCGCGATCATCGCAATCGTGGTGGCCTACAGGCCAAGACGAGCGGAACGGCACTTCGATTACGGCTTGGCGAACTTGAAGCCTCGGTGCGCGCGCTGAGCAGTGAAATTGGATTTCTTAGAGCCCAGCGCGGCGACGGCAGCAGCGGCACAGCGGCGCCAGCCCCTAAAGCCCCGGAAGCCCTAACCCCGCCTCGGCCGCAAGCCCCTCCGAAATGCCGCCACTACCAAAACAGCCGGCACAAGGCGCCAGCGTGCCGCCCGTCGAACGCAAGTGGTCGGCGCAGTCGACGCCACCCGGCGCGGCATCATCTGCTAGCGCGGCGGCTGGTAGCGCGGCCACTGGCCGTGATGGAAGTTTTGAGCAGCGGCTTGGCACGCAGTGGGCCGTGTGGGCGGGTGGTCTAGCACTGGCGCTCGGCGGACTGTTTCTGGTGCGCTATTCAATTGAAGCTGGATTGATCGGGCCCGAAGTGCGCATCGCGCTCGGCGTGCTGCTGGCTGCGGGTCTGGTGGCTGGCGGCGAATGGTTCCGCCGCAACGATACCCAAATCCCGTTCGACGCGCTGCCACAGGCGCATATCCCAAGCATATTGACCGCTGCCGGCACCGTCGTTGCGTTCGGCACAATTTACGCGGCGCACGCGCTCTACGGTCTCATCGGACCGGCCTTCGCGTTCATCGCCCTTGGCGCGACAGGCATCGTCACGATGCTGGCGGCGGCGTTGCATGGACCGGCACTCGCCGGCCTCGGTTTGGCAGGCGCATTCCTGGCGCCGATGCTCGTGCAATCCGCAGAGCCTAATCCATGGCCGCTGGTGCCGTATCTCGCGGTCGTCGCGGGCGCTGCGTATCTGCTGGCGCGGGCGCGACTATGGCTGTGGCTGGCGGCGGCGGCCGTCGCCGGTGCATTCGTCTGGGGCTTCCTGCTCATCGATATTCAAATCGGTCAATTCAGCGATGGCCTCACGGCTGCGGGCGTGCACGCGCTGCTGCAATTGGCGCTCGCCGCCGGCTTCCTCGCCATCGAGCCGCACATCGGCAGCCACGACAACAAAGCCGAACCGGACTTCGTTGCGAGCGGCGCGCTGGCGGCGCTGACGATACTGGCGATTGCCGTCATCTCGTCGCCGGATCTTGGCCTCTCCGGCGTGCTTATGCTGACTGTTCCAGCCATCGCCATTCTCGGCGCGACGGCCTGGGTCGCGGCACCTGCTGCTGCTGCTGCCGTCCTTGGCGGCATCCTCATGCTCGCCGCCCTGCTCGTTTGGCCGGGCTTAACGGAACCGCCAGCGGTCACGCTGCTGGCACCGTGGGCCGAGCGCATGCTCCGCTTGCCCGACAACATTTCGAGTTTCCTGTGGTTCGCGACCATGGCGTCGCTCGTTCCCGCTGCCGTCGCCGCACTCAGGCTGTGGCGTGGCGCATTGCTTAAGGATCGCACGGCCGCGCTGTATGGATTGGCTGCGACCGTGCCGCCGCTTCTGGCGCTCGTGATCGCCTATCTGCGCGTCACGCAGTTTGATGTTTCGATTCCGTTTGCAGCGGCGGGCATCACGCTTGCCGCGCTGTTCGCGATAACGGCAGAAAAATTCCATCGCGCCGACATGTCGTATTCATCGCCGGCGTTCAATCTGGCCGCTGGCGTGTTTGCCGCCGCCGCCATTGCAGCGCTCGGCTTTGCGCTCACAGCATCGCTGGAACGCGGCTACCTGACGGTGGCGCTGGCACTCGCCGCACTCGGCACCGCCTATGTGGCAACGCTGCGCGACATCCCGCTGCTGCGGCACGCGGTGACTGCGCTCGGTATCGTCGTGCTGGCGCGCGTCATCTGGAACCCACGCATCATGGGGGCCGACGTCGGCGACACACCGATTTTCAATTGGCTGCTGCTGGGCTACGGCGTGCCGGCCGTCGCCTTCGCCATGGCCGCCCGCCTGATCGAAAAGCGCGGCAATAGCTTGTCGGTTCGCCTGTCGGATAGCCTCGCCGTAATCTTCACAGGTCTGCTGGCGTTCTTCGAGATCCGCCACTTCACCAACAACGGCGACATCTTGCACCCCGGATCTGGCTTTGTGGAAGCCGGCTTGATGACGTTCGTCGCGCTCGCCATGTCGCTGGCGCTGGCACAGTTCAATTTGCGCCGCACGAACCGGGTGTTCGACATAGCATCGCTGGTCTTCGGCGCGATCTCGATCGGCTTTGCTGCGTTTGGATTGCTGCTCGCAGTCAATCCGCTGTCCACAGGGAATATGATCAGCGGGCCCGTTGTGTTCTCCAGCCTGCTGCCAGCGTATCTGTTGCCCGGCATCGCCGCGCTCTACGTGGCCCGCCATACGCGCGACATGCGGCCTGAATGGTACGTGCGGGCTGCCGGCATTCTCGGCGTCGTGCTGATCGTGATGTACGTTTCCCTCGAAGTCCGCCATGCGTTCCAGGGGCCGCTGATCGGCTTACGCTTCCACGACACGTCGGAAGCCGAACATTGGGCGCTGTCGTTCGCCTGGCTGATCCTCGGCATCGCGTTCCTCGCTTACGGTTTGCTGCGCCGCTCTCTCGAGGCGCGCATCGCGTCGGCCGCCTTGATCGTGCTGGCCGCACTCAAAATCACGATTTTTGATCTGGCCGATATTGGCGGCATCTGGCGGGCACTGTCGTTCCTCTGCCTCGGTGCGGTGCTGATAGGAATCGGGCTGATCTACCAGAAAATCGTCTTTGCGCCGCCGCCACGACCGGCAAGCGACGAATAGAGCACAATGGGAAGTCCTTTTTTATCCATGTTTTCAATATGATGAAAAACTAAGCAATTTTATATATGATGTGGGCTGCCCTTGGCCCAGATTCGGCTTGGTGATAGACTGGCCATCAAACTACGGCGGCCAATGAAGGAACCCCACATGAAACACGTGATCTCTTTTTCACTCGCGGCACTGATTGCAGTCACCGCAATCATTCCGGCCACCAGCACCGTTGCTGAAGCGCGCCGTGGCCGCAATATCGCAATCGGCGCCGGCATCGTTCTCGGCGCGGCCGCACTTGCAGCCGCCGCCAACAGCAATCGCGCCTATGCCGACGATCGTGGCTACTACTACCGCAGCAACAGCCGCTCAGGATTCTGGCGGACCTGCCGCAAGTGGTATCGTCAGTGCGACGCCGGCAACGATTATGCCTGCGAAAAATACGAGACCCGCGGCTGCACGGAATAAGCCAGCGCCACTCGTCAGAGCGACAACGGAGAGGACGGGGCATTTCCCCGTCCTTTTCTTTTTGTCGGCTTCACTGACTGTTGGCCGCAGGCGCTGATATTGCATCAACGATCGCGCAGCAACGCCTCGCACGAAGCGCACGAGCCCATAAGCCGCGTCGCATTCATGCGCAGACCGCAGTTGCGTTTTCTGCCGATTAGTCCTTGGCGCGCTCGACATACGAGCCGTCGGCCGTCATGACGACGACGCGTGTGCCCGTGCCGATGTGTGGCGGCACCATCACGCGGGCGCCGTTCGTCAGCTTCGCCGGTTTGAACGACGACGATGCGGTCTGCCCTTTGACAACCGGATCGGCTTCGACGATTTCGAAGGTGACGCGCTGCGGCAGTTCGACTGCGATCGGGTTGCCTTCGAACAGCGAGACCATGCAGGTCATGCCTTCCTGCAACCAGATGCCGCTGTCGCCGAGCACATCTTTCGGCACCGAAATCTGGTCGAAGGTTTCGGGCTGCATGAAATTGTAGCCCATGTCGTCTTCGTACAGATAGTTGTAGTCCTTTTCGTCAAGGTAGGCGCGCTCGACCTGGTCGGTCGTGCGATAGCGCTCCGTCAACTTGACGCCGTCTTGAATGCGGCGAAGTTCGAGATGGGTGACGGGCGTGCCCTTGCCGGGGTGAATGTTCTCGGCCGTCATCACCACGGCCAGCTTGCCGTTGATATCGAGCACGTTGCCTTTACGGACCGAGCTTGCAATAATTTTGACCACCGGACGTCTCCGTTCATGTGTTAACAGCCGCTAGCGCCGGAGGCGGCCCAGACCTGGCTTGGAAATGGGGATTTCTGCCCGGCTTCATAGCTGCTTCGGCTGAAGAGTCCAAGTGCGGCCTGCCCAGACAGCCATTTTCACGATAAAAAGTTCTTATGTCAGCATCTTCGCCCTGGTGGACCCCCTCGTCTCACGCCGACCGCCGCCCCTGCTGTTGGCGCGTGGGCGCCTGAAAGTCGCACTTCGGGCCTGGTTCGAAGCCCAGGGCTTTGTCGAGGTCGAGACGTCAATCCTGCAAGTTTCGCCGGGCAACGAAACGCATCTGCACGCCTTCAGAACCGAGGCTGTCGGCACAGATATGCAACGCCGCGATTTCTACCTGCACACGTCACCCGAATTCGCGATGAAGAAACTGCTGGCGGCGGGCGAACAGAAAATTTTCACGTTTGCGCCCGTGTTCCGCAATCGCGAGCACGGCAACCTGCACGCGGCGGAATTCACGATGCTCGAATGGTATCGCGTCGGCGCGCCCTACGAGACGCTGTGGGACGACTGCGGGCAAATCGTGAAAATCGCAGCCGAGGTTACGGGGTTGTTGCAATGGTCGTATCGCGGCAAGAGTTGCGACCCGCTAAATGGCTACGACCGGCTGACCCTCGATCAGGCGTTCGCGACGTTCGCGGGCATCGCGCTCGATGATACCTACGACGCGACGGCAACGAACCGCGACGCACTTGCCGAACGTGCACGCGCCAAGGCCATTCAATTCGCTGATGACGAGAGCTGGGCAGATCTGTTCAGCCGCATTTTGACGGAGAAGATTGAACCGAACCTCGGTCTGTCGCGACCCCAGATGCTGTGCGAATACCCGGTGCATGAAGCCGCACTTGCCCGACCCCACGCCCGGAAGCCAAGCGTTGCCGAGCGGTTCGAGATGTATATCTGCGGCGTCGAACTCGCCAACGGCTTCGGCGAATTGAACGACGCCACAGAACAGCGCCGCCGCTTCGACAAATGGATGGATGACAAACAGCGCATCTACGGCGAACGCTATCCGGTGGATGAAGATTTTCTGGCGGCGCTCGCCCAGATGCCACCGGCTTGCGGCTGCGCGCTCGGCTTCGATCGCCTCGTCATGCTGGCAACAGGCGCAGAGCGCATTGATCAAGTGATTTGGACGCCGACGCCAACCTGCATGACGGAGAAACAATGAGCGGAGAACATCAGTCCGGCGGATGCCAATGTGGCGCGCTGCGGTTTCGCGTCGACGGACCGCTCGGCGACGCGTCGGTCTGCCATTGCCGCATGTGCCAGAAGGCGTTCGGGGGCTTCTACGCACCGCTCGTTTCGGTGCGCGACGCAACGCTGACCTGGACGCGCGGCACGCTGAAACATTTCCAATCCTCGAATGCCGTGCGTCGAGGCTTTTGCACCAACTGCGGCACACCGCTGACCTATGAAGCACCTGACGGCATCGCGGTTGCGATCGGCGCGTTCGATCATCCCGAAGCGATTGTTCCAATCGTGCAATTCGGCGTTGAGGGCAAACTGCCCTATGCCGACGCGATCGCGGCACTTCCACAAAAGGATACGCTGGCAGAAGTGGCAACGGCGCCGTTCCTGGTCGATATTGTCTCGTACCAGCATCCCGATTACGATACGACCACGTGGCCAGAGAAATGACCGGCCCCGCCTCCACTCCGCACTGCTGACGATCTGCTCGCGGCCTGCCTCATTGCCCGCGCGCAGGGTGATGACGCGCCGCGTTGGCGCCCGCTATGCCATTGCCATTACACCCGCGATGGCTGACCTGATCGACCGCTCAGACCCGAACGATCCGATCGCGGGGCAATTCGTGCCCGACGCGCGCGAACTTGACACGCATCCGGCGGAGTCGGCCGACCCTATCGGCGATCACCTCAAAAGCCCGGCGCCCGGCATCGTGCATCGCTATGCCGACCGCGTGCTTTTGAAGATTGCCAGCGTCTGCCCGGTCTATTGCCGGTTTTGCTTTCGCCGCGAGATGGTCGGCCCGCAGCTCGGCGAAGCGCTATCGGCAGCCGAACTCGACGCGGCGTTGGACTATATCCGCGCCACACCGGCGATCTGGGAAGTGATCCTGACGGGCGGCGACCCGTTCGTGCTGTCGCCGCGACGGATCGCGGACGTCACGACGGCACTCGGACAGATTCCACATGTCAAAATTTTGCGCTGGCACACCCGTGTTCCGGTCGTCGACCCCGATCGGGTGACGGACGACTTGGTCTCGGCGCTGAAGGCGTCCGACAAAACTGTTTTCATTGGGCTGCATACCAACAACGCGCGCGAACTGACCACGGAAGCACAAACCGCGATTGCGAAGCTGGTCGATGCCGGCATTCCGCTGGTCAGCCAGACGGTGCTGCTGAAGGGTGTCAACGACACCGCCGACGCGCTTGAAGCGCTGATGCGCGCCCTCGTCGAAGCGCGCGTCAAACCGTACTACCTGCACCATGGCGACCTTGCGCCCGGCACCGCGCATTTCCGCACGACGATCGCGGAGGGCCAGGCGCTCGTCGATGAATTGCGGCGCCGTTTATCAGGCTTGGCGATGCTTACATACGTGCTCGATATTCCTGGCGCGTTCGGGAAAGTCCCGATCCAGGCTGCAAAAATTTCGCAAGACGGCGGACGCATCAGCGTCAGTGATCCCAACGGCGGCACCCATGTCTACGAGGATGCTTGCGCCGCGCCGTACGTTCCGTGACGAGACGAGACGATTGTCATTGGCCTAGCCACCGCGCCACGCGAGCGTCATTCCACACGCACAAATTCGCTAGCGCCCTTTCCGTATCGGCGGAAGCCGCCAATCGTCCGAGAGATAATGCGACGGGGGTCGCATGTCGGCCGGCAGATCAAGCGCTTTGATTTCGTCAAACCACTGGTCGCGCTGGCTTTGTGGAAGTTTCAAGCCGCACCACGGACAGCTATCGATCAGGACGTAGGTGGTTCCGCCGTCGTGAACGATCAGACCGTACTCATCGAAAACCGCGTTGTAGACGACCAGACTGTCTCCGCATTCGAATGGATCTGCGTGCTGGTCACATTGAAACAGCAAGGCGCTCGCCATAGCCGGACAGCAGTGCGCGCGAATGGCCTGCTCGGGCGACCAGTCCACTTCGAAGGGCATCCAAAGAACGCGGCGGTTCCGGAAAAATGCAGAGGCCATGACACCCTCGAAATAATATATTCGATTGTCAGATGTGGGCAGGCAAAAAAAACGATTAACGCATGCGGAGTGCTTCGGCGGCGTCGACAATACCGGCGCCCATGTCTTCGGCAATCAATCGCGGCGGCTGACGGGCACTCTTTGACAGTGCATCGCGGATATCGCGCGGCGTCAGCTTGGGTTCTTTTCAAGGAGCAAGGCTGCAACGCCGGAGACGTGCGCAGCCGCCATCGATGTGCCTGAAGATATGTCGTAAGCGCCCTTGGGCGCGGCTCCGATGATATCGACACCAGGAGCCGCAACCGCGATGTAGGTGCCGCGATTGGCGCTCTTATAAATCGCGTCGTGGTCATCGATGGCTGTTACCGCGATGACGTTGGGAAAGGCGCCCGGATAGGCTGGCGACGCATCTGGTCCGCCGTTCCCCGCCGCAGCAACGATCGTCACGCCCTGCTTCACCGCAGCCGTAATAGCTTGCCCAAGAAGCGGATCATTCGGCCCGGCGAAGCTCATATTGACGATGCGTGCGCTGTTTAGCACGGACCAATCCAGACTCTTGAGAATAGCAAGCGTATGCGACTGCGCCGAACTGCTCACCGCCCCCGCAAACGCCCGCACGCTGAGGATGTTGGCTTCCGGCGCGACGCCGATCAGGTGACTGCGCGCGCTGACGATGCCCGCAATGGCCGTGCCATGTGCCGCGGCTTCCGGTTTTGTGCCGCCCAGCGCGTCGAAGATCATGGTGACGGCGCCGTCGAACGACGGATGGGTTATATCAATCGCCGTGTCGATGATCGCAACGCGCACGCGCTTGCCGAGCGCGGTGCGGTGCGCTTCATCAAGGTTGATGGCCTTCGGTGCGTATTGCGGAACCGGCAGCGGCTGCTCTGCTGCGCCACTGGCGCTGAACACGTAGTTGGGCTGCGCGAGCTGCACGCGCGCGTCGCCCGCAAGCTGTTGCAGGACGTCGGCGACGGAGCGCGTATCAGGAATGCGGAACAGCACGACGCGAGCGCCGAGCAGGTTCGAAGCGTAGAGCGTATCGCCATCGAGACCGAGATCCTGGCCAAGTTCGGACACGGTCGCGTCGGTCGCGTTGGCGGCAAGAGTGACGATGACTTCGCGGTCACGAATCTGCGGTACGACGGCGCCCGTGATGACCGGCGGCGCGCCGGCCGCGCGCGGCGATGGCCGGGGCACGAACGGTCGCGCAGGATCGAGATTCACGACACGCGACGGCCGTGGCGGCGCATCGGCTACGGTGCCCGGCGTCTTGCCGCGTGGCTTTGGTCCGCCGTCCGGTGGGCCGTCGTTAGCGGTGGCGGGATCGCTTCCGGGCCTGCGCGGCAGACGGGTAAGAATATCGAGGACCGTTACGGCGTCCGGCAAACCATCAATACCGCCCCGCGAGGCATCGGGTGCCGGAGCTTCGGGTGCTGGTGTTCCGGGCACCGACGTTCCGGCTGCTGCATTTTCCGGCGCTGTGCGCGACTGAGCAAACGCTGTCGCAGAGCCCAACGCGATGACACACAGCGCAACAACACACCGCGCACCCGCAAAGACCAGCGCGGCAGCTAAAATCGAACGAGTGAAAATGGAGTGCATTACGCAACACCTCACGGAGTGGAACCTGAGGTCGAAGCAAAGGAAACGATATCGTTCCGAGCTTTGATCTTGGCGAGTACATTGTCAAGATCGGTTTGCTGTAACGCCGTTTCCGAAACACGGACGCGGTACAGCCCACCCGGTTTGGGACCATCGACGATCACAAATCCATTGCCGGCAAGATACGCCGTCAACGTGCTCTGCGGCACGGCCGGCTGAAAGGCGATCAGAACGAATGTCCCTGTCGCGCCTGTCACTTGCGCACCGGAGGCCGTTTGATAACCGCCGGTTGCCGGCAGGTTGGAAAGTAGCGAGCTGATGGACGCAGCCTGCACAGCAATGGCAAGTACGGCGGCAACACCCGCATAGGCGAGATGGCGCGGGGCCAATCCACCGAGCCAATTGCCTAACCTGTCGATGATCGTCGCTTTGACGCCATGCAATCGCGCCGACGGCGACGCCGCCAAGCTTTTCTGCAAGCGTTGGCCTCTTCGCGCGGCGACGTTATTTCGGCATTGGCCGCGAACACGACATCGGCTTCATCGCGCGCCAGCGCAATGTGAGCCCGCACCTCGGGATGGGCGCTCGCATAAGCATCGACGCGTGCCTTGTCGGCCGCGCTGATCTTGCCCGTGACGTACCACGGCAGCAACGCCGCGATCTCGTCGGCTTCAGACAGGTTTTCGGAGTTATTGGTCATCGGTTTGCTCGTCATCATGGCCACCCTCTGTCAACGCCGCGGGCTGTGAGTAGCTCGGAGAGCTTCTTGCGCGCGTAGAACATGCGGGTTTTCACGGTTGCCTCGGGGATGCCGAGGATTTCTGCGACTTCGGAGACGGACTGTTCCTGATAATAGACAAGATCGAGGATCTCCCGGTGCTCGCTGGACAGCCCCTTCATGGCGGCGCGCATCTGCGCAGCCTTATCAATTTTCTGCGACGTGACTTCCGGCGTATCAGCGTCGTCTTCGATCTCGGCTGCCGCGTCGTCGTCATACCCGGAGAGTTCGCGCTTCTTGCGCAGCATACTTACCGCCTTATTGTGGGCGATCGAAATCAGCCACGTCGTCGGCTCCGAGCGGCCCTCATAGCGACCGGCGCTCTGCCACACACCTAGAAAAACCTCGTTCAATAGCTCCTCCGCGATCGCCTCATTGCGCACCACCCGCTTCAGGTAGCGGAAGACGCGCGTCTGGTTTCGAGCGAAAAGACGCTCCAGGGCTTTGGCGTCACCTCCGGCGATGGCTTTGATCAGCGCTCGGTCGTTTGACGCGGCTTCCATGGTGTCTGCACTCTTGGGCGATTGTCGCTGCGGGCTTCAAAAAGGTTCAGGCGCAAGGTTAATAGCGTCATTCGTCAATACTGATCCAAAACTTGCCAGAGTTCTCCGGCGGCGACCAGTAAAGCTTGGTGGCCGGAGAATAATTACGATGACTTCTCCCCTCGCCCGCAGCGCCGGTCGCACGTCTCGAATGCTCGTGCTGAACCTTTGCCGCCCAATCGGCGACAGACGCCTCAAGCGGCACCTCTGCCGAACACAGAGCGCCGCATGGCGATGGAGAAAGATGATGTTGGATGATATGGTAGCGAACCGGAGTTTTGTGACGCGACGCACAACAGGAATCGCAATGAAGCGAAATGGGCTCGGACCAGCGGCAGCCGTTTTGAGCATTGTGATATGCGCCCTTGCGGCCGTTTTTGCTGTTCAGCCGGCATTTGCGCAGCAGCCGGTCATTACTAGGGGCGACGCCGTCGTCACCGGTTTTTCGGGCACCAAGACCGATAAGGATGTGCCGGTTGACGTCCACCCGCTGGACCGGACGTTCATCGACCTCGATGGCGCGTCCGCGCAGGTTTTCGATCTCTCCACGCTTGGCACTGCGCCGCGCGGGCAGATGTCCGACGTCGCCGCCAAACTGAAAATCAAAGCGGCCGAGACCGGGCAGGTCTTTGGCGTCACAATTGATGACGCGGTCCAGCCGAACGCCTATTTGACGGCATCGTCGATGTTCGGGTTGCAGATCATAGACAAGAACGGCGAGCGCCTGGTGACCGGCCAAGCTGACGCCAAATGGATGGTGGGACAATTCGGACCGCAGGCAACCCCCGGGGCAATTTACAAAATCGACGGAACGAGCGGGGCTGTGTCGCTGTTTGCAACCCTGAAATACGAGGGCCGCGATAATGCCGGGCCGGCGCTCGGCAACATCACGTTCGACCCCGCCACCCGGCAACTGTTCGTCTCCGATCTCGAAACCGGGCTGATCCATCGCGTCGGCCTTGATGGCAACGTGCGCGACACGTTCGATCATGGCGTTGCGGCGCGCGCAGGCCAAGGCCTCGATGCCGTGGCCTACGACCCCGCACGCCGCATGGAAATCACCAGTCCGTCGTTCAACTCTGAGGATCCGGCAACATGGGGTTATGCCGACGCCCGCCGCCGCGTGTTTGGTCTCTCCGTGTTGAAGGGCCGCTTATATTATGCGGTCGCGGAAGGCCCCTCGATCTGGTCAGTTGCAATCAGCGAAAACAGCGGCTTCGGTGACGATGCGCGCATTGAACTGGAACCAGATGGCGCGACGGCTTCTGCCGACATCACCGATATCGCGTTCGACGGCGCGGGCATCTTGATCCTCTCGCAGCGCGGGTCGATCTCGGGCAGCTACGACTATTCGACCTTTGCAAAGCCCCAGCAATCCAGCGTGCTGCGCTACACCTACAGCGAAAAAGAAGGCCGCTGGCTGGCGGAGCCACAGGAATACGCTATCGGCCTGAAGCCCGACTTCCGCGCCACGCAGGGCGGTATCGCCCTCAGCTACGGCTACGACAAATACGGCAACGTCAATTACGGCGCGTGCCGTCAAACCTTGTGGACCACCGGCGAACATTTGCGCGAAGGCGACGACGTCGTTCGCGTCGCGACCGGCGGCGCACGCATCGTCAGCGGCTTGCAAGGCAATTACAAATCGCACGTGCGGCCCGCCAACGCGCCACCGCTCGAAGCTTGGTTCACCGATTACGACGGCCGCTTTGGCGATACGCAGGCGTTTGGGCACATCGGCGACGTTGCGATCTACGCGCCGTGCGACCCGGTTGCCGGCCGGCCTGTCGATGACTCCTACTATTTTGAACCGATTCCACCGCCGCTCGATGAGCCGGGCCTGACGGTCGATAAAGTCTGCCATCCCGGCGCGATCGGCGGCCAGATCCGCTGCACAATCACGGTGCACAATCTGACCGACAGGATCGTCAGCCAGGACATCAAGTTCACCGACGTCACCAGAACAATGTTCGGTCCGGGCGCTGGCACAATCGTTCCGATCGCAGCCGCCACGCCGCTCGTTCCAGGCATTCTCTGCGCCGCCACGCCGACCACCGATTTCTGGTGCTCGATGCCGGCCGCGATCCTGCTGCCGGGCGAAGCGGTGGGCGTCGATGTGTTCATCGATACGCATGATCTGGCGCTCGCCGGCAATCTCGGCTTCCGCAACTGCGCGTATCTGAAACATCCGGACGGCTATTCGAAAGCCTGCGACGAGGGTGGCACGGATATCATCGTCGAAAAGATCGGCCCAGGATTCTGCCTGCCGGGCGGCACCTGCAAATTCGGACTGAAGATCGCTAACGCGGGCACCATGCCGTACAGCGGCGATGTACTGCTCGCCGATGCGATGTTCGTCGGCGGGGCCGCAGTCAATGCGCCCGTGACCGCCGTCAATCCGCCGATCCTCTGCTCGGCTGGAAATACCGCGCAACTGCCGTTCACCTGTGTCACGCAACTGTCGCTGATGCCGGGCGAAGAACACATACACTGGGTGGATGTGACGATGCCGGCACCGGGCGGATATTGGGCCAAGAATTGTTTCGGCACGCTCGATCCGGCGTTGCTGCCGCTTGGGCCGGTGCCGCCGGGTCTTGGTGGGGGTGGAGCGGGTGCGGGCAATCCGAGCTGCGTGTGGGTGCACGTGCCGGTGCCGCAGGCCAACCTCAAACTGGAAAAGACCGCGCTTAATGGCGGGCTGTGCGACAAGGTCGGCGCCGATCTGCACTGCAAATACGAGATCGCCGTCACCAACATGGACGCGGTTGCCTTCAACGCGCCGCTGAAGATCAAGGAAAGCGTGACGGCGGGCGCGTCGCTGATCGCTGCCACCGCACCGTGGGTATGCGCCGGTGGTCCGCCGGATTACACCTGCGATACGGGCGCTGCCGTGAACATCGCAGCCGGTGGCAAGACCGCGTTCAATGTGACGGTTTCGATACCGGTTGCGGTCTCGGAAGCGACGATGTGCAAAGTGCCGAACACTGCCAAAATCGTCATGCCTGCGGGCGGCGCCGCACCTAACCTCAACGCGGCCGACGATGAAGCCAGCGCCACGGCGCTGACCTTCGGCCTGTTCTGGGAAGACCCGATAACGGGCATCACGTTCGTCATGTGCGATCCGACCAACCTCAAGGTCGAGAAGGTTGCAAAGGGCGATTGCGAGAAAGACGGCGACCAGTATGCGTGCGGCTATGACGTGCGCGTCACCAACATGGGTCCGGACCCATATAAAGGCCCGGTCAAACTCGACGAAAAGTTCGCGACAGCTCCGACGAGCGTTACATTCGGCGGCGACTTCGCCTGCAACGGCGCGGGTGCGAATTATAAGTGCGAGACGCCAATCGTTGAACTCGGCAAGGGTGCAAGCCTGACGCTGACCGTTGCCGCCAAAGTTGCCGCTTCCGGCATCTGCGAACTCGCCAATACAGCAACCATGACATCGCCACCCGTCGGATCAAAAGGAAATGGCGACGCTAGCGATGACAGTGCCTCGGCGACGGCGAATGTACCCTCGCCGCGTTGCGACCGCACGACCACAACGCCTCCGCCGCCCAAGCGTTGTCCGGATGGCAAGCCGTTGCCGCGCTCCGGCCGCTGCCCGTGCCCGGATGGCGCGACGTGGGTGCGCGGTGACAATGCGTGCGTCTTCGACGAACCCGAAGAGCCAAAGGGCTGCACACCTGACCGGTTCGAGATCAAGACCGACAACGGGCGCTGCGTCTGCCGCGACGGTTACGAACGCCGCGACGGCCGCTGTGTCGAAGAGCCGGAAGAGCCGAAGGGTTGCACACCGGGTCCGAACGAAATCAAGACGCCGAAGGGCCGGTGCATCTGTGCGGATGGTTATGAACGTCGCGCCGATGGCCGCTGCAGGATCATCGTTCGCGAGCCGGAAGGCTGTACGCCTGGCCCCAATGAATTCAGAACCGGCAAGGGCCGCTGCGTCTGCAAGGATGGCTACTCGCGCAGCGACAACGGCGTTTGCAATCGCGACAACTCACCGGGTGACGACTGCCGCGCAGACGGCGGCAAGTGGACCGGCGCGCGCTGCGTCTACCCGACGAAGGAATGCCCGCGAGGGTACACAGGCAAATATCCCGACTGCCGCATCATCTTGCCGGATCCGCCGAAGATCCCGAAGAAGTGCCCGCAAGGTACGCGCGGTCTCTATCCGAACTGCATTGATATCGTGCCGCCCCGTTGCCCGCGCGGCATGATAGGGACACCCGGCAACTGCCACTACCCGAAACCGCCGAAGATCGACTTGCCGCCGAAGATCGACATGCCACCCAAGAACAATCGGCCGCCCAAGTTCGATCTGCCGCCAAAAATCAAGCTGCCTCCAAAGATCGACGTGCGACCCGTGCAGATCTTCAAGCAACCGACGCAGAGGCCATCATCAGGCACAGTCAATTAAGCCACATTGGAGAGCGACCGGCTCCATTATTTGCTGGCACACGAAATAGACGGGCCGGTCATCGCATCACGAGGTGCATGACCGGCCCGTCGCCTTTTGTGCGCTGCGGGATCACATATGTCAGCGAGCGCCGATTACACTTGATTGCAAAGCCACTCCAAGCCACGGTGCGCACCTGATTTTAGTCAGACAACGAGCCTGAAAAACGGGCCGTGGAAGCAAGAGGGGAAACGCGATGAATGAGCTTGTGAAATCCGAGACGTTCCACGGCGCCTGCCCACACGATTGCCCTGACACATGCGCCATGACCTACGAGGTCCGCGACGGAAAACTGGTGGAAGTGCGTGGCAACAAAAACCACCCGATGACACGCGGTGGCCTGTGCGTGAAGCTCAAGGATTTCCATGATCACCACGCCAATGCAGACCGCCTGATGTATCCGCTGCGCCGCGTTGGGCCGAAGGGTTCGGGCAAGTGGGAACGCATCACGTGGGACGCGGCGATCACCGAAATCGGCAAGCGCTGGCGCGAGATCATTGCCCAATATGGCGCCCAGGCCATCATGCCGCAAAGCTATCTCGGCAACATGGGCCTCGTGCAGGGCATCAACTCGGGCGATCCATTCTTCAATCGCCTCGGCTCGACGGTAAACGAAAAGACCTACTGCACGTCCGGCTCGTCAACCGCTTGGCTGCTGACGCATGGCCCAACCGGCGGCGTCGATCCCGAGAGCTTTGTGCACTGCAAGTATATCGTGATCTGGGCGTGCAACTCGATCTCGACCAACCTGCATCATTGGCCATTTGTGCTCGAAGCGCAAAAGCGCGGCGCCAAGATCGTGGTGATCGACAGCTATAAATCGCGCACCGCCAAGGCCGGCGATTGGCACATCTGCCCGAAGCCCGGCACCGACGGCGCCTTCGCGCTTGGCGTCATCAATTCGCTTGTTGAAGAGGGCCTCGTCGATCAGGATTACGTCGACAAGTACACCTACGGCTTCCCGGAACTCAAAGCGCGCGCGGCTGATTTCACGCCTGAGTATGTCGAGAAAATTACCGGCGTGAAGGCCGCTGACGTCGTTAAATTCGCCCGCGAATTCGCAACCGCCCAACCATCTGCCATCCGCATCGGCGTCGCCATCGAGCGTTCGGCGGGCGGCGCGCAAGCGGCCCGCGCGATCTATGCGTTGCCAGCAATCGTCGGCTCATGGCGTCACGTCGGTGGCGGCATGCTGCAATTGCCGCTGTGGGATTTCCCGGTCGATTGGGTGAAGGCGGCACGGCCGGACTGGATCAAACCCGGCACGCGCGTGGTCAACAATCTGCGGCTCGGGCAAGCACTCAACGGCGAAATGAAGCTCGATCCGCCGATCAAGAGCCTGTTCGTGTTCTGCACCAATCCGGTCATTCAATCGCCCGAGACCAACAAGATCGTCGAGGGCTTGAAGCGCGAGGATCTGTTTACGGTCGTGGCCGAGCACTTCATCACCGACACCGCGAAATACGCCGACATCATTCTGCCGTCGGCCATGGCGGCTGAAGCCGAAGACATGATGTGGTCGTGGGGACACTTCTACTTCACCTATAACGCCAAGGCCATCGACCCACCGGGCGAATGCCTGTCGACGTCCGAGATGTGGCGCCGTTTGGCAAAGGAAATGGGCTTCGATGATCCGGTCTTCAAAATGACCGACAGCGAACTGTGCGCCGCCTACATCAATTGGGACGATCCCAAGATGGGCGGCATCGACATGGATTACATGAAAGCACGGCTATTACCGCATCGATGTCGGCGGCGTCGATACGCGCACGCCGCACGCCGAAGGCAAATTCCCCACACCTTCGGGCAAGGTCGAAATGCTGCTGCACGACGCCAAGAACTTCGTCGCCGGCCCGTTCCGCGCCATGTACGATGGCGAACAGTCCGGCGAGCCGATCGACCCGTTGCCGGGTTACATCGCGCCGCGCGAAACGGCGGAGAGCAACCCGGAAATGGCGAAGCTCTATTCGCTGAATATCATCTCGCCCAAGAGCCATGCGTTCCTGAACTCGTGCTACGCCAACGAGCCGCACAAGATCAAAGCGCAAGGTGAGCAGTTCGTGCTGATCTCACCGGCCGACGCGGAAAAGCGCAACGTGCGCGATGGCGATCCGGTGCGGGTGCACAATGCGCGCGGCGATTTCGAGGGCGTGGCGCGTGTTACGGACGATGTCAATCCGGGCATTGTCGTTGCGACGCTCGGCTACTGGCGCTCGCTCAACCGTTCAGACGGCTCGGTCAATTCGATCTCGTCGGACGCCTGGTCGGGTCTTGGCCGCGCGCCGACATTCTCGGACAACCTCGTGGAAGTGGTGCGCGTCAACTAAGCTGGCTGCGGAGTTCTGACCAATTTCTGAAAAGACCTGAGAGGCGGCGCAAGCCGCCTCTTGGCGTCTTGGCGGTCCGCAGGCGACGGTCATCGGATCGGGTTGGGACGGCCTCCGCCCCCCGCCCCGGGACTGATCCCCCAAGTTGTTCCCTGGGGAACAGCGGGGCTGGGCAGGCGCGCATAATCTGGCACATTGGGAAAAAAGCGTTTCGCTTGGCGGTTGGAACGCGAACCCCTCTCAGCGAGGGGGCCCAAGTGTACGCTCGAGGAGGGGCGTCCGCATGATGATTGGAGCAACGGGCGCGTCAGGCGCCCTCGTCGGCGATGTCCGCATCGTCCTGATCGCAATGAGCTATCTGCTCATTAAACATTGCGCCGCTGATTTTCTGTTGCAAACAGAGAACCAGCGCCGGACCAAAGGCGACTACGGCGCGATGGGCGGCATCACGCACGCAGCAACCCACATTCTGCTGACCGCGCCGGTATTCTTGATCTTGCCGGATATCGGGCTCGGAGCCGTTTGCGCGCTGCTGGCCGGCGAGTTCGTGGTCCATTATCACCTCGATTGGGCCAAGGAACAGGTGGTCCGCCGCAATGCGTGGACCTCTAAAGACACCCCGTTCTGGTGGGCGCTTGGCGTCGATCAACTGGGCCACGGCTGACCTACGTTGTGCTTCTCGGTTTGGCCTACTCGCTGGCAACGGGGGCGCTCGCTGAGCCGCCACCCGCCGCTTGACCGGTTGGTATGATCCGCCTCGACAGCCACCCCCTCAGCGGCTACGCGGAAGCCCGGCCGATGTAACGAACTGCCTATACTTCGCGAATTGCCTATCAGAAGAGGCGTGATTTGGACCGCAAGGCACGGGATCGAGAGTGGTCGGACCTTATGCGCGCCGCTATCGGCGGCGACGAGGCCGCTTATCGGCGTCTGTTAACGGACCTGAGCCGCGCGCTCCGCGCAACCGTGCGCCGCGGCTTTGCCGGCGTTAGCGCCCGGCCGAACGAAGTTGAAGACGTCGTGCAGGAGGTCATGTTGGCCATCCATTTGAAGCGCCACACCTGGGACCAGACGAAGCCGATCGGCCCGTGGATCATGGCGATTGCACGCAACAAAATGATCGACGACCTCCGTCGCAAAGGCCGGCGCACCGAAGTGCCGATCGACGGCATGCTGGAGATCCTCGAAGCCGGCGGCCATGAAGATGCGATCCACGCCCACGACGTCAATCGCGTTTTGAGCGGCCTCAACGGCCGCAATCGCGAGATCGTGCAGGCGATCACGCTCGACGGCCATTCCGCGCTTGACGTGGCGAACAGACTTGGAATGACGGAAGTCGCGGTGCGCGTGGCGTTACACAGGAGCCTGAAGGCCCTGGCCGAGACGTATCAAGAGACAAAGACATGAAGACGGATGATCTGATCAAAATGCTGGCGGCGGATAATGCGTCCGTTGCGCCGCCGATCTCCAGAACGATGGTGCTCGCACTGGCGGCAGGCATGGCGCTGGCGGCCGCGCATTTCTTCACCGTGCTGGCGGTGCGGCCGGATTTCTCCTACGCGATCACGCATGAGGCGCGCTTCATCTTCAAATTCGTGTTCACGCTGGGGCTTGCGCTTCCGGCGGGCCTGCTGGTTCTGCGGCTGGCGCGGCCCGATGGCACGGCAGGCGTCTGGAAGTGGCTGCTTATCTTACCGCTGGCACTCCTCGCCATCGCTGTCGGTCTTGAGATGCAAGTCGTGCCAGCGGATCACTGGCGAGCTGCCGCCATGGGGTCGATGCCTGTCGCCTGCATGAAATACATCCCGTTGTTGTCGCTGACACCGCTGCTCGCCATGCTGATCGCGCTTCGCGCCGGTGCGCCATCCAATCCGACTGCGGCGGGCGCCGCAGCGGGCCTTGTCTCGGCGGGCATCGCCGCCGCTCTCTACGCCACGTTCTGCGCTGACGACAGTCCGATGTTCGTGGCAATCTGGTACGTGATCGGCATAAGCATCGTCGTCGCCATCGGCGCGCTTGCCGGCAACCGGCTGCTGCGCTGGTAGACCAGACGCGGCGCACGCGCTCGACGTCAGACGACTGCAGGAGTTAGGCGCTCTCGTCGTCCGGCGCGGGCGTGGCGGACGCGAGCATGTCGGTGGTCAGCCAGCCTTGCAGATAGCCGGCGGCGCGCAGCGCTGCGGTCTCGGCGGCGTCATAGGTTGCCACCATTTCACACAGCACGTCGAAACGCACACCGCGTGAGGCTTCGATCCACATCATGGCTTCTTCGCCGGATATGGCGCGCACCATGGGCGTGCCCTGGTGACGCCACGCAACTAGGTGACGCGGCGCGCGGTCCTCCAAGCTAGGTGCCGCCTCACCCGCTTTGATGGCCTTCCAAAGCGCGAAGGCGTCGGTCTCGACAGCGACGAGCATCACTGAGGGATGCGGCGTGAATACCAGCCGCCCCCAAGCCTCTGGCGGCACCTGCTGCGCAAGGGTTGCGATCGTCAGCGGGTCCGCGTCGGGCGCGTCAAACGCATCGCCAGCAGCCTTTTCGAGATCGGCGAGATCAGCGTATTCGGGATGCTGCGCGTGCCCCGGCAACGCCCGCAGAAACGCCGGAAAGCGGCTGCCGAACCAACGGGCGTTCGGCGTATGCGACGGATTCGCCGTGATATACGCCTGCGCCAACGCCGCGAAGGCGTCCGCGCCGACGTGAGCGGCAAGGCAGGCGTAATCCTGCGCCAGGATGACAGCGAGACGTGCGCGATAAGCATGAAGATAAACGCCGAACAGCCGGTCGCGCGTGGTGTGTGCACCATCGCATACCGACGCGAGGATGGCATCGTCGCCGTCCAGCAGGGCCTTTTGAAACAGCGCCTGCGTGTCCGCGAGGCTCATCCGCTTGGCACTCTCGGTGGCGGCTTCGGCTATGATCTTAGCGCGCGACTTGGCGGTCATATCACCGCGAGCTCCGGCAGAAGCTCGCAGGCGATGCGGCGCGCAGTGCTCAGCTCCGCAACCAAATCCGACAGCGGCGGAATGTTGTCATCGCGCTCGATCAGCGTCGAAACGCGGCCGAAGCGCTTGACTGCCGCCCGATAGAGCGCCCAAACCGGCTCTGGCACCATCGCATCATGGGTGTCGATGATGTGCGTGGTCGCGTGCTCATGGCCGGCGAGGTGGAACTGCACGACGCGGTCGGCAGGAACGCCATTGATGAACTCGTAAGCGTCGAAGCCGTGGTTGAATGCCGACACGAACACGTTGTTGACATCGAACACCAGCCAACAGCCGGTACGCCGCGTCATCTCGGCGATAAACTCCCACTCGCTCATATCGGCATGGGCGAATTGCACGTAGCTCGAAACATTTTCGATCGCGATGGGGCGCTGCAGATAATCCTGAACGTATTGGATGCGCGCCACCACATGATCGAGCGCTTCGCGCGTATACGGGATCGGCAGCAGATCATGGAGATTGACGCCATGCACGCCGGTCCAGCACAGGTGATCGGAAACGAACTTCGGCTCGGTCCGCGCGGCAAGTGCTTTGAGACCCGCAAGGTAAGTTGCATCGAACGGCGCGGTGGATGCAATCGACAGCGATACGCCGTGCATCACAATCGGATAGCGGGCGCGTATGCGATCCAGCATCTGCAACGGCCGGCCGCCGGGCACCATATAGTTTTCAGATATGACTTCAAACCAATCGACGTCGGGGTCGCCGTCGAGAATATCGGTATAATGCTGCGGCCTGAGGCCGAGGCCAAAGCCCAGATAATCCGGCTTATCGGCCCTGCTGCGGCTAGGTGCGCGCGAAGCCGTTACGCTGCTCATCGTCGACACCATGGCGCCTCTTGAAATGCTTTTCGGTAGGCCAAAAGAAAATGCGCGGCGCCACCGATAGCATCGGTAGCGCCGCGCACGCTTGCATTACATCTTCTTTTCGGCGCCCGAGGACATAGGCCCGAACTTCGCGCCTTCGATCTTGGCGCATTCTTCCGCCGTGGTCGCCGTGAAGCCCTGGCCCTTGCAGGCGTTGAGACCGGCGCATTCATTCTTCGCGGTTTTGCAGGCGCTGGTGCCCTTGCAGGCATTGGCGCCGATGCAGTGACCGCTGGCTTCTGCCTTGTCGGCAGCAGGCACGACGGCAGTACCGGCGATCACGAGAGCAGCAGCGAGCGACGCCATAGCGGCACCTGACTTGGCAGAGATCTTCATTGGAACGTTCTCCCGATCTGAGGTGTTTGATAGATTGCGAAAACCCTGCAATGCGATGCCTGAGTTTGCAACTCCCCAACATAGCTTGCAGGGGGAGTTACGGCAGCGCTTGAAGCTCTGTTTCAGGTTGCGCGCAAGTTTTTTTGGGCCACGGTGCAGGTGAGTGGGCAGAACCGCGTTCGGCCGCGCGGAGTATAATGATCATCCGTCGTCGCTTCAGGGTGCAGTGCCGGACGGATCAGCGGGTGCCGTCGTGCCGTTTGGGCAAGGCGCTCACCTGATGTTGGCGTGAATCATCAGGCCAACCACAGGGAATAATCATCTCTGTCAGGGTCCGGCTCAGGTCCTTTAGCGATACCGCTGACCAACGGCCAGCAACGCCGGCCCGACCGGAAACCCAGGCCTCACCAATCAACGCTCTGATATTTCATATTATTTCTGATGAACCCCGCCGCTAGTGGGTCAAAAAAATACTGTAACGTCAGCAATAATCACGGTAACGCGACCCGTTGGGTCGGCGAATAGGGTATAGTAGAAGACGTCGAATGCCGTGGCGCGGGGCCAAAGCCTCCCGCATCACGACAAGTGCCAACTCGAATGACGACGAGGAACCCATGATCGTTTCCCATACCATCAGTGACCTGCGCGGCGTCTTCGCTGCCTGTGCGCTCGCTATTGCCATGGTGTTTGCAGGATCGGCCGTGGCCGAAACCGCGAACAACGATGTCTGGAACGGCCTGCGCAAAGACGTGTTCGGAACGCGCGAACTGCTCGACGGCACTGGCAAGATGACCCTCACCGCGCCCATTCGCGCCGAGGATGCGGCAGTGGTTCCACTATCGGTTCAGATGCCGGCCGACTTCGCGAACTCCGTCACCAAGCTAACGCTCATCATCGACAAGAACCCCTCGCCGGTTGTCGGCACGTTCACTTATGGCCCCGCGGCCGGCAAGGGTGAGCGCGTCCTCTCGACGCGCGTGCGCATGGACCAATACTCTGACGTGCGCGCCATCGCCGAAACGGCCGACGGCAAACTTTATATGATCACGCGCTTCGTTAAGGCCTCCGGCGGTTGCTCGGCGCCTGCCAGCAAGGATGCGGAAGAGGCCGCCAAGTCGCTTGGCAAGATGCTGATCAAGACGGCCATCGGCAAGACGGCAGACGGTCTGGCTCAGGAAGCCCAGGTCGCCATCAAGCATCCGAACACGACCGGCATGCAGATGGATCAGTTGACGGGGCTGTACGCACCGGCGCGCTACATCGACAAGATCGAAGTCAAGACGGGCGATAAGGTGGTGTTCACGGTTGAAGGCGGCATTTCGTTCAGCGAAGACCCGAGCATCCGCTTCACCTATGACGGCAATCCGTCTGACCCGATGGCTGTCACAGCGCAAGATTCCGACGGGACGCAGTTCGCCGGCCGTTCAACGCCCAGCGCTTCGTAAGGTCACCACTTCGTAGGTTTGCACCGTTTGAAGCGGTTGCATCCACTGTCACCAGCAACGGCGCGTCAGGCACAGCCTCTCGCGCCGTTCGTGTAAGAAACAGCCGCACGAACTTCACAAACGGGGACGCGGCAGCATGACCGCAAAACTAGATCCAGAAGATCTCCAGCCTGTCGCGGGTGGCGGCCTGCTGCATCGCCGGCTGCTCTTGAAAAGCGGCTTGGTGCTGGCAACGGCGGCAGCGGCAGGTTCCACACACGCTGCATCCGACGCGCCAGCGCAGAAGATCACCGAGGACCTCGCGTCGCCATCCTGGATGCGAACGCCGGGCCAACCGTTCACGACCTATGGCAAGCCTTCGAAATACGAAGCCCGCGTCATCCGCTCGATCGGCGCCAACCGGGATCTGCCGAGCAACGGCGTATCTTGGACGCCGCTCGAAAGCCTCGAAGGCATCATCACGCCAAGTGGCCTGCACTTCGAACGCCACCACAACGGTGTGCCTGAGATTGACCCGGCACAACATCGGCTGGTCATCCACGGCCTCGTCAAACAGCCGCTGATGTTCACGGTCGACAGCCTGTTGCGCTACCCGATGCAATCGCATCTGATTTTCATCGAGTGCGGCGGCAACAGCAACGCCGGCTGGCACGAGGAACCGATTCAGCGTCCGCTCGGATCGTTCCACGGACTCGTCTCGTGCAGCGAATGGACCGGCGTGCCGCTGGCCGTTCTGCTCGATCAGGCCGGCATCGACCCTAAGGCGACCTGGGTGATTGCGGAAGGCGCCGACGCCGCTGTCATGAACGTCTCGCTGCCGCTCGCCAAGCTGATGGATGACGCGATCGTCGCGCTGTATCAGAACGGCGAACGTATCCGGCCGGAAAACGGCTATCCGCTGCGGCTCGTCATCCCGGGCTTCGAGGGCGTGACGAATGTCAAATGGCTACGCCGCCTGCAGCTGACCAGCGAACCCGTGATGGCGCGCAACGAAACGTCGAAATACACCGAGCTTTTGCCGAGCGGCAAAGCCCGGCAATTCACGTTCACGATCGAAGCCAAGTCGCTGATAACCTCGCCGTCGGCGTTCCAGAAGATGTTTGGTGCGAACATTTACGAGATCCGCGGGCTCGCCTGGAGCGGACGCGGCAAGGTTGCCAAGGTCGAGGTTTCGGCCGATGGCGGTAAATCGTGGGCCGAAGCCGCCTTGCAAGAGCCGGTGCTTTCGCGCTGCTTCACTCGCTTCCGCATGCCGTGGTCGTGGGACGGCTCTCCAGCCATCCTGAAAAGCCGGGCAACCGATGAGACCGGCTACGTCCAGCCCGAGCGCGACGTGCTCGTCAAGGAGCGCGGCCGCAACGGCTACTTTCATTACAACGGCATCCTCGCCTGGGGCATCGACGAAGACGGAGTGATCAGCCATGTCTATGCGTGATCGCGGCCCTTTCTTCACCGCACTTGCAGCCGCAGCCGTTGTGGTCGCCGTCGGCGCCGGCGCCCAGGCCGCCGGGGAGCGCAAGGCGCCGCACCTCGGCACGCCGATGTCGGCTGAAGAGGTCGCCAAGTGGGACCTAACGATTTTCCCCGACGGGCGAGGTCTGCCGCCCGGAAAGGGCACCGCCAAAGAGGGGCGCGTGATCTATGAAAACCAATGCGCCCACTGCCACGGCGACGACGGCCGCGGTGCAACGGCGGAAGAATTGGTCGCCGACCCGCAACCCCTGACGGAGGAAGCGGCCAGCAAGGCCATCGGGCCGTACTGGCCATATGCGACGACCATCTTCGACTTCATCCGCCGCTCGATGCCGGCGGGCGCTCCCGGCTCGTTGTCGGCGGATGAGATTTACGCCGTCACCGCCTATCTGCTGGCCGCCAACAAGGTCATTGGCGATACCGACGAGATGAACGCCAAGACGCTCGCCGCCGTCAAAATGCCCAATCGCGACGGCTTCGAGTGGATCGACGTGAAGAAATGACCGCTGTCATAAAAGCGCATGAATTGCAGCCTTTGGCCGCGTGTTTCAACGCTTGTCCGGAATACTGTTGAAATCCCCTGCGGCGTGGCCTATTTCCCGCGACGGACCGGCGCTGTTGGAAGCGCTACGATCTCGCCCCCGGCGCGCAAGCTGGACAACCATGTAGGAGCAGCTTTTGGATAACGTACTGATCATCGGTGCAGGTGCTGCAGGTTCCGTGACAGCGCAGAAGTGCGCCATGAACCGCGATGTCTTTAAGAATATCCACTTGGCCTCACGCCGCCTCGAAAGCTGCGAGAAGGTCGCCAAGCAGTGCAAGTCCAAGATCGACATTTCGCAGGTTGACGCCGATAACGTCGCCCAGACCGTCAAGTTGCTGAAGAAGGTCAAGCCCGACCTCGTCATCAACATGGCGCTGCCGTACCAGGACCTGCCGATCATGGACGCCTGCCTGGAGGCCGGCGTCCACTACATGGACACGGCAAACTACGAGCCGCGCGACGTCGCCAAGTTCACCTACAAGTGGCAGTGGCCGTACCATTCCAAGTATAAGGCCAAGGGCCTGATGGCCATTCTCGGCTGCGGCTTCGATCCGGGCCAGTCGAACATCTATTGCGCCTACGCGCAGGAGTTCCTGTTCGACGAGATCGAGACGATCGACATCATCGACTGCAACGACGGCAGCCACGGCAAATCGTTCGCGACCAACTTCAATCCGGAGATCAATCTCCGTGAGGTGACGCAGCGCGGCAAATATTGGAAGGACGGCAAGTGGATCGAAATCGATCCGCTGTCGATCGCGACCATGATCGATTACCCGGAAGTCGGCCCGCGCAAGTCGTACCTGATCTACCACGAGGAAGAAGAAAGCCTCGTCAAGAACATCAAGGGCCTGAAGCAGATCCGCTTCTGGATGACGTTCTCGGACAACTACATCAAGCACCTCGACGTGCTGCAGAACGTCGGCATGACCCGCATCGATCCCGTCATGTACAAGGGCACGCCCGTGATCCCGATGGAGTTCCTGAAGGAGCTGCTGCCGCCGCCGTCATCGCTGGGCAAAGGTTACACCGGCAAGACGTCGATCGGGTGCATCGTCCGCGGCAAGAAGAACGGCAAGAACAAAGCGACGCTGGTCTACAATGTCTGCCACCACGAGCAGGCCTACAAGGAAACCAGCGCGCAAGCCGTATCCTACACGACCGGCGTTCCGCCCGTCGTTGGCGCGATGATGCTGTTCCAGGGCCACTGGAAGGGCAAAGGCGTGTTCAACGTCGAGCAGTTGCCGTCCAAGCCGTTCATGGATGAAATCGCCAAACAGGGCCTGCCCTGGCACGTCAAGGACATCAAACTCAGCGATCAGAAAGAGCTGTTCGCGGTCAAAACCTGAGACGTGCCCTCTCCCCGTTCGTCAACGGGGAGAGGGTTAGGGTGAGGGGCGCAACTTGCGCCTGTGAAGCAGCCGCCCCTCACCCCAACCCTCTCCCCATTCCGCTGCGCTTCTTGAGGAGAGGGAGTAAGGCGGCGTTCCAATGTTTCCTTCAATCCTGGGCGCCCAATGACCATAAAACTCCCCCCCAACATCGCGACGCCCGCTTACGTGCTCGATGAAGCGGCGCTGAAAGCCAACATGGCGACAGCGGCGCGCATCAAGCGCGAGACCGGCTGCAAAATTCTGCTGGCAACGAAAGCTTTCTCGCTTCCTGCCGCTTTTCCGCTGATGCGTGAGACGCTCGACGGCACGACGGCCAGCGGCGAATACGAAGCCCGCATGGGACACGAGGAGTTCGGCAAGGAAGTCCACGTCTACTCACCTGCTTACTTTCCCGGCGAAGTCGAACGGCTGACCAAAATCGCCAAACACATCTACTTCAATTCGGCCGACCAAATTCATAGCTATCTGCCGCTCGTGAAAAAGGCCGGCGGCACGAAGATCGGCTTGCGCATTAATCCCGGCTACAGCCAGGCAACGCTTGGCGGACCGCTCTACGACCCGTGCGCGCCGTATTCGCGTTTCGGCGCGACGCCGGACAGCCTCGACGACGTGCCGTGGAACGACGTCTCGATCCTACACGCTCACGCACTCTGCGAAGCCCGCCATTCCGGCTCTGTCGGTCTGATCGAACACGTCGCTAAAAACTTCGCGCCGTATATTCGCAAGGTCGAAGCCGTGAACTTCGGCGGCGGCCATTTCATCAACAAGCCGGGATACGATGTTGGCGCGCTGATCGCGGCCATCAAAGCCTTCCGCGCTGAGTTCGGCGTCGAGGTCATTCTTGAGCCGGGCGCGGGCCTCGTCGTCAACACCGGCTATCTGGTGGCTAGCGTCATCGGTATGCACCGCAACGACAAGACGATCGCGATCCTCGATGCGTCGGCGTCAACGCACATGCCGGACGTTCTGGAAGTGCCGTACACGCCGGAGATCATCGGCGCGACGATCGTCGAAGCGGGCGACGCCCCAAAGCCGAATAGCTACATCCTCGACGGCAAGACCTGCATGACGGGCGACATCATTGGCGAATACGAATTTTCAAAGCCGCTCGCCGTCGGCGATCGCGTCATCTTCACCGACATGATGCAGTATTCTTTTGTAAAGAATAATACGTTCAATGGCGTACCCTTGCCGGATCTCGCCGTGCTCAGTGAAAACGGCGACTATCGTGTCTTGAAATCATTCGGATACGAAGATTTCCGCGTGCGCCTTGGATAAGTGAAGGCCGGTATGTCCCCGCGCCAAATTCGGGTATGATGCCCGAACACCCCGGATAACCAAATCGACCATACTATGAAACCTGAATCACCGCGCCCCGTTCTGTTGGCAGAGTACACACCGCCTCCCTATCTGATCAGCAAGGTTGATCTGTCCATTTCGCTCGACCCGACGCGGACCCAGGTCAAGGCGCGCTTCAAAGTCGAACGCAATCCGAAGTCAACGGCGCCGCGCGCCCTGCGTCTCGACGGCGAATATCTCGAACTCGATCAGCTCGCCATTGAGGGCGTCGAGTTGCTGAGCCACGAGTACGCGCTCGATGAGACGGGCCTGACCATTCACGCGCCACCGCTCGTGCCGTTCACGCTGACGCTGACCACGTTTGTCAATCCGCAGGCCAACACGGCGCTGCAGGGCATCTACCTATCGCGCGGCATCTATTGCTCGCAATGCGAGGCGCAAGGCTTCCGCCGCATTACGTTCTTCATCGACCGCCCCGACGTTCTGTCGGTCTACACCGTGCGCCTCGAAGCGGAACTCAAGACCGCGCCCATCCTGCTCGCCAACGGTAATCCGGTCGAGCGCGGCACACTTGTCGGTGGCCAACGCCATTACGCCGTCTGGCACGACCCATTCCCCAAGCCGTCGTATCTGTTCGCCATCGTCGGCGGAGATTTGGCGCCCGTCGGCTCGAACTTCAAAACCATGTCGGGACGCGACATTGATGTGCGCATCTACGTCGAGCACGGCAAAGAAAACCGTGCCCACTGGGCCATGGATTCACTCAAGCGAGCGATGGCTTGGGACGAGCGGCGCTTCGGCCGCGAATACGACCTCGACATCTTCAACATCGTCGCCGTGTCGGATTTCAACATGGGCGCGATGGAGAACAAGGGCCTCAATATTTTCAACGACCGCTTGATCCTGGCATCCGCAGAAACGGCAACAGACGCCAACTACGAAGCCATCGAAAGCGTGGTGGCGCACGAATACTTCCACAATTGGACCGGCAACCGCATCACTTGCCGCGACTGGTTCCAGCTGTGCTTGAAGGAAGGTCTCACCGTCTACCGCGATCAGGAATTCTCAAGCGACGAACGCAGCCGAACCGTGCAGCGCGTGTCCGACGTGCGCCAACTGCAAGCGCTGCAATTCCCCGAAGACCAAGGGCCGATGTCGCATCCGGTGCGCCCGGAGAGCTACATCGAGATCAACAACTTCTATACGCCGACGGTCTATGAAAAAGGCGCCGAGCTTGTCCGCATGATCGAGACGATCCTCGGTCCGCAGACATTCCGCGCCGGTATGGATCTTTATTTTGACCGTCACGACGGCGACGCCGCCACCATCGAAGATTTCCTGACCTGCTTCGAAGACGCCAGCGGACAATCGCTGGCCCACTTCAAGCTGTGGTATTCGCAATCTGGCACCCCGGAGCTGGTGTGCGATTTCCGCCATGATCCGATTACCAGAACGGCGGAACTCGTCGTCCACCAGAATGTGCGCCCGTCGCACGCCCAGCCGAAAAAAGAGCCGTTGTTCCTTCCGATGAAGATGGCGCTGCTCGGCGGCAACGGACAAGAGCTGGATCTCGAACTCGAAAGCGGCACGGCGCTAAGACCCGGCGTGCTCGCCATCACCGAGCGCAGTCAGACGTTCAAGTTCAAGAACATCGCGACCCGTCCAGTGCCGTCGCTGCTGCGCGGCTTCTCGGCCCCCGTCAACGTCACGATTGATCTGTCCGACAGCGATCTCGCGTTCCTGATGCGCCACGACAGCGATCTTTTCAATCGCTGGAAAGCGGCCAACCGGTTTGCGTCGCGCACCATCCTGAACGCACTTGCCGGCGGAACCGCCGCAGCAACCGAAGCTGGCGCCTTGCGCTATGCCTCGGCACTGGCCGCCGCCTTGGAAGACAGCAGCCTTGATGACGCGTACAAGGCCGAGCTGCTCAAACTTCCAACACCGTCCGATATTGCGCGCGACAAAGGCGCGAACGTCGATCCGGCCGCGATCGATGCAGCGCACCGCGCGATGAGCCGCCAGGTGGCGACCGCACTGTCGGCGCTGCTTGAAAAAATCTACGCCGGAGCAACCACCACCGAGCCGTACACACCGGATGCCGCGAGCGCCGGACGCCGCGCCTTGCGCAATGCCGCGCTGACACTGTTGACGAGCCGCTGCGGCCTTGAAGACTACGCGCGCCTCGACCGCCATTTCACCTTCGCCACCAACATGACCGACACGGCGCACGCGCTGAGCTTGCTCGCCGGTATCGACATCCCGGCACGCACGCGCGCCCTCGCCAGCTTCTTCGAGCGCTGGCAGGGCGATCATCTGGTCATCGACATGTGGTTCGCCGTTCAAGCGCAGTCACCGTTGCCGACGACGTTGAATACGGTCCGCGAACTCGCCGCGCATCCGCTGTTCAAGCTCTCGACGCCGAACAAGGTGCGGGCGCTGCTCGGAACCTTCGCGTTGTCGAACCCGTTGCAGTTCAACCGCGCAGACGGCGCGGGCTATGCGTTCCTGGCCGAAAAGGTGCTCGAGGTCGATAAACTCAATCCTCAGGTCAGCGCGCGGCTGCTCGGTGCCTTCCGCAGTTATCGCGCCCTTGAGCCGAACCGCATGCGCCTCGCCGCCGACGCTCTGTCAAGGGTTGCATCGACGCCCGGCATCTCGCGCGACCTTGGCGAGATCGTCGGACGCATGCTCGAAGATTGACAGCGCGGCGCGTGCAACGGCCTCAACGCCAGCAAATTCGGCCCTTTAAGGCGCGGCTAAATTAACCTTTAGCCGCTTTGCCTCAATTCAACCCGAATCTTTTCTGCGCGGGATTTATTATCCTCGACAGGTGAGTCGCAAATCAGCGACTCTGATTCTCGACGGCCAGTGGAAGCGCGTAATTCAGCTTCGGGCGCGGGGGCGCACAACGGACATTCGGGGAAGCTCAAGATGGCGTGGACATGGTCCGCCCCTCATCGGGGACGTATTTCCGGCGCAGCCGCCGTATTGAGCAGCCACCGTTTTCTCAATAGCGCGATACAACGCGCCGCCATGACCTTGGGGCGCGGCGATACACTCAGACGAGGATGTCGCCGAACCTCAAGCCCTCAAGACCCCGCCGACAAGAAGCATAATGCCCGTCGCCGGTCTCCACGAACTCCTCAATCAACGCCCGGCGACCAGCGCAACAGACCGCGCCGCGTTCGCCCGCCTCACCGCCCACATGAGCCACGAGCTGCGCACACCGCTGAATGCGATCCTTGGTTTTTCAGAAATGATGTCGAACGAAGTGTTTGGCCCGCTCGGCTCCAGCTGCTACGCCTCCTATGCCCGCGATATCCATGCCAGCGGTATCAGCCTTCTGAAATCGGCCGATGATGCGCTCGCTATCACGGCGCTGCTAACGGCAAACGAAAATCAACAGAAGTTGGCGCACACACCAGCCGCCACCACCGCCGCTGATGCCTTGGCCTTCCACGCGCCCGCATTCGCCGCCAACGGCATGTCCACCCATTGCACCGTCGATACCGATGTCGAGATCGCTGCCAACCCGCAAGCCGTCCGGCAATTGCTGATCAACCTCATCGCCGACGCCACGATGGGCGCGGCACCGGGCGCGCACGTTATGCTGGCCTCGCGGTGCGTTGGTTCAGAACTCGAAATCTGCCTGACGGTTTCCGGCCAATCGGTGACCGACACAGCGACGGGCGAGAGCTTCTCGCTGCTGCTGGCTCGCACCTTGGCCGAACTGTGCGGCGCCAAGCTGACGGTGACGGCCACACCGTCGAGCGACCGTTACGCCACCGTCCGCTTCATGCGTGTCGTCCAGAACGATTTCTTCGGCTGACGGTAACGGGCCGTAAAACACGCGGCCCGCCATGACACAACACGCTATCATTCATCATCCCGGTCGCGATTGAAATGGCGGCCAAACTTATGACCCTTGCGCCGTTCAAGCCACACTTGGAATTTGCTGCGCTCATCCGCGCTCATCTTTGACGCCGTCTCCACCACCGCATCGGCCATCGCCGACCTGACGCGCAGCTCAGCAGCCGTCACGCGATCCATCGCGGCCTTGAAAGTTGCCTTGTCGAACGGCTCGACCGTCAGCACCTTGTTGGCCTCGCTCCAAGCATCGCGCACCGATTGTCTCAAGGGCCGTATGGCTTGACGTCCGGCCTTGAACTCTTCGATCAATTGCTTGCGGCGATCGGGCTCGAAATCGCGGGCAAATCCCATCATGCCCGGCCCGCCAAACGGCCCATGGCGGTGATGCCAGAACGCCTTCGCAAAGCCGCCGATGAACACGAGATTGAGCGCCAGCGACGCGATCAATGCCACTTTGAACCAGCGTGGACGCCCCCCCTCAGGGGTGGCCGATTGCGTCGTCATAGCAAGTCCTCATCCCATAAAATATCGATGTCATCGCTCTGCGCAACCTGCTGCGTCGAGGTGTCGGTCGTATCGCTGCCCGTCAACACGGCTTCGGCGAGGGTTACAACGGTTGTGTTCTTGTCCGGCGAGAATGCCAAGCAAAAGAGATGCGGCGAGCGCGCCTGCCGTCAGCGCTTGGTTGCGCCACGGGCTGATGCGCGCCTTGCCCGGCACGCTGCGCGTCGGCGCCGCCACCACGTCCGCCGACACGACAGTGCGCGGCTGGCGCATGGCGCGCGACACGATCTGATCGGCCAACGCGGCATGACGCGCGTCACTGATCTTTGGCGCGAAGCCGAGCACCTGATCGAGCGCGCGATAGTCAGCGATCCTGCGTTGCGCTTCCGCATCGTCACGAACGAACGCCGACAACTTCGCTTGCGCACCCGCCGGCCAACGCGCGGCATCGCCACCGTATGTTTCCAGCGTCCGGTCGAGCAGATCGAAAAGCTGCTTCTGATTCTGCATCTCACGCATCTCTCAAACGCCCCGAAGTCTTCCGTGCCGGTATCGACCAGCATGGCTTTCCATTCCGCCTGCAACTGCGCCTTGAGGTGCCGCCGCGCACGGCCAAGCAGCGATTCCACCGCTTCGTCCGAAATCCCCATCGCGCTCGCAACCTCGATCTGGCTCATACCTTCATAGTGGAACAGCGTCAGCGCCAGCCGTTGCCGTTCGGGAAGTGTCTTCAGCGCCGCATCGACCCGGCGCTGCAAATCTTTCTCTTCCAGTGCTGCCAGTTGCCGGGGAGCTTCTGGAACTTCGGGAAGCTCCTCGACCACCGATAAGCGTTGCCGCCCACGCACCCGATCGATGCACAGGTTCGAGACGACCCGGCGCAACCACGGCTTTACGCCGGCAGCGCCAATTTCCAACGAGGTGCCAGACCGCCACAGCCGCAAGAAGGCTTCCTGCGCCACATCCTCGGCCTCCGCATCGTCGCGCAACATGCGCCGTGCGATGCCGGTGACGGACGCCAGATGCCGCTCGGTCAGCGTCCGGAAAGCGGAGGCATCGCCGCCCGCGGAGCGCTGGACCAAATCGGTCTCATCGCCCGCTGCCGGGTGCGCCTGCGCGGAAGCATCCGTGCGGCCACCAGTGCTATCCAGTCGCGACGCTGCCACCGCACCCCTCAGCATACCTGAGCCCGTCTCATCGTCACGGCCTGCACCCGTCCGCCGCCAATCCACGCGTGTTGATTATGGAACGGGCAGGGTCGCAATTTCCGTCGCAGTCTAGAGGATAAGCGCGTCAAATGCCGCGTGAACCCCGGCCAGCAGGGCCCTGAGGCGGGTTTCCAGATCCTCGAACGTTTCGGCACCGCCGGCTCTGGCGAGCAGCTGTTTCAGGCCTTCCGGCGCAGTTTTGGGGTCAAACCCGTGATCGAGGCTGAGACGCAGGATCTGCGTCAGATCGTGGATCAGGTGACCAGCGGTGGTAAGTTTCGCGCACTGATCTGCGCCCAGCGCCCCGGCCTTGGACAGCTTTCCAAGCGCCGCCAGCGTGTTGGTATCGAGAACCGACGGATGCTGCGCGGCCGTCACAAGTTGCAGATACTGGGCAATAAATTCGAGATCAACGAGACCGCCGCGAACCTGTTTCAAATTCCAGATATCGGTCGTGCCTTTATCCGCGGCGATGCGCTGGCGCATGTCGCGCACGTCGGCGGCAACCTGCGCCCGGTCACGCGGCTTGGTCAGCACCGACCGGATAGACTCATCGACCTGATCCTGGAGCCGGAACGACCCGGCGATGACGCGCGCCCGGGTCAGCGCTAAGTGCTCCCACGTCCAGGCTTCGCTATTCTGATAATCGACGAAACTCGACAGCCGCGTCGCAACAGGGCCCTTCTGGCCCGACGGCCTCAACCGCATATCGACTTCGTAAAGCGCCCCCTCGGCGGTTTGCGCCGAAAGCGCCGCAATAAACCGCTGCGTCAGGCGCGCGTAATAATGGCTTGGCGCCAGCGGACGGCGGCCATCGGACTGCACGGCTTCAGGCGCGCAATCGTAAATCAAAATCAGATCGACGTCGGACGACGCCGTCATCTCGCGGCCGCCGAGTTTGCCCATGGCAACGATGACGGCTTCGCCACCCGGAAGGCGGCCATGTTCGGATTCAAACGAGCGCTGCACTTCACGCAGCAGCGCCGCCATCAGCCGCTCGGCAATGAGCGCGTAGGAGGCACCCGCTTCAGCCGCCGTCACGCGCCCCGACAACACCCTGATGCCAACGAGGAACGACTGCTCGCTGCCGATGACGCGGGCGGTATCGAGGATGTCCTGCATCGGGTCTTCCGGCAGCTTCGAACGCGCCTCGCGAAATTCCCGCGCAAGCAGCGCATCCAGCTCATCGGCATCAATATCGGTGCTCAGCAATTGCGGATCGAGCACCGCGTCGAGCAAGCGCCGCCGCCGTGACAGAATGCGCGCCAGTCGCGGCGTCGATCCCATGATGCTCGCGATGAGCTGCATCAGCGATGGGTTGGCCTTGAGCAGCGAGAACAGCTGCACGCCAGCGGGCAATTCGGCCAAGAAATTGTCGAAACTCGCGATTGCCGCATCAGGGTCAACGGTATCGGCAAGCGCTGCTATCAACAGCGGCTGCACCTCGGTCAAGCGTTCGCGTGCCTGCGCCGAGCGCACGGACGGCGTGCGGCCGTGGTGCCAGCCACGTACGATGGCCAGTACTTGCCCGGGCTGCGAATAGCCAAGCCGCGCCAGCTCTTCGATCGTGCGCGGATCGTCGGTCGCGCCCGCGAACACCATGTTGCTGCCGGCCCGCGTCAGCTCGGGCGCGTCTTCGAACAATCCCGCATAGTGGCGTTCGACCGTCTCAAGCGTCGCCACCAACTCCTTGGATAGCGCTTCCGCATTTTCGTATCCGGCGAAGCGGGCGATGCGCTCTAAGCCTTCTTCGGTCGATGGCATATCGTGGGTCTGCTCATCGGCCACCATCTGCAGACGATGCTCGAGCCGGCGCAGATACTTGTAGGCGACTTCCAGTTCGCCGCGCACATCCGGCTTCACCCAGCCGCGCGCTTCAAGCGCATTCAGAGTATCGAGCGTCGCCTTGGTTCTGAGATCGGGTTGGCGGCCGCCCGCGATCAACTGTTGTGTCTGAGCAAAAAACTCAATCTCGCGGATGCCACCCCGCCCGAGCTTGACGTTCTGGCCGAGCACCGTAATGCCGCCGATGCCTTTATGCGCATGGATCTGCCGCTTCATCGCGTGGACGTCGGTGATCGCCGCGAAGTCGAGATATTTGCGCCAGATAAACGGCGCAAGTTCATCAAGGAAGGCATTTCCGGCGTCGATGTCGCCCGCACAGCACCGCGCCTTGATCATCGCCGCGCGTTCCCAGTTCTGGCCGACGGTTTCGTAATAGCCGTGCGCGGCAACGGTCGATAGCGCCACCTGCGTCGCGCCTGCATCCGGGCGCAACCTCAGATCGGTGCGGAACACATAACCGTCCGCCGTGCGGTCTTCCAGCAAGCTCACGAGATCCTTGGTGAGCCGCACGTAGAACGATTGCACGTCCTTGTCGCCGGTCACGCGGGCCAGTTCACGGTCGAAGAACACGATCAGGTCGATGTCGCTGGAATAGTTGAGCTCAAAGGCGCCGTGCTTACCCATCGCAAGCACGAAATACCCTGACCCTTTTTCCGGTTCCGCCGCGTCAAGCGGCGACCACTGCCCGCGTGTCGCCGCCATCCGAAACAGATAACGAACGGCCGAGCTGACGGCCGCGTCGGCGGCTTCAGAGAGCACGCGCGTAACCGTCATAACCGGCCAGACGCCGCCGATATCGGCCAGCGCCGTCATCAAGGCCACGTCATTCTTGTACGCCCGAAGACAGCGCTTTGCGGTGGCGTCATCGCTGATAGCGGCCATATCGGCGTACAGCTTGGCCGTCATATCGACGAAGCGCGTTTCCGGCACGCTCGTCAGAATGCTCTGCAACCGCGCGGGATCGCGCTGGATCAACTGCGCGAGATACGTCGACCACTGCAGAGTGCCGCCGATGAGCGCCGCGATACGCTTATCAGTAAGCACCTGCCGAAGCGCGTCGCTCGCCCCTTCATGGTTGAGCGCCTGAAGGTCGGCCGCGCCGCGCGACAGGCCACTGGCATCTGCCACACCACTGACGGGCGCTTCCGTTACCCGCGCCGCAAAGACTGCTGAAGAATCGACTGTCATGTCCTCACTTTGCCGCAACAAGCGCGAGACCGTCACCGCTGCGTTGCCCCTTGGTCTGATGCATAACAACACGTTCCGACAGGATCAGGTCGACTTTCAAGCCTGGTTCATTGTCTGCAAGCCGAATTTCGCCGTGGTGCAACCGCGCTACCGCAGCAACGAGGCTGAGGCCCAGGCCGGTGCCCGGTTTGGTCCGGCTTTCCTCAAGCCGCACGAAGCGTTTGAGGACGCGCTGCCGATCGACCTCGGAAATGCCGGGCCCGCGGTCGGCAACCGAGATTGCCGCGGCGTCGCCGAGGCGTGCTGCCGTAACGCGGATCGCTCCGTTCGCCGTGCTGACGCGCGAATACTTAATCGCGTTATCGATGAGGTTGGCGATCGCCTGGCCGATCAACTGGCGATTGGCCATGACGGTCACACCCTTCTCGGTCTCGACCGTCAGATCGAAGCCGTCTTCCTCGGCCGCTGGCATATAAAGTTCCGCGACATCATCGACGAGCGCGCCGAGGTCAAACTGTTCAAGGCTGTCTTGCAGCGGCCCCGCTTCAAGCCGCGCGATCAGCAGCAGCGCGTTGAACGTCTTGATCAGGTCGTCGGCTTTCTCGATGGTCCGTTCGAGACCTTCGCGATAGCCTTCTTCTCCGCGCGGATCACGCAAAGCCGCTTCCGCTGAATTGCGCAGCCGGTTGAGCGGCGTTTTGAGATCGTGCGCAATGTTGTCAGACACCTCGCGCAGACCGCTCATCAAGCCTTCAATGCGGTCCAACATGTCGTTGAGGTTCTGCGCCAGTGAATCCAATTCCCCACCATTGCCATCCAGCGGCACGCGACGCGAAAGATCACCCTCCATGATCGAGCGGCTCGTGGAGGTGATCGATTCCAATCTGTTGAGGGTAAAGCGGCTAATCGCCAATCCGCCGATCAAGCCGAGCAGCGACAGCGTGCCGAACCCGATCAGGAACGTCCGCTTCATCGCATCTGCAAAGGCGCGTTGCTCTTCGATGTCGCGGCCAATGAGCAGCGTATTGCCGCCACCGATTTCGACCGGGATCGCAACCGCCAGTCGTTCGGCAACGCCGGAGCCGCTCGCTGCCGGACTATAGCGAAATACGCCGCCCTGCGGCGAAGTCGCGATTTCGGGGGGCAGCCGGTTGATGTTGCCGGCAACCTTGGCGCCGGTCTGGTCGGTAAGGAAATACAAGCCCGGACCGTCGGGCACGCTCAACGCGGCGACCTTGGCGGTCAAGTTCGGCATACCGCCCGTCATCGCATCTGTGCGCAGCAACTGGGCTTCGGTGCGCAGCGCTGCGAGAACCTGTTCGGTGAGGATTGAATTGGCCTGCCGAAACAGCAAGCCCGTCAACAGCGCCGCCGCCAAGAGCAACGCGATGACCGCAGCGGCGGTCAATCTGAACGCCGTCGTCGAAAAGATCTTGAAAAACTTTTCAGACAGCGCCGTCACGAAGCGTATATCCCGCGCCGCGCACTGTATGAAGTAGCGGCTTATCAAAGCTCTTGTCTATTTTTGCCCGCAACCGCGAGACGTGCACGTCGATGACGTTCGTTTGCGGATCGAAGTGATAATCCCAAACATGTTCGAGTAGCATCGTGCGCGTCACGACCTGACCAGCATGCTGCATGAGATATTCGAGGAGACGGTATTCGCGCGGTTGCAACAGAATATGCTCGCCGCCGCGCGTCACGCGATGCGACAGCCGGTCGAGCACGAGATCACCGACCGTATAACGCGTCTGCTGTTCTTCCGGCACGGTGCGCCGTCCCAGCGCCTCGACGCGCGCGAGTAGTTCGGAATAGGCGTAAGGCTTGGTCAGATAATCGTCGCCACCGGCGCGCAATCCTTTGACGCGATCATCAACTTCGCCCAGTGCCGACAGGATCAACACCGGCGTACGGTTGCCATTGGCGCGCAGCGTCTTGATAACTGAAAGTCCGTCGAGCAACGGCAGCATTCGATCGACGATCAAAACGTCGTACGTACCGTCCTCGGCAAGACTCAAGCCGGTCTCGCCATCGTTCGCCAAGTCGGCGCTGTGGCCGCTTTCCTTGAGCGATTTTTGGAGGAACTGCGCGGTTTCGCGATCATCCTCAATCACCAGAACACGCATCGTCAATGTCTCATCCGCCTGCAAATCACGCGTCCTCTAGAGCAGACTGTTTAGCGGGAACGCTTGAAAAGGTCGAGGCGGCCTCTTCCTTTGGTGAAGACGCCGCCCCATTTCAAGCCAATCGTCAGCTCACTGTGCCAGAAGCGGCCGTATTAGCCCTTCTTGTCTTTGAGCTGCACCGCAACGAAGCGTTTCTGATCAGCACTCTTGATATGCAGCAGAACTGCGCTGCGCTTCAGTTCCTGGGCCTTCTTAACGCCGGCCACCACGTCGTCGGGAACCGCCACCTGCTGACCGGAAACTTCGAGGATGATGTCGCCCGGCTTCAAGCCTTTCTCAGCCGCATCCGACGACGGATCAACTTCCGCGATCGCAACACCGTCCTTCGGGCCGCCGTTACGGGCCGGCATCAGCGTTAAGCCGAGCTGGCTGAGTTCCAACGACAACTTGTCCGGCTGCGACTCACTCTGGCCGAGTTTGGCAACTGCTTCCGGTGTGTTCGGGAACAGACCGAGCTTCACCTTCAGTGTCTTTTCGGCGTTGTTGCGCCAGACCTTCACATCGACGGTCGTGTCAGGAGCGAACTCGGCGATCTTGCGTGCAAGATCACGGCTGTCGGCAACCTTGTCGGCGTTGACCTGAAGGATCGCATCCTGCGGCTTCAGACCAGCTTCGGCAGCCGGGCCTGATGCCGTCACTTCGCTAACGAGCGCGCCGCGCGGTTCTGATAGGCCGAGACTTGCAGCGGTGTCTTCATCAACGTTCTGGATTTTAACGCCGAGCCAGCCACGGCTGACCGTACGGCCGGACTTCAACTGCTTGACGACTTCGCTAACCGTCTTGGCCGGCACCGCGAACGCAATACCGACGTTGCCACCGGACGGCGAGAAGATCGCGGTGTTGACGCCGAGCACGTCGCCATCGAGGTTGAACGTCGGACCGCCCGAGTTGCCACGGTTCACGGCGGCGTCGATCTGCAGGTAGTCATAGGGGCCGGAGCCGATGTCACGCGCAAGCGCCGACACGATACCCGCCGTAACCGTTCCGCCGAGGCCGAACGGATTACCGACCGCCAAAGCCCAATCGCCGACGCGCGCTTCCTTTTCAGCAAGCTTCACGGCCGGGAACGTCTTTTCGCTCTCGATCTTGATCAGTGCGAGATCCGTGCGCGGATCGGTGCCGATCAGCTTGGCATCGTACTTCGAGCCTTCGCCAAGGCGATTGTCGTCGAACTGCACCTGAATTTTGGTTGCGCCATCGATCACGTGATTGTTGGTCACCACATAGCCATCGGACGAGATCACGAAGCCCGAACCCTGGCCCTGAACCAATTTGGGTTTGCCGCCGCCGTCACCCTGCCCCTGACCGAATTCCTTCGGCAGGTTCTTGAAGAAGTCATGCAGGGGGTGGTCGGGCGGCAGATCGGGAACCGTGAAGCCCGGACCGCGGCCCTTGCCTTCGCCGTCATCCTTGTCGGCAACCTTCGCTGCGCCACCATCGTTGACGACCGAAACTGACACAACCGACGGCTTAACCTTGTCGACGAGGTCCGCGAACGACAGCGGCGCGCGCCCGAACGGCGTCGCGACGGTCTCAGCGGTTTGCGCCTCGGCGCGCACCGGCACCGTCAAACTGTTGAAACCCAGGCCGATAGCGCCTGCTGCAAGCAGTGCCACGAGCGCTGGCCCGTTCTTTGCTGAGAGCCTCTTGAAAGTAGCCGAATGACGTGGGGAAGAGCGCATCCCGAGATCTCCAATCTGAAACAGGCACGTTGAGCCTTGTTGATTGAGTTAAGGGGCGCCGGATTACCGCAGCCTTTCGGCCGTCTTAACTGTTGGTAATGTCGGAGGACTGACCCCACGGGCACCGCCAGGGGTCGTCAAAATCACCATGCTCCAAACCGCTCCCCTGCACGCATTTCATGTGGTTCGGATGATTGCCGCGCTGCTTCTGTCGCTCGTCGCCATTTTCGTCTTTTCCGGCTCCGCCGATGCCGCCGTTTTCGGCACCGATGAGCGCACACGCCTCGATACCCACGATGCCGCCCTCGAGCAGAAAATAGGCACGCTGACGGCAACCGATAACGGCTCATTCTGCACGGCGTTCTGCGTCGCACCCGATATGATCGCGACCGCCAGTCATTGCCTGTTTGGCACGGCCGCCACGCCGGGGCCGAAGCTGCGCGCCCTCAGATTCAAGCTCGCTGAATCCACGCTCTTCGATGCCGGCACCGCCATTGCCGGACGCGCCATTGCAAACCAAAGCCAGCACGTCATTTCCGGCACCCGCCGATTGGCGGTTATGCCGCCCATCGGTGCCGCCGAAGATTGGGCCGTGGCGCAACTCGATCAGCCCGTCTGCAAGGCCGGTGGCTTGGCGATGACAACAAAATCATCGGCCGAAATCATGCAAGCCGCTGCACGCGGCGAGATCTATCAAGTGGCGGTCCATGCAGACCTCTCGGATGCAAAGCTGCACAGGGGTGGCCCATGCGTCTTAGACAATCAGCTGCACACGATTAGCCAGTCGGCGATCTCGCGGGACTTCTTGGCGCCTGACAGCATTTTATTCCATACCTGCGATACGGGCGGCGGATCATCCGGCTCGCCGCTTCTGATCAATACGCCAGTCGGTCCCGAGGTTGTGGCGCTGAACGTCGGAACCTACGTCCGCGCGCGCTCCGTTCCAACCGCACGCACGTCGTCGCCTGACGCCGAACGCGGAGTGCCAATTGCCAATACCGCCATTGCCATTCCGGAAATCGCGACAGCCATTGCCGAATTGACGGACCGTCAGCCCTTAACGAGCCGCGCCGCGATCCGCCGCGTGCAACAGCTTCTCAGCACGGCAGGCCTGTATCGTGGTGTCATTAGCGGCAGCGTCTCGACCGCGCTGATTACCGCCGTCAAACAGTTTGAAGAACAACAGGGTGCGCCGGTCTCGGGCAGCCTGGATCAGCATCTCATCACGGATCTTGAGCGCTGGCACCAGAACCGCGCCCCGCAAATCATGAGCCTTGTGCCAATACGCGACGCGACCAGCAGACGCCAGCCCTAGCGTTCGCTGCCCTGTTGCGGAGTCGCGAGAATCTCCGCCAGACGCTTTTGTTCCGCGTCACTCAACGGCGCCGGTTTCTCAAGCGTGCCGCCACCCCGCATCACCTTACGGCCGAGCCAAATGCCGGCAAGCAGCAGAACCAACGGCGACAGCCAAAGTATCAGCGTCGAAGACTTCATCGGCGGCCGCAGCAGCACAAACTCGCCATAGCGCGCCACGATGTAATCAACGACCGCGCTATCGCTATCACCCGCCGTGATGCGTTCGCGAACCAGCAACCGTAGATCGCGGGCAAGCGGCGCGTCGCTATCATCGATCGACTGGTTCTGGCACACGAGGCAGCGCAGCCCCGCCGAGATCGAACGCGCCCGATGCTCCTGAGCTTTATCAGCGAGAATTTCATCGGGCTGCACGGCATGAGCGGCAAGCGCCATCAGCGGCGCAAGCACCGCTACCATCAGCAATCTCAAGACGGTGTGAAACACTTTCACGGTATCCTCACTCCGCCGCCACGACGGTGGCCCGCCGGCTTTTGACCGGTGCGCCCACACGCAAACGCCGATCCGACAACGAGATGCCGCCGCCGATAAACATGATCAGCGCACCGATCCAGATGAAGCGGACCAGCGGATTGAAATACGCCCTGACGGCGTAACCATCTGTGCCAGCCTGCTGATCGCCGATGACGATATAAAGGTCGCCAAGCCACGACGCCAGAATGCCGGATTCCGTTGTCGGCTGCGGCGGCGCATCATACAGCCGCTTTGACGGCGCAAGCGTCGTGACCACGCTGCCGCCGCGCGAAATATCAAAAGACGCGATGTCTTCGCGATAGTTGGGGCCGCTTTGCGGTTTAACACCGGTGAACGTCGCATCGTAACCGGCAATCGCAAGGCTCTCGCCTGGCTTCATCACCAGAATGTGCTCTTCCTGGTAAGCCGTGGTGCCGACGATTCCGACCACCATCAGACCGACGCCGAAGTGTGCGAGCAGCGTGCCGTAATTCGATCGCGGCAGATTGGTCGCCCGGCGCACGACTTCATCAAGCGGCGCCGCGCCGAGTTTAATGCGCGTCGCCCATTCGGTCACGGCGCCAAGCATCACGAAAGCGCCGAGCGCAATGCCGAACGGCGCCAGCGATGGGCCGCGATTGAACATGGCATACGCGACAGCGGCCAACAGCAGAGCGCCCACAATCGCAAACACCAAGCGTTGCGACACGCCCAACAGGTCACCGCGCTTCCACGCCAGAAGCGGCCCAAACGGTAGCGCCAGCAACAGCGGCACCATGATCGGCCCGAAGGTCATGTTGAAGAACGGCGGGCCGACTGAGATTTTCTCACCCGTCAAGCCTTCGAGGACGAGCGGGTAGAGCGTACCGATCAACACTGTCGCGGTACTCGTCACCAGCAGCAGGTTATTGAAAACCAGCGTGCCTTCACGGCTAATCGGCTGGAAAAGCCCACCGATGCGCATCTCCTTGGCGCGTAGCGCAAACAGAGCCAATCCGCCGCCCGTGAACAGCACCATAATACCGAGAATGAAGACGCCGCGCGCCGGATCGACGGCAAACGAATGCACCGATGTCAGCACGCCCGAGCGCACGATGAATGCGCCCATCAGCGACAATGAGAAGGTCAGGATGGCGAGCAGGATCGTCCAGACTTTCAGCGCCTCGCGCTTTTCCATAACGAGCGCCGAATGCAGCAGCGCCGTACCAGCAAGCCACGGCATGAACGAAGCGTTCTCAACCGGGTCCCAGAACCACCATCCACCCCAGCCCAGTTCGTAATAGGCCCACCACGAACCCATCGCGATGCCAATGGTCAGAAACATCCAGGCGGCCAGTGTCCACGGCCGCACCCAGCGCGCCCAGGCTGCATCGATACGCCCCTCAATCAAAGCAGCGATCGCAAACGAGAACGCAATCGAGAAGCCGACATACCCGGTGTAGAGAAACGGTGGATGGAACGCGAGCGCCGGGTCCTGAAGGATCGGGTTCAAGCCGTTGCCATCGGCAGGCGCCGGGTTTAGGCGTAGGAACGGATCGGAAGTCAAAAGGATAAACAGCAGGAACGCCAGCGCGATCGACGCCTGCACCGAAAGCACGGTGGCTTTCATCGTCGGCGGCAGGTTATTGCCGAACAGCGCCACCGCCGCGCCGAACAGCGCGAGGATGAGAACCCACAACATCATCGAGCCTTCATGGTTTCCCCACACGCCCGAGATCTTGTAGAGCATCGGCTTTGTCGAATGCGAATTGGCAGCGACGTTGGCGACCGAGAAATCGCTCGTCACGTAAGCGTGCATCAAGGCAACGAATGCCATGGCGAGCAGGATGAACTGCGAAATCGCGGCGGGTTCCGCGACATTCATCAATCGGGCATCGCGGCGGCGCGCACCGACGAATGGAACAACCGTCTGAAACGCTGCAACCAGCAGCGCCAGGATCAAAGCGAAATGTCCGAATTCAACGATCACGGCGGCACGCCTCTCTGATGACGATTACGGCTTTGTCGCGCCCTCAGGGTGGGCACTGTTGCCGAGCTTGACGCCGCGCTCTTCGAGCGACTTCTTCACTTCGGCCGGCATGTAATTCTCGTCGTGCTTGGCAAGCACGCTGTCGGCGACAAACACGCCATTCGCATCGAGCTTGCCTTCCGCCACCACACCTTGCCCCTCCCGGAACAGATCTGGCAAGACGCCAGTGAAGGCGACTGGAATATCCTTTAGCGTGTCGGTGACCTTAAATGTCACCGTCGTGCCCTGGCCACGCTGGACCGAGCCGTCGGCGACCAGACCGCCGAGGCGGATACGTTGCCCGGCGGGGATGTGCTTTTCAGCAATATCGCTCGGCGTATGGAAGAACACGATCGAGTCTTTCATCGCGAACAGCACAAGGATCGCGGCCAGCGCCAGCGTCGCGACGCCCGCTCCGATCATCACGCCGCGCTTCTGTTTCCGTGTCATTTCACTACCGATCCTCGTGTTGTCACGATCCGCGCGGCAATCAACTGCCGACGCCCAGCGCTTTCGCAAAATCTTCGATCTCGCGCACCGCGCCGTCGTCTCCGGCAAGGCCTGCCTTGGCACTCGCAACGGCCTTCACAGCCTCGTCCTTGCGCCCCAGCATCTGATAGGCGCGGATCAGCTTCTGCCAGCCGTCCTTATCGCGCCCATTGGTCTTCAGTTTTTCAGCCAATCCATTGACCATCTTATCGATCATGGCGACGCGTTCTTCCGGCGTCATTTTCTGCGCTGCGGCCATCTCTGCGGCTGTCGGGCCACCAGATGCCGGCGGCGGTCGCAGCGCCCGGATCGGTCGCCGCCGCCTTCGGGTTTTCGAGCCGCGTCAGGCGCTGTTGAATGACACCACGCCATTCGGCATCGGCCGGTGCCTCGGCAAGCAAGGCGCGATAGTCGGCAGCTGCTTCAGCCGACTTGCCGTCCTGTTCTTTCGCGAGCGCCAGCCAGATGCGCGTTTCAACATCCTTCGGATTAGCCGCCAGCATGGTCTGCAAGGCTTTACGCGCGTCATCAGGCACCACGCCGTTTTCGGCGCGGATGCGCGCTTCGGCAAAACCCTGCAAGCGCCGCGGGCTCTCACCCAGTATTTTCATGGCCGTCGCGAAAGCATTGGCCGCGTCAACAAATTTGCCTTGCACCAGATAGACCGGCGCAATCACATCCCAACCCTTGCCATCCTCAGGATGAGACCGTAAGCGCGCTTCAACCTTGGCAATGAGGTCATCCGTGTTGGCGCCACTGACGGGAGCGGCAACCCGCGTCGCGAGCGGCTCTCCTGGCAGTCCGGGTGCGCCGAAGGTCATATAGAGTGCAACACTCGCGAGCGGCAGCGCAAGCGTCGTTACCAAATGAATTGGCTTCGTAAATGCCCCCGTCAGGGCCTGCGGTTGCGCGGCCGATTTCCGGTCCGTCTTGCGCAACACGCGCCGCCCGACTTCCGCGCGGGCGGCTTCGGCTTCCGATGTCGAGATGGCACCGCGTGCTTCGTCGGCATCGATTTCTGTAAGTTGGTCTTTATAAACTGCGATGTCCGCGTCAGACGCATCAGGCAGCGCGTCAGCCGGCTGCATCAGCGGGCGCGTCACGACGTAGGTGACGACGGCAGACAGAAGCGCGACCAAAATCCAAAAAATCATCGCCTATGCGCTCTCCCGGGAGCTGCCCTTGGGCCGGCACTCTAAAACCGGCACAAACGACACTCAATCCAGATGTCTGCGCGTGATGTAATGGCGGACGTCACCGCCAGCAAGCCGCGCTTTCGACCTTCATCTCAGCCCATAGAATTGGACTAAGCGGCGCGCAAGCACACATGCCAAATTAAGGATCATGTGTCGCGGCTATACCCGACAAATAAATTCAGGCGGATCGCTGCCAATCGTGCCTAGGCGACGTTTTGCCAGGTGCCGTCAGGATTACGGCAGGCCGTGCCACGCATCTGCTGGGGACGGCCATCAATATAGACCGTATGGGTAAAATCGCGGCAATCTTCGCTGCCACGCTTATAGGGCTTGCTCGGCACGATTTCGCCGTAGCGGCCATTATCCGGGTTGCGCCACTGGCGCGAGACGCCTGACTGGCCACGCTCCAAGGCTTCAAACTCAGCTTCCTGGGCGAGCTGACGATCACGGGCATCGAGCGTGCGGCCAATTTCGCTGCCAACCAACCCACCGACAACCGCACCGGCGACCGTCGCCAGAACGTTGCCGCGGCCCTTGCCGATCTGATTGCCGACGATGCCGCCGGCAACGCCGCCGAGCACCATGCCGCTGTCGGACTTGGAAATCCCGCCGTCATTGCTGCTGCAGGCTGAAAGCCCCGCAAACACCGGTAAAACGACCAAAAGGCCCAAGCTGCGCATGACAAACCCCGTCACTGAGAAATCCAACGTCACCGGCTGCCATGACTACGCGCAGTCCTTGAGTGAAGGGCTACGATGAGATTATGGGCACGGCAAGGCAGATTTCCACAGTGATTCGGGCAAATATCAGACAAACAGCCGTCTCCGATGCGTTGCAGCACTGTTTTTTACCGCGCTGTTGCCGTCAGACGGCGGGAAGCTCCAACCGAACCAGCAGTCCGCCGAGCGGTGACGCATCCAGCGACATGCTGCCACGGTATGAGGTGGCAAGGTCACTGACAATTGATAGCCCAAGACCCGAACCCGGCTTGGTCTCGTCCAGCCGCATGCCGCGCTTGCCGATTTTGGCGCGTTGCTCCGCGCTCAAGCCCGGTCCGTCATCCTCCACGGTCACCACAAGCCGTTTCGCGCGCACCTTGCCGTCCGGCGCAACAATCACAGCTTTGAGCTGGACGCGCTTGCGCCCCCATTTGCAGGCGTTGTCGAGCAGATTGCCGAGCATCTCTTCCAGGTCCTGCTTTTCGCCCTGGAATTTCGCACCCGCCGCAACCTGCAGGTAGATGGCGATGCCCTTGTCGCGATTGATGCGCTCAAGCGCCCGAACGAGCGGATCGGCGGTTGCCTCGAAAGGCGTCACACGGCCGATTGCGCCGGCGCTCGCTGCCATGCGGGCTCGATCTAGATAGTGTCCGACTTGATCGCGCATGATTTGCGCCTGCTCAGCAACCTTTACCGCGAACGGTGATTTGTCCTCGCGAGCTTCGTTGGTGATCACCGCCAGCGGCGTCTTGAGGGCGTGTGCTAAGTTACCCACCTGCGTGCGGGCGCGATCGACGATCTCGTTGTTCGATTGGATCAGCGCATTCAATTCATTTTGCAGCGGCTCGATCTCGGCCGGCAACTGGCCTTCTAGTTTTGAAGCTTCCCCCGAGCGGATGCTCGTCAAGCCCTTCTCAATGCGGCGCAGAGGTAGCAGACCGAAGCGAACCTGAAAGAGCGTGACAGCCATCAACCCCAGGCCGAACAGCGACAGTGCCGTCGTCAACCTGTTGCGAAACTTGGCGACCGTTGCCTCCAGCCAATTAAGCGGCCCTGCAACGATCACTGAGTATTTGGTCTTGTCGGGCTCGTGGCCCGGCGTGTCGATGACTTCGAGAATTCGGATCGTTTCGCCCGTCGGCCCCGGCACGTTCATCCAACGTGTGCCGGTGTTGTCGGTCGGAAACTTCTTAGCGTAGGGCGACGGCAGGATAGCGGACGCCAGCGATGGTGAGACAAGCGTACGCCCCGGCGCTCCGTCGATTGGTCGAACCTGCCAATACCAACCGGAATTTGTCACCTCGAACAGCGGTTCATAGAGGTTCTGCGGCGGCACGGGAGCGTCGCCCGTGGTGTTCATGCTGTCGATAGCGAGCGCAGTCAGCAACTTTTTAAGCTGGGCGTCGAACGACAACTGCACGTCATCGCGATACAGCGAATAGATCAGATATCCCGCCAGCGGCAACACCAGCAGCGTCCACGCCGCCGACGTCGCAAACAATCGAAAAGCGAGTGAGTTAAACCTCATCAGCGCCCTGGCTCATGCGATAGCCGAGCCCGCGCACGGTCTGAATGACATCAACGGGGATCTTCTTGCGCAACCGGCCGATAAACACCTCGATCGTATTGCTGTCGCGGTCGAAGTCCTGATCATAGAGATGCTCGACCAGTTCTGTGCGCGAGACGACGCGGCCGTTGTGGTGCATCAGATAGGCGAGCAAGCGGAACTCATGCGACGTCAATTTGATCTGCTGCCCTTCACAGGTCACGCGCGCCGACTTGGTATCGAGGCGCAGCGGGCCGCACTCGATTTCTGCCTTTGCATGACCGGACGCACGCCGCACCTGAGCCCGCACGCGTGCCAGCAGTTCTTCCATATGGAAGGGCTTCGCTAGATAGTCGTCGGCCCCCGCGTCCATGCCGGTGACCTTGTCGCTCCAACGATCGCGCGCGGTCAGTATGATGACCGGCATTTTGCGTTCGCTGCGCCGCCATTGCTCGAGAATGGAAATGCCGTCCATCTTGGGAAGGCCGATGTCGAGGATGACAACATCATAGGGCTCGGTATCGCCAAGGAAGTACCCCTCCTCGCCGTCATGCGCGGTATCGACCGCGTAGCCTGCATCACCGAGCGCCGTGACCAGCTGGCGATTAAGGTCTTTGTCATCTTCAACGACGAGTGCGCGCACGGGGAACCTGACTTATTGGGGTTGTCCTGGTACCGACCTTATAAGCGGCCTTGTGGCAAAACTTCTACCGGGACTTTGCAGGCTCAATTGCGTCCGCCGCTGGCGGGCGGGCCTCAACCACAATCGTCTTCAGGGCCCCACCTGCGGTTCTGACGACAACCTTATAGACGTAATCGTCGCCATCCTTGCACAGCGTCGCCTTAACGATCTGGCCGGGCAACAATGTTCCCTCGTCCTGGGTAAGCTGCTGCACGGTCAACAGCTTTTCGCGGCGCACAATCTCACCCGCCGCACCCCAATCCGACAGGCACTCGTTCGCGTGCGCCGTCGACCCGGAGGCGGCAGCGATCCAGGCCGCGACGACGATCCAGAGTCAGATCCCGGAGGTTTGCATGCGCTGACATATCCTTGCCTGCAACATTTTAACGCCACCACCGTGAACGCACCATGAATGTTCTTGTTATGCGAGTCCCGGGCGCTTTGCACACGCGCCTCAATCGAGTGGTTTACATCCGCAGGCTGATATCGCGGCGGATGAGCGGCTGCTTCGCAGTGCTGCGGCCGTAAATCGTCAGCAACATGCCGAACAGCCCTGCAATCGCCTGTATGACCACGAGCGCCTGATCGCCAACCTCGGTAATCACCTCGGCAGGCAGATGGACGCCGAACAGCGGTCCGATGATCGGCAACACGGTCGCCAATGTCGTTATCAAGGCGCCCCACACAGTTTTTGAGTGCCCCCACCATTTGCCGGCCGGTGGCGCCTCGTCCTGCCCGGCCATTGCTTGTCCCGGAATTTCGCCGGGCAGCGGAAACTTGAAGTCCTGGTCCATTGGTATTGTTCCTTTCGCAGTTTCAATCTCAGCCGGGGGATCGCCGGCAATGGCCAGCGCCAGCGCTTCAGTTGCATCAACACGACGCAACCAGCCGCGCCCGAAGCGCCAGAAATGCGGAAGCGCGCGGTATCGGGCGCGCCGCAGCGCCGCATAACGCTCGATGACCGAGCGCACCGGTTGCGACCGCGCCGATTGCAAGGTTTCCGGGCCAATCTCACCATCGGCAGCAACCGCGAGGGCCGCTTGCAGCAGGCGGATCGCTCCGCCGACGCCATGATTGACGGCGGCATCGAAATGCATCGCGGCAATCGCGTCCGGCAACAGCCCACACGACGACGGCTGCCAGTAGTGCGCGTGATAAATGTCGCGAACGGTTGCGTCGTCGATGGCTTTCAAAGCCGCGATCAAGCGGGCGCGCGACGTCGCGTCGACCGTTACGCCGCGCCATTTCGCGAGAACGCCGAGAGTTATGCCCTTATTCGTCGGGCCACCTGGATCATAGGGATCGTTGTAGCCGCCTTCCATTGCCAAGACATGACGCAGGCAGCGCTCAAATATGCCGTGCATCGATTGCTGCGACGCGGGTGCGGCTTCCGTGCGGTTCGCGGACGACGGCCAGCGATAGCCGAGCACGCGCGCCGCCTCGAACGCTTCGACCGTCACTGCGTCGCTTTGATTGCCGCCGAGTAGGAACACACGGTTTGCCGACGCGCCGAGATAGAACCCGACATGTCCGGCATTCGCATCTGCGCCGCGCGACAGGATCGCCAACGCGCCCAATGCCGGAACATCAAGTGCATGGCCCCACGCCAGATAACTCCGCGCCATCAGCGAGCCGCTCGGCGTAATCCCAGCACGCGCCAGCATCGCGCCGGCGAATGCGGCGCACCACGGGGTGGCATCGTCGCGGATTTCGCGGTGACCCGACTCGGCGAGATAGCCAACCACCGCCGGCGCATTGGCCGCTCCAGCTTTTTCACGCACGCCAAACTCCGCCCACGCGGCGGCGAGCCACGCTGGTTGTTGCATTCTGTCCTCACTTATTGTTCTGCGCCGTGGCGCGCCTAGATCGTCGCCGCGCGGCCTGCACCACGACCATACAGCGTGCTCATCTGATAGACCTTGAGCGCGATGCTCGATTGGACACCGCCAAAATCGGCGGTCTGCTGTGCCGCTGTATAAACAGCACTCGGCGTCACGGTCTGCAGCGTCCGCTTAACGACGGCGCCATCGAGAATATCGACCTCGTAACGCTCGCTATCTTCGCCAAGAGGAATTTCGGAAACTTCCCAGCTATCGCCAGCAATGCGCGACCGGCGCAGCCATGTGATCGTCACATCTCCCGACGCACGCGCGCCCGTCACGCGCACCGGCGACAGCGGACGCAGCCCCAGGCCCTTATAGCTGTGCACCGTCGTGACGTACGACGGATCGCCGATGCTGCGATTACCCGGACCATACCGCCAGTTGAACGGCAGGCACAGATCACCGAATGCCAAAGGCACACGGGTCACAGCACTGTCGAGTAAAACGAAGGGCGCACCGGCTGAAACGCTTGCCTGCATCGCGACTTCGCTGCCGCCTTGCCCACGCAGCAATCCGGTCAGTTCATAGGTCTGCACATCGACGAGCACGGCATTGAGGAATTGAATGACTTCCCAGTCTCCGTCGCCATTGCGCACGGCCGCGCTATTGACGCCGCCCAACATCGATACGTTGTCCGCCGACGACAGCGCGCCGTGCGTCAGCTTCACGCGCAACGCCGCGCGCCAATCGATGCGGCCTTCAGGTCCTGGCTCAAGAACGCTCTGCGTCACCCCCATCGTCGCCGCTGCGGCCACCAACGCCTTCAACTGATAGCCACTGGTCTGCGCCGACGCATACACCGCGACGTTTCCAGGCCACGGCACCTGCACAGCCGCGACGTAACCGGATTCCGGCGCAACAGTTGCTCCAAGCAACGGCAGATCGAGAAACGCCAGCGACGGTGATCCGATCTGCACCGGCGGCGCGGGCGGCGGCGTCCGCCCCGGCAGCGCCACGCGTTCGTAGACATCGGAATCGATACTGCGCGCTTCGATCTCGCGCACGCCATGCTCCGATACATCGATGATGCGCAGCGCCCGCGTGCGATTACCCGACGTCACCGACACCACGTCACCCGGCTCGATCGCCAGTGCAGACGGCGGCAACGCGAACGACGCCCGCTCCCGCGCTGCCCATGTTTCGAACAGCCACGTCTCGGCGATCGGTCCGGCAAGCGCGTCATCGAGCACAATCGCCAGGTCGGCCTGCGCCACCCGGCCACTGGCGCCCGTCAGTCGGCGGGCTTCGGCAACGGCCTGCTGATAATCGTCTTCCGCCGACATGAAGCGCAACTTCGCTGACGCCGGCAAATCCGTCTCCTGTCCGCGCGTCAATGTGATGAGGGCGTCGCCGTTCCGTTGTTCAACGGAGATCATCGGGCGCATAGGCCGCCAGCGTCCCGCTCATGCCGCGATGCTGGAAACGAATTTTGCCGCCGCTCTCGACGCTATCGAAGAAGTACGCCAGTTCGAGCGGCTGCAACGCGTCCCGCGCCGACATCACCCGATCGATGACATACCCCGGCACCGTGCCATTCAACCCCGGCGACAATGCGGTCAGCAAATCCGTAATCGTCGAGGATCTGCGACACCACCTGATCGAGAGACCCGCTCGCCAGCCGCCCATTCAACCAATGGCCGAGCGGCCAGTTGGCGCCGTCGCCCCACACCAACGTCTCGAACGGAAACGCTGGATACGGCCGCGCGTCCCAACAATAAACGTGGATATGATCGAGGCTGACCATGCGCCCGCCGTACACCGCCGACACCGGATTGAGACCTGTCACATACCCGCTCTTGGTCCAGTCGAATGCCTCGATGAAGGCCTGCACAAAGCGGCGCTGCATCAGATCATCGCGCACGCCGCGCGAATAATACGGCAAGGCGTTCTCGACACTCTTGGGATCGACGAACACGTTCGGTTGGTTGGCGCCCTTATCAACCGCCGGACAGCCGATTTCCATCAGCCAGAACGGTTTCGATTGCGGCACCCACGCCGTTGGCGTTGCGCTCTCTACGCCCGCCGGTCGGTTATAATGGTGGTTCAGCCACCACGACTTGATGTCCTTGTAGCGAAACACCCATGGCTTGCCGTAACCATCCGTGATCGGTGTTCTGACCTGCGCATCGCGATCGCCTTCCGACGCATAGTACCAGTCGTAACCTTCGCCGCCTTGCACATTGGCTTTCAGATAACCGAGATCGTGGATCGCCCTATAGCCAGCCTGATAGTCGAGATGCGTCCGCCCCTCACGCCAATCGGCAAGCGGCCAATAGACGTCGATCCCAATGGCATCAATCGACGATGACGCCCACAGCGGATCGAGATGGAAATAGACATCCCCAGTACCGTCCGCCGGCTGATACCCGAAATACTCCGACCAGTCCGCCGAATAGAAAACCTTCACGGAAGGCCCCAGAACCGCCTTCACATCCGCGGCCAAGGCGATCAGCGCCGTCACGAACGGAAACGTGCTTGCGTTCGAGCGCACGCCCGTCAACCCACGCATTTCCGAACCGATTTGAAAGGCCTTCACCCCGCCTGCGGCCTTTGCCAAATAAGCCTGATGCAAAATCATCCGCCGGTAGGACCATTCGTCCGGCCCCGAATAGACGACCGTATCGCCAACGAGCGTGAAGTGCGCCGGCATCGCCGTGCCAACGAACGCCGCCACCTGTGACGCAGCGACCGCCGTCTTATCAACCGTTCCCGCTTGCCCCGCCGCCGGATGACACGTAATCCGCCCCCGCCAGGGATACGCCGGTTGGCTGGCGCCACCATACGGATTCGGCAGCGCATTCCGGAAGCGGCAACATCCATGAGGATGAACGGCGTCATCGTGACGTTCAGTCCGCGCGCCGTGCAATCGCGAATGGCGGCAATCACCGTCTGATCAGACGGCGTACCGCCATAGGCCGCACGCCCCTCGATCTGGCTAACGACATAAGCGCTGGCCCGATTAACGCCCGCGACGCTCCACGACAACGGCGCCGTCACTTTGTCTGCGACTTCGATGCCGGGCTTCAATTGACAATTGCCGGCCCTTAGATCCGTGCCGAACCAACTCACCACCAGCGACACCTGCTTGGCGTTCGGTAACGCCGCCTGCATTTGATCAATCGCCACGTCCCAATCCGTGGAGCCTTGCAACGTATGCACGTTCAGGGCGACCGCTGAACCTTCTTCAAATTGCTGGCGCACTGGTTCCGTCGCATAGACGAACTCTCCCGACCCCGGAATGAGCACGACGCCCTTGATGTCGGCGTCGGCCGCATCCGTATTGCGGAACACTTCAAACGAAAACTGCGGAACGCGATTGCCATAAGCGGCAAGCGGCATGCGTTCAAACACGATGTAGGCGACCCCGCGATACGCGGGCGCATTCCCTGCCCCTTCACGGGCCGCGATCAAGCTATCGACGTCATCCGTTTCTGTGCCGGTGTGCAGTCGCCACGCCAACCCCGCGAGATCGATCTCGCGTCCATCCGCCCAGACGCGGCCAATCCGCGACACCGGCCCTTCGCACAACGCCACCGCCAGGTTGGCATAGTAGCGATATTCGGTGCTCGTCGCCTCAGCGCCGCCGCCGAAACTGCCGCCCTTCCCGCCGCCTGCCGATTGCGACGAGGTAACAACACTTCTTCGAAGTCGGTCGCCCAGATCACCTGTCCGCCCAGACGGGCGCGGCCATAGAGCCTCGGAATCGGCGCACCTTCTGTTGATGCTGTCACGTGCAGATCGCTGAGCCGCGGCCCTTCGACGGCGCGGCTTTGCCCGGACGATCCGAACAGAGCGTTGTCGATATACGACCCCGCCAGCGCACCAACCTGCGATCCGATCGCGGCACCCGTAAGGGTCGCCCCCAGGATCGAAACGCCAGCCGGTAGCAGCGCGCTGCCGGCAGCCGCGCCAACCGCTGCAAGCGCAAGCGTTGCCATGGGCTATTCTCCAGAACGAAGGTGAGGAAACTGAAAGGCCGCCGCGATCCGCCGCCGCCACCACGGCGATAAGGCGACTTCCGAGACGGGGCCGCCTTCCATGGCGTGGATCATCGTACCGCGTGTCGCGACAAGCGCCGCGTGCTTTGCGACGTATCCTGCTCGCAGCCTGAAAATGAGCACGTCACCGGCAGCGCACTGCGAGGGATTGATTTCCACGAGATACCGGCGCGCCGATCAGCATCGTCTCGATGCCGCTCGCCTCAGCCCAATCGCGGCTATCGTGGCGGGCGTTTCGACGTCGCTTCCGAAGCAGTCGCGCCATACTCCGCGCACGAGACCCAGACAGTCGGCGCCGACGCCTTTGCAGCTCGCCTGATGGTGATACGGCGTGCCGATCCACGATCGCGCAGCCCGCACAATCGCGTCGCGTCTCAATTGCGTTTTCATCGCTTACGACTTTCGCCCGACTTTGGTCAGATACTGGTTGCCCGGCATCGACGGGAATCCGCGAAAGTTGACGGCATTGGAAAAGCGTGCGCGACACGTCGCAATGCGCTTGTCGCATCCGGCTGTTACCGTGAACGTATTGCCGATTGCCGGCGGTCCATCGCCATCCGCCCACAGTTCGATGGTCGTTATCGCGTTGATCTTCGCGTGCGATTTGATTTCGATTTTTTTGCCAGACGCCGGTCCCGACGTGAACACCGCCAGACCGCGCGTAAAGAAAATCGTGGGCATAGCTCGTCAGCCCGGCAACCGTAAACCGGCGCGGCGTCGCCACGGCGATAATCGTTGCCGTCGCGCGATACGCCGTCGCCGTCAAATCAACACCGCAGCGCGCATCGCCAAGATCGGCGTCGCAGGTATATTGAAACAACCGGCCCTTCGGCTGTTGCAGGTAATGCTGCAAGCCACGGATCTCCGCCGAGAATGCCGATCCCGCGCGGCGCACTTCGCCAAGACTACCAGACCGCATCAGCAGTCGCTGGCTGACGTCCTGCCAGTTGACCCGGAAAATCTCGACGCGGGCATCGTCAAAGCGCCCGGCGGAGAGATCCGCATCCGTCAGCGTCTCCGACGACAGCGCGCCTGAAACTTCCAGGTTATCGACCGATAGGCCAACGCCGTCTTTAAAATCGCTCGCGGTAAACCCGGCCGACGCTTCAAACGTCGTACCGTCGAAACTCAACACGGTGTCGTGGTCGGTGAAGCCTAACGACACGCCATCGTTGCGCGTCAACCGCCAGCACCAGCACAGCGTCGTCGCCCCCGACGCCAGATGCGCCTGAAGCCCTTCCGGCAGTATCTTCATAGCCGCACCTCAATCACCGGAATGTTGGGAATGGCGCCGTGATGAAAGCCCGTCACATTGACTTCGAGCTTGTCGGTATCGAAACGCACTGGCACATCAAATTCAAAACCCGCCGTGATGCTCGCAGCCGCTGGTGGAATGTGGCCCGCCAGAAACGTCACCAGTCCCGACGTGGTATTGACGACATAATCTGTGCCCGCCGTCTGTTCGACCCCGGCGACGGCGACTGTCACCGTCCCCGCAACCGGCTTGCTGATGGCGCGCGACCACGGCGCAAAGGCGCTGCCATAGACTTTCTTGAGTTGAAAGTCTTCGAGCACGCCATTGCCCGTGCCGATCACCTGATCGAACGGGACCACCAACCGAGCCGCGCGAAATCGCCGTCGGAAAACGGACTTCGTGAAAGGACATGTTGAACACCTAGGTTGTCTATCCGCCAAGGCGGCGGCTGGCTCCGCCCAGGGAGACGCCGCCGCCCGCCTGTGCGCTTAAAGGTTGCGCTGACCCAGCGACGCCGCCCGCGCGATCATCGCCGCCACCTGAGTCTGCGAGCGGTTAAAGCTTTCAATGTCCGGCGTCGCGATGTTGATGGTGATCGCAGGTCCGCCACCGCCACTCGCGACGATGCCGAGCCGGCCATCAGGCCCGCGCGCCAACGGCATGATCGCCTCGGCGCCGCGTTCGCCAGCAATACCGGTGCGTCCGCCCGCCAGCGGAAAAGCAATCGGACTTGAAATGACGCCGCCCTGCGCGAAGGGCACGGGCGTGCCCTGTTGCAGAACGCCACCTTTCGCGAACGGCATAAGCCCTTTGAACATTCCGGCGAACGACGACGCGAACGACTGTTGCAACGGCGCAAACGCGGCCTTCAGTGCCATGCTCGACAAGCTCAGCGCCAGCGACTTGAACACATCATTCAAGCTCTTGCCCTTAAAGGCGACGGCTTCGAATGCCGATAACAGGTTCATCGAAAAGCGACGGCCCATGCGCTCGGCATCGTCGATCTTGCGCTCGAACTTCGTGGTATCGGCGTCAATCTCGATTGTGCGACTGAGCGTCGTCGTCCACGTGTCGGGGTTGGTTGCATCCACGATCCCGTTACTGTCAGGCATAAGCATCTCCTCAATCCGGATATTGCTGCATCAAGGCGTCAAACTCTCGCCGCGGCAGGCTCGCCATAGCATTGCCCTTGCCGAAGCGGCCGCGCAGAGTCGCGTCCAGTTCTTTCGGCGTCAGCGCCCAGAACACCGATGGCGGCAGCGATAAAACGCCGAGCCCCATCGCCATTACGTCGTCCCAGGGAAAGGGCCGCGCGCTTCGCCGCCACCTCCACCTGCCGCCGGACCTTCGCTTGCCGCGTCAGCGCTTCCGCCGCCAAACGTCGCCGTCAGCAAACGCGCCACGATATCGACGAAGCCCGCAACGCCGCCATCGGCCGTCATGCGCGCCACATCATCGTCGGTGATCTCAGCGCCCGCGCCGCGCAATCCGGCGGCAATGATCTTCACGCAATCGCGCGACGACAGCCGCCCACGCTCAAAGCGCGCCGCCAGCGCCAGCATATCTTCGTCGCCAAAGGCACTTTCCAATTCAGCCAGCGCGCCCAGTGTGAGAACCAGGCGATAAGCGGTTCCATCGAGCCGCGCTTCAATTTCGCCGCGATGCAGGTTTGCCATGATCAAAGCGCCATGAAGCTAAGGGCGCCGGCGCTCTCGAGCGTCAGCTCAAAGGCGACTTCGCCGTCATGGCGGCCGGAAAAATCGAGCGACGAAATCTGAAACGGTCCCTCGATCGTGCCGAAGTCCGGCACCACAACTTGCCAGTTTCGAATGATGCCGTTGAACATATAGTCGCGCACCGTCGCGTCCGACGCCGCATCTTTGAAAACACCCGAGCCGGTCATACGCGCCGACTTCGCGCCCGCTCCCGCCAACAGTTCGCGCCACTGTCCAGCACTTTCGCTGTGCGTGATATCAACCGCCTCGGCGTTCACCGCAAACGTCCGCGAGCGTAACCCCGCAACCGTCGTATAGACGCCCGCGCCTGTGCTATCGACCTTCAACAGAAGGTCCTTACCCTTTGTGCTGCCATTCTTGAAATCTCTCTTTCGTCTTGCGATTGCCGTCGAACGCGCTCAGGCGCGTACTCGGTGCTCGCTACAAAGGCTCGGTCACAGCGCGATACCGCGCAACACCGTGATAGGTTTCGCCATCCGCCTCGCGGCGCGCATCGGACGATTCATGCCGCAGATTGATGAGGCGGTGCCCGTCGAGCGTCAGCACCGCGTCGTGCAGCGCCGCTTCCGTTGCCGCCATCACGTCGTCGGTCTCCTTGCGCCCGCGCGCCCGCGACCAGACATGCAGCGTAAGAATATGCTCGCTGCCCCCCTCGGTGCCTGTTGACCAGTCGCGCTCCGTCGTCTGTCCAAACGTGAGGTATGGAAAGTCAGCGCGCGGCGGCACCTCGTCATAGACCCGCGGACCACCGAGTACGCTGGTGACACCGGCATGCGCCGTCAGCGTTTCAAACACCGCCTTTTGAAGCGCGAAGCTGGCTCCTGCCATGAAACTCTCCTGTTACGATGTCGTCTCGTCCGTTCGTTGCGCCCTTAGAATGGCGCGCTCGAACTCGGCCACTTCGTGCCGGCGCTTGGCGCGGCGTCGGCGGATCTGTTCTGCTATCATCCGGCGCAGGCGGGCGTCTTTCATCCAGCCGGGCTGCACAGGCGCCACCCGTCGGTGCGTCATAGATCACGCTCGACAACCGGGCACTTCAGCCAGCGTTGGCGATCCTCGACGTCGATAGCACCGAGAATATCGAATACCCGCGCGCCGAAGCGCACGCGCATTTCCGGCTTCACATCGCTGCGATAGCGTATCCAGATATCGTGCGTCGCCCGTCCCGCGATCCGATCGGCTTCGAATGTTTCATCACTCGTTCGCGTCCAGATCGCCGCCCAAACCTGCGCGGCTGCTGTCCACGTCAGCACGGCGCCGCCACCGCCGTCGCCAGTGCGCGCAGCCGTTTCGATCAACACGCGATGGCGTAGATCGCCAATGGTAACGGGAGCTTTCATAGGCGGATCTTCCGGAACGGTTGAATGAGATCAGACACAGCCTCGGGAATCCGCGCCGCCACAGAGCCGATCTCGACCGGATCACGGTGCTCATACCAATGCGCGGTCAGCATCAAAATGGCGTGCTTCAAGGGCGCCGGCACGCTTTGCGCGCTATCGCCGAAGCCAACAGCCAGATCGATCTCGATGCCATTCGCCAACCGGCCGGGTAGCGCAGGAGCGCCGGAATTCCAGACCAGGCGCGGTGGCTTCGAGACAATATCAACCAGATAACTGGTGGCAGGGATCACGCTTGCCGTGCCGTTGGCGTTGCGCACTCGCACCGCCGTCACCGCCTGCAACGGCGCGATGGGAATTTCGATGCTGCCGTCAGCGGGCCAGCGGTCCAACACCAGCATCCAAGTTTGATTGATGAGCGCAAGCCGAGCGCCGCTTCCACGTGCAGCCGCGACGTCAGCAGCAGGCTTGAGAGCAACACATCCTCACTCGCGTCATCGATCCGCAGATGCGCCTTTGCTTCGGCGATCGTGACAGGTTCTATTGCAGGTCCACTCGTTAGAACGAGAGCCATAATCGCACTCCTGAAGCGTACGGATTGGTTTCAAAAGAAGCGGGGCCGTCACCAACGGCGACAGCCCCGCACGCATCCGCAGGCGGGAGGAGAACCTGCGAAGGAAGTTGTTTGTTGGCACCCGGCGGCTCCCACGCTCGGACTAGAGGTCCGTGAGCGCGAAAACCTCCGAGAGCCCGACCGGGCGACGGCGCGAGCGCGGCCCCCGCGGGGGTCGCCCGCGCGTTAGCGCGGAATAGCGACCGTGAGCGCGTTAACTCACCCCGAACTTCATCAGCTTGATGGCGTCGAAGTCCTGCACGCCGCCGCCGACCCGCTTGGTTGTGTAGAACAGCACGTATGGCTTGGCCGAGTACGGATCGCGCAACACGCGGATACCGGCGCGGTCGACGATGAGATAGCCGCGCGAGAAGTCGCCGAATGCAATTGCCATCGCGTTGGCTGCGATGTCCGGCATGTCCTCGCTCTCGGCCACCGCATAACCCATCAGCGACGGCGCTTCGCCTGGCGTTGTCGCCGGCTGCCACAGGTAATTGCCCTGGCCGTCCTTCATCTTGCGGATGGCCGATTGCGTCGAGCGGTTCATCACGAAGGTGCCGTTGGCGCGATACGGCGCCTTGGTCGCGTAGATCAGATCGAGGATTTTGTCGCCGGGGTTGGCAGCCGGGAAAGCCGCCGACACGCCAGTTGCGATGTAGCCGAGGTTGCCCCACGTCCACGATGCGTTGGCGACCGCGGTGTAGGTGAGAAAGCCTTTCGGCTTGTTGACGCCATCGCCGGTCACGAAGGCGCTGCCTTCCTGCTCGGCGAATGCGAGGCGCACTTCTTCGGCCAGCCACTCGTCGATGTTCACGATCGCATCATCAAGCAGCGTCGAAGATGCTGCCGCATGGCGTAGATCTCCATCGTCGGGAATTGCAGCTCAGCGAGTACCGGCGTATTGGTCTCGCGCGCGCGCCGATTTCCGAAACCCAGCCCGTATCGGTGCCCGTTGTTGCGAACGGACGCTTGTAGACATTGCCCGACACTTGGCGGATGCCCGCAATCGCGCGGATCGGCGAAATCGCTTTGAGCGCCCGATTGACGGCGGCTTCCGTTTCAGCCGGAACAAGATAACCGCCATCCTGGCCGACGCTCGACGACAGCGCCTTTTCTTCGAGCTTGGCGAGACGCGCCGCATCGCCCCGGCGCACATAACCGTCGAACGCCGCATTGTGCGCGAGGTTCTGCGCCGGATCGAAAGCCGCGCCCGCGAGGTGCGGACGTTGCGCCTTGATCGCTAGGCTGTTCGACAGCTTCTGGGTATGATCCAGCGTCTCCTCGATGCGCGCCAGCTTTTCAGCGGTGGTCACATCGGCGGCGCCGCGCTGTTCGATTTCAGCAAGGCGGCGGTCGTTGGTGTCCTTGAAGGCTTCGAAGCTTTCCAGGAATTCGTCAAACGCGCGCGCGGTGTCGCCGCCCGCACTCTTGGTTTCAAGCGAGGTCGTGTCAGTCATAGATCTTGTCCTTGTTCGATTGGCGCGCTACGGACGAGCGTGCGTTGCGTCTTTCATCAAGCGTGCCGCCGCCCGCAAACGCGCGGCCAGCACGGCATTGTCATCAAAGCCCCAGCCCGCATCCCGCAGAGCCTTCAAGCCTTTGAGGCCATCGCGGAGAACCGCGCGGGCCTCGCTGCGCGTCAACCCAGCATCCCGCGTGAGCCAACGTTCAAAATCGCGTTCGGTCGGAACGGACGCCACGAAGGCGCGCTGTTTCACTGTTGAAACACGCGCATCCGGCAACATCGGAAACGTCACGATCGAAATCTCCCACAGGTCGACCTTCTCGATGCGGCGAATACCGGAGCGCGCGTCGCGCTTCGCCTTCACCGTTTTGAAGCCGATCGACAAACCATCAAGCGCGCCAGCGCGCATCAAGGTCAGCACCTCGCGCGCTTTGGCAATCGCCGTCATCAGGCGGCCACGCACATAAAGCCCGCGCGCATCCTCGCGGATTTCTTCCCACACGCCGATCGGTTCCGCTGGATCATGCTGAAACAGCATCTTGATGGCGCCCGCCTCACGCCCCGCTAAGCTGTCGCGAAACGCGCCCTGCTGAATGATGTCGTGACCAAGATCCTCGCGGTCGAATAGGCTCGCATAGCCCTCGAACACGCCGTCATCGGCGACGGTCTTGAATTCGAGGTGAACAGCCGAACTCATCCGCGTCAGCGGCGCCGGCAATAGAAATGGTCGGATCGCGGTCATGTTCGCTCCGTTGCTCAGGTCGAATGGAATTTGTCGATTGCGTATTATCGCGGCGGCTTCGCGCCATACCCGGCGGCCGCCCGCTTCTCGTCGTCGGTCAGGAACGACACGCCTTCAAGCCGCGTCCACAGCGCGTCGCGCTCCGGGTTCAGCGCTTCGACAGCATCGAGGTCGGGCCTCAGCGCCAAAGCGCTTGGCGTTCTGCTCACTATGTTGCCGCCATGCGCAAAGGCCGGACCCAACCAGTTCGAAAATCCCTTCGCCGTGCGATTGACCAGCGGCAGCACCGTCTGCCGCCAGAACGCGCGTTGCGCCTCTGCATAGTTCGAATAGGTGTTGTCACCGGGAATGCCGAGCAGCATCGGCGGCACACCGATCGCTAGCGCAATCTCGCGGGCGGCGGAATTTTTGGCTTCGACGAAATCCATATCCTTCGGCGTCATGCTGAGCGGCTTCCAATCGAGCCCGCCTTCGAGCAGCAGCGGACGGCCCGCGTGCGTCGCGCCTTGGAAGCTCGTTTCAAGCTCACTCTTCAACCGCGCGAATTGCTCGTCCGTCATCTGGCCGTTCGCCGCCGCATAGACCAGCGCACCGCTCGGTCGCGCCGAATTATCGAGCAACGCCTTGTTCCAGCCCGACGCCGTATTGTGAATATCGATGGCCGTCGCCGCCGCTTCGATCGGGCTCATGCCGTAGTGATCGTTGGCCGGATGGAACAGCCGGGTATGCAAGACCCTGCGCACACCATCCACCGCTTCCGCCATAAAGCGCACGGACTTTCCGCTAACGCTGTAGTCATAACCTTCCGGCCAACCATCGACACCGGGCAGCACCTTCATCCGATCCGGCCGCAGGTTATGCAGTTCGCGGATCTGCCCATCCACCGCCACCGCTTCGACGTACGAATTGCCCGCCACCAGCAGATAGCCATACCAGGCTTCGAGAAAATCGGTGCCGGTGTGATCGTGGCTCGGCCGCTGCATCAATTCGAGCAGAGGATGTTCGATAATTTCCTCATCGCCCGCATAGAGCAGCAGCGGAATCGTCGCCGCGGCCTCGCCGATCATGCGCACGCTGCGATAGACGATCGCGTTCTGCATGAAGCCTTCGCGCGCAAACGCAGCATAGTCGCGCGGGCTCCACACCGGCTGGCCGAGCGTGTCATAGGCAATCAGCGGTCCGGCGCGGGACGATTTTCTCTCCGCGCCGTCACGCCAGCTCTGCGGTGCGAAAGCTGTCGGCGGAAATGAAGACCCGGCCGGCGTGCGCCGCGCGCCAAACAAGCGCCCCAGCGTCGAGGAAATTCGCTGCATCAAAATATTTCCTGTCCTGAGAGTGAGACGGCTATCGCTCACAGCATCCTGACCGACGGCATCGCGCCATCGCTCAGAAGCAATTCCGTAATCGCCCACACCAGCGCGTCAGCACGGTCCGGGCTCTTACCCTTGACGGTGCCATCGACACCGAAGGCGACGAGCTGGTCTTCCAAGGCGTCGAACCGGCCGACATGCACCACGCGACCTTCCGCGTAGAGCGATGCGACCGGTTCGGCGCGAACCCACTTGCCGCGCGTGGCTCTGACCTTCACGATCGGCAAATTCGGTTTGAACTGTTGCACGACGCCGATCACCAGATCGCCGCCCTGATTGATTTCCGCGACCATCCGGTCAGCTGCAAAGTCGTCATAAGCGGCAATCGCCGCCTTCGCCCAGACGTCCGGCGTGCGCCCCTGGATCGTGCGATCGGCCAGCACATAGGCGCGACCATCAACCCCCAAACCCGCCACCACAATTCCGCACGCATCCGACCGCGCCGTTGCCGACACTGGCGGATCGAGCGCGACAATCACGCGCCGCATTTCCGGCGGCGTAGCGATCCGCGCACTCTCGATCCAACTGCGCCGCCACAGGCTCTCCGAACTCTCGTCCACCAATTCGCCAAGCAGCTCCTGCCGCCCGATCGTTGATCCGGCATAGCGCCGCGTCATCTCCGCGACGAACATCGGCGCCAGATTGCTGGCGTTGTCGGCGGTTGCCAGATGCACGCTCACGGTCGCCGCATCCGCCATCAGCTTCTTCAAGAACGCGCTCGGGCGCGGTGTCGTCGTCACAATCGTTTGCGGGCAATCGCCAAGACGCAGCCCAAACTGCAACATATCCCAGGCGTTTTCCGCGTCCCGCCACTTGGCAAGCTCATCGCACCAAGCGGCGGAAAATTGCGGACCACGCAAGCCTTCGGTTTCGTCGGCGGAGAATAACTCCGCCACCGCACCGTTCTTCCAGGTGATGCGCCGCTTCGAAGGCTCATAGACCGGTCGCTCATGTGCCGGATGAATGGCAAGCAAGCCCGACACGCCATCCACCATCACGTTGCGGACATCACTCATCGTTTTACCGACCAGCGCAATTCGTGGTGGCACACTACCCGCAGCGCGCGGCGCACCACGAGACCGGCGCACGGGCGGCGAAGCACCCGGCGCCAATGCTGTCGCGATACTGCGCACCCACTCAGCGCCTGCTCGCGTTTTGCCAGAGCCGCGCCCGCCGAGCAGCAGCCACACGCGCCACGGTTCACCCGACGGCAAAGCTTCCGGCGGCAGTTGATCGTCGCGCGCCCAAATCTCCCAATCGGACATCAGCCATTCAAGATCGTGGCGTGCGATGTCACTCAGATCGCTTGCCAAGTGCCCGCTGACGCTGGAGGCGTTCAAGGCGTTCCGCAATTGCACGGCGTAGGTCTTCCGCATGGGCGAGCGCCTTCTTGTCTTTCGCGGCACTCCCCTTGGCCGTCGTCTTCGTCATCTCGCGTTGCATCTCAACGGCCTTCTCCAAGCTGCTCACCATCTGCGACAGGGCACGGGAGGCACGCTCGCGATCCTGCGAGGACGCGCCCTTCTGCTTTTCAAGTTTGGTCAGTTCGCCGTCGATGGTGTTGTAGACACGCTGCACCAACACCATCGGCTTGGCGCCCTTCGGCGATTTCGCCGCCGCTGTTGCAGCAAGCACGCCGGCCCCAGCGCCGCGTCGTGTGCGTTTGCGCGGCGGCCATCCGCGCGCTTTCGCTGCGAGGCTAAGCTGGATCGGCGCCATCCCGACGAGTTCGGCGATTGTGCCAAGCTTCACATCTGGATCACCATAGAGACGCTTCGCCTTCGCCCACACTGCGGCCGTGACCGCTTTGTCAGCCGCCATGCTTGAAGATCTCCGTCGCTGTTCGTGAAGTGGTTTGAGGGTGCCCGGCCAGGGGGCCTGCGCCAAATTCCCAAAAATAAAGGCGGCGGGGCATACCTGCCCTCATCCGCCTAGAATTCGCATCATACAAAACTTATACTGCAGAACCGTCACGCTGTCTAGAGATAATCTATAGTTATCAATAGAATAAGCGTTCGTTTTGCTTGGTTTTACTTGCCCGCAAGCCAACCCTCTAGTGTAACGCAGTCTCAACCGACGGGGATAACTTCTGCAGCCGATCCCGCCCCGCGCAAAACCCAGCCCTACTCCGCGAAATCCGGGATGATGTAGCGGTGGTAGTTTTCAGCCTTCACGCGTTTTTCGCTCATCGCGAAGCTTTTGACCGAGATCCCGGCCTGATGCACCGTCTCAGGTGTTCCCGACACCAGCGGATGCCACCACGCCAAATCACGACCCTCATCGACCACACGATACGCGCATGTCGCCGGAAGCCACTTAATTTGGCGGACTTTCTCGACCGTGATGTCGATGCAGTCCGGCATCAGGCTGAACCGATTGGCATAGTTCGAGCAGCGGCAGGTTTTCACCTCCAGCATCGAGCAGGCCAGTCGCGTCAGGTGGATTTCGTCGGTGTCCTCGTCCTCGAGTTTGACCATGCAGCAGCGCGCGCACCCATCACACAGCGATTCCCACTCGTCGCGGGTCATCTGCTCAAGCGTCTTCGTCTTCCAGAACGGCTTTGCGTCGCTCACCATTACTCTCCTGCCGGCACTCTCTCTGGCCGTTTTTCGGGCTGCCGGCTTGCCCTGCGGACCCGTGCCACGCCACCCTTTGACTTGCCAGTCCACCCCAAATAACCACAATTTGGGCGTGATGGGATTCGTATCGTCACAGCCACCCTCTTATAATGGGGATGGGCTGATGTTTTTGGGCTTTTCGACCGGGACGCTTATAGACACGCCACCGCCACGGCTTACAACGCCGCTTGGGGCCGCATCTCGCGCCGCAGACTTTAACGGCACGCGTTTCGGGCGGCTTATGTTTTGGCCGGTTTACGTTTGGATGACACACGTTTGAACGACTGGTTTCACAGACAAGGCGGACGCGACCGCATCATCAATTGGCTCGGAATCGATTCCAAAATCAATTCCGTGCTCACCAATGCGTGGGAGCGCAGCAAGGATTATTGGAACGCGGGGTCGTCGTTCTTCGCCCGCTTCCAGTTGCACGGCTGGCGCCGCCTGCTGAACGAAGCGCTGTCAGAATCCGTATCGCTGGCCACCGGCGCCTTCATCGTGCTGTACGCCGCCGCGCTTCCCGCGCTGCTCGAATTCGACGAAAGCAAATTCCAAACCGGCAAGTTTGCCGTCAAGTTTCTCGACATCAACGGCAATGAACTCGGCAAGCGCGGCATCCTGCATAACGACAGCGTGCCGCTCGATGAAATTCCCGACGCCCTCATAAAGGCGACGCTTGCCACTGAAGACCGCCGCTTCTTTGAGCATTACGGCATCGACGTCTACGGCACGCTGCGCGCGTTGGCGACCAATGTACAGGCGAACGAAGTCGTGCAAGGCGGCTCGACGCTAACGCAGCAGCTCGCCAAGAACCTGTTCCTCTCGTCCGAGCGGTCGCTGGAACGCAAGGTCAAAGAGCTGTTCTTGTCGTTCCTGCTCGAAAGCCGTTACAGCAAACGCGAGATTTTGAAACTCTACTTTGACCGCGCCTATATGGGCGGCGGCGCCTTCGGCGTCGAAGCCGCGGCACAGTATTACTTCGGCAAGTCAGTCCGCGACGTCAACATGGCTGAAGCGGCATTGATGGCCGGGCTGTTCAAGGCGCCCGCCAAATACGCGCCGCACGTCAACCTCGCCGCATCGCGCGCACGCACCAACGAAGTGCTCGACAACATGGTCGAAGCCGGCTTCTACACCGCCGGACAAGTGCAGGCGGCCCGTCTCAATCCGGCAAAGACCATCGACAACCGCGTCGCCTCCAGCCCCGATTGGTTCCTCGACTGGGCCTATGAAGAAGTGCAGCGCCTCGCCGAGGGCAAAGGCCAATACGTTTTGACGGCGCGCACCACCGTCGACATGACCTTGCAGCGCCACGCCGATGAAATCATCAACGCCACGGTCCGCAAATCGGGTCGCAGCCTGCGCTTCAACTCGGCCGCCATGGTCGTCATGGAGCATGACGGCGCGGTCCGCGCGATCACCGGCGGACCCGACTATGCCGATAGCCAGTTCAACCGCGCCACCAAAGCCAAGCGTCAGCCCGGCTCGTCGTTCAAAGTTTATGTCTACGCCGCCGCCCTCGAAAGCGGCATGACGCCGAATACCAGCGTGCGCGACAGTTCGCGCTCGTGCGGTCCGCGCGGATGGCGGCCGCAGAACTACGGCGGCGGACACGGCAGCGGCGGCCGCCTGCCGATGTGGATGGCGCTCGCCAAATCTCTGAACACAGTCGCAACCGAACTATCGTTCCAAGTCGGGCGTGAAAAGGTCATCGAATTGACTAAGCGGCTCGGCATCGAAGGCGTGCGCAAAACCTGCTCGATGGCGCTTGGCGACGGCGGCATCTCGATCATCGAGCATGTCGGCGGCATTGCGACGTTCGCGAACGACGGCAAGCTCGCCAAGCCTTACGGCATTCTTGACATCACGACCTCCAAAGGCGACCTGCTCTATTCGCGCGAACGCGACGAGCCGCCCGCGCCACAGGTTGTGAAGCCCGAAGTTGCCGAGCAGATGAACTGGATGCTGCAAAAGGTCGTGACCGAAGGCACCGGTGGCGCCGCCGCCCTCGACTTCACCAATGTCGTTGGCAAAACCGGCACATCGACCGGCCCGAAAGACGCTTGGTTCGTCGGCTTCACAGGCAAATACGTGGCTGGCGTCTGGGCAGGTAACGACGACAATCGCGCAATGATCTCAGGCTCGCCGACGACCGGTGGCCACCTCGCCGCGCCGATCTTTCACAACTTCATGGCGGTCGCCCACACCGACATGAACATCCCCCCGATACCCGGCATCGAAGATCATCCGGTGCAGGTTGCGGAGCGCGCCCGCCTAGAAGAACTGAAACGCGCCGAGATCGCCGCTGGAAATATTTCCGCGGCCACCAATGCCGACGGGACGGCGCGTCCGGCCAACGCCATGCCGGATCAAACGCGCGACGCCTTGAAAAAACTGTCGCTGGCGATGCGAAAGGCTGGCGGCCTTGGCGAACCGGCCGCACCACCTGGAACGCCCGACAAGCCAACACCCGCGCTGCCTGGCGCGCAACCGCCAGCAAAACCGGCGCCGCAACGGCAAGGCGCGCTTGAGCCAGCCTCGCCCGGCCGCGCGCCGCCAAGCCCACAACTCTCAACAGGCGCCGTCGCGCTCAAGCCCAACGCAACCGTGACGCCGGGGGAGGCACCGCGTCGTGGCATCCCTTGATCTGCACAACAGCGAACTCCAGGACGGCACGCCGCCTCTGCGCAACGACGACCGGTGGAAGCGCGCGGCGCGCGACATCGCGGCCCTACTCACGCGGTTGGTCGGCACCGCACTCGCCATTGCACTGGTCGTCTCGACAGGTGTGTGGTCCAGCCGCACGATGATCGCGCGCGGCTATGCCGTTGCGACCGACGCCTACGGGCCGTGGCGGCATTGGCGGTCTGAAGGCCGCGCGGACGCCGATCCGTATACGCGCGCACACCTGGCCGGCAGCGGTATCCTGCGCATCTCTTCCGATAGCGCCGGCACGTTCGAAGCATCCGTCGATAGCGGTAACGCCCGCCTGCATTCGTCCTGCGATTACGTGATCGAAGGCAACGACATGGGCAAGCTGTGGTGGAGCCTCTCGGTGTTCAACACGTCCGGCGAGTTGATCGCCAACGACGCCGACCGCTACGCTTTCACCAGCGATACGGCCGCGCTCAATCCCGATGGCTCGTTCATCATCTCGCTCGGGCGCGACGCGCGTCCCGGCAACTGGTTGCCAACCGGCGGCGCGGGACGCCTGATTCTGAATTTCACCGTTCTCGATCCGCCGACCGGCTTGTCAGACGAAGCCCGCGCCGAGCGCAACGGCCTGCTGCCGGTGATCCGGCAGGAAGGTTGCTCGTGATGGATCACATCGCTCAATCCGACAAGAGGTGGCCGTCAGCGCGCCTGCCGTCGCCGCGACTGCCGTCAAAAGGCTTCGCGACAACTATCTGGCCGGCGATGCGCTGGCGCTATCTGTTGCTGCTGCCGGTGGCCGCGGCCATCGTCCATTTGATTGCGACGTTCATCGCCATGTCGGATCTGCGCGGCTCGGCCTACCAACGGCTTTTGCCGGCGCTGCCGCTCAACGTCATGCAGGTCTTGCAGCCGATCGCGCCCGATCACCAGCCGCTGCCGTTCCTGTCTGCTGACGTGCGCTATGCCATCTGCAGCTTCTCGTCTGCCCAAGGCCCCGTTGACGTGACGGCGCAACTGCCGGATCGCGGATGGACGCTCGGCATCTACCGGCCAGACGGAACGACTGCCTATTTTGCTGCTGGCGCGAGTGCCCGTCCAGCATCGGTAGCTGTTACGATTCTTCCTGCTGATGATCGATTTGTAGGACTGCCGCCCCAGTCGTCCAGCGATGCCATCGCTGCCGTGGCTCAGCTTACGGTCGCGGTGCGCGAGGGGCTTGTGATCGTCCGTGCGCCTGATCGTGGCCGCGCTTTCCGCCATGCCGACGAAGATGTTCTGGCAACAGCCAAGTGTACCGCACGCGCATTCTAAATCGCCGGGTCACCGCGTGCCGCACCCGCTGACGCCGTCAGTGCTCAAGCGGAACCGTCAATTTCCAATCGATCGCGGCGGCGCGCGCGCTTCTTGGATTTCTGCTTCCCCGTATCTTCCCAGCGCTCGTATCTGACGCCTGGAAAAAACACGATTTCCGCTGGTGTCGCTGCCGCGTTACGCGACAGCTTTCCAACGTTGCGTGGTCCTTGCCGGAATTCCAATATCGTTGCCATGGTAGGCCCCTGATGCACGGCGCTCGCGCGATTCGCGATTGGCGTCCCTGCTCCGGCGTCATCACTATCAGTATGCGTGCCATTTCGGTGTCGTGATGACGTGGTGCGCTGTGGACACCAGAATCAGCGCAAAACCGATTGAACGCTCAAGGTGTTAACCAGGCCTTAAACCGCGACTTTACAGGCTTGTACATGAGTTTCAACGCACCGCCGGTCAATCCTGCGCCTCACGCGACGAGATCGGTGCCGAGGAAATGCCGGCCGTCGCGATCCTCGACTTCGATCACCCAGAGGTCGCTGTCGAAGCTGCTTTCCTTTGCGAAGAAGCGGTCGGCCTCCTCGTCAGCGACGAACGCCCCCTTGAGGCGAGCCGCCCAGCGCCGGCCAACGTCGGCATCATCGAGTCCTGCCGGCGCCGGACCGAAGATCGCTGCCGTGCGATCCGCCCGCACCACCTTGATGAAGATCGTGCCCGCGTCGTCGTCACCATGGCGCAGCACCGTCGCCATGGCCCCGTTGACGGTGCAGCGGCGCAGATAGGCTTTGACCCAGATTTCCGATTTCAAACGCATTCAAAAATGTTCTGCCGTTCGCGGCGACCGGCGTCAATGAAGTTGCGTCGCGGCTGCACGACCCAAGTGGCCGATCTGCTGCTGAACGCGAGACTATTTCTGCGCCGATTTGGTTTTGCTGGTGAGGCCAGCCGCACCCTGCCCCTGCAGCCGGGTCAGGCGGCTGACGAGCGGACCTGATATGCGTCCGCTTTCCGGAAGCTTCTGGTCAACCTCGAATTCGCGAATGGCCCGCGCCAGTTGGTCGTTCGAAACACCATCGACCTTGCCGGGCGTATATCCAAGCGCGGAAAGCTGCTGCTCGACCGTGCGGATGACGGCATCCGCCTCGGGTGTCGCCGTCCGGTCGGCAACATTGCGCGATGGCGACGACGTGGCGCTGCCCAGCACGATGCGGCTCAACAAATCCTGCGACGGCGTCGCGGTCAGCGGCAGACCGTAATCATGCTCATAGGCCATGATCGCCGCGCGGGTGATGAGGCCTACGACCCCATCGGGAGGACCGGCGTCATAGCCGCGCCCATTGAGTTCGCGCTGAATGCCGCGAATGATCTCAGCCGAATTGCCGGATGGCGCCGCAACGGCCGTCGCCGGCGCGGACGCAGGTGGCGCAACTCGCATGGCCGGCGTGCCAGGCGACAGTTCCGGTCCAAGATCGCTCGACGGCGACGGTCCGGGCAATGGCGGCGGCGTGGTAAAGCCGATGGCTGACGTTTCGATGGCGCTGCCGCGATCTTTGTCTTGTAGCGCAAACAGATTGACGCCGACGGATACCGTCAACGCCAAAAACGCCGCGCTCGCGATCCTGATATCTCTCGCTGTCATGCGCGCTCCGTCACTTGCCCCGAGGCCGGTCCATCGTGCCCGTCTCATGCACTATCGCGTCCAGCCGTTAACGCGTTCTTAACCGAGCCGGCACGGCTCCCCAGATCAATAGAATTTTAGATAAATGCCGCTCGAACACGCGCAAAATGCTTCTCAAATTGCAGTGCCCGGCGACGCGCTTTCTTGAAGTCACGATGGTAAGGCTAAGGCAGCGGTAGTGTTACCGTGCCATCTGCCACCGGCATATTCCGGCGGTGTTCGAGTGAGTATCGAATATGGGCCTGTTAAAATTAGCGGCGATTGTTGCGGTGGGCGTCAGCCTGCTGCCGTCAGATCGTGAAAAGCAAGAACAGTTGTATGCGCGCGCGGCTAACGCCGCCACATGGACGCTGACGTTCTGTGATCGCAACGCCGAGACCTGCAACAAAATGCAAACGTTCTGGGCTGAGTTTTCAAAGAAGGCCGAATTTGGGGCCAAGCTCGCCTACGATGTGATGCGGGAAAACGGCGCCACCGGCGACGCAACTGAGCGCCTTTCGGCTCCGGCGTCTTTCGAGGCACCAGCCGCCGAACGCCCGATTTACAGGCGCAGCGGCACGCTGACACCCCATGACATGAAACCGGCTTGGCGCGGCAAAACCGCCAATAAGGACGGCATCTAGCCCCCTCGCCGCCGCCTAGCCTTGCGAAGTGTGCCAGCAGGCGACTATGTGTCTGCAGTGATGTTCCACAACCACCAGGGTTGCGGCTCAAGGCTGATGCATGACGCTCGACGCAATCAAATCCGATTTTGCCCTCCTCGACGATTGGGAAGACCGTTACCGCTACGTCATCGAGCTGGGCCGGGCGTTGCCACCCTTCCCAGAGCAATTGCGCACCGACGCCAATAAGGTACGCGGTTGCGTCAGCCAGGTGTGGCTGGCAACCGAGCCGGCGCCGACTGCGGACGGCGAGCCCGGCATGTCCCTCGAGGGCACCAGCGACGCGATGATCGTGCAAGGACTGATCGCCGTTCTGTTCTCGATGTACGCGGGCAAATCGCTGTCGCAGATTTTGGCGATCGATGCCCATGCCGTATTCGGCGAACTCGGCCTTAAAGAACATCTGACACCACAACGTTCCAATGGTCTGGCGTCCATGGTCGAGCGCATCCGTGTCGATGCACGCCGCTTTGCCGGCGGTTAACCCAGAATCGTTAACTTGGGCTGTTCATTCAGGCGCTGCCGTTCGCGCCGTCCCCGTCGCCCGCTGACATGGAATCCTCCGGGCTAATCGACGGGCGATAGTCGGTGGCGCCCCAATGTGTGATCGTCGACCGCGAGGATTGCCGCTCACCGCTCGCTGTCGCGAAGCCGTAGTGACGGGCCAATTGGCGAAGCGCGATCTGCAGCACCACCTTGCCCGACCGCTGCGGCCAGCCGCCGGATTTTTCAGCCTGCTCCAGCCCTTTCAGATAGCAGCAGACGTCGATCAACATGCCTGCGAGATCGGGACCAGCCGCCTTGAGTGCGATCCGCACCCGCTCCTTGGCGGCAATCACGTTGTCGGAGATTTCCACGCCGTGATCGGGGGCACCGCGCCGCCCGCCGCTTTCACTGAACAAATTCGACCAGTTTGCGGTGATGCGCGGCGTCATCTGCGCGAACCAGAAATCGGCCCGCAAACGCTCACCTGCGTTGATCTCGGCGTCTGACAGCATCGGCCTGCCGTCTTTGTCTTTACGCCGCGCCAGCCAAGCCAGCGGGCTCTCATCGAGATTGATGGATGGCGCTTGCGGGCGCGCGGCAGCGGCCGCCCCCGTGCGGGAACGCTTTGGCGGTTTTGAAGACATAGGAACTCTGCCTTGTTGGGAGTTGGATTAAACGTAGGCTCTCGGGCGCAGCGCCATCACCGGCACGGCCCATTCGAGCAGCTCGAGAATACGGTCGAACACCGGATCATCACGGCGGTCTTCAACGATCAGACAGGCATGTGCCACCGTCGTGCGATCGCGGCCGAACAATTGGCCCGCCGCTGTCAACGATAGCCCGCAGCCGACGTGTGCGAGATACATCGCGACCTGACGCGCCAGCGCAACGCGCGCAACGCCCCGGTTGGCGTGCACGATCTTTTGCGTCTCGACGCCGAACACTCTGCTGACCGCCAATTCGATAGCGAGACGCATCTGCGCATTTCGGCTTGGTTCGACAGGCGGGAGAAACGGCTCGCATGCAGGCAGTGCATTTCCAGAAACAAGTGGCGGCATAAAACACATCGTGTGACCTGAAACATAAAATACGTAGGCGATAAAATGAGATTGAAACCTGGCGGCGCGTTCGTCGTGATTGCGAGTGTACGCAAATTCAGCGGTGGCGCCCGTCAAAGCTGGTGGATGTGTGAACGCCGGGGATAAGTCGTTTACTGTGCGGGAACAGACCAGCGCCGCACTCGGAAAAAGTTATCCCCGCCCGCAATCGCCACCCGCACAGTCTGCGGGTCATGAAAAAAACCGCTCACATCACCGCAACCCATTCGGACGCATGCTTCGCCGGCACACCTCGCCGCTTGCCTGCACCCAGCGCAAGACAACCGCTGCGCGACGAGCAACGCCGCGAAGAACTTGCGCGCCTGCTGCCGCTCTGGCCGAAAGAGGTTGCTGATCTCACTATTGCCGGCCGGCACCATATCATCCGCACGCTCGAGCGCGCGCTGCGTGCCGAGCGCCGCCGCGGCCGGGCAGGCCATTGGGCTTACGATCTCAGCCGTCACGCAGCACTGCTTGCGACGTGGCGTTCCGAATGTGCGTCCCTCAGCGTCATCGCGAAATCAAGCACCGCGCGTCCGCCCAACAAAAAGCCCGCCAAGTAGCGGGCCTTTCTCTTTCTGATGGCGCGCGTGATGTGCGATCGCTCGCTTATTTCTCGCGGCGCATGCCAAGGCCCATCTTCTTGGCAAGCTGCGAGCGGGCCTGCGCATAGTTCGGCGCGACCATCGGATAATCGTGGGGCAGGCCCCACTTCTCACGATATTCCTCGGGCGACATGTTGTAGTGCGTACGCAGATGCCGCTTCAAAGATTTGAACTTTTTGCCGTCTTCGAGACAGATGATGTAATCGGGCAGCACCGATTTTTTGACCGCAATCTTGGGCTTCGATTCTTCCCGCTCGACGGGTGCCGCCCGGCCGGCCGCCCGGCTCAATGCGGCATGCGTTTCGGCGATCAGATTCGGCAACTCGCTCGACGACACGGAATTGTTGCTGACGTAAGCGGCGACGATCGAGGCGGTAATGCTCACAAGCTCGGCTGGTCCCGAACTGTCCATCGTGAGTTCCTTTTTTGATTGTGCAAAGCCATGTTTGATTTGGCAAATCAGTGCATGCGTCGGCCCGCGACCAGGATTCGAAAGCCAGACGTACGAATACTTAAATGTACTTGCCCAAACACCCCATTTGCTGGATTTGTTGACTGTAGTCTAGACTAGGCGGCCTACGGTTTGTACACATTTAATCGACCGCATCCCATTTAAATTGTCAATATCATGAGATGTTCGGACCGCGATCATCACTAATTCTTCAACTGACTTCTACTTTTCGCCCGTATATAGGCATTGATGATGTCGATTATGGAATATACGCTATCTATCCCCCAACACACCTTGCGGTTGTTGCAATCACTCCCCACAACAGGCCTGCCACAACAGCCCCGCCGATAGAACAGCTTAGCGCCGGCCGCGCCCCCACCGAGAGACTTCAATGACCCTGACCATTCCTGCCCTGCCCGCTCCAAACGCGGATCGCGCCCCTGTTTCGCTGACGTATCACGGTGTTGCGCTCACCGACGACTATGGCTGGCTGCGCGCTGCCAATTGGCAGGAGGTCATGCGCAAGCCAGATCTGCTCGACGCGCGCATCCGCACGTATCTCGAAGCCGAGAATGCCTATACCGCGGCGGCCCTGGCGCCGACGCAAGCGCTGCAGGACACGCTGTTCACGGAAATGAAGGCGCGGCTGAAAGAAGACGATCGTCAGGTGCCGCAGCCACATGGCCCGTTCGAATACTTCCCGCGCTTCGTCAAGGGCGGCCAATACGCCCAGCTGTGCCGCGTTGCGCTCGGCGGTTCACCCGACGACGCCACCGTTCTGCTCGATGGCAATGCGGAAGCTGCCGGCAAATCCTATTGGGACCTCGGCGACGCCACCCACAGCGACGACCACAAGCTGCTCGCCTACGCGACCGACGACAAGGGTTCCGAGCTCTACACCGTTCGCATTCGCGATCTCGCGACCGGAAAAGACCTTGCCGACGAAATCCCCGACACGCGCGGCGGCCTCGTTTGGGCACGCGACGGCAAGACGCTGTTCTACGTCAAGGTCGATGACAATCAGCGCCCACAGTTCATCTATCGCCATACGGTCGGCACGCCCGCCAGCGACGACGTGCTCGTCTATGCCGAAAGCGACAGCGGCATGTTCGTCGGCCTGTCGCACACCCAGTCGCGGCGCTTCATCACCATCGAAGTCCACGATCATGACACCAGCGAAGTCCATATCATCGACGCTGACCAGCCCAATCGTGCACCGATCTGCATTGCGCCGCGCAGCAAGGGCCATCAGTACGGCATCGAGCATCACGGCGATCGCCTGATCATCACCACCAACTCGAAGAACGCGGAAGACTTCCGCATCGTCGAAGCTCTCGTTGCGGCGCCCGGCCAAAACAACTGGCGCGAGATCGTGCCCCATAAGCCGGGCCGCTTAATCATCGAAGTCTCGGTGTTCGCCAACCACATGGTGCGTCTGGAACGCGAAGACAGCCTGCCGCGCATCGTAATCACGCGGCTTTCCGACGGCGAGGAACACAGCATCGCCTTTGACGAGGAGGCTTACGCGCTTGGCCTATCCTCCGGCTACGAATTCGACACGACGCGCATCCGCTTCACCTACTCGTCGATGACGACGCCAGCGGAAACCAATGACTACGACATGGAGACGCGCACCCGCACTTTGCGTAAGCGCCAGGAAATTCCGAGCGGTCACAACCCCGCCGACTACGTGACGCGCCGCCTGTTCGCGCCCGCAGCCGACGGCGAACTGGTGCCCGTCACGCTGCTCTACAAAAAGACGACACCGCTCGACGGCTCGGCGCCGCTGTTCCTCTACGGCTACGGCGCTTACGGCATCGCCATGCCGGCTGCGTTTTCAACCGGCCGCCTGTCGCTCGTCGACCGCGGCTTCATCTACGCCATCGCGCACATCCGCGGCGGCAAGGACAAGGGCTATCGCTGGTACACGACCGGCAAACTAAAGAGCAAGACCAATACGTTCACAGACTTCATTGCGGCTGGCGAACACCTCGTCGCGCAGGGCCTGACAACGCGCGGCAATATCGTCGCCAATGGCGGCTCGGCAGGCGGCATGCTGATGGGCGCGGTTGCCAATATGGCCCCCAGCCTGTTCCTCGCCATCATCGCCGACGTGCCGTTTGTCGATGTGCTGAACACCATGCTCGACAAGGATCTGCCGCTGACGCCGCCCGAATGGCCGGAGTGGGGCAACCCGATCGAGAGCGCCGACGACTTCCAGACCATCAAGAGCTACTCGCCCTACGACAACGTTGCGGCAAAAGCCTATCCGCATATCTTAGCACTCGCCGGGTTGACCGACCCGCGCGTGACGTACTGGGAACCGGCGAAGTGGATCGCCAAGCTGCGCCGCATGAATACCAGCAACAATCTGGTGCTGCTCAAAACCAACATGGGTGCTGGCCACGGCGGTGCTTCCGGCCGCTTTGACAGCTTGAAGGACACGGCCCTCAATTATGCCTTCGCGTTAACCGTCGCAGGCAAGGCCGGCGCCTGACGCTCAGCAACCGCATCCCAACCAGCCGCAAAGTGACATGGCCCGGCCGCGTCGCCTGTTGGCTGGTTGGCTGGTTGGCTGCGAGCCAGCGAATATTCGGCCAATCGCTACAGCATTTGTTGACGAAGATGCAAGGAACGTGGCTCGCAACCGATTGTTGTCAGCGCCACAGGCGGGATACGGGCAAACTCTATAAAATTGCAACAAAAAGCATAACAATCGCGAAATTCAGCGGCACTAGCCTGGATGATCATGCTGCATCATTCGTCCCGGATATCGCTCGTGCGCTTGCTATCACAACTCTTCAGGTCGTTTGCGCGCCACGAGAGCGGCAGCATTGCAATGATGTTTGGCCTGATGACGTTCCTGCTATTTGCAGTAATCGGCGCGGCCGTCGACTACGGCAAGTGGCATAACGCCCATCTCAAGGTCGAAGCGATCACGGACCGCGCTCTGCTTGCTGCGGGACGCCACCTTCAGACCGAACCGGGCGACGGCAGCGGCGCGCTTGCGGTTGCCAATACGTATTTCAACGAGGCGATCGGAAACGGCATTTACGTCACCGATGCAGTCGCCGAATTCAAATTAGCCACCGAAGGTATGGGCATCGAGGCCACCGTCACCGGTCTCGTCAAAACGCCGTTCCTCAGCCTCATCAACATTCAAGATCTGGCGATCTTTGCGAATTCGAAGGTCGAGTTCAATACCGCAGTGGGCGGTTCCAGCGCGATCGAGGTTGCGCTCATGTTGGACGTCACCGGATCGATGTGTGGCGATGGCATCGGGCCGTGTACCACCTCCGTCAAGATGGACGCCCTCAAAACCGCGTCCAAGGATCTTGTCTCCGTGTTGGTGCGCGACGGGCAAAGCGCGCGCGTCGCGCTCATTCCATTTTCAACGCGCGTTCGCGTCGGCGAAAAGGATTCTTCCGCGGCAGAAACCCTGATGACTAAGCTCACCGGCATGGACCCCGTTTGGTCCGGCTGGTTCGTCTGGTGCAACCTCTCCAGCAGCGTTTCCGGCGGCAGCGAAACCGCCGTCACCTATACGTGCGGCAGCACCTATGTCGTCAACGAGAAAGACTGGACCATCAATCCATGCGTATCCGACCGCAATGGTCCTGAGGAATTTACCGATGTCCCGCCCGGGCCGGGCGCGTGGTTGAACGCGCACGATGGCCATCGCCATCCGATCAGCCAGGATAGCCTCGACACCCCCTACACAAGTTGGACTGGCACTTCAGAAGCAGACCCATCGAGTACCTGGAACTACGCGCCACTCGGTCAGGACTGCGGTGACACGCTCGCCGCCAACATCATGCTGCCGCTGACAAGCGATGTGACCGCCATCAACGCCCGCATCGACGCGCTCGACGCCTATGGCTCAACCGGCGGCGCACTCGGGACGGCTTGGGCGTGGTATGCACTTTCACCCAATTGGTCTGGCATTTTCGAAGGCGCTAGCGCGCCAGCGTCCTATTCCGAATTGACGGCCACAACTTCAAACGGCGCGCCGAAGCTGCGTAAAATTGCGGTTCTCATGACCGACGGCGACTACAACACCTATCGCGCCTGGAAAGGCTATGATCCGCAAACCGTCTCAGACAACGCCAAGGCCATCTGCACCAACATGAAGGCGAAGGGCATCGAGGTTTTCACCGTCGGCTTTGACCTCGATAAACTTCCCTCGAGCGCAAAAGCCATGGCCATCGATACCCTTCAGTCGTGCGGCACCGACATCGAGCATTTCTACAATTCGCTCGACGCCGACCAGCTAAAAACCGCGTTCCGCGACATCGCCATGAAGCTCTCTGTGTTGTATCTGGCGAAGTAAACCACCACTCACTTTACTGGCGCCTTCCGACTCTCCTTCGTCGAGCCGGCCGGAAGGCGCGCAAAACAATGGCCCCTGCGAGGGGCCTTCTTTTATTCTGATCGTGTTTCAGTCTTACCTCTGTCGCGCCAGTCTGAAGGCGCCACAAACAAAAAGGGCCCCGCGAGGGGCCCTTCCGTTTCTAAGAGGCAGCGCTAGGCTGCGTCGGCTCGATAGAGAAGCGTTTTCGTAGCCTCCTCGAGAGCAAGATCGGATTTAAGTGCAATTCCAATGTACCGTACTCGACCTGCGACTTTCTCCTTCTTTACGCCAAGCTCGGCGAATTCACGCGCGAAGCTCGGAAGTGCAGAGGGTTCCTTGTTCTTGGTATCGCACCAAGAGCAGTAGTCTTCGTAGAGTTGAGTAGCAGTGACACTCGATCCGTCCTGGACCTCGACATTCTCCTTGTAGAAACGTTCGGTGTTCGTCTCAGGTGCAATACGTCTTGCAGGCGCCGGCTTGGCTTCGATCGCGCGAACTTCAGGCTGCTTGGCCACAAGTGTTTGGGCTTCGGCAATCTGGGCTTCGATCTGAAGTGGCTCGGCAACAGGCGCTTCGATCGGTTTGTCGAGCGTCTTGTTGTCGTTGGCACCTGAACGCGGCTTTTTCGTCTGAACGGCAGCCGGTGTAAGCACCGGGGCCGCCACCGCTGCCGCAGCGGTGTTGTCATCTGCTGCAACCATTTGCGGGGCAGCAGGAGCCTTGACGTCATACAAACGCCATTGGCTGAAAGCGACGTACATGCCGAAACCCGATCCGATTTCGAGCAGCAGCGCGACAAAGATTGTCAACGCCATCTGCACGTTCTCGATCGTCACTCCGGGATAGAACGCCGTTGCGAGGTCCGTCAGAACACGCGCCTGGGGGTCGGCTTCCGACATTGCTGTCGTGCCTTCCATGCCGGCGAGCTTGGACCTTATCTCTGCGATACGCTGTTCGGCCGTCTCTGCTCCACTCGCGGATGCGAGCTCGGCGTTGAGGGCATGGAACTCTTGGCAGTACTTCTGCTCCGATTTGGAGGAAGCATCCTTACAGCCATTCGACCACTTCCAGGCGCGCTGAGACTTGTGAGCCTCAATCGCACTTTGCACGGTCGCAAAGGGGCGATGCTGCGGAATCCAGCTCGACTCTTCCTCAGCCTTTTTCAGCTCGGTGCGCAGATCCTGATAGGACTGGGCGACTTGAGCACGTTGGCCGGTGGTGTCAAACCGGTTCAGAGCCGCGTGTCCCAGTGCCGATGTCATGGAGTAGGCGGTAACGACTACCCAGACGAGCGCCGAGGCTGCTGCCTGCGACCAGATTTTATTTCGAATTGCGGCGAAGAAAAAGAACGGTATCAGTGCCTTCAAGCAATCAGCTGCGGCAGATGCCGCGCCGTAGATCTGACCATCCAGTTCGGTACGACCGAGACTGAAGCCAAATCGCCAGTTCATTGCAGCGGACACGGCGAGCAATACGCCGGCTGCAAGAACCCCCAACACGCCTAAAACGTGTCTCATAGAGCCCTCTCCTTTGCGAGGGCCGGTTCGACGCGGAACAATAGACCGGCCATTTCGGTATTCTTTGACTGCCTGCGAGGAGGAAACAGACCGTCAGAACCCTCAAATGCATTACAGGCGCAACGACTCCGTCCACATCACCATCCGCCTGTTGAGCTCCGGCGCCATCCCCATGGCATCCGGCAGACGAAAAATGAGCACACGACCGTCACGCTTGAGAGTTATCGCTGCACACCAGCATTCTAAGGTCATCCACAGATCGGCTTCGCCGCTCGAACCCGCTTGTGGAAAAAGGCCTATTACTTGTGCACAGCATAATTGGACGACACGCGACACACATCCCCTCATTAACGAGGGTTAATCGATTCGTTTCGAAGTGTTAAGAGAATCATACCTGTAGGGGATTGGCCGTAGCCGGGCGTGGCCGCAGCGCCACCAGGGTGTGCCATCGGGAACGCACAGCCGATCTGCCTGTCGTCCGCTGTTTATTCACAGCTCATCCCCAGCCCGAAAGACAGTTTTATACACAGCCCCGATAATGCCGCCGCACGCAGATGATAGGAAGCCGTGCACAAGCCTGCCGTGCCACCAGCTTTTTTGGTTTACCATTCCTTAAAATATGGTGCATTCTGAGGATCATCCGCCTTTGACCCTGAGCCATCGTCGCCTACACCACGAGTGGCCCCCCTTGCCCATCGATGAAACGCCCCGGCGACAGGCCCGAGGCGAGAAACCGGACGTAACCGGTTCCGAAATGACGAAGCCATCGCGAGCCCACACTTACGCCTAGTGTTGGAGCGCGCATCACATAGCGTAACGGGCGTGCGTTCTAAGAGGAGTTTGGGCTATGCAGCGTCTCAGTGGTATTCTGATGGTGCTCGCGGGCGTCGGTCTCGGCGGCTACACGTTGCTGCCAGCGAGTTCCGACAAGGCCGAAACGCTGGTCGAAGTCACGCGCATTGCAACGTCGTCGGACGCTGAGGCGATTGACGCCCCGGCAAGCCATCCAAAGCACCTCAGCCTCCCTAAAGTCGTACTCGAAGGCGTCCCGGCGGAGTCCGCAGACGCGCCCTCGGGCGTGCGTGTGTTTTCACCGAAATCTCCGCTCATTCCGCTTGATCCGGAGGATGCACCGGCCGCGGCGAGCAAATGGACGGCCGTTGTTACGACAGAACCGGCGGGCGCCGGAAAACTCACGTCTCCGAAACCAGCAGACGCAGATACGCGCGCCCATCTGACCAGCGATCTGCAGCGCGAGTTGACGCGCGTCGGCTGCTATGACGGCGAAATCAACGGTTCATGGAACCAGAGCACAAAGCGCGCGATGTCGGCCTTCATGGCGCGTGTCAACGCCTCGTTGCCCGTTGAAGACCCCGACTACATTCTTTTGACCCTCGTCCAGGGTCACACGGCGCTCGCTTGCGGAACCGATTGTCCGGCTGGCGAAGTTCAATCCAGCTCTGGCCGGTGCTTGCCGCAGGCCGTTGTCGCGCAGGCGTCACGTAAATGGCAGCGCTACGAAGACCGCCGCGAAGCGCACCGCCTCGCCGAGCAGAAGAAAACGCAGCAGCACGACCAGCTCGCTGGCGAACAGCGGCAAGCCGCCGCAAAACGCGTTGCGGATAGCCAACGTCTTCGGCGCGAACAGGTTGCCCGTAACGCCGCGCAACGCGAACAGGCGCAAACCGAACAGGCTCATCGCCTAGCGGCCGCCGCCAGCGCCGAAGCGGATGCGATCATCAGTCCGTCTGCTGTTACGCAAAAATCGCGTCAGACCGCGGCAGCCGAACCCGAGGTGCTGCCTTGGCTCGAAGGCACCGATGGCAACAGCCAACCACAACCTCGCGATAGACCCGTCGCTGTCGCACGCCCCGAACCTCTGCCCGGCCGCATGGCCGTTGGCGGTCCGATTGCAGTCAGACCCGAGCTACCAGCTGGCGCGACTGTGACGGGAAGTATCGATGGGTCGCGCACCGGCATGGCGCGGGATCGCGAGTCTTCGGATACCGTTCGCCGGGCTCCCGCACCCATTCGTCAAGCTGCACTCGAAGGGCTCCCCGGCACGAAGTCCGGTCCCGCCGCACACGCGCAGGCTGACCATAACTATGGCTCGGTGATAGCACCGCGGTTGCGCAAATATCCGCCCGCTAAGATCGTCCGCAGATCACCGCCGTCGTCCGCCTATGCGCCCAAGGTATACGGCGCCAAGTACGCACCGAAACACAAAGCCAAACGTTACGCCTACGGTTCGGTCGGCAAGACGCGCCGCGGGCAGCCGCGTCCAGGCACACCGCGGTACAATCTGTTGCAGTCACTCGGCGGCATATACTAGGGTGCGGCCAAGCAACGCGAGACGCTGGCGCGGCACCCTACCGGGCTGGTCCGCTCCGCCCATGCTGTAATCGTTCGCTGTTCGCCTAAGCCTTTTTACGATCCGTGCTTTTGACGATCAGTCCGGCTCCGGCAGGCGCGTGGCAGCGCGCAGCCAGTCAAGATACTCCGCACCGCCGGATACGACGGGCAAAACCAGCAACGCCGGCGTGTCATAGGGATGGTGAAGGCGCACCGCCGTCGCCGCCGCTTCCAGCCGGCTGGGCGGCATCTTGGCGATCAGCACAACCTCGTCGGCGATTTCCGTCGCGCCATTCCAGACGTATACCGCCGTCATTCCCGGGATAATATTTACGCACCCCGCCAGGTGCTCCTCGACAAGCCGGGTCGCGACGGCCACCGCTGCCTCGCGCGTTGGAAACGTGGTGTAAAGGAATGCCGCCACACAGTCCGGCGGCAAAGTCCCCTGAAGCTCCAGCTTTACCGCTCCGGCACCGTGGGTCTTGTTGTTTTCCGTCACTTGCGCCAGCCTCCCCGTCGCAGGTTGTATCTTCCTGATCAGCCGCTTGAATCGAAACCGCCGCCGACCACCGAGAGCCCGAGCCGTGCCATCATGACAAAACCCAAAAAAGAATTCGAGCGCATCGCCTTCGTCGCGAGCGATGTGCCGGAGGCTGTCATGGCACGCAAGCGGTTGGCTGATCGCTACGGCGATGCCGCTCCGTCACAGGCCGACGTGATTGTAGCGCTTGGCGGTGATGGCTTCATGTTGCAGACGCTGCACCGTTTCATCAACGACAAAATCCCAATCTACGGAATGAATCGCGGCTCCGTTGGCTTCTTGATGAACGATTATAGCGAGGACGGTCTCAAGGAGCGTCTAGCAGCAGCCAACATCACGCGCATTAATCCGCTGGCGATGGTCGCGACGGACGCGGCCGGAAAAGCCCACAAAAGCCTGGCGATCAATGAAGTCTCGCTGTTTCGCCAGCGCCATCAGGCCGCCAAGCTGCGGATCTCGATCGACGGCAAAGTGCGCATGGAAGAGCTGATTTGCGACGGCGTGCTGGTTGCAACGCCCGCCGGATCGACCGCCTACAATTTGTCGGCGCATGGACCGATCGTGCCAATCACCGCGCGGCTGTTGGCCCTCACGCCGATCAGCCCATTCCGGCCGCGGCGCTGGCGCGGCGCGCTGGTGCAGAACCGGGTGCACATTTCGATTACCGTACTGGACGCGGAAAAGCGTCCGGTCAGCGCGGTCGCCGACCACTTCGAAACACGCAACGTGGTTCAGGTGGAAATTGAAAAAGCGCGGGCGACAGAACTGTTCATGATGTTCGACAGCGAACACAGCCTGGAAGAGCGCGTGCTCGCCGAACAGTTCAAATTCTAGGGCGTTGCGCTGCCTTTGTGCGGGAGAGAAACCCGCTCCAAAACCGACTGGCCCTCCCGGCTACCGCGGGGAAGCGATAGTGAGAAGGCCATGATTTTGGTGATGCACACTTTGGTTGTGCGCACATTCCAAGAGACTACAGTGCGCCGGTTAACAACCCATTAACGGCGTGTGCGTTTGAGACGGCGGCGGCCGGCACATTTCAGAAACCGGCGCTACGCCAGCCTCACGCTGGCCAATACGTGACAACCTCCGCGGAGGTTCGGGCGTTCGCGCTCGTCGGGCTTCTCGGATGCGCGACCAATGTAGACGATGCCCGCGATTTTCTCGTGCGCCGCAAGTCCAAGCCCCTGCTTGACCATCGGGCTATAGGCAATCCATTCCGTGATCCAGCACGTGCCAAAGCCAAGCGCGTTGGCGGCGAGACAGGTATTGAAGCACGCCGCACCTGCCGACAGCACCTGCTCCCACTCCGGCGTCTTGACTGGCTTCACCGATGAGACGACGACGATCACCAGAGGCGCACGAAGGAATCGGCCCCGCTCCATATCGAGCCGGGCGGGCGATGGCGTCATGGTATCTTCTTTGGCGCACGCCTCCGCGAAGATTTCTCCGGCCCGCGCCCGTGCCTCCCCCTCGAATACGAGAAAGCGCCAGGGGTTGAGCTTCTTGTGATCGGGGACGCGCGTGCCCACCGTCAGAATGCGGGTCAGTTCGTCGGCCGTCGGCCCCGGCCCCGACAATTTGTCGGGTTTGATCGACCGGCGCGTGCTCAGGAAGTCATACAGGTTGGAATTCATTGGGGGTACCGTCTCACTTTGGCTCGGCTTTCTCGCTATCGCACCTTTCAGTCTGTTACAATGATTGCATCTGACGCTGTCACAAGGGACGCCATGCGCTTTCTCGCCGCTATCGCTGTCAGCCTCGCGAGCGTTTTCGCGCTCACCCCGCTTGCCGTAGCGGATGACGCGCCGCAAACAATGGTGGTGATTGACGGATCGGGCTCGATGTGGGGCCGCCTCGATGCCGACAAGCGCGCCAAGATCGACATCGTGCGCGAACTTATGCAAGCGAAGGTCGCGGCGGCCGGATCGGAAATGATTGGCCTGACATCATACGGGCATCGCCGCAAAAGCGATTGCAACGACGTTGAAGTCATCTCAACACCAAGCACCGACCACACCGTTATTATGGATGCGCTGGCAAAGCTCAATCCGCGCGGCAAAGGCCCGCTCGCGGCTGCGTTGCGCGAAGCGGTCAGCGCGCTTGGCGCAGCGCTACCGGCCAGCGTGATCGTCGTCAACGATGGCGTCGATAATTGCCGCCAGGACACCTGCGCCACCGCCGACGATATCGCGCGTACCGCGCCGGGCGTTACGATCCATATGGTATCGATCGGCGTCGACCCTGGCGGACACGCGCGCCTCACTTGCATTGCCGAAGCGACCGGCGGCACCTTTCATAATGTCCAAAGCAGCGAGGAACTGACAACGGCAATCGATGCCGTGACTGCGCTGGCGTTGCGAACGCCTGACGGTGCGACGCCCGGCGCGGCACCGGCTGCACAATCGTCGCGCAAATCTCCCGTCGAAAGCGGCCTCCAGGCTGGCGTCAGCCTTACCGATAGTGGTGCGCCGATTGACCTCGCGGTGCATTGGCGGATTTTCCAATCCGGCGGCACCACGGTACTTGCCGAAAGCGACGGCCCCTCACTCACCGCGCACCTCGATCCGGGAACGTACGACGTCGAAGCGGAATACAACCACATCCGCGTCAAGAAGCCAGTCACCATTGCCGCCGGTCAGGGCACAAACCTGACGGTGCCACTCAACGCCGGACGTTTGAAGATCGCCGTCAAAGACACCAATACCGTTCAGCCGCAGCCCTTGCGCTCATACCTGCTCGCGATCGAGCCCGTCATCGACGGCAAACCGCGCGCCGATCAATCGGCGCTGCTGCTGCACACGTCATCGGCATCGGAGGTGCTCCCGGCTGGAACCTATAACGTGACGATGAACGATGGGCCGATCCGCCAATCGAAGTCGGTGACGTTGACCGCCGGAACCGAAACCGCGGTTAATTTCACCAGCACAACTGGCCGCCTCGAACTCTCCGCTGGCCTGCGCGAAGATGGTGGTGCGCTCGATGATGTGACCTTCACCATCAGCGAAGATGATCCCGACAGCCCCGACGGCCGTCGCGAGATCGCACGATCGCGTGCGCCCACCCCAACCTTCACGTTGCCGGCCGGCACCTACTATGTGTCGGCCCATTCCGGCGATGGAGAAGTCCGCCAGCGCATTGCGGTTGGCGCCGGCGATGTTGTCAAACGCGCACTCATTCTGCCCCTCGTGCCCGTCAAGATCAGCGCGCTGATCGGCGGTCAGCTTGCAACCGATGGACAAGGCATCGCGTATCGCGTGACCGAACTCGACGGCGATCGGCGTGAACTCGTGCGCTCCGTCCAGTCGGCACTGTCATTGTCGTTGCTGCCCGGCCGCTATCGGGTTTCCGCGCACCTCGATGCCCACCACCTGAAAGCGGCGGAAGAAATCACCGTCGAAGCCGAAAAGAGCCTGAACGTCGTGCTGAAGTTCAACGCTGGCGAAATCAAGTTGAAGCCGGGCGCGGGCATGGGCCCCGGCGCAAGCGATACCTATTGGGAAATCCTCGACGCGAGTGGAAAGCCTGTCTGGCGTACGGTGGCGGCCGATGCCCACGCGCTGCTGGTTCCCGGGCGCTATACGGTGCGGGCCGAGTGGCGCGACAAGCACACGGAAGCCGCGTTTGAAATTCGCGCGGGCGAACGTAAGGTTGTAGAGGTTGGGCAGAATTGAGTGGGCATAGCACTGGTGATGCCGTGCCCCCTGCCAGATTTCCGCCCAAACCGGGTTGTAGCCCAGACTCATTGCAGAATCGCTCAGTACAGAATTGCTCTGTGCAGATTGGCCTCTCGGCCAGCCAAATTCGCACGCCCTGATCAAGAGCCGCTGACAGACACGCGCGAATATGGAGTAAGCTAACCGACATATGACCACGACCGCACATACCGCCCCCCTGTCACGCTTCGTGGCACACATCGCGACCCTCGCCGCGGCAGGGACTGCGTGTGGCGCGCAAGCATACCGGTGTGCAGCGGTTGCTGGTCTTGCTGTCATGTTTTCCTGGCGCCCAACGTTGCAGGCCCAGCGCTGGCACAAAACGCGGAGCCACCGGCAGACTGGTCGGCGGGCGTCGAAGTCAAGAAAACCCCAGCGGAGGCGAAACCCTCCAATACGACCGTCATCGAGCGTGCCGAAGATGCCAAAACCGGCACGACACTGGCGGGTGGCCAATTGAAACTCGTCGCGCTGTTGACCGCCGACGGCCAGCAGATCGATCAAGGTCTGATCTGGCGGGTGTATCAAGACGCAGGCGATCCGCTCGCGAAAGCCAAGCTCATCGCCGAGAAGCGCGAAGCCAGCCCCGTACTGAAGCTTCCTCCTGGCGAATACACCGTCAATGCCTCGTTCGGGCGCGCCCACATCACGCGCAAAGTCACCTTGAAGCCGGACGCGCCATCGCTGGAACAGTTTGTGCTCAATGCCGGCGGATTGCGCGTTACCGCGCTCGTTGGCGGCAAGAAAGCGCCGGAAGGCATGGCGACCTACGCGCTCTACGCCGACGACCGCGATCAATCCGACAATCGCTCCCCCGTGATGACGGGCGCCAAACCAAATCTGATCATGCGGCTCAACGCAGGTATCTACCGCATAGTATCCGTCTACGGCGACGCCAACGCCCGCGTTGAAGCCGATGTGACGGTCGAAGCCGGCAAACTGACGGAAGCCAACATTACCCACACCGCCGGTAAAGCGACGTTCCGACTGGTGACGCGCGCGGGCGGCGAAGCGCTCCCCGACACGCATTGGACCGTGCTTGCCGCCAATGGCGACGTGATCAAGGAAAGTGTCGGCGCACTTCCGACCCATGTGCTGGCACCGGGCGACTACACGGTGCTTGCGAAACTGGGCGGCCTTGCCTTCAAGCGCCCGTTCACGGTCAAGGACGGTGAAACGGTCACGGTCGAGGTTTTAAAAGAAGGTGGCGAATCGCCCGCCACATCACAAGAACAACAACCGTCCGCCGGCTTGACGCCCGCCGACATCGATCCCTCGCTCGAGCCATCGCTCGAAATCAAAAATCCGTAAGCACCCAATCAGTGGGACAGCCGTTGTCGCGCATCCGCTTATCGACAACCGCATAGGCGTCTTTCTGGCCGTCGTCCTGCAGCGCCACGCGCGCAATCTGCCATTGCTCGCACGCCCCGATCAGGTCACCGGATTTGAACGCAGCTTCCGCAAGTTCCAGACGCGCTTGCGCATGCGCCGCCCGCGGTCCGTGCTGCGCGGCAAGCCCTGCAGCCGACCGCAACGCCGCCAAATAGGACGACTCATCGCCAGCGGCTTGATGGTGACGGGCCATGTCGAGGAACAACGGGGCAAGCGTTGAATTTTGTGCGGATTTCATGGCGTTGTTTAACTGGGCTTGCAGACGTTCGATAGCGCTCTGCGATTTTTGCACAGGCGGCATTTTGGCATCCGGCGCGCCAACATTGCCTTGTTTTTCAGCAGCTTCCTCGGAATCGCTGACAGTCGCCGCAACGGCAGGCAACTCTACAGGTTTCTCTTGGACCACCACGACGTCCGGCGCGGCCAAAGCCACGGGGGCAACGACAGGATCCATCGGCGCGTGGCGGCTACTTGGATCGTCGAATGCTGTGACCAGCGAGGCTGCAGCCTTTGCTTTCGCGCGCCGCCGGGCGCGGATCAGAAGAACAACCAACGTCAGGAGAACGAGCACGGGCAGCGCAAGCGCTACGACGCGCACGACGTCATCAGACGCGTCCATACCGAAGACATCGAGAACCTGTGTCATGCGGTCCTGTTGGCAGTCAGATAATAGGAACGAGCGGCGTCCCCGCTTCCAGGCGCGGGCCGTGCACCGAACGACGAGACCTTAGCGCAGCGGCATGGAATACATAAGTCCACCCTTGGTCCAAAGCTTGTTCAATCCGCGATCAAGTTTGAGTACCGTTCCCTGCCCCAATGTGCGATCGAAGATCTCACCATAATTTCCGACTTGTTTCACGATCTGATAGGCCCAGTCGCGCGCCAGACCCAGTGGTGCGCCAAGATCGGCCTCAAGCCCGAGGAAGCGGCGCACATCCAGCATGCTCGACGACCGCATGCTATCGATATTGGCGCTCGTCAGCCCCAATTCCTCCGCTGCGATGAGCGCCATATAATTCCAGCGCACGATCGAAAACCACTGTTCGTCGCCCGCCTTAACCGCCGGTCCCAACGGTTCTTTGCTGATCGTCTCAGGCAGCAGTAGGTGTTCGTCCGGCATCGCTAGCCGCGATCGCTCGTGCGCGAGTACCGATAGATCTCCGGTGAGAACCGTGCAGCCACCAGCAGCATACGTTCGCACCAAATGGTCCCAGTGTTCCGATGTGACGAGTTGGAAGCGCATTTTGCGCTGCCCGAAGTAATCAGTGATGCCGCGTTCGCCGCTGGAGCCCGGCAGCACGCAGATCGACGCGCCGGAGAGTTCGAGGACGCTGGTAATCGCGTGGCCGCGCGGCACAAGAAAGCCCTGGCCGTCGTAGTAGAGAACACCAGCGAAACGGATGCCGAGTTCGGTGTCGCGCGTAAGCGTCCAAGCAGTGGCGCGCGCCAAAACATCGACTTCGCCATTGGTCAGAGCTGTAAACCGGTCGGCTGCCGATAGATTGCGAAATTTTACGGCTGTCTTCGATCCGAAAATCGACGCCGCCAGCGCGGAACAGAATTCGACATCGAGCCCACGCCACTCGCCGCGCCCGTCAACTTCACTGAACCCAGCCAGTCCTTCGCCCACCCCGCAATTGACATACCCCCGCGCCTTCACCGTTTCGAGGCGGGTTTCAGCGTGCGCGGCAGCGGAAGACTGCGCTACAACCGCCATCACGGCGACGAGCACAGCGGCAACAAGGCGGGACATGCCATAAAACGGCAACATAATGCTCAGTGCTTTCTGCAAGCCGGTCTCCAAGGCGATATCGCCAGGAACCCCTGGTGAGGGCAGTCGCGGCATTTGAATATAACCACACATCCCTCGCTCAGACACGCCGGTCAAGGCCTTGACCTGGGTTGAAAGTTAAGTAACGACCACATGAAGCCCCGGGAGACTAAAAAACATGGCTAACAGCAACGATAAATCCGGCTCTGACGTGACGCCGCAGACCAAAGTTCTCCACCTTGGGCGCGCGCCCGCAGAGCAGCATGGGTTCGTCAATACGCCGGTCTATCGCGGCTCGACCGTGCTCTATCCGACGCTTGAAAAATTGAAGACGCGTACGCAGCCCTATACCTACGGCCGCCGCGCGACACCGACGACAAACGCGCTCGAGCAAGCAATCACCGAGCTTGAAGGCGGTGCCACGACAATTCTCACGTCGTCGGGCCTTGCGGCTGTCTCGACGGCGCTCCTCGCCTTCGTTCAAAGCGGCGATCACATCCTGGTCACGGACAGCGTCTATCAGCCGACGCGCGCCTTTTGCGACAAGCTGCTGTCGCGGCTCGGCGTCGAGACGACCTACTACGACCCGATGATCGGTGGAAAAATCGCCGACCTGATCAAGCCCAACACGCGGCTGATCTTTGTCGAAAGCCCCGGCTCACAGACGTTCGAGATGCAGGACCTTCCGGCAATCGCCCAAATCGCACGCGCCAAGGATCTCTGGCTGCTCGCTGATAACACATGGGCAAGCCCATTGCTGTGCAACCCTCTGAAGCTCGGCGCCGACATTTCTATTCAGGCGGCAACGAAATACATCGTCGGCCATGCAGACGCGATGCTCGGCACAGTAACCGCCAATGCGCGTGCATCGCGCCACCTCGACAATGCCAAGGAAGCGCTCGGCACTTGTCCGGGATCGGAAGAAACGTATCTCGGCCTGCGCGGCTTGCGCACGCTCGATGTTCGCCTGCAACGCCACATGGTGTCGGCGCTTGAAATGGCGCGCTGGCTTGAAGCCCGAGTCGAAATCGCCCGCGTCATTCACCCTGGATTGCCGAGCCATCCGGGCCACGCCATCTGGAAGCGTGATTTCTCCGGCGCCTCGGGGTTGTTTGCAGCCGTTCTAAAACCCGTATCCGAAACCGCACTCGCGGCGTTCCTCGATCATCTCAAACTCTTCGGCATGGGATATTCCTGGGGCGGTTACGAAAGCCTGGTCATTCCCTTCGATCCGGTGCCCTATCGCACGGCGACCAAGTGGACCGATGCGGGGCCTGCTTTGCGCTTCCACATCGGGCTCGATAACGTCGATGACCTGAAAGCCGATCTCGCCGCCGGCTTCGCACGCATGGGCAGTGCCTGAGCGACATTTTCCGACTCGTTGCGCCGCGTGCCGGCAGCGCGCCTGTTGAAAACAGCGTATCTGCCAACGGATTGTGCAATGCCCCTAAAGGGGGATTGACCGCAGCTGCGAAGCTCCGCATTTTGCGTTTGTCAGGAATGAACTGCGGAAGAGTTCGGATGATCCTTACGGATCGCCGGCGCCGAAGGAGCAACCGCCCCGGAAACTCTCAGGCAAATGGACCGCTGTTCGATGACGCTCTGGAAAGTGGTGACAGACGGACTCGTCACCCACCGAAGATGACAGGGTTCTTGTGCGCCTGAAGACCGGCACTCAAGTCACCTAATCTTTCAGGTTTCACGACAGAGGGGGCTCAGACCGCTATACATTTGTGTAGCGGAGAGCAAAGGAGCCCCAAGTGAGCGAATCCACGCCCGCTATCGATCCCGCATTGCTAAAGCGCACGCCGCTTCATGCCCTGCACATTGCGCACGGCGCGCGCATGGTACCGTTTGCCGGCTATGACATGCCGGTGCAGTACGCGAGTGGCGTTCTCAAAGAACATCTGCACACGCGCTCTGCCGCTGGCCTGTTTGATGTGTCCCACATGGGGCAAATCATTCTGCGCGCCAAATCCGGCGCCATAGCTGACGCCGCGCTGGCGCTGGAAAAGCTGGTTCCAGTCGATGTGTTGGGGCTTGCGCCAGGACGGCAGCGCTATGGGCTTTTCACCAACGAGCGCGGCGGTATCCTCGATGATCTGATGATTGCCCATCGCGGCGATCATCTGTTGCTGATCGTCAACGCCGCCTGCAAGGACGCCGATGCAGCGCATCTGCGCGCGCACCTTTCCGATACTTGCGAAATCGAAAGCCTGGATCGCGCGCTCTTGGCTCTGCAAGGACCGGCCGCCGAAGCGGCACTCGCGCAGCTTGCGCCCGCTACGGCGCAGATGCGCTTCATGGATGTGCGAACGCTTGAAATTCTCGGCTCAGACTGCATCGTCACGCGCTCCGGCTACACTGGCGAAGATGGCTTTGAAATTTCGACGCCTGCCGATGCGGCCGAGTCAATCGCAACCGCACTGCTCGCCCTGCCCGGTGTGGCTTTGATCGGTCTCGGCGCCCGCGATTCCCTGCGCCTTGAAGCCGGCATGTGCCTCTATGGTTCGGATATCGACCAGACGACGACGCCCATCGAAGCCGATTTGCTGTGGGCCATCCAGCCGGTCCGGCGCACTGGTGGCGCGCGTGCTGGCGGATTCCCCGGCGCAAATATCATCCTCGAACAGATAGCATCCGGCACATCGCGCAAGCGCGTCGGCTTGCAGCCGGACGGGCGGGCGCCTGTCCGCTCAGGCGCACAACTCTTTGCGGACGATACCAGTCCGTCCGCCATCGGCCACGTAACGTCCGGCGGTTTTGGCCCCTCGGTCGATCGCCCGATTGCCATGGGCTACGTTGCCACTCAGCAAAGCACAACCGCAACAGCCGTGTTCGCAGAGGTTCGCAGCAAGCGCCTCAGTCTCGGCGTCACGCCAATGCCATTCATCACGCCAAAATACAAACGCGGTTGAGTTCACACATCCAAAACGGAGACACGCCCTCATGAAATTCACGGAAGAACACGAATGGCTGACGCTCGATGGCTCAATCGCGACGGTCGGCATTACCGAACACGCCTCGACGCAGCTTGGTGATCTGGTCTTCGTTGAATTGCCGAAGGTCGGCACGGCGCTCACCAAGGGCAACGGTGCCGCCGTGGTCGAAAGCGTCAAGGCCGCGTCCGACGTTTACGCGCCACTCGACGGCGAGGTGGTCGAAGTCAACGATGCGGTTGCAGCCGATCCGGCTCTCGTCAATTCCGATCCGCTCGGCAAAGGCTGGCTCTACAAAATCAAACTCGCCAACCGCGCGGACTTCGACGCCCTGCTCGACGACGACGCCTACAAAAAGCTGATCGGCTGATCCTTTCCCTCCCTTCGGAGTACCCTATGCCCGGTTCCTATGATCCATATGATTTTGCCAACCGCCGCCATATCGGCCCTTCCGCATCCGAGATTGCTGAAATGCTCGAGGTCGTCGGCGCCGAAAGCCTGCACGCGCTGATCGATGAAACGGTGCCGGCAAGCATCCGTCAGAAATCACGCATCGATTTCGGCAAGTCGCTGTCCGAGCGCCGCGCACTCGATAAGGTGCGCGCCACCGCCAACAAGAATAAGCTGCTGACCTCGCTGATCGGGCAAGGCTATCACGGCACCACCATGCCGCCGGCCATCCAGCGCAACATCTTCGAGAACCCGGCATGGTACACGGCCTATTCGCCCTATCAGCCTGAAATCAGCCAGGGCCGTCTCGAAGCGCTGTTGAACTTCCAGACGATGGTGTCGGATCTAACCGGGCTCGACATCGCCAATGCCTCGCTGCTCGATGAAGCGACGGCGGCGGCCGAAGCGATGGCCATGGCGCAACGCATCGCCACGTCGAAGGCGACGGTGTTCTTCGTTGATCGCAATTGCCTGCCGCAGACGATTGCGGTTGTCAAAACGCGCGCTGAACCGCTCGGCTGGAGCGTCATCGTCGGCGATCCGTTCACCGACCTTCAAGCCGGTTCGGTGTTCGGCGCTTTGTTCCAGTATCCGGGCGTCACCGGGCAATGCCATGATTTCACAGCGCCCATCGCCGCGTTACACGCCGCCGGCGCCATCGGCGTCGTCGCTGCCGACCCGCTGGCCCTGACGCTGCTGAAGCCGCCCGGCGAAATGGGCGCCGACATCGCCATCGGCTCAATGCAGCGCTACGGCGTGCCGATGGGTTATGGCGGACCACATGCCGGCTACATGGCAACGCGCGACGCCCACAAGCGGACGATGCCCGGCCGTCTCGTCGGCATCTCCGTCGATGCCAAAGGCAACCGCGCCTACCGCTTGGCCTTACAAACCCGCGAGCAGCATATCCGCCGCGAAAAGGCGACGTCGAATGTCTGCACCTCGCAAGTCTTGCTGGCCGTCATTGCGTCGATGTACGCCGTGTTCCATGGGCCGCGCGGCTTGAAAGCCATTGCAGAGCGCGTGCACCGCGATGCTGTCCGCCTGGATGAAGGCTTGACCTCGCTCGGATTCAAAGTCAGCCCGGAGGCTTACTTCGATACGATCACTGTTAAGGTCGGCGCTTATCAAGGGCTGATCCTCAAGAACGCCGTCGATAATGGCGTCAATCTGCGCAAGGTCGGTAGCGATCGCATCGGCATTACGGTCGATGAGCGCACCCGCCCCGATACGATCGAGGCGGTATGGCGCGCGTTTGGCGGTTTCGATCTCGTCTACGATGAGGCGTTTCCCTCCTCGCGCTTGCCGCATGATCTGATCCGCACATCTGACTATCTGACCCATCCGATCTTTCATATGAACCGCGCGGAAAGCGAGATGACGCGCTACATGCGCCGCCTCGCCGACCGCGATTTGGCGCTCGATCGCTCGATGATTCCGCTTGGCTCGTGCACGATGAAACTGAACGCGACGGCGGAGATGCTGCCCATTTCCTGGCCGGAGTTTTCCGAGTTGCATCCCTTCGTGCCCGCCGATCAGGCGCTCGGCTACAAGGAACTGATCGACGATCTGTCCGAGAAGCTGTGCGAGATCACCGGCTATGATGCGATATCGATGCAGCCAAACTCGGGCGCGAATGGCGAATATGCGGGCTTGCTCGCGATCCGCGGCTATCACCGCAGCCGCGGCGATACCGGCCGCGATGTCTGCCTGATCCCATCATCGGCACACGGTACCAACCCGGCCTCCGCGCACATGTGCGGCATGACGGTGGTCGTCGTCGGAACCGATGCCGGCGGCAACATCGACGTCGCCGACTTCCGCGCCAAGGCAGAAAAATATGGCGACCGCCTCGCGGCGTGCATGATCACGTACCCTTCAACGCATGGCGTCTTTGAAGAAACCGTTATCGAGATCTGCGAGATCACCCACGCACACGGCGGCCAAGTGTATCTTGATGGTGCAAACCTCAATGCGCTTGTCGGCTTGGCGCGGCCCGGCGACATCGGCGCAGACGTCAGTCATCTCAACCTGCACAAGACGTTCTGCATCCCGCACGGTGGCGGCGGCCCCGGCATGGGACCGATCGGCGTGAAGGCGCATCTCATTCCGTTCCTTCCCGGCCATCCAGAAACCGATGGCCGCGAATTTTCAGTTTCCGCCGCGCCCTACGGATCGCCCTCCATTCTGCCGATCTCGTGGAGCTATTGCCTGCTGATGGGCGGTGCCGGCCTCACCCAGGCGACCCGCGTCGCGATCCTCAACGCCAACTACATCGCCAAGCGGCTCGAAGCCGCATTTCCCGGTGGTGTACAAGGGCCCGAACGGCCGCGTCGCGCACGAGTGCATCATCGACACGCGCCCGCTCATGGAAAGCGCCGGCGTCACGGTTGACGACATTGCCAAGCGGCTAATGGACTGCGGCTTCCACGCCCCGACCATGAGCTGGCCGGTGCCCGGAACGCTGATGATCGAACCAACGGAATCGGAAACCAAGGCCGAACTCGACCGCTTCTGCGCCGCGATGTTGGCTATCCGCGAGGAAGTGCGCGCCATCGAAGACGGCCGTAGCGACCGGAAGAACAATCCGCTGAAGAACGCGCCGCACACCGTCGAAGACCTGGTCGGCGAATGGAACCGTCCGTATTCACGTGAGGCCGCGTGCTTCCCGCCGGGTGCGTTCCGCGTCGACAAATATTGGCCGCCGGTCAATCGCGTCGACAACGTCTACGGCGATCGCAACCTCGTCTGCACATGCCCGCCGCTGGACTCCTACAAGGACGCTGCTGAGTAGCTCTCTTGCGCAGAAAGCCGCGCACGGGGTCGAACGCGTGCGCGGCAATCGTCCAACTTTCAGTCCGGCCAAATGCCGGGCGAGGTTTCCTGGCCGTCGTCGTATTTCGATAGGAAATCGACGGCAGTCTGCCGATAGCGGGTCAAGCCTTTGTATTCGGCAAGCGCGGGGTGAACGTCGCGCAGCACGCGATGCAAGCGGCGTCCCCACTTCGGCACGCTGACGATATCGTTCATGCTCGCGAGGTAGCAGCGGATCGAAAACACCACCGCGTTCGAGCGCGGCAACCGCCACAGCGCTTGCAGTTCGACGCGCAGATGCAAACGCTCGCTGACATTCTCCGGCGTGATCAAAGCGCGCTCGTATCCCCACTTGTGATAGTTTTCCGGACTCGTATCGAGACGCGGCGTGGAACTCATCGTCCAATTGAAGCGGCGCACCGGATGGCCCTGCCGGAGTTGCATCAAGAACTTCAAGGCCCGTTCAAAGACGCCCTTCTCGTGGGCGAGCGGCACGGGCGCGTGCCATTCGAAGAAGTTCATGCCGAGATCGAAATCCATCGACCAATCGGCCTGCGTTGTCACCATGCCGGCATCGACCCAGAGATTTCCGTCGCGCTGGTCAAGCAGACAAAAATCGCCCTGGCACTGGCGCGTGATGTATTCCATCGGCCCATACGGCAGCGTGCTTGTCACGCCGAACGTGAAGCGGTCGTCGATGCCGAGTGGCCGGTTGACCCAGTGCCAGTCATTGCCATTGCGCTCCAGCAGGAAGTGCTCAGGGTAGGCTTCGCTCATCGAGACCATCAGCAGTTCGACGAGATCCCATCCAGCCAGATCCATGTGCGGCAACGTCTGACAGCGCAGCGGATCGTTCTTCAAGACGAGGGCGCGGTCGCGCATCTCGCTGACATAGTGCTCGTCGATATCGATCGGGTGTTCGAAGACGCTGCCCTTACGGCCCGCAACATGCGGTTCGATGTTGACCGAGTACATGTAGGTATCGGCATCGAACGGAAACGGAAATCGCCGCACCGCTTCCGGCGAATTGCGAAACGTATAATCATCGCGAAACGTTTCGCGCTTGAAGGCTAGGACCATGCTGAAGCCACCTTTAAAGATCGAGCGTGAGCGTTCCGGCCGCCAGGCGCGAAACGCAGATCATAATTTTTTCACCCGACGCCTTGTCGTCGTCGGAGAGGTAGTGATCGTTATGGATGAGCGCGCCATCATGAGAGATAATAGCGGTTTCGCACTGGCCGCACGCACCACCCCGGCATAGACAAGGTGCATCGACACCGGCCTGCTCAACGGCTTCGAGCACGGTTTGGTTGGCCGGCACATGCACCGTGAGATTGCTGCGCACCAGCCGCACGTCGAACGGCTCGCCCGACGGCGCGGCGGTGAAGCGTTCGCAATGTAGATATTCTTCGGGCCAGCCTTCCTCGCGCGCGGCGTTGAGCACGGCGTCGATCATGCCTTCCGGACCACACACATATAGGTGTGTGCCGAGTGGCTGCCCGCTCAGGATCTTTCGGACGTCCAGAACGTCGCCTTCATCGTCGCAATAGAAGTGTACGTGCGACCCGATTTGTGCGCTGAGGACATCGGCATATGCTGCGCGGCTGCGCGAGCGGACCGCATAATGAAGCTCAAACCGTATCGTTGCCGCAGCGAAGCGCTGCGTCATGGCCATGAACGGCGTGATACCGATGCCGCCGGCGATCAGGATGTGACGGCGCGCAATCGACTCCGGTTGGAAAAGATTGAACGGCTCGCTGATTTGCAGCTGGTCGCCGACATTTACAGCGTCGTGCATGAATTGCGACCCACCGCGCGATTGCAGCACGCGCAGCACGCTGATCTGGTAGGTGTGCGGATCGTCAAGCGGACCCATGAGCGAATACGGGTTGCGCTTATGGCCGCCTGGTACTGGCATTTCGACGGTAACATGCGATCCGGGCGAAAAATGCGGAAGGCTTTGTCCGTCAGCGCGCTGCATGGAAAAGCGTTTGATATCTTGTGCGACGTGCTCAACTGCCGTGACGACGACGGCAATGGGGGCGGATCGGCTCACCGGAATACCTCTTCAATGGGCGGAAGAACGCCCGCCTCTTCCGCATCTGCTGAAACGCCCATGAACGCGCCAAGACGCCGCGAAAAGTGATCGCGAACGAAAAGCGGCACGCCGCAGTGCGCACACGTCACGATTTGCGTCGTGACGTCCTCGGTCACGCCTTTGCAATGAACGCACTGCACGCGCCGCTTCAGTGAGCCGCAGTGCTGCTGGCGCACTGACATCGGCTTCACACCGTATCGCTGGGCAAGCGCCACGGTCTGGCCAATCAATCCTTCAATGCCGGCGACGTAGATGCGCGTGCCCATCGTCGCCTTGGCGAAGACCTGATCGAGGCGGAACATCGCCGCCTCGATGGTCGGCGACGCCATAACGACATCGCATCCCATCGACTCGAACGCGCCCGCCTCTTCTTTGTCGGCGCCCGGGCCTATCACCAGCACAGTCGTATTGGCGGCGGCGACATTGCTGGTACGCAGCATTCTTTGCGCCGCCGCGGCGCCGTTTTTATCGCAAACCACGATATGGCGTTTGGACTTTATATCCAGCTCAAGCTCGCTATAGCGAGGCCGGCTTTTAATTGACATTTGAGCGCCTCCGGTCACCCCACGGCCGTTCGCTTCTTCTTATCAGCATCGTCAAATGGCAACAGGTGCGCCATGGCACCGGCGGAAAATGATTTACCATTCAGTTCCAGTCGCGTGCCGTGTACGGCGACAGCCGGGTTCATGCGTGCAATCGCCATCGATCGACCGGAAAGTTTCGAATACATTCCGCATGTTACGACGCCAACTTGGCGGCCGTCTTGCATAAGCACGTCGCCGGCCTCGGCCGGCTTTTCGCCATCAACCAGCACCCCGAAGATCTTGAAACGCTCCTTGCCCTTTAGTCGATAGTGCTCGTCCGCACCCCGGAAATCGGTCTTGCGCGGCGATACGGCGAAGTCGAGTCCGAGCTCCCAAAGCGTATCGCCTGCCGGCTCATTCTCGAACGGATACATTTCCGAATTGTCGTAGGGATAAAAGAGCAAATAGCTCTCGACGCGAAGCCAGTCGAGAACCGTGAATGAGCACGGCACAATGCCCATGTCTTTGCCTCCAGAGACAATCGTGTCCCAGATGAGCGGTGCGTTCTCGCTCTTGCAGAAAATCTCGTATCCCCGTTCACCCGTATAGCCTGTGCGGGATATCATCACCGGCGCACCGAACAGCCGCGTCTGGGTGTGATGGAAATACGGCAGATCGCGAATGCCGGGCACGTGCTTGGCAAGGAAGTCGACGGCGCGCGGGCCTTGCAGAGAAAGATCGTGCAGATCGTCATCGAACAACAGGGCTACGTTTTTGCCGAGCGCCTGGCGCTGCAGCTCCTCGTGGCCGCTGCCCCCGCCGTGCACCACCAGCCAAGAGTTGGGTCCGGTGCGATAGAGAATGCAATCGTCTGTGAACTTGCCGCGCTCGTTGAGCATGCAGGCATAGGCCGACTTGCCCGGATATAGTTTCGCGACATCGCGTGTCGTCGCCTGCTGCAACAGTCCATGTGCGTGTGGGCCGACGACATGAACCTTTTTAAGGCCTGAAACGTCCATAAGGCCCGCCGTTGTCCGGATGGCCTTATGTTCTTCTGACATATCTGAAGCATAGGTCCATGCGGTGCCCATGCCATTCCAGTCTTCAAGTTTGGAGCCGAGGGCTCGATGGCGATCCGCCAGAGCCGAAGTTCGCCACGTCAAAGCCATACCGACACTCCCATGCTTTATCGATCCCTCGCTTTCGGGCCGTGAGTTGCCTGTCCTTTCAACGACCACGACCGGAGATCCCCCAAAAAGATCTCCGGTCGCAGCGTACCACCTGACGCTATTAAGCTGGAGGCGGCAATTGGAAGTAATAGTGTCCGTACAATGTAATCGCCGCACCAGCAATCAGTGCAAGGTACGGCAGGAAGCCTGCACGCCGCTCACCGAGGTCCTGACTCTTGAGATCAAGATCGATCAGCATGTGATCCGGGAACCGGCCCTTGTCCTGCACATAGTGACGGAACAAGAAAACCGGGATGATCAACGCGCCGAACGCCAGCCCGTACCAGAGTGCATTCGGATTGCCCCAAACCTTGGCGCCAACACCCATCAGGAACAGATTGAAGAACCCGAGAAGTGCGCCAACGCCGACCAGCCAGTTTGGCGTCCGATAGGGCCGCGGAATGTTCGGGCTATCGATGCGGTGAATCCAGGTCGACTGCAGATTGAGGAAGATGAAGATCATGTATCCGACGTTCGACATCGACAGGATCAGGTAGTAGGCGGTCGCGTCAGAAGCCGCGAACGTCAACAAACCAAGGTTGAAGATGAGGTCCGTCCACATGGCGCGGGTCGGTGCGCCGTGCTCATTGGTGTGCGCCAGGTACTTCGGCAACCAACCGTCAACGCCGCCCTGATAGAGCGTACGTGACGATCCGGCCATCGCCATCATGATCGCCAGGATCAGCGCGAGGATCATCATCATCTCAAGGAGATGCGTGACGAACTGCGAACCGCCGCCGACCATGTCGCCCATGGCAGCCGCAACGCCGGTACCATCGACGATGCCCGGCTGCGTCATGCCTTCAAGGCCCAGGTGGCCCTGGAAGGTCGTGGCAACCAGAGAGTAGAGCACGACGCACAGTATGCCAGCCGTGATGATGGCTTTCTTGGTATCAGTTGCGGGGTTCTTGAATTCCCGCGTGTAACACACCGCCGTCTCGAAGGCATATGTCGACCAGCCCGCGATAAACAGCGCGCCGAAGAAATACGTCCAACCCGGATTGTCCCACGCGCCCGTTGGCGGAACCAATGGCGTATAGTTGGCGTAGTTCACGCCTCCGTTGAAGAACGGCACGATACCGACGATTAACATCGGAATCACAACGAACAGCCCGATCCACATCTGGACGCGCGCCGTACTGAGGATACCGCGATGCTGGATCGCGAACGCAATCAACATCAATACCGCGCCAATAAAGAAGGTTGGCCCGATCTCGATGTTGGCAAGCCCGAAGAACGAGAAACTCGCCAGAGTCATTGTGCGCAATGCCGGCGTAGCGCCTGTGGTCACTGCCGCGATTGCCATCGTGGCGGCTTCTTCTGCGGATTTTCCGTCAATTGCCGGGGCATTGGCAGCAAGCCAGGCGACGACTTCCTGCGATTGCGCCGTAAACGCCGGAATAGGCGCGATAGCATTCAGGATATAACCGGCAGCAATAGCACAACCGAGAGAGAACCGGCGACCAGGCGTACCAGTTGCACCATACGTTGAGCGGTGCGATGAACTTGCTGTAGCGCAACCATGCAGCCGCGCCATAGACGGCTGCACCGCCCGATTTGTTTTTGAATAGACCAGCGATTTCTGCGTAACTGTAGGCTTGTAACAAGCCCATGACCACGGAGATCGTCCAAACAATGAATGCCAGCTTGCCAGCCGTCGCACCCATCCCGCCGATTGAGATGAGAACGAGCGCGGGCACACCGCTTGCAATCCAGAAGGCTCCTTTCCAATCAATGGTTCTATGCAATCCACCGATTTCTTCCGTGGTGGTGGTTGCGCCCGAACCAGGCGGCGCGCCTGAAATATCGTCCATGTATGCCTCCTCTGCATCCCCTTCTGGGGCAGAATTGCCCCAGACGCAGTAGCATCCATTGTGACGCAAGCTTTCGTTTGGTGCAATAAAATTGCATACTATTCACTTAATTCTTTTGCATTAGATGCGGTGCAGCACGAGCGGTTGCCTTGGCGCCACTTCCACTGCATTCTGCAATAAAATCATGCAGACTGGCGTTTGATGCGCCACAGCATGGCGTGGACGCCGCCGTAAAGGTCGATGAGGATCTCGAACTTGAAAGATACCAAAACACCACACCGCCGGCCGGCGCATCTCACCAGCCAGCAGGCTTCGAAAGCCGGCGCACCCGCCGACAAGGCCCACGTTCCGCTTGAGCGGCGCATTGGAGAGGTCATCAAACACCTGCGTTTGGAGGCCAATCTGACGATTGCGGATCTGAGCTCGGGCGCAGGCTTGTCCAGCCCGATGTTGAGCCGCATCGAGAACGGCATGGCCATGGCCAGCCTCGATTCGCTCGAACGGCTGTGCGATGCGCTCGGCATAGGTATGGCCGATCTGTTTCAGCAGACCGACAAAAAAGGCGGCATGGCACAACTGCTGAAGCGCAACGAACAGATGGATGTTGTTCGGGTTGGAACGAAGTTTGGCTACACGTACCGTCTGCTGTCGTATGACAAAGGTCCACGTAAAATCTTCGAACCTTTTTTTGTCGAGATGGACAAGAAAAGCCAATCGTACCCGCGCTTCGCGCACCCTGGCACCGAATTCATCTACATGCTGCAGGGACGCGTCGAATACCGGTTCGGCGATAACACGTACCTGCTCGAACCTGGTGACGCGTTCACATTCTCGGGCGGTGTCGTTCATGGCCCGGAACGGTTACTGGATGACCGGGCAAAATTTCTTGCCATCATTTTCTACGCAGAATAGCGCATTCGCGCGCGCGTTTCCGACTCCATAAAAAAAGCCGGGAGCACGAGGCTCCCGGAAGTGGTCTGGAGTGCGGGAAGTTACATTGGAGTTGCGCAGCGTCAAAAGCCCCCCGCGCCGGGGATCCAGTTGGTGCCTGCTAGCGGCACCTTCGCCATGGCCGCCGCTTCAAGCGTGAGAGCGACCAAGTCTTCAGGCTCGAGGTTATGCAGATGGTTCTTGCCGCAAGCGCGCGCAAGGGTCTGTGCTTCGAGCGTCATCACTTTTAGATAGTTGGCAAGGCGGCGACCGGCAGCCACCGGATCGAGGCGCTTCATCAACTCCGGCGTCTGGGTTGTGATGCCCGCCGGATCTTTGCCTTCGTGCCAATCATCGTATGCGCCCGGCGTTGTGCCGAGCTTCTGGTATTCGGCTGTCCACCGCGGGTCGTTGTCACCGAGAGCGACAAGCGCCGCCGTACCGATCGCAACAGCATCCGCACCAAGCGCCAGTGCCTTTGCAACGTCAGCACCGTTGCGGATACCGCCGGAGACGATGAGCTGTACCTTGCGGTGCATACCGAGGTCCTGCAACGCCTGCACCGCCGGACGAATGGCCGCCAACAGCGGAATGCCGACGTGTTCGATGAACACTTCCTGCGTCGCCGCCGTGCCGCCCTGCATGCCATCCAGCACGATAACATCCGCGCCGGATTTCACCGCCAACATGGTGTCGAAGTACGGACGGCTCGCACCGACCTTGATGTAGATTGGCTTCTCCCAATCGGTGATTTCGCGCAGCTCGTTGATCTTGACTTCAAGGTCGTCGGCACCCGTCCAGTCGGGATGACGGCAGGCCGAACGCTGATCGATACCCTTGGGCAATTGCCGCATTTCGGCGACGCGATCAGAAATTTTCTGACCCAGCAACATGCCGCCACCGCCGGGTTTCGCACCCTGCCCGATGACGATTTCGATGGCATCGGCCTTGCGCAGATCAGCTGGGTTCATACCGTAACGCGACGGCAGATATTGATAGACAAGATGCCGGGATTGCCCGCGCTCTTCTGGCGTCATGCCGCCGTCGCCCGTCGTCGTCGAGGTGCCGGCAAGCGATGCGCCGCGCCCCAACGCTTCCTTGGCATTCGCGGACAGCGAACCGAAACTCATGCCTGCGATCGTCACCGGTATCGCAAGCTTGATCGGCTTCTTTGCGAAGCGCGTACCGAGCGTCACTTCGGTTCCGCATTTTTCGCGATAACCTTCCAGCGCATACCGCGACATCGATGCGCCGAGCATCAGAAGATCGTCGAAATTCGGCACCCGGCGCTTCGCGCCGCCACCACGAATGTCGTAAATGCCGGTTGCAGCAGCGCGCCGGATTTCAGACAGCGTGTAGTCGTCGAACGTTGCTGATTTTCGCGGCGTCGTCGGTAGCCATTGGCTCTCATGCTTGGTCATCAGTAGGCTCCCGCGTTATCGATATTGAAGTTGTAGAGCTTGCGTGCTGAGCCATAGCGGCGGAATTCAGCGATATCGACTTTGTGGTCCTCACCCGACGCCTTGAGCAATTCGAGCAACTCCGCCCTGTGCTCGTCACGCATCTCCTTTTCGATGCAGTCGGCACCAAGGCTGGCAACCGGACCGCGCACATAGACGCGCGCCTCGTAGATCGAATCCCCGAGCGCTTCGCCCGCTTCTCCGAACACGACCAGACGACCGTTCTGCCCCATGAAGGCCGACAGATGTCCGATGTCGCCTTTGACGACGATATCGATACCCTTCATCGAAATGCCGCAACGCGCCGACGCATTGCCGTCAACGATCAGCATTCCACCGCGCCCCGTGGCACCAGCGCTCTGGCTGGCGTCACCTTTCACGTGGATGAGGCCCGACATCATGTTTTCGCCGACGCCTTGTCCGGCACTGCCGTCGATGATGATTTTGGCTTCATTGTTCATGCCACCGCAGAAGTAGCCGACGTTACCGCCAATATTGATGGTGACGGGTGCATCGACACCGACTGCGATCGAATGCTCACCACCCGGATTGGAGATGGTCCACAATGTTTCATTGGTGTCTTTGGCAAGCTTATGCAGCGCTTGATTGAGGTCGCGCAGCGATGTTGTCGCTAAGTCGATTACAGGCATCAGTTGTGCTCCCAGAAATAGACGGTTGCGGGCTTCGGTTCCCAGACGCGCGCCGTCTTGATGCCAGGCAGGCACGTCAAGGTTTTGTATTCCGACGCGAACGCCACGTATTGATCCGTCTCCGCCATCACTGCCGGCTTGCAGGCGATTGGATCGCGCAGCACGCCGAAGCCGGATTCGGTGCCGACCACGAAGGTGAAGAAGCCGTCGAGATCGTCGATGCTCGCTTTCAAGGCTTCACCAAGCGACTGTCCGCCGCGCATCTGGCGCGTCAGGTATCCAGCGGCCACTTCCGTGTCGTTTTCGGTTTTGATTTTGATTCCGTCGCGTCTCAATTCGCGCCGCAATGAGGCGTGATTGGACAGGGAACCATTATGCACGAGGCACTGGTCCGCACCGGTCGAGAATGGATGTGCGCCATTCGTCGTGACAGCCGACTCGGTCGCCATACGGGTGTGCGAGATGCCGTGTGTACCGCCCATTTTGGCAATCTCAAATTCACTTGCGACGGTGTCTGGATAGCCAACTTCCTTGTAGATCTCGAGACGCGCACCTTCGCTCATCACCGTGATTTCCGGCAGATTCTCGGTAAGCCAGGCTTCAACGCGCGGCACGTCCCCTGTCTTGAAGGAAATGACGGCATGCGAGTGCCGGCGCACGCAACGGGCTGTCGGGTCAATCGCGGCAATCAGCTTCTTCGCTGCGCTATCGATGTCGTAGGCATCGGACGGACCGGCAATGGTGACCTTGGTCATGCCCGCTTCGCCTTTGCCGTAGATGGCGAAGCCGGCCGAATCCGGGCCACGGCTGCATAGCGTCGAGGTCATCTTGGCGAGCAGTTCACCAAGTTGCGGCTCCAGCTTCGGGTCTTTAATAAAAAGTCCTGCAATTCCGCACATGCGGCGTCTCCTGTTTATTCGGTGATGGCCTAGAAGAAACTCAGGTAGCGCTTGGTTTCCCAATCCGAGACGTGGCGGTGGTAATCGATCCACTCCTCGCGCTTGAGATCCACGAATTCATCGATGAAGTCTGCGCCGAGCGTGTTGCGGAACAACTGGCTACTCGACAGGGCTTTGATCGATTCATCCAGCGACTGCGGCAGTACCTCGATTTTCTTTTGAGCAATCTCCTGCGGCGAAAGCGCGTAGAAATTGATGTTCTGCGGTGGACCGGGATCCAGCTTGCGATCGATGCCGTCGAGGCCTGCCGCAATCAATGCGGCCTGCGCGAGATACGGGTTCATCCCGGAATCGCCGACGCGCAATTCGATACGGCCATACGGAATGCGCACCATCGCCGTGCGGTTGTTATCGCCGTAGGCAATGAACACCGGTGCCCACGTGGTGCCGGATGCCGTCCGTCCGACCACAAGACGTTTGTAGGAATTGACGGACGGCGCCAGCAGCGCCGTTAAGGCGCGGGCGTGCGCAATAATGCCGGCCGTGAAATGGTACGCCATCTGCGAGAGACCCATTCCCAACCGATCAGACTTATCGTGGAACAGGTTCTTACCGGACGCATCCGCCATGGAGCAGTGGATGTGCATGCCGTTGCCGGTCATCGAACTCTTCGGCTTCGGCATAAACGAACAGATTGCACCCAGTTCGTGGGCAATTTCCGCGGCCGCCATCTTGAAAAGCATGATGGTATCGGCCGACGTCATCGCATCGGCATATTTGAAATTGATTTCGTACTGGCCGTTCGCGTCTTCATGGTCGATCTGATAAACGTCGATCCCCAACGCCTGCAGGCTTTCCGTGACGCGCTCGAGGAATGTGCGGACACGCGACAGGCCGCGATAATCATAGGCAGGCTTCTGCAGACAATCGGTATCGTCGAAGGGAGCGACAGACCCATCGGCCGTGCGCTGCAGAAGACTGAACTCCGGCTCGATGCCCGTATTCAACGTCCAGCCACGTTCGGCCAGCCGGTCACACTGGGCTTTGAGGATGTTACGCGTGTCGACCGCGTGGGGGCGTCCGCTGACGGTGCCCGTACCCATGACGCGCGCATACCCCGGCGCCCACGGCAGCAGCTTCAGTGTCGCCAGGTCGCCGACCAGCATGTACTCGGCTTCGTGTGGCGCAAGACGCATGCCGAACACGCCGCCGCCTGCGAACCCAACGCCATCCGTCAGAACATCTTCAAGGTGATCGACCGGCACTGCCTTGCTCTTTGCGACACCGTAAATGTCGACGAACTGCGCAAGAATGTAACGCACATGATTTTGCGCAAGAAACTGCTTGGCTTTTTCCAGGTCCAGCGTGTCGGGCGTTGCAAACTGCCCTGGCGTTTTCCGCCAGGTCCAATGGTCAGCGTGGATCATATGTTTCCCCAACTTTGGAGTTCGGCAGCGTCTTGATGCGCATCGCCTGTGGTTCACCTCGTACAATAAACTTGCATCGCATGCAACCTTTTTGTATGTAGTGAAACTAAAGTCGGTTATGCTATGCGCAGGAAAGTCGATCGGCTGAAGAGTGTGGGGATCAAATGCAGGACGAGAAAGACGTTGTGGGCGGCATTGCGGCGAACGATCTCGCTCACGGCCGCAGCGAGGGTGCGAACACACTGAAATTCGCACCCTATTGGTGGGAGGCTGCGCCGCGCCCCGATGCGCCGCCCGCAGATTTACCGGCGAAGACCGACGTCGTGATCGTCGGCAGCGGCTTCACTGGCCTCTCGGCCGCAATCACGCTTCTTAATAATGGACGCACCGCCGTTGTTCTCGATCGCGGCGTTCCGGGCTTTGGCGCGAGCACGCGCAACGGCGGACAGATCGGCAGCGGCAATCAGAAATTTCGCGTCAAACGGCTTATAGCGCTCAGAGGCGAAGCGAAAGCGTCGGCGATGTTGCGCGAGGGCATGCAGATGCTCGACTACATCGAGTCGCTGATTCAAAAGGAGACCATCGCATGCCACTTCCGGCGCTGCGGTCGCTTTCGAGGCGCAATGCAGCCCGCACACTACGACGCCATGGCTCGCGATATGGAAGACTTGAAGGCCATAGCCGGTGTCGAAAGCTTCATGGTGTCGCGCAGTGATCAGCACGCGGAAATCGGCTCTGATGTGTTTTTCGGCGGCTCTGTTCTGCCGGCCGACGCGTCACTGCATCCCGGCCTTTATCATGCAGGTCTGATGGCACGCATCGCTGAAAAGGGCGGACTCGTCATCGGCAACACTGGCGCCGATCGCATAGAAGCCGATGGCAAAGGTTTCCGCGTCGTCACCGCACGCGGTACAATCAATGCCCGCAACGTGATCATCGCAACCAACGGCTACACCGACGGCCTCGTGCCGGAACTCGGTCGCCGCATCGTTCCAATCGGCTCCGGCTTGATTGCGACGGAAGCCTTGCCGCAAGCGCTTTATGATGAACTGCTGCCGAAGAACCGAGTCTACGGCAACACCAATCGCGTGTTCTATTATTTCCGTGGCGCCCCCGATGAGCGGCGCATAATCTGGGGTGGACGCATCGGGCGCTCGGGCGGCACGACATCCCCGAGCAACTACCGGCATCTTGCCCGCGATATGCTGCATGTTTTTCCACAACTGAAATCAACACCGGTCACGCACGCTTGGGACGGGCTGATCGGTTACAGCTTCGACGAGGTGCCGCATATCGGGCGCACAGCGGGCGGCCTGCATTACGCCCTCGGCTACTGCGGTACGGGTGTGTCGCGCGCCACCTACTTCGGCCACAAGATCGCCTTGCAGGTGGCCGGCGATGCGAACGGCCGGACCAGCTTCGACGATTTGAATTTCCCCGCTTACCCAGCGCACGCGATCGCCAAACACGCCGTGCCTGTGTTCGAGACTTGGTATCGCTTCCAAGACGCCATCAAACGCTAATCCAACATCATAAAAGGGAGACTAACTACATGTCGACGAAGGTCAGCAGCGAGCGCGTGAATGTATCGTCGGGTGGTGCATACGAAGGAATCTTCGGTTATTCTCGCGCCGTCCGCGCCGGTAACGACGTCCACGTCTCAGGAACCTGCGCACCGGTGGGACACGAAAAGAGCGACGCTTACACACAAGCACGCGCTGCACTGGCAATCATAGAGAAAGCCCTTACAGAAGCCGGTGCATCGGCTGCCGACGTGGTGCGTACGGTTGTCTATCTGCGCGACATCAATGATGCGGAAGACGTCGCCCGCGCGCATCTCGAAACCTTCGACAAGATTCGCCCAGCAAGCACGCTCGTGCAGGTCACGTCTATGTTGCGCCCCTGGCAGAAAGTCGAAATCGAGGCCTACGCCCGAATCTAATCGGCTCAAACGGGAGGGCGCGAGGTGCCGGACAGGGACGTAGAAGGCGATCTCGCCAGCAAGAGCGAGACCGATCCAGACGCCTTGCCGAAATTCGTGGATGAACGCTTCCATGCGCTCATGCTCGATTACTTCGCGCCCCACCACGTCATCGCGGGCGAGGGCGAAGGAGCGCGCGCGATCCTCGATCTGCTCTCGGCCGAATATGCCGTTGAGGGCCGCCGGACGATTATATACGCCGATACCGGCGAGCGCGCCTGCGGATACGGTCGCAAGCTGCAATCTCTCGACGTTGACGAATGCATCGTCGTTTCGACCTTTGTAGAAGCGCTGTTGCGGCTCCAGGACGTTTTACGCGCCACGCCGTTACAGATCTGCCTGTATCTCGCGGGGTCTTCGGCAACGCTTCATGTGCTGAGCGAACTGGCGACGCGCCACGGGCTTGAACCGCATCAGGTCAAAGCAGAACGCTGCGAGAGTTTCTCGCGACGTGTCACGTGTTCTGCGTGCCGCGGCACCTCAACTTATGACCTCACGGACGCGCTCACCTGCCGGACGTGTGGCGCATCGTTCGAAGTCACGACTTACTACTCCGACGACACAAACAGCTTCCTTGGGCTGGCAAGTCTTCAGTGCCGTGCGTAGCGCATGGCGCGCCCAGTGATTCGCCTTGCCCGTCAATTTTATTCCCATTGCGAGATCAAAATAACTTGGGATCACGTGCGGCCTTCGCGCGTCGCCTTGTGGCAAACTGAACACAGGCGCACAAAACTACGTAGATTAACCCATCCATTTCCTCGACGTATCTAGGATTCTCGCACATTGATTTGTGGTTACTCGATATGCGTCGCGTTTGCATATATGTGCCAATGCTGGTTCGGACGTCCGTCCTGCGTATCAGCAAGATTTCGGAGCGCCCGAAGTTATGTCTCGCAAACTCCACATGCGGGGTCCGGTTGCAGTTTTTGCGATTGGTCTTGCTGGAAGCTGGTCAACCACGGCTGCGTTAGCGGCGTGCGGCATGGCGGCTGTCGTTGGTGGCGCATCGGGTTCCCCGTCGATTTCAACGACCGAGACGTCGACCACGCAGGTTCTCGAACAAATCCGCAGGCGAACGCAGGAAGCCCAACAACAGCAGCCTATACCGGTCGTTGACACGGCACCGGCGGCTGAGGCCACTGTAGCGGAAGCACCGGCAGCAGAGACCACTGCAGAAGCGGCAAGTGAGGCAGCTGGCTCTGCTCAAGCGGCCTCCGAAGGCTCGTCGCAGGCAGCAACGGCCGCCGCAGCGCCGGCGCCGAAACCGAAGGCACAAGGCGCAACAATTTCATCGGCATCAAAGCCGAAGGCCGCCAAGGCAACTACCGCCAAGACGTATGAAAAAACCTACGACAAAGAGCCGACCACGGACAGTGACTATGCCGTATCGCAGCGCTCGGTTGGTGAAGGCGGCAATATCCGCACCACTGCAGTCTGGGGTCAGGGTTTCCTTGGCTATGACCGGCACTCTAATTTGGCACCTGGAAATCAAGAAAACCCGACACGCACGGCCAAGACCGCGGGCGGAATGGTCGGCGCCGATTGGACGCATATTACGCGCGATAATGGCGTTCGCGCTGTGCAATACGGCATGTTCAGCGGCTACAGCGAAACCCGCGCCCGCAAGTCCGACACCTTCTTCTTCACCGACGAAATCGACGCCAACGGAAATGAAGGCCAAGACGGCATCAACGACACCAATTATTTCCGCACGAATAACAAAGAAGACATCGATGGCCCGTTCGTCGGCGCCTACTTGGCCGTTGTGCAGGATGCCTGGACATTCGACATGGCCGTCAAGGCCGACTTCTTCGACCTGACGCAGAGCAGCACACTGACGCAGCGCTGCGCTGACGATGTCGGCACGCAAAATGGCAGCGCTTCCGTCAACAATTACATGATCGCGGCCAACATTGCTCACCGCTATGACCTCACCGAAAGTCAGTGGTGGGAGCCCGTGATCGGCGCGCGCTACACGTATACCGATTTTGGCAACGACCCGAGCAACAGCGTGTTCGTCAACGGCGGAGCGCAAACGCCTGGCCGGCTCGGCCTCGAAGATGGTTCGGCGCTACGCTTGCAGTTTGGCGCGCGTCTCGGCAATCGCGTCGAAACAGCCGACGGTTACATCTGGACCACGACGGTCGGTGCATTCCTCTACAGTGATGTGTTGATCACCGGCTTTGAAACATTCGCTGGCCAGACAGGCGAAGCCGTCTTCCCGGTCGATGAAGGTAAGGTCCGCGTGCTCGGTCAACTTGAGACCCGCATCAACGTCGGCAACGGGTTGTCGTACCTGTTACAGGCGGAAGTGCGCGGAGACCGCGATGTCTTTGGCGCCGCCGGTCAACTCGGTCTCCGTTACGAGTGGTAAGGCGCAAAGCGCATTTCTGATGAAACGCCCGCCCCCCCGGCGCAAGCCGGGGCAGTCTGCCGCAAAAGGGGACGAGGTGCTTTACTGAGCGCCCTCGCCGACCACTGAAAACGCGGCCCAGAATGCCGGATAGGCATTCCACACATCCGCGACCGTTGCAGGCGTTGCGTGGATTTGCATGACCATGGCCTGACGCAACGCTTCGGCACGCCCCATTGATTGATTGCGCGACTTAATGTCGAACGTCGACGTCGTCAACTTCGCGGCTGCTTCTGAATCGACCCGCCAATGCGATACCAGCAGCGCGCGGGCACCGGCATGGAAGAAGGATTTGGCGAGGCCCGACAACGCTTCCGCGCCGGGCTTCGATCCCGCTGCCGTGTTGCAGGCCGCCAGCACCACCCAATCGGCGTTAAGCCGCAGGCTCTCGGAAATCTCCGACGCTGTCAGCAGTCCGTCGTCATTGGCATCGGGAACATCGGGCGGCGTTAACACGAGCGCCGGCTCGCGAAGCCCCTCGATATCGTCGGCAATCAGTCCATGTGTTGCAAAGTAGACGACATTATAGACCGATAAGTCGGTCGCCTTGACGGCGGTTTCCGTCGCGGCTGTGCCAAAGTGCAAGTCAGATTCCGGTGCACCGAGCTCTTTGGCAATATGCTTCAGTTCGTCCTCAGTGCCGGGCAGCTCTTCGAGCGTGCTTGAGAATGCGGCGGGTGGCCATCATGTCGCCCAATCCGGGGTCACCGCCGCGCGTCTGTGCTTCGGCCAAACGAACCGGCACATTCTCCTCCGTGGCGGAAGAAATGCGCGAGGCAAGCTTTGGATTGCCAAAGCCGATCATCGGCTTTCCGGCATCCGCGCGGCGCGGAAGTGTGCGCAAAGCCTTTAGGCTCGGAACCGACGGCACCACCGAAATCGCATGATCCAATATCAGCCAGTTAGCATCCTTGTACGTTCCCAGTTCGCCAAGCGACGGCTGCATGATGCCCGGCTTCTTCGTCACGAGGACCTGAAACGGCAAACTGGTCAGCGGTCCTGATGGAACGATCAGCAGGTGCGCTTTCGATTTAAAGATCGGCTCCAACGGCGCCAACAGCTTGCTGTAAATCTCATACGACAGCCCGAGGTCCATCAACCCGCCGGTCTGCGATATATTCTTTTTAAGATCCTCGGTATCCAGCGTCTGGCGCAAGGCTTTGACGGAGCGTTCGAGCCACGTCCAGCTAACCGGCGCGCGGTGCCACGCTTTCCCCTCACGCGTGATCGCCCAAACGAACGTCTCATCAACACCCGATACGATGCTGATTAAGGCTTCGTCCGGCTTCAGCAGCGCGGCTGTAGCGTCGGTCGCCAGTGGTTCAGGCGTGGTGAGGTCGAAGTAATAGGAGAAGTCTTTTTTCAGTTGCGCGTCGATCTCTGTTTTGCGCTTTTCCAGCTCCGCCATATCGAAGCGGGTATTGGTTTTGCGTTGATCCGGCGCCCGGCTCAGATCGTCGATAAGCTGCTGTTCGAGGATGCTCATACGGGCGTCGAGGTTTTCGCGCTCGTGCACCAACCCGCGCAGGGTTTTATCCTGTGTGGCGAAGCGCGATGCCATTTGCGCAACAGCGGACGCCGCTTCATTTTCACCGGCGAATTGGCCGATTCTGAAAGCCTCATCGAAGGCATCCGCCGGAACCTCTGTCGTCGGGCCGTGGGCGAGAATTTGCAGATGCTCGGTTAAATGTTCGCGCCCTTTGGCCTTCGGCTGTTCGCGCGACAGCGCGATTTTGGTGCCGCGGCGCATAAAATCGAGGGCTTCGTCGTGCTTGCCTTGCATATTAAGTACGCGCGCCAGCAGGCGTTGCGCTTGCCCGAGCGTCGTCGCCGTGGGGGACAGAACCTGTTCGCGGATCGTGACGGCCTCGCGCAACTGCGCTTCCGCTTCCGCATACTTTTTTTGCTCTACCATCGTCAGCGCCAGCCCCACCAGCGTTGCGGCGATCTCGGGGTGCTTTGCCGGTTGCGATTTGCGCCGGATCGCGAGGGCCTCTGTAAAGCGCCCGGCGGCGTCGCTGTATTTGCCTTGGTTGTAAAGGTTGGTCGCCAGCTTGCTGATGGCGCCCGCCACCTCCGGGTGATCCGGCCGTTGTGTTTTCAGCCGGATCGCGAGCGCGCGTTCCAACAGTTTTTGCGCGGCTACAAACTTATCGCCGTTAGGGTCGAGTTCCATAGCACCGGCGAGATTCTGAAGGCTCGACGCGATCAAAGGACTATCCGCTGGCAGCGAACGCGTGCGGATTTCAAGCGCGCGATTGAGCAGCGGAATGGCATCCGCCGCGCGCTCGCGCACTTTATAGAGTTCGGCGAGATTGGTCAGCGTATCGGCTATACCTGGATCGTTGGGCTTCAAAACACGCTCGCGAATATCGAGCGCCTTGCGGTAGAGCGCTTCGGATTCCGAATAACGCCCGTTCCGGTAGCGATCAAAACCCAGGTTGTTCAGGCTGGTTGCCAGATCCGGATGATCGGCCGGCAGTACGCGCGCATAAATTTCTACGGCGCGTTCGAAGTACGGCGTAGCCCCCTGCACATCGCCGACGGATAAATGTAGATACGCCGCCCAGGACAGCGCTTCAGCGTGCGCCGCCGTGTCACCGCCGTTTTCAGCCTTGGTCAAATCGATCAAAGTATTGGCTTTAGCGAGGGCGTCCTCAAATCGTGCCTGGGATGCCAGAGCCGATATCTCGCCGGTCAGATCCTTGCGGGCATCGGCGTGCAACGGACCGGCTGCCAAGAGCAGAACCGTTAAACCAAGCGCTATTGACGTGATCCGCACGAGAGCAGCCTCCACAAATCGCCTTCTGAAGTATATAATATTATTGAGGACTGAGAATGGCTGATGTTCCCTGGGGAACACCGGAACGTGTTGGGACCTGTTTAAGGTAGGACATCGAGCTGCTGGCGGCGTTCACCTTTACGCACGCCTGAGGATCGCCTCGGGCTGTAAAAGTTGTCGTCAGGATGCTGTAACGTTAGTAATGAGCGACCTCATCTCAAGGAGATCCGGTGTCATGACCGCCGCAAGACAAAGCTATATCCGCCGTATATCGAGCACAACCGCGCTCGCTGCCAGCATCCTGTTTGTCGGCAGCGGTATCGCGTTGAGCCAGTCGAGCACCGCGCCGACGGCCGAGAGCATTGTCGAAGCTCTGCGCGCCAAAGGTCCGGCGCGCGGTCTGGCAGCCAACCCCAATGCTGGACTCATTTCGGCATTGAAGGACAAGTCTTCGCGCGGCATTTCGATTTCTTCCGAAGAGCGCAGCAAGCTTGCCGATGCGGTTAAGGATCTTCCCGTCCAGGATATGGAAATTCCATTCGAACTCAATTCGGCTGAGATTTCCAAGAGTGCGCGACCCAATATCGAGGCGCTTGGGAAAGCTCTCCAGAATAATGAACTGAAGGGCGTTAGTTTCCTGCTGGCCGGGCACACCGATGCCACAGGATCGGCGAACTTTAACCAGTCACTGTCGGAGCGCCGCGCGCAAACCGTGCGCAAACTCTTGATCGATGAATTCAAATTGTCGAACGAGCAATTCATCGCTGTCGGCTATGGGCCCGAACGATTGAAGAACCCGAAACAACCCAAATCCAGCGAAAACCGCCGCGTTCAAATCGTCAATCTCGGTGAGTAGTCTGGTCTTTTCGCGGTGGCGCCGGTGAGAGCCGGCGTCACGTCCTTGCTCTATCGCCCGGTCAATCGCTTCACGCCCGACTTGCTGGATGCCAATCCAGGGTCGATGGTCAGCGCTTTCAAGAAATCGGCTTCGGCGGCGGCACGTTCGCCCAGCGCCTCGTTGATGTGCCCGCGCGTATCCCAGACATAAGCCTTGTCGCCTATTAGCTTCACGGCTTGGTTGGCATCCGCCAGGGCTTTTTTGTGGGCGCCCATCTTGTAATGCGTCCACGCACGATTGTTCCACGATTCCCCATTATTTGCGTCGCGTTTGATCGCCTCATCGTAATCGGCGATAGCCGTGGCGAAGTCGCCCTTCAGCAAATAGGCGGTGGCGCGATCAGCGTAGGCGGTGGCAGTTGCATGCGATTGAATGGAGTCGCCCAACGACGCGATCGCGAGATCCAAATCGCCGTTTTTACGCTGCGCTAATCCAAGCCGCCTCTGCGCTTCGGAACGGCCTTCCGCATCAATCGCCGTATCGCTGAGAAGTTCGCTGCATCCCTGCAATGCGGCTGGCGTATCTTCGCCGCGGCAATGGTTCCAACGCATCCGCCGCAACCTCACAGCGGCTGCAACGTCTTCGCTTGGGGGCGCAGCCGACTCCGTTGGTCTGTTTTCGGGTGACGCACTCGGCTCTGGCGGCGACACGGTGGGCGATGCGACGGCGCCTCTACTGCCGGTGTTTCGAGAGCAGCAACGCTCGGCGGCGACGTTGCTTCCAGCGCGGGCTCCACTGCGGCGGGCGGGGCCTCAGCGGGCTGGACCGACGTCACTTCGGTCGCCGGTTTCTGCGGCGCTTCACCGGAATGTTGTAGCGCCCAGACAACGGCCGCACTGGCAATGGCAACGGCAAGTCCCGCAATGGCGTTGGCCCGTGTCATCCAAGTCTTCCTCTGCGATGCTGATAAGCTCCCGCCAAATGCAGCTGGTTTGGACCCCGAATCCGGCAAAACCGCAAAAACATGAATGGGCGCTGGAATGTTCTTGACGGTTTGTTGCCCGAGGTCCTTGAACGTTACGGATAGCTTGCTGCTTACCGCGTCGTGCATGACCTTTGAAACGCAGATGCCACCCGGCTGTGCCAGCGTTTCAAGACGCGCTGCGATGTTGACGCCATCGCCCAGCAGATCTCCATCCTGATCGACGACGTCGCCGATCGTGAGACCGATCCGATATGCCATCTGCCGGCTTGCCGGATAGGCTTGGTTGCGGATTCTAAGGCTTTCCTGAACGTTGACCGCACAGCGCAACGCATCGACGGCACTTGGAAATTCCGCCAGAACGCTATCGCCTGCCGTCTTAAAAACGCGGCCGCCAGCCTCAGTAATCTGTTCCTTGAACAGCCGCTGGTAGTCGGTCAGCCGCCGCAGCGTCTCTTCCTCGTCTTCGGAAACCAACCGGCTATATCCGGCAATGTCAGCGGCGAGAATAGCTGCAATTTTGCGTTTCAAAACACGTCGCCCCAGATCCGGCCATCATGGCCTTTGTCCCGGTCCCATTGATACGCCGAAAGCCAAAGCCGAGGCAACGCACCGAATGGGCTTGACTAAGGTTACTGGCGGATAGAATCGCGCATTGCCCGCGTACGGACGCTAAATGGCGCTGTGCCCGATGTTCAGCGGCGCGAATGCCATGCGCGCCAGCCTCCGAATGCCGTGATGTCTTCGGCGACCGCGTGCGCTTCGCGCAGTAAGCCTTTGGCCGTTGTGCCATCTGCTAGGCGGATCGTGCCAATGCGCAGCAGCGACGGAATCAGCGCAACGAATGACCCGAACGCCGCTTCGCTCATCTCCCAGATTTCCACCAGGATGCCGCCCTTGCCAAAGCCATCATAAACGAGACGGGGCTTCGCTGGCGTCGCATTTGCCAACGCATAGAAACTATAGCCCGCCTCCGTCCGCGTGGTTTTAACGAACGTCGCCGATCGATCAACTGCCAATGCAGCGGCTGGCCTGAGAGGTGGGCGCCGACCACGGCCACCGCGATCTTCTTTTCGTCAGCCGGTTCCGCGATGACCGCTAGCGTCGTTGAAAGGTGCGCCGGCGTGTTTCCGAGCGGCACATCACCCAGCGCCCGATCCGGCCGATCCCCGCGGCTGCGGCCTCTCCATCCTCGGCTATCAATTCCTCGCGGGCGTATTGAAGCATCTGCCCGCCATCTGCGCGGTCGTGGCCCCGACCGTGAACAGCTACAAGCGGTTGGTTCTGAAGGGCTCAATGTCGGGCTTCACGTGGGCGCCGATTTGGGCCTGTTATGGCAACAACAATCGAACGAATACACTGCGCATCCCATTGGACGGCGGGCGAGTCGAGCTGCGGACTGCCGACAATTCGTGCATTCCTTATCTGGGCGCCGCTCTCGTTCTTGCGGCCGGTCTAGAGGGGATTTCTCAAAACATGGACCCTGGCGAACCGCACACCGAAAACATGTACCTGAAGAGCGAAGAAGAATTGTGCGCAGCCCCCACGACGACATGATGATTGCCGTGATCAACACCGCGATGCTGAGTGAGCGCGTGCGAGCCGCCAATTTCCGCGATGGCGACGACTGGCACGCCAATGCGGCTGAGACCGCCTTGATGATGGCGGTCGCACCCGAAATCACGCGACCTGAGAAGTTTGCTTCAGCCGACGACCCTGACCGCACGGCTGGGCTCGTGTTTGCGCATCCGGTCAATCGCGCCAGTTTAAACGGTATCACGGGTAAACCGAGTCAAGCGACGCTGGACCAAGGTCGAAAGCTTCTCGCATGGATGGTAGAAGACCTCGCAGCACTCATTGAAAAGGGTAAAGCGGAAGTGCCGCCGTTGCCCTATAGCTATTCGAACCGCATTGCAGACGCACCCGCGTCGCCAGCAAAATCGTTGACTTGAGGGCCGCAACGCCAATGTATGATCAACCGATGGTTCCAGCTGATTTCGTGGTGCCCGAGAGGCTTGATTGTGGCGCATACCATTTGCGCATGTTGTCAATCGAAGACGTCGAGAAGGACTACGAAGCCGTGATGGCAAGTCGTGAACGCCTTACTGGCTTGCTCGACCCGGACAGTACGTGGCCAGAGGGCTTGACCCTCAAAGACGATATGATCGATCTCGCCTGGCATCAGCGGGAATTCACGTTGCGCCACTCGTTTGCCTACACCGTCATGTCGGCAGACGAATCCAAATGTGTGGGTTGCGTCTATTTCTTTCCGTGCAATGCGGAAGGCTATGATGCAGCCGCCTATTACTGGGTCCGCGCCGGTGAAAACGCGGCGGCGCGTGACGCAGCACTTGGTGCGCAGATCTCCGATTGGCTCAATGCTGCCTGGCCGTTCAAGTCTGTTGCGTTTCCCGGCCGTCAGTTGTCCTGGCCACAATGGCGCGCTCTGCCGCGCCGATCATAGACTGGCACGCGGCGCCTTGCCCGCGCTCTGCCCAGAGCGCAGGGCGGCAGCGAGCCTAGAAATCCCAATTGAAATCTCTCTCTCCGACGGCGCGGTGAACCCAAGAACAAGATAGCGATCGCTGTCTCTCATGACACCGAAATCGACGGCCCCGCCACTGTTGAGCGTGTAAACGCCAACGCCCGCCTTCAACGCAATTTTTTCAACCACATTGGCGGGCGGCAACTGATCTGGCATTCTCCACACGAGGTGCATGCCGGCATTGTCACCAACGATCGTGCTGCCGCCAAAATGCTTCTGCAAAGCCGCCAACAGAGTCTCGCGGCGAGCCTGATACGAGTGGCGGATGCGGCGCAGATGGCGATCATAGGAACCATTGGTAATAAAATCGGCAAGCGCTGCCTGCGGAAGCCACGGCTGGCCGTTGTTTGTCAGCGTCTTGATATGCCGTGCCGCATCGAACAACGTCGCTGGCATCACCACATAACCAATTCTGAGACCCGCCCCCATGCTCTTCGAGAACGTTCCAACATAGATCACACGTTCGCAACGATCGAGCGCCTTCAAAGCCGCGATGGGCGCACCGCGATAGCGGATGTCACTGTCGTAATCGTCTTCGATAATATAGGAGTTGGTGCGCGTCGCCCATGCCAGCAATTCCAAACGGCGATCGAGCGATAGCGTCACGCCGAGTGGAAACTGATGCGATGGCGTGACGTAGCAAATGGCGTTTTGCGTTGCCGGAAGTTTCGAAACATCGATGCCGTTGTCATCGACATGAACCGGATGCAACTTCGCGCCAAAGCTTTCGAACAAGTACGCAGCGCCTTGATAGCAGGGGCTCTCAACAAAGGCGCTGCTACCCAGTGTAACAAGTAAGCGGCACGCAAGGTTCAACCCGCCTTGACTGCCGCCCACGATGATCACCTGTTCAGCATCGACCATGATGCCACGCGTCGGCCGCAGATGATCGACGATTGCTTGACGCAACTCTCTGACACCGAGGGGATCGCGATACTCGGTAAGCGCCGCGCCCGCCGAGCGCAGGCAGTTAGCAATCAGACGCGCCCACATCTTCAAAGGGAATGAATTTGGATCGGGGCGGCCAGGCCAGAAATCTGCTGTCAGACGCCGTAGACTGGCGTTGACAAGGGCTTGTGATTTCAACTCATCGGACCGGAGCGCTATTCGCTCGCAAGGCGCAGAACCGTCATCATCCACGTTCGGTGGCTCGCCGGCTGGCGTAAACGTTGCAACGCCAGGAACCTGGAGCGCCACGAACGTACCGACCGATTTGCGCATATCGACATACCCTTCGGCCTCCAATCGCTCATATGCCAAGGTCATCGTGTTCCGCGAAATGCCCAATTGCTCGCTCATCATCCGCGTCGACGGCAACGGCTCACCGGCCTTGAGAGTCTCCTCCAGGATCATCGTGCGGACCTGCTCGAAAATCTGATTCTGCAGACTTTCGTTGCTAACTTTTGAGACTTTGAGGCGCAGCGACACCAAAGACGCTCCTATCTTGTCGACGAAAATGCGTTGCGGCAGCGGCCGCCCCTTCAAGATGGATCCACTGGCACCATGCTTGTCGCCCAATTCCCGTGCGGCGCTCGGTCCACAGCATCTGATCCGGCGGAACAGTGACGAACACCAATGTTCAAAAGTGGTACGCGCTATACAATGTTTACTAACCCGTTATGACACCAGACAACGAGAATGCAAACAGTTGTCTCGCGATGCAATATCCATTGGCAACATCTTACTTATCAGTTCTTTTGCATCGTCCGAGTGGCCAATTGTGTCGGCAGATTTTTTCAGCATCGTGCATTTTTTAATCTGCATTGGTGGCGCGCTGACGCTGCCGCTTTGCGGAGATTTTTTCCACCAGAGCGATGGATCCACGGCAGTTTCTGCGGCACCAGTATTTCTTTGCTGTGTGGACCTATGGCTGGATAGGGACCTTGGCCTACGTTCACGTCGTCGTGAAAAACTTATCGCGGTCGATTGAAACGCGTTGTTTCTTCAAACCGCGACAAACCTTCGGTCGAACCAGAAACTCGTCGCATTTGTATAGGATCCCGGCACGGATCGCTTCATTGCACCTAGTCATTCGACCGAACCGGTCACAGTGGCTCTGGGACGTGCCTCCTGAATTTGCGCAGGTTTATCGCTCGCACCGCAGCGCGGCCAATGCTCGTAAACGAGCTGTTGCAAGCGTGGCATTGCAGTCAAACTTGTCTCGGAGGAAAATGCATGAAGAGAAGTATCTACGCAGCTGCACTTCTGACGACGTTCACGTCGCCCGTTTGGGCGAATGCCGACGTGCAGAAGCTGTCGGCTGACCCGAACAACTGGGCTATCCAGTCCGGGGACTACGCTGGTACGCGTTATTCGACGCTCGACCAGATCAACACGTCAAACGTCGGCAGCCTGAAAGTTGCTTGGACGTTCTCGACAGGCGTTCTTCGCGGTCACGAAGGCAGCCCGCTGGTGATTGGCGATACCATGTATCTCCACTCGCCGTTCCCGAACATCGTGTTCGCTCTAAACCTCGCAGATGACAACAAGATCATCTGGAAGTACGAGCCGAAACAGGATCCGTCGGTTATCCCCGTCATGTGCTGCGACACGGTAAACCGTGGCGTGCAGTATGCTGAAGGCAAGATCTTCCTCCACCAGGCCGATACCTCGCTCGTCGCACTTGATGCGAAGACCGGTAAGGAACTGTGGAAGGTGGTCAACGGCGATCCGAAGAAGGGCGCAACGGGCACACAAGCTCCACTCGTCACGAAGGACAAGGTGATCGTCGGTGTTTCGGGCGCTGAATTCGGCGTTCGCTGCTACCTCACCGCCTATGACATCAACTCGGGCAAGCAAGTCTGGCGCGCCTACTCGATGGGTCCGGATTCCGATATCCTCGTCGATCCGGAAAAGACGATGTCGCTCGGCAAGCCAGTCGGCAAGGACTCGTCCTTGAAGACCTGGAACGGCGATCAGTGGAAAATCGGTGGCGGTTCGATCTGGGGCTACATGGCCTACGATCCGGACCTCAACCTGATCTACTACGGAACCGGCAACCCATCGACCTGGAACCCAGCACAGCGCGCTGGACCCGATGGCAAAGCGATCGACCAGAAGTGGTCGATGACCATGTTCGCTCGTGACGTCGACACCGGCGTTGCTAAGTGGGCCTACCAGATGACCCCGTTCGATGAATGGGATTATGACGGCATCAACGAACCGATCCTCGCTGAACTCGATTTCGATGGTACGAAGCGCAAGACCGCTACGCACTTCGATCGTAACGGTTTCGGCTACACCTGGGATCGCGCGACCGGCGAGCTTCTCGTCGCTCAGAAGTTTGACCCGAAGGTCAACTGGGCAACGGAAGTCGTGATGGATCCGAAGAGCCCGCAGTACGGCCGCCCGCAGGTCGTATCGAAGTACTCGACGTTCCAGAACGGCGCGGACGTGAACTCGAAGGGCATCTGCCCTGCAGCTCTCGGTTCCAAGGACCAGCAGCCGGCTTCGTTCTCGAAGCTGACTGGTTTGTTCTATGTTCCGACAAACCACGTTTGCATGGACTACGAACCCTTCAAAGTTTCGTACACGGCTGGTCAGCCCTACGTTGGCGCCACGCTGTCCATGTACCCGGCTCCGGACTCTCACGGCGGCATGGGCAACTTCATTGCCTGGGACGGCGTAAAGGGCAAGATCGTTTGGTCGAAGCCTGAGCAGTTCTCGGTCTGGTCGGGTGCACTCACCACCGCTGGTGGCGTTGCATTCTACGGCACGCTTGAAGGTTACTTCAAAGCTGTCGATCAGAAGGATGGCAAGGAACTCTTCAAGTTCAAGACGCCGTCGGGCATCATCGGCAACGCTATGACTTACTCGCACGGCGGTAAGCAGTACGTTGCAGTGTTCTCCGGCGTTGGTGGCTGGGCCGGTATTGGTCTTGCTGCTGGCTTGACGAACCCGACAGACGGTCTGGGTGCTGTTGGTGGCTACGCTGGCCTGAAGCAGTACACGAACCTCGGTGGCTCGCTCACCGTGTTTGCACTGCCATAGTCTGACAGAAAGGTTTCTCGCTTGCCTTAGCGCTTCCTCCAAAAATGTTATGGCCTTGCGAGCACCTTGGGCCGGCACAGAGCAATCTGTGCCGGCTCTTTTCATTTTCTGATTTCTATTGTGTGCGTCGGCGTGATCGCGACATGCGCATGTCTGTGCCGTTGGCTTGATCTCGGATCACGGCTCCGACGTCGCTCGCAGCCGGCAGAACGCGGAGGTGCGATTATGCGATCACTTCTCGCGTGCCCGACGCAGCGCCGCCGCGAGCGCGGATTCACCCTCCGACGCCTGCGGTTTTGATTGCGGCTTTGCAGCTGGCGTGGCGCTTCTCGCGGCGGCACTCTTGTCCGCAGAACCCGAGCGGTTCCCCTCCGGCGCGGACCGCTGGGCGCCCGCGTCGATCGCACCCGACTTCATGGTCAGCGCGATGCGCTTTCGATCAATATCGACGTCCTTGACGCGAACGCGAACAACGTCGCCGGCTTTTTACCACTTCGCGCGGGTCCTTGACGAAGCGGTCGGCGAGTTCCGACACATGCACGAGACCATCCTGGTGGACGCCGATATCGACAAACGCGCCAAAGGCCGTGACGTTGGTCACGACGCCTTCGAGCGCCATTCCCGGCCGCAGATCGGAAAGCTTCTCGACGCCATCCTCGAACGTCGCCGTCTTAAACTGCGGCCGCGGATCGCGCCCCGGCTTTTCAAGCTCGGCCAGAATGTCGACGATGGTGGGAACACCAAAGTCGTCGTCAGCGAATTTTGCCGGATCGAGCGAGCGCAGAAATGCGCTATCGCCAATCATCGCCTTGAGCGGCTTGCGGGTCGCCTCGGAAATGCGCTCGACGACCTTATACGCCTCTGGATGCACGGCGGAGGCATCCAGCGGATTGGGCCCATCCATAATCCTTAGGAACCCGGCGGCCTGCTCGAACGCTTTGGGGCCGAGGCGGGCGACCTTCTTGATCTCGGAGCGCTTCTTGAACGCGCCATTGTCGTCACGGAACTGCACTATGTTCTGCGCAATCGCCGCATTCAATCCGGCAACGCGCGCCAGCAGCGGCACCGACGCCATGTTGACATCGACGCCGACGGAATTCACGCAGTCTTCAACTGCGGCATTCAATGAGTTCGCAAGATCGCCCTGGTCAACATCATGCTGGTATTGGCCGACGCCGATCGCCTTCGGCTCAATCTTGACGAGTTCGGCGAGGGGATCTTGCAGACGCCGTGCAATCGATACCGCACCTCGGAGACTGACATCGAGATCAGGAAACTCGTTGGCCGCCAGTTCGGAAGCCGAATACACCGACGCGCCCGCCTCCGACACCATCGCCTTGATCGGCTTGTTATCCGGCAGAAGCTTGATCAGATCCGCCGCCAGTTTATCGGTTTCGCGGCTCGCGGTGCCATTGCCAATAGCGATCACGTCAACGTGGTGTTTCCGGCATAAGGTCGCGAGCGCAGCAAGGGCGCCTGCCCAATCTTTGCGCGGCTCATGCGGATAGACCGTCGCGGTATCTAGCACTTTGCCGGTCTTATCGACGACCGCAACCTTCACGCCGGTGCGAATGCCGGGATCCAGCCCCATCGTGACGCGCGCCCCGCCGGGCGCCGCCAGCAGCAGGTCTTTGAGGTTGGACTTGAACACGCCAATAGCGGCGGCGTCAGCATTCTCTTTTAACCGCGCCAACAGATCGCTTGTGAGTGACTTACTCAGCTTGGTTTTCCAAGCCTGCTTCACAGTCTCGACCAACCACGTATCGCCGGGACGGCCACGGTTGGTGACAGCAAACGCCGACATAATTTTCAGCTCGGCCGGATGCGGTTGGTCCCGGCCGGCATCCGGCGCGATCTCAACGTCGAGATCAAGACTGAGCAAACCCTCGTTGCGCCCCCGCAAAAGCGCCAGAGCGCGATGCGACGGCAGCTCCCGGATCGCTTGCTGAAAATCAAAGTAGTCAGAGAATTTGGCGGCCAGCGCGCTCTTGGCCTTCACAACCTTCGACGCCAATCGCCCCGAGGTCCACAACCATTCGCGCAAGGCGCCGACGAGCTTGGCATTCTCACCGATCCGCTCAACCAGGATTGCGCGTGCCCCATCGAGCGCCGCTTGGCCATCGGCAACGCCCTTCTCCGCGTCAACGAACTTTGCGGCTTGCGCCATCGGATCAAGCGCGGGGTTGGCGAGCAACGCATCGGCAAGCGGTTCCAGCCCGCTGTCGCGGGCCATTTGCGCCTTGGTATGGCGCTTCGGTTTGAAGGGCGCGTAGAGATCTTCGAGCGCCACCTTGTGGTCGGCGGCTTCGATCGCGCGCTGAAGCTCCGGCGTGAGTTTGCCCTGCTCCATGATCGACTTCAAAACCGTGGCCCGGCGATCTTCAAGCTGGCGCAGGTAGCCGACCCGCTCTTCGATTTTGCGCAGTTGCGTATCATCGAGGCCGCCGGTCTTTTCCTTGCGATAGCGCGCCACGAACGGAACGGTCGCACCTTCACCGAACAGTTGTATGGCCGCTTCCACTTGGTGGCGATCGACGCTCAGTTCTTTGGCGATTCGACCGGCGATCGTATTCATGAGCGTTCCTTAACAGTTGCAGAGCCACTTGCATGCTCCGGAGGGTCATTTGGGGCTGGGCTCCGGCGTTGCGACCGGCTGTTGACCCCAGATATCGCCACTTGGCGGGGTTCTGGCAATGCCCAGAGCTTCACCGCAGCCGTGTCGCCGCCCCGCGCGGCGCCTGTCATGGCGCAGGAAACAATCATCCAACCTTTAATCTTTGTTCAATAGTGGGACGGTATTCTCCTCCCAGTTGGGGGTTCATTTAGAGGCTCATCAGTGTTTCTGGCGAGTTGGGTCCAAATGTTCGCGTCCACCCCCATGCGTCAATTTCTGTGTGCCTCAACAGAGCCCGAGTTGGAGACCTCCATGCGTAAGTACATCGTAATGGCCATTGCGGCCTTCGCAGCCCTGGCTGCCACGAGCGCCGCCCGCGCTCAAACCGCCACGCAAAACATCGATATTACCGCGACCGTCGCGTCCTATTGCACGATTAATGACATCATCAACCCGTCGGCGCTGACGGCCACCATTCCTGTAACGAACGGCGTGGTCGATACCACCGTGATCACCAACACGATCGCAAACGTCGCCTGCAACGGCATTGCAGACGTCGTCGCTTCGTCCATTTCCGGCGGCGTCACCACTGGTGGCGCCCCGAGCTCCGGCACCACGAACATCATCGATTATACCGGCGCAGCCACGTTCGGCAGCGTAACTTCAACGATTGACACGTCGACTAATGCCGCTGCTAGCGGGGCAGAGACCGGTAACACCGCGACGACAACAGGTGCTGCAACGGGCGACCTAGTGGTCGACATCACGCCCCAGCAGCCATCGCTACCACTCATGGCCAGTGCGGCCTACGCCGACACGCTGCGCGTCACACTGACCGCGCAGTAATTTCGGCCGACGTTTTTGTGTGCGTGATCGGCGCGGCGGACCCTTTCCGCCGCGTCATCGTTTCTCAGATTCCATGTTGAGGATCACATGCCCGCGCTCCGACACCTGTCACTTTGGTCTGTCGCGTTTCTGTTTTCGTGGATCTCCGTCAGCCAAGCCATGACGGTTTCTCCGATGCAAGTTGAGATGGTCTCCGTTGGCAAGCAAAGCCACGCGCGTGTCTCAGTCGTCAATAATTCCAAGAACCCGCTGCCGGTCGAGGCGATAATTGCGAAATTATCGCTTGATGAGGCGGGCAAACAGAAATCGGTGAAGGGCGGCGATGACTTTCTGGTGATGCCGCCGCAAGCGATGATCCCGCCGGGCGCCACTCAGATCTTCCGCATTCAATGGCTCGGCGATCCGGCGTTGGCGCGCAGTGAATCGTTCATGCTCTACATCAATCAGATCCCGGTCAAACAGCCGGCGGGAAAGAACGGCCTGCAGTTCGTAATGAGCATTGGCGCAATGGTCAACGTGGCGCCTGCTGACGGCATCCCTCAGCTGAAAGTTGTCTCGACGGGCGTGACAACCGGCAAGAATGGCAAGCGCTATCCGAGCATCACGGTCGAGAACCCATCGAACACCCACGCCTTGCTGCCGCGGGCGACCGTGCATCTTGCATCTGGCAATTGGTCGAGCACGCTGACGCCAAACCTGATCGCCGATCGCGTGGGCATCGGCCTCGTGCAGCCGGGGCGGCGGCGTAAGTTCACGTTGCCTATCGAGTTGCCAGCAACAGTCGCGCGCGTCAACGCGAGCGTCGAAATGGCCAAACAATAGTGCGTAGGCGTTGAGAGGAACAGTAGCTGTTGAGGTGTGGAGTTTCCGAGTGAATTCGTTGTGCGCGTGTCGAAATTTGAGAGAGCTACCCGTTGCGGGACGGTCTCCAAAGCATGGGCCTTTGCGGGCGGTGGCGAAATTCGCCTCCGCCCTTTCGTGCGTTTTTGGCTGTAATGATTGCCCTCATGTTTTTGGGGCTTTTGCCGCCGCGCGCCGCACATTCTGAAGACGTTCAGTATGCGAGCGACATGACGATCCGTCTCAATCCAACGGGGCGCACGGTGACCATTCCTGTGCCGCTGAAGGATCACACGACCGCGCTTGGCGACATCCTCATTCAGATCACCGCCGACGATGCGATCCTGGCCGAAAAGGCCGCGATCCTGGAGAAAACGGCAACGCTCGTCGAACCGCCGGTTCTCGACGCCATCGCCCAGCTCAAAGATCAGGCGGGCTTCGTTCCGATCGGGGATTTTGCGGCCACCGGCCTGGCAATCACATTCGATAGCGGGCTGCAAGAGCTGCAAATGGCGGTGTCGGCGAGCCAAAGGCCGACGCGCGAAATCAGCCTCGGCGCACGCCGGTCCAACATAAAAAGTGCCGACACCGTGCAGCCAGAGTTTGTTGCCGGATACCTGAATATCATCGCAGGCGTCGATAAATTCTGGGATACCGGATCAGTGCGCGGCAGCGTCTTTGACGATCAGCCAAGCGCCCGCCTGGATCTCGACTCCGCGATCAGGGTTGGTGACGTCGTCGTTGAAAATCGCGCTAGCTTCGACAGCGAAGCCGACGCCTATATTTGCCCTGAGACGGCAACTTGCACCTACGGGCATGTGGCGGGCTTCAAGCGCCAGACGTCGCGCATCGTCTACGATCTTCCCAACCAGGAAGTCCGCGTGACGCTTGGCGACACCGACCCGGCAGCCATCCCACTGCAACGCGCAACGGATCTCCTCGGCGTCTCGATTGAGAAATCAGCCCGCAAACTCAATCCGGGCGAAGCGATCTCCTCAAGGGGAAGCGAAACATTCCGCATCGAGCGCAATGCGACGGTTGAAGTTCGCGTCAACGGCGCCACGGTGGATCATCTCGATCTGCGTCCCGGCACCTATAACTTGCGCGACCTGCCGCTGACGACCGGCGCCAACGATGTCCAACTCGCGATCAACGATGAAAACGGCGAAAGCAAAACGCTGAACTTCAATGCCTACTCCGACCCGGATCTACTCGCCGAAGGAAAGAGCGAGTGGTCGCTCGCGGCGGGTGCACCGTCCTATCTGCTGGACAATCAGCGCACCTACGCGACTGGCGATTACATGGCCACCGGCTACTACCGCTATGGCATTTTCGATGATTTCACGGGTGCCATCGACCTGCAGGCCGACAAAGAAATCGTGATGGGCGGGGCCGGCTTCGACAAAGGCACCAGTTTGGGTCTTTTCGGTTTCCACGCCGCGGCGTCAACAGGATCGCTTGGAACGGGTGCCGCGTTTGATTTCAACTGGAGCCTTGCCAACTTCAGCGGCTTGACGAACGAGCGGTCTGAAAGTTTGCGCCTTGCAGCGGAATACCGCAGCAAAGACTTCCAGACGCCCGGCGATTTTCTCAACGGCGCCGACGGCATAACGCTGCCCGAATATAACTACTGGCTGCGCCTCAACGCCGCTTATTCGCTGCCGCTGATCTACGACATCACGGCGACGGCGGCTGCGCGCTATCAATTCGACGACAAGGACACCGGCATCTACGCCGCCAACACCGTCGTCGGAGACCGCTACGGCGCTGATCTGACGTTCTCAACACCGCTTGGTCCAAGCGCCCAGGCCAATCTTTCGCTTGGCTACTCCAACGAATTGTATTTGCGCAATCTGGAGGATCAATCCAACGTCGATGGCGAATTCCGCGTCGCGCTGCGCTTCAACATTCGCCCCGATGACAAGACCATCATATCGAGCGGCTATGACAGTCTCGGTGAGCAGGCGACGCTGTCGGCGCATAGATCGGAAGGCTCAGGCATCGGCCGCTGGGATACCAGCATCGACGCGCAAAGCCGTGGCTATCAGGAGACGGGCAGCGTCTCGGCCTCCGTCGGCTATTACGGAAATCGCGCCGATCTCCGGCTCTCGCATTATGCCGACGTCGATAACTTCGATCTGACCTCGGTGCCCGAGTCCACCACACGGCAGAGAACGTCGGCGCGCATTGGAACGTCAATTGCGTTTGCTGGTAACAAGGTTGCCATTGGCGCGCCGGTTCGCGGTGGCGCCTTTGCGATCGTCGCGCCGCACGAAAGCCTTGCTGACAGCACCGTGACCGTCGGTAACCCTGACAGTATCCGCGCTCAGACTGACATGTTCGGCAACGGACTCGTCACCGACATTCCGGCCTACGTGCCTAGTTCCGCTGCCATCGACGTCGATAAATTGCCGCTTGGATACAGCCTCGGCAGCGGCGCATTCGAAACCTTCGCGCCCTACAAGGCCGGCTACGTGTTCGAAGTCGGCTCGGCGCATTCGGTAACGGTGTACGGCAGGCTGGAAGTTGGCGGCGGCCAGCCGCTTGCGCTTCAAAGTGGAACCGCGCATCCCAGCAAGGGCGGCGGCAAGACTGTGCCGGTCTTCACAAACTCAGACGGCAAGTTCGGCGCCGAAGGACTGTCGCCAGGGCGTTGGATACTCGAAATGGCGTCTGACGACGGACAACTTCGCTATGTCATCGAGGTTCCCGATGGCGCGATGGGTCTCGTCAAGGTCGGTACACTAACTCCGGCAACAGAATGAACGGAGCAGACGATATGCTGTGGCGCAAATTCCTACGACTGCTCATTGTCACGGCGTCGCTGTTCTTCGCTGCCGCACCGGTGCGCGCCGCTTGCAACATCACCGGCATACAATCAATCACCGGGTTAAGCGCGAACTTGGGCACGTATAACCCAGGAGCTCCCGTCACGCAGACGCTGACCCTGACTGTCGTTCTCGACAAAGTCGGCAACGGCGTTTGCACAGGGGCATTGGCGTTTCAGAGCGCAACGGTGCCGGCACAGATGAGCGGACCTGGCATACCGAAACTCGACTACACTGTTACCGACACGGGTGGATCAAGCATCCTTTACACCACGATCCACGGGACCAGCATCCCAATCTCCGGCACCAACAACAATCTGCCGACACTGACCGTCACCGTACAAATCAACGTTTCCTCCATCGGCGGCCAACTTGGCCGACCGAGCGGCACCTATAGCGATAGCAGCGTCATCGCCAGGGTATTCAACGGAGCATCCTCGATACCTGTAGGCGGTGCGGCACCGGCGCTTCTCGTCTCGGCAACGGTCGTAACGTCATGCACGATTTCGGGCACGCCCTCGCCCGCCGCCGATAACGTGACGATACCAGTCAGCGCCAACGGCGTCGTCACCGTTGCCCCGATCAATCGATCGTATGCCAATGTCGTATGCAGCAGCATGACGACCGTGCAAGTCACGTCCCTCAGTGGCGCCGTTAAGAGAGCAACTGCGCCACCCAGCGGTTTTACCAATCTGATCGACTACACGGCGTCCGCAACGTTCGCCAGCGCAACAGCCACCCTCAACACCGCAACAATTGCAGGAGCGGTCGGGCCGGAAAGCGGAACCTCCGCGATGACAAGCTCTTCGACGCCAAGCGGCAGCCTATTGGTCACGATCACACCGCAGACGCCATCGCTGCCCCTCGCAACCGGCAGCTACGCGGATACGCTGCGGATTACGGTGACGCCTCAGTAACGCAACAGAGTGCATGGCCGTTGACGCCGCGTCACGCCACCAGCCCACGCGACTTGGCTTCCGCCAACACGTCCGTCAGAATGCCCATAGCGAGCGTTGCTTTGCTTTTGGCGCCTGGAATGAGGCCGATGGACGGCTTCAAGCGCTCCAATTGTTCGCTGTCAGCACCTCGCTTGCGCAGGTTTTCAAGGCGCTGTGCATGAACGGCCCGACTCCCGAGGGCGCCAAGATAAAACGCATCGGCACGCAGTGCCTCCATGATTAGCGGCAATTCGAAGTCATGATCGTGAAAGGCAAAGACAACAGCCGTAAACGCATCCGACGACCGAATGAGTGCTGCCGCCGCTGACGGGGAACGCTGCACCTCCACATCGCGCGAAGCCATCGCGTCCTGCATTGCGTCGTCGTTGGTCCAGACCTTCACAGTAAAACCCGTGTAGGACGCGAGCACAGCAATGCCGGACGCCGCCGGGCCGCTTCCGATGACAAGCACCTGCAGATTGGGAACATGCAAACGTGAAAACATATGGCCGTCGCGCACCGACTGCGCCGTGCCCAAGGCCCCAGTAACGCGCTGGATGGTGCTACGCGCATTCGCGCCGGGCGTCAGATCCGAGCGGATGACAAATGGCTGCCGGCGTTCCTGGAACGCCCTGACCACGGCAATGTCATCACGTCTGATCGAGCAATCGAAATAGAGATCTAAACCGCTCCCGCACGGCAGCCGAATATCGATGTACTTCGATCCACGGCCATAGCGTTCAAGCCGATTCTGACCGGTCTTGATCTGCTCGACCGCCTCGAGCGCGATCGATTTCTCAAGGCACCCGCCTGAGAGATAGCCATAGTGCCTGCCGTCTTCTGCAACGGCCAGCTGCGCGCCAGTTGGTCTTGGCGCAACACCGTCGACGCCGACCAATGTTACAACTGCGGTGCGTTGTCCCTGATCGGCAAAGCACTGCATCGCTGGCCAAATATCATCGGCTGCGAGCAGACCGCCTGCGCTCATAGACCAATCATTGCTTGCCTGCATGGAACTCCCTTACGCTCCATTTCACCCACGTCTCTCGCATTCTTCGGCCATCAGAATTCTACTACAGTTCAGGATCCTGATCATCCAAGTTGGCTTTCCGCAACCACCTGTAGATCGTTTGGCGACTGACTTCCAATTCGGCGGCGGCGTCGGAAATGCATCCGTTGTGTCGTGCGAGAACGTCGCGAAGCCGTGCTTGTGGCGTCATGAGTGTCGATCGCTCCGGAAGCAGGCGCATGGGCGCCGCGTGGGGATCGTATTGGTTCATGCATGTGGACGCTTCAAGCCACGACGGGAGGTGCGCAATGGTAATGACATCATTGTCAGCCGCCGCCAGAGCATATCTCATGATCAGCCTCAGTTCGCGCATGTTTCCCGGCCATGTGTGCGTCAACAGGATGGCGAGCGCGTCAGGTGCAAGTCCTGCACACGTACCAGCAGGTGAAGCCGCGGCCTCAATTTCGAGTGCGCTGAGAATACAGTCGCGCTTATCCTGCCGATCCCGGAGTGCGGGAAGGATGACCCGCACACCCGCGATCCGGTAGTAGAGATCTCTCCTGAATCGCCCGTCAGCAATCATGTCCGTCAGGTTCTGATGGCTCGCGCTGATCAACGCAAAATCAACGGGAATAGCCTTGCCGGAGCCGAGCGGCACGACCTCGTTCTGAGCCAGCACTCGCAGCAATCGCGTTTGCATGGTGACGGGCATATCACCGATTTCGTCAAGGAACAGCGTGCCACCATTGGCGTCGAGGATACGACCGGAACGGCCTTCGCGGCGCGCGCCTGTAAATGTCCCGGATTCATAGCCAAACAGTTCGCTTTCAACCAAACTCTCGGGCAGAGACGAACAATCGATGGCAACGAAGGGCTTGCCCGCGCGGCTGCTATCGGCGTGAATACCGCGCGCGAATTCCTCTTTGCCGGTTCCGGTTTCGCCTTGCAGCAGGATCGGCAATCGACGGTCGGCCAACCGGCGGATGGTCGCGACGCTGCTCAACATTGACGGATCGCGACCGGCCAATCCATCGAGGCCGATGAAGCCCGACGCCGGCTTGCGCACAATGCGGTTGGTATTTTCAGACGCTTCAGCATCAAAGACGCTTGGCTTGCGTCCGTGCTTCTGCGGAAACCTCATATTGACGAAGTACGGCACGTCCTTGCCTTCAAAACGCAAGATGCCAACCCTCTCATTCGAGGCCGATCGATCATGTGCGGGTGATCCGTCCTGCCATTTCGCTTCTGCAAAGTCTGAAAACCGCCGGCCGATCAATGCCGCCAATTCCTCAGGTCTTTCACCCATATTGCTTTCCGCGAGAAAATCGATGGCGCGCCCATCGTCGGCCAGCGCAAGCATAAATCGTCCGCTCGTGACACCTTCGGTACTCGGCCGAATGCTGACCACGTGATTGTTGCGGTTCTGCGCCAGAAAATAACTACGCTCAATGCGTCGCGCTGTTCGAACCACACGCTCAAGTATGAACGACTGGATCTCACTTGAAAAATTCGCGACCGACGATGCGTCAAGCGCCCCGATCACACGGCCGCTTGAATCGAACAGTGGCGCTGCTGTGCACGTCAGATCGTCATATCGCAGCAGAAAGTGATTGTGCCGGTGTACGATCACCGGCCTGCGATAGGCAATGCTGGTACCAATGCCATTGGTGCCGACATGTGGTTCACCCCAGGTTGCGCCCGCACAAACACCCATGCGATTGAGGGCCTTGTCGATCGGCATCGATGCCTGCACTTCAAGTGCAACCCCATCGGGGTCCGACAACACAACCACATAATTTACGGGCGAAAGTTTTTTGAGAAGCTCGGTGATCTCTGGGCGAGCAACGCGTGACAGGTCGTCGAGCGGCTCGGCAAGTGCCTTGAGTTCCGGCCGGGTGAGAACCGACGGACCGTCTTTGTTGGTTCGCATAAGCCGGTGAACGCTTGAACAGCGCTCCCATGACGACCTAACAACTTCCGTTATTCCGAGCGGTATAGCCCCATCGAACCGTGGCGCGATCTTGCCACCGATGGTTACGGCGTAGTCAAATCCACTGTCACCAGGTTGCGATTTGTGGCCCACGCGCCGTCCTCCTTGTTCGTTCCGTGACTACTGCAATGCAGTGCGCGAACCCTGCGGCCCAAGTGAGTAGCGTGCATGCACTGCTATCGTGCAAGGTATCCTATGCGCCCAACCCGCATCAGCAGATCCTGCAGGCGCTTATTCTCCAGTTGTATCGATTGAACAGCCTCGAACGTGAAGGATATGTGGCGCGCAGCAGCCTCTTCCGCCGCATCCGGCTTGCAGCCCAGGATCGCATCGGCAATCTCAATGTGCTGCTTCAGCAAGGCTTCGCGCGTTTCCTTGTCCTGATAGAGCTGGCGGCGACTATAGAAAATGTTGCCGCGTAGAAGTTCAGAGATGCCGCGCATCAAATGCGCCAGAATAACGTTGTGGGCTGCATCGTAGATCAACAAATGCAGATCGACGTCGGCCTCAGCTTCCTCCATTGCGTCATCCAGCGCATGAAGTTTGTTCATGCGGGTGATGCAGGCCTTGATCGCCTTTTTATCAACAGCGTTGGCGCGCGTGGCCGCAAACCGCGCTGCCTGCGCTTCAATGATCCGGCGGAACTCGAAGTAATCCGCTGCAACTGCTGGGTTATCTTCAAGAATGGAGGCCAGCGGCTTCATCAAGGGCATCATGAACTGGGCGACGACCGTGCCGGATTTTGTCGTCTTCAGTAACCCCTGCTCGGCCAACATCTCGATCGCTTCCCTGAGCGAAGGGCGCGACACCCCGAGACGGTCGGCCAATTCGCGCTCCGCCGTCAACTTCTCACCAGGCCTCAGCACGCCCTGCAAAATCAGTTTCTGAAGGTGCTCCGCAATGGATTGCGCCAGTTTTGCGGATTTGATCGTGTTCGACATTGCCTAGGAACCATTATCGACCTGTCAGCGCGGCGCCGACTTGATTTTCCACCATGACCATACCCGGCGGAACTTCTTATGCAAGAGGATTGCCCAAGTCATCGCGTTGGTCTAATCATTTTACCAATGGCTGGCCAAACAAACGGGCGGCGTTCGTAAAGAACGTAAAATAGCACCGAAAGACAGCATGCTGGGGGGACTTTTTCGTGTGGACACAAGTCTATGATCCATTCGGCAACATGGCATTGTCGGCGCTTGCCGCGGCCATACCGATCGTCGTGCTGCTCGGCGCCATAGGTCTTTTTGAGATAAAAGCCCATATCGCGGCCGCCATCGGACTCGCCGTGGCGCTGCTTGTCGTCATTTTTATCTTCGGCATGCCCGCGCAAATAGCCATGACGGCTGCCGGATACGGTGCAGCGTTCGGATTGCTGCCTATTGGCTGGATCATCCTCAATGTGCTGTTTCTGTATAATCTAACGAACGACAAGGGGTCATTCGCGGTGCTACAGGAGAGCATTCGCGGCATCAGCGATGATCGGCGCCTGCAGTTGCTCTTTATCGCCTTCTGCCTCGGCGCTTTCTTTGAAGGTGCCGCCGGTTTCGGCACCCCCGTTGCGGTAACGGCCGCCATGCTCATCGGACTTGGATTTTCGCCACTCAATGCGTCGGGCCTGTCGTTGATCGCGAATACGGCGCCAGTTGCCTTTGGCGGCCTCGGCACGCCGGTCATTGCGCTCGCTGCCGTCACTGGCCTCGATATTCTTGAGCTGAGCGGCATGATCGGCCGCCAATTGCCGTTTTTCTCCTTGTTGGTGCCGTTCTGGCTGATCTGGGCGTTCGCCGGCTATCGGCGCATGCTGGAGATCTGGCCGGCAATCCTCGTGGCCGGGCTATCGTTTGCCATTCCGCAGTATGTCATTTCGAATTTCCATGGGCCGTGGCTCGTCGACGTCGTCGCGGCCATTGTCTCGATGGCGTCGCTCGCGGCATTCCTGCGCGTCTGGCGCCCGGCAACCATCATGACCAGTGCCGATCCGAACGCTGTCGCGGTGCCAGCATCCGAAACTGCAACGGCGAAAGCATCAAAGGCGGCGCTTGTCGCAGCTTGGGCACCGTGGATCATCCTCAGCATCTGCGTGTTCGCGTGGGGTGTTCCGCAATCGAAGGCCATGCTCGACGCCGTCTGGGTCGCCAAAATTCCGGTCTTCGGATTGCACGAACAGGTATTGAAAGTTCCGCCCGTCGTGGCAGTACCACACGCGGAAGCCGCGATCTTCAACGTCAATATCCTGTCAGCGACGGGCACCGGCATTCTGGTCGCGGCCATCATCTCCGGTCTGTTGATGGGATATAACCCCGTCACTCTGGTCAAAAGTTATTTCCGCACGATCTACATGGTCCGCTTTTCGCTGCTGACGATCGCCTGCATGTTGGCGATCGGCTTCGTAACGCGCTACGCAGGGACAGATGCCACGCTCGGATTGGCGCTCGCAAACACAGGTTGGTTCTATCCATTCTTTGGAACACTCATCGGCTGGATGGGCGTCGCATTGACCGGCTCGGACACGGCGTCCAACGTGTTGTTCGGTGGCCTGCAGCGGGTCAGCGCGGAGCAGCTTGGCCTTAATCCCATTCTGATGTCAGCGGCCAACAGCTCCGGCGGCGTCATGGGCAAAATGATTGATGCACAAAGCATCGTCGTCGCCTCGACGGCCACCAAATGGTACGGCCACGAGGGCACCATCCTACGATTTGTATTCTTTCACAGCATCGCGCTTGCGGTTCTCGTTGGACTGCTGGTGATGGCGCAAGCCTATCTGTGGCCGTTTACGCTGCTTGTCCACTAGCGGCGCCTGAACGGAGCAAGCAGCCGCTACTGAGTTTGATTAGGTAACGCCATGCGCGATCTGAAATCTTCGGGAAGGCCTTTTGCCGGCTGGTCAAAAGCCGGCAGCGGCACAGACACGCTACAAAAACCTCGCGTCGCGCTGTTCGTCACCTGCCTCGTTGATCTCTTCCGTCCCAACGTCGGATTTTCAGCGGTCGCCTTACTGGAAGAGGCCGGGTGTAGTGTCGATGTGCCGCCCGCCCAGGTTTGTTGCGGACAGCCCGCCTATAACGGCGGCGATGCGAAGTCCGCGGCGGATATCGCCCGGCAAGTCATCGAAACATTCGATGGCTATGATTTCGTCGTCGGGCCGTCGGGGTCATGCATGGCGACGATCAGAATTGATTACCCCAAAATGTTCGACGGCGATTCCGACTGGCAAAAGCGCGCCAACGAACTGGCAGAGCGCAGCTACGAACTCATGTCCTTCCTTACCGATATTGCAGGCGCGACATTCGCAGCCCCGCCCTTCCCGGCAAAAGTCACCTATCACGACAGTTGCTCTGGGCTCAGATCGCTCGGCATCAAAGAGCAGCCGCGCACGCTCCTGGCGTCAGCTGAGGGCTTATCGATCGTTGAAATGCAGGACGCCGAAACCTGCTGCGGCTTCGGCGGCACGTTCTGCGTCAAATATCCAGAAATATCGGCCAAAATGGCCACCGATAAAGCTGAAAACATTGCGCAGACCGGCGCTGATGTCGTGCTCGGTGGTGATCTTGGCTGCTTGATGAATATCGCAGGCCGCATGCGGCGCCTCGGACGCACGACACGCGTTTTCCACGCCGCCGAAGTTTTGGCGGGCCGCGCCGGCGGACCGGCGATTGGAGAGGGTGAGGACGTCAAATGACCGTACTCCTCGACACCTTCCAGCAACGATCATCGCACGCGCTGCACGATGCCCGTCTGCAAGCCTCGCTCCGCGGATTGAGTACCGGCTTCGTTGTCCGCAGGGCTGACGCGGTTGCTGCGTTTGCGGATTTCGAGGAACTTCGCCGCCAGGGTCAGGCGATCAAAGATCATGCGCTCGAACATCTCGATCGCTATCTGCTCGAGTTCGAGGCGAACGTGCAGCGCACGGGCGGCGAAGTGCATTGGGCGCGCGACGCCGCCGAAGCGCGCAACATCATTCGAGATTTGTGCCGCAAAGCTAACGCCCGCACCGTCACCAAGGGCAAATCCATGGTGTCGGAGGAGATCGCGCTGAATGAAGCGCTGCTGGCCGATGGTCTCGAGGTGATCGAGACGGACGCGGGCGAATATATCGTGCAGCTTGCCGGAGAAGCGCCGAGCCACATCGTCATGCCGACGGTCCATAAGACCACGGAACAGATCTCGGATTTGTTTTTCGAGCACCACAAGCGCTACGGCTTTCACAAGCGTGAGACGGATGCCGCCAAGCTGATCGCGCAGGTGCGGACCGTTATGCGCGACAAATACTTCGCAGCAGATGTCGGCATTACGGGTGCCAATTTTCTGATCGCGGAGACAGGATCGATCGTACTGGTTACGAACGAGGGCAATGGCGACCTCACATCGACGCTGGCGCGCACCCACATCGTCACCGTCGGCATCGAGAAGGTTGTGCCGACGCTGGATGATGCCTCGACACTTCTGAGACTTCTGGCCCGCAGTGCTCTCGGCATGGACATCACGAGCTATACGTCTTTCATCACCGGACCGAAGCGCCCTGGAGACATCGACGGTCCGGAAGCCTTTCATGTTGTACTGATCGACAATGGCCGGACAAAAATGTTGAGCGGCGCTTATCGCTCCATGCTCCGTTGCATCCGCTGCGGCGCCTGCATGAATCACTGCCCCGTGTACATGTCGGTGGGCGGCCATTCGTATGGCTGGGTCTATCCCGGTCCGATGGGGGCCGTGCTGACACCTATGATCGACGGTCACGAGACGGCGAAAGACTTGCCGCACGCCTGCACGCTCAACGGCAAATGCCAACAGGTCTGCCCGGTGAAAATTCCGCTACCCGACTTACTGCGGCGGCTACGGCACGAGCAGTGGGAAGCGCATTTCATAAGTAAAACAGCGCGTTTTGGCATTAGCGCCTGGGCGCTTCTGGCCAAGAGACCGCGGCTCTATCACGCCATGACGTCGCTCATCATGCCGGTTCTTGCGCGCTGCGGGCGCGGCAAAGGCGCATTCAAATGGCTGCCGCTCGCATCGGGATGGACCGCGAGCCGCGACCTGCCGTCGCCCGAGGGCCGCACGTTTCAGGCGCAATGGAAACGGCGGCAACGATGACAACGGCGCGCGAAGAAATCCTCGGTCGCATACTGGCGGCAAAAGACAACCCTGCTGCAAGCAGCGTTGACGCGGTTGCGCCGCGCAGTGATCGAGGCCCGAGCGTCCGTCCCGTCGTCGCAACGCCGGTCATCGACACGTTCCGGCGCAATGCGATCGCCAATGGTTTTGGCTTCTCGGAAGCGCCAAGCAACACCGATATCGTCGCGACCGTGAAAGCGGCACTCGTTGAGAATGGCGCCGGAACTGACATCACGATTGCGCAATCGCTCGCTCATATCGGATGGCCGAACGATTGGACCATTCACTGGGGTATGGGGCGGCGCATCGAGCACGTGTGCATCAACACAGCCGTTGCCGCCATTGCCGAAACCGGCAGCATTGTATTCGGGTCGAGTAGCCGATCACCCGCCTCGCTCAATTATCTGCCCGACCTTGAGATCGCACTTCTCTCGAAGTCCGACATATTGGCCCATCCCGAAGACGTGTGGCGCACGCTGCGTGAGATGCATGGCGCATCGGCAACAACTTGGCCGCGCGCCGTTAACGTCGTCTCGGGCGCGTCGCGCACCGCTGATATTGCCGGCATCCTGGTGCGCCCGGCCCATGGCCCCAAGCACGTCCACATCATCCTGACGCCCTAAGACCGCGCCCGCAGACGTGGAGGCGGATCGTGCGCAATCGCTGACTGCCAGATCAGACGTGTCCGCGAGCGTCACCAGCTGTGACATTCAATCCTGCAAGGGTGACACCCCGTTACAGCGACGCGCTGAAAGGATGTGACGGAACCGCGAACATCAGACTGCGTCTCAAAAATTTCTCATCACAAGCCTACCGCGACGCACAATTCCAGCACAGCCTTTTTCGGGTATGCGTGGACGGCGCCGCAGGAACCGAAGACGCAACTCAGATTGAATGACCACTCAAAATCATCCTGTAAATGCAGGTATTTCATCGCGCCATGTGCGGTGCTGCCAGTGTCACTGTCGCCCAAGGCGCAAGTGTCACCGCGCAGGCCGCGTGCACTGCACCGTTGCTTCACGGCATGGAACGCTTCGCCACCTCGGCTTTGAGCGGACCTACGCACAAGCCCCACCAAATGAGCTGGCACAGATTCTGCGGTTAAAGCCGGAACAACAACCGATGTGACAGCGCCCGCGCCGCACATCGAAAACACTGGCGTCTTCCGGGGAGGACTATGAGCAGCACGAAACCTTTCAGCGGTGCCGATCCCGCGTCGAGAAACACTGAGGTATCTCTCAACCGCCGTTCGCTTTTGAGCAAGCTGACCGCAGCCGGTGGCGCGGCTGCACTGTGTTGCGGCCAATCCTTCACAGCGGCCGCCGAGACGTCTGCCGATGCAGAACCCTCTGGCGCAAGCCTCAAGGCTGGCGATCACTTCACGCGCGTTGGCGACGGCGCTGGCCTCAGCGCCATCCGCTTAAGCGATCTGCCGGCGGGTGCTGCCATCATGGACGTAATGCCGCTCGATCCCGCAACCGGCAAGGCGCGCGAAGAGAGCCGAATGAATGCCGTCAATCTGGTTCGCATCTCAAATGTGCCAAGCGGATCACCGCTCGAAGCCACGCAGGGTGTCATGGCGTATTCCGCCATCTGTACCCACAAGGGCTGCAAGGTGAACTCATGGGCACCCGAGCAGAACCGCTGGCGCTGCTTCTGCCACATGTCGGAATTCGACGTGCTGGCCAATGGCGAGGTCGTTGATGGGCCCGCCACCCAACCTCTTCCAACCATTCCAATCGCAATCGATGCGGAGGGAATAATCACGGCAACAGCCGGATTCTCAAGTGCGCCCGGGGCAGCGGATTAGGTCACGGCTCCAACGAAGAAGAACCGACGAACAGGAGGAAACTGATGAAACGAAGGGTGGTTGTTTCTGCGATTTGCGCTCTTGCAGCGGTCGCGCACTACGGCGCTAAACCCGTGCAGGCGGACGGCTATAGTGCCGTCACGGATGAGCGGCTGAAGAATCCCGAAGCTGAGAATTGGCTGAGCTGGCGCGGCAACTACGGTGGCTGGGGTTATAGCTCACTCGAACAGATCACGGCCGACAACGTCAAAGATCTGGTTCCTGTGTGGTCGTACGCCACCGGCCTGACCGAAGGCCATCAGGCACCGCCGATCGTCAACAACGGCGTTATGTTCGTGGCGACACCTGAAAACAACGTCATCGCGCTCAATGCCAAAACGGGCACCGAAATCTGGCGCTACCGGCGCAAGTTGCCGAAGGAGCTTTTCCAGCTTCATCCGACGAACCGCGGCGTCGGCCTCTATAAGGATCGCGTCTATCTGGCGACGCTCGACGCCTGCGTCGTCGCGTTGGATGCAACGACTGGCAAGCAAGCTTGGGAAACCTGCATCGGCGATTGGAAGATCGGCGAATACAGCACGCTGTCGCCGCTGATCGCGGAAGGCAAAGTGATCTCCGGCGTTTCGGGTGGCGAGTTCGGCGTCCGTGGTGCCATTACGGCTCTTGATGCCGACAGCGGCAAGGTCGCGTGGAAAACCTTCACGATCCCGGCCCCCGGCGAACCCGGCAGCAACTCGTGGCGCGGCGAAGACTGGAAGACCGGCGGCGGCAGCGTCTGGATGCAGGGCAACTACGATCCTGACACCAAGCTCGCCTTCTTCGGCACCGGAAACGGCGCGCCGTGGATGCCGGATACCCGTCCTGGCGACAACCTCTACACGTCTTCTGTCATCGCAATCGATGTGACCAGCGGCGCCATCAAGGGGCATCATCAGTATCACTGGAATGACGCTTGGGATTGGGACGAAGTTTCAGCCCCGTTGCTGATCGATTATCCCCGTGACGGCAAAGACGTGAAAGGTCTCGTCCACGCCGGCCGCAACGGTTACCTTTGGTGGTTGGAACGCAGCAAAGGCGACATCAACTTCGTCGGTGCTGAAAGCTACGTCGAACAGAACGCCTTCGACAAGATCGACAAGAAGACCGGCCGACCAAGCTACAACCAGGACAAAATTCCGCTGCTGAACAAATCAGCGAAGTTCTGCCCGAGCTTGTGGGGCGGCAAAGACTGGCCACCGGAAGCCTACAATCCGAAGACCGGCATGCTCTACATCCCGTCGCACATCAACCTGTGCTCGGAATACGGCGGCGCCGGCACCCTGGACAAGCTGAAACCCGGCGAGCTCTGGCTCAGCGTTCCCGTCGATGTCGTGTTCGCCAGCCTCCGCTTCAGCGACAAGGTCGATCAGACCAAGCCCGTGCCAACAGGAAGCCTGCAAGCCTTTGATATCAAGACTGGAAAGCGCATCTGGGAAACCAACTTCAACGATACGCCGTTCTGGGCGCCGTTGTTGACCACGGGCGGAAACCTGGTGTTTGCGGGCGGCACCGCCGATCGCAAGTTCCGTGCGATGAATGCGTCTTCCGGCAAGATCCTTTGGGAAACCTCGATGCCGTCCGGCGTCACCGGCGTGCCGTCAAGCTACTCCGTTGATGGGACGCAGTATATTGCGGTGCAAGCCGGCTGGGGCGTCGACGCCGAACGCATGCATGCCCTGATGCAGAAGATCCTGCCTGCCGACCGCAAACTTCCGACGGTTCCGCAGGGTGGTTCGATCTGGGTCTTCGCTTTGAAAAAGTAAGGAGCATCCGTGAGCACGACAGCGTATAGTCACCAGCTTAGCGGGGGAGGCCTCGGCCTCCTCCGCGTTATCGCCCTTAGCCTCGGCATCATCGCTGCCGGGGCATTCGTCCCTGCGCAAGCTACCGAAGAAAACGTCTCGCAACGCGCGGGTACGAAAGACGAGTTGGTCACCCTGGTGCGGACCGCAATCGAAAAGGAGAATTTCTCCATGATCGATAACATCGTCAACTGGCAGGGCGTCAGCAACTACAAGCGCAGGGTTTTCTCGTCACAAATTCTGCACGCACTCGGCCGGCCCATCTCGAAGATCGAAGTCGAAGGCGCCGATCAAGAGACCCGCACAAGCCTTTCGAAAATGAAAAATCACACGCTAAATATGGATGTGACGCATCTTCTGCGCGTGACATTCTCAGACGGCGAGCCGGGCGGCATCGTACCGGCAGAAGTGTTTTTGATCGGACGAATGGAGGATAGCTATCGCATAGCGTTACTGGTCAAAGCTAAGGGCACGACAGAAAACGAATGATTGATTTGGGGCTTTGGATCTCATTCGGCGTTCCAAAGCGCACACAAACAACTTGGGAGGATCGACAGTGGCGACAGTGACGATAAATGGCAAAGAACACTCCTTCGATGGCGATCCCAACATGCCACTGATGTGGTTCATCCGCGACGTCGCCGGGTTGACCGGCACCAAGTATGGTTGCGGCACGGGACTGTGCGGGTCGTGTACGATCCATGTTGATGGCGTGGCGCTGCGCAGTTGCCAGACCACCATGTCGGAAGCCGCCGGCAAAGCCGTCACAACGATCGAGGGCCTCAGCGCCGATGGCAACCACCCCGTTCAAAAAGCGTGGCGTGAAGTGAACGTGCCGCAATGCGGGTTCTGCCAGGCTGGGCAGATCATGCAGGCCGCCGCGCTTCTTTCGAAGAACAAAGCGCCGAGCGACGCCGAGATCGTATCCGAAATGGCCGGCAACATCTGCCGCTGCGGTTGCTATCAGCGCATCCATGATGCCGTGCGGCTTGCCGCGGGAGGGGTTTGATCATGTTGAAGTATCTCGAACAGGAATTGCAGAGCAAGCGCACGCCGCAGCTCATGGCCATCGTTGAAAACGTAAGCCGGCGCGGCGTTCTGGGTGGTCTCTTGACGTCTACGGGCCTCGTGCTCGCAATCAATGTCACACCGACAGCTGCTCGCGAAGCGCTGAAGCCGTACCCGACCGGCGGCGACACCATGCCGAACAAGACGGTATCGGACCCGCGCATCTTCATTGCGATCGACGCCGACGGCACCGTGACCATTGCCAGCCATCGCGCTGAAATGGGCACCGGCATCACCACCGGCCTGCCGATGGTCGTCGCCGACGAAATGGAGGCCGACTGGTCGCGCGTGCGGATCATGCAGACGCAGGCCGATGAACCGAAATACGGCAATCAGGATACCGATGGGTCGCGCAGTATGCGCCACTTCATCCAGCCCATGCGCCAGTGCGGCGCGTCGATGCGGCAAATGCTGGAAACGGCTGCCGCCGCCAAGTGGGGTGTCGATCCCTCCCTCTGCCGAGCCAAGAACCATACCGTCATTTTGCTCGACAAAGACAAGAAGGACACCGGCAAGTCCCTCGGCTTCGGCGAGTTGGCCGCCGCCGCCATCGCGCTTCCGGTACCGGCGCAGGAAACCCTGCAATACAAGAGCCCCAACGAGTTCAAAATCATCGGCAAGGGCACTGTTCCAACGCACAACCTGCATAACATCACCACCGGTAAAGCCGTCTACGGCGCAGACATCCGTCTGCCGGGAATGAAGTTTGCCGTGATTGCGCGCCCGCCCGTTCTCGGCGGCAAGCACACCAAGTTCGACGCCGAAGCCGCAAAGAAGGTGCCGGGCGTCGAAGCCGTCATCGAACTCGAAGGCGTTTACGCGGTACCGCGCAAGTTCGGAATCCTCGGCGGCATCGCTGTCATCGCGAATTCCACCTACGCGGCCATGCAGGGGCGCGACGCACTCAATGTTGAGTGGGATTCAGGTCCGAACAAAGACTACGACTCTGTCGCCTACGACAAGGAAATGACCGCAACGGCCGCCCAGCCGGGCAAGGTCATTCGCAATCAAGGTGATCCCGACAAGGCCTTCGCTGAAGCAGCTCAAGTCTTCACCGCCGACTATCACGCCCAGCATCTGTCACAGGCGTCGATGGAACCGCTGGTCGCAGTGGCACAGATCGTCGATGGACATTGCGAGGTTTGGGCACCCGCACAAAGCCCGTTTGGTGCCCGCGGCGATGTCGCCGCAGCGCTCAAATTGCCGATCGAAAAAGTCACGCTGAATATGACACTTCTCGGCGGTGGCTTCGGCCGCAAGTCGAAATCGGATTATGTCGTTGAAGCCGCCCTGCTTTCGCAGAAGCTCGAGGGCAAGCCGGTGCTCGTGCAGTGGTCGCGTGAAGACGACATGCGCAATGGCTTCTACCATACCGTGTCAGTTGAACGCGTGGAAATGGCCATCAACGACAAGGGCAAAGTCACCGGCTGGCGCCATCGCAGCGTCGCGCCGTCGATCTTATCGACGTTTGCCGAAGACAGCGGCTACCAGTTCTTCATTGAACACGGTATGGGCTTCGTCAACATGCCCTTCGATATTCCAAACGTCAGGTGCGAAAACGGCAAGGCGTTGGCCAAAACCCGCATTGGCTGGCTCCGCTCCGTCTCCAACATTCCGCGCGTGTTCGCCACGCAATCGGCGGTTTGCGAGGTGGCCCATAAACTCGGCCGGGACCCGAAGGATTTCCTGTTGGAATTGATCGGACCCGACCGCAAGCTGGATCCCAAAGCCTTGGGCTTCCCGGAAGACTACTGGCACTACGGTGATCCCTACGAGGAGTATCCGCTCGACACCGCGCGTTTCAAGAACGTCATTCGCGTGGCGGCTGAGAAAGCCGGATGGGGCAAGAAGCTGCCGAAGGGTGAAGGCCTTGGCATCGCGGCGCACTGTGCCTGGCAGAGTTACGTTGCAACCATCGTGCACGTCGCCATGGATAGCGACGGCACGGTGCGCGTACCGGAAGTTAATACCGTCGTGGACTGCGGTTTGTACGTCAATGCCGATCGCATCCGCTCTCAAACCGAGGGTGCGGCCGTGATGGGCATGTCGAACACGCTCTACAGTGGCATCACCTTCAAGGATGGCGCGGTCGAGCAGTCCAACTTCTCGGACTATCAAGTGACGCGCATGTCCAACTATCCAAAGAAGGTCAATGTGCACATCATCGAACCGGGACCTGGGGCACGCGCTTCCGGTATCGGCGAACCGGTGCTGCCGCCATTCCACGCCGCACTCGCCAACGCCATTTTTGCGGCGACGGACAAACGCGTGCGGTCGATGCCGATGGGTGAAAAGCTCGAACGTGCGTAACCTCCAGTACACCTTCTGCGGGCACCAACACGCTATGGGGCCCGCAGATTTTGCGTGCTCTGCCACCCCGCACATCATTTGAGTTGTGGATGCGTCCGTTGCCGCGCCTACGGCGGCGCAGCGAACGGCGTCTGATTTTCAAAGTTGCGAGATTTCAACTGCCATGCCGCCCGCCATTATATCCGCCATGGACGCACGAAAGCGCTGCACAGACCATGAAAAGTCGGGCCATTGAGTCCATATAAATAGAAGGCGGGCAATCGCACGCGCTGGACCGGCCGACCACAGGTGTGGCCGGCGTAGGAGCTCCGCGCTTCGTGAACTCACTCAAAACAGCACGAACGGTTACAACTATTCGACGCGTAGGCACGAACCGACACTGAAATTCGAATGGAGCATTCAATGGCTGGTCTCGACGATATCGCCCAATCCAAAGAGTGGCAGGATGCGATCAACTCGGTCATCGCCTTCGAGGGCACGGGCGCGGCGGACGATATTTTGACGGACGTAGTGGCGACCGCGCGGCGCGCAGGCGCCCGCCTGACGTTTTCCGCCAACACCGCCTACATCAACACGATCCCGCCAGATCAGCAGCCCGTGTACCCCGGCGTACGCAATATCGAAATGATAATCCGCCGCGCGGTGCGCTGGAACGCGGCCGCGATCGTAGTCAAAGCCAACAAGAACAGCTCCGAGCTTGGCGGGCATATCGCATCTTTCCAATCGGCGGCGACGCTCTACGACACCGGCTTCATGCACTTCTGGAACGCGCCGCATGAGGGCCATGGCGGCGACCTCGTCTTCATCCAGGGGCACTCCTCGCCCGGCATATATGCGCGCGCATTCCTAGAGGGGCGGCTCACCGAGGATCAGTTGACGCATTTCCGCCAGGAGGTTGATGGCAAGGGTATGCCGTCCTACCCGCACCCCTGGCTGATGCCGGACTTCTGGCAGTTTCCAACCGTGTCGATGGGCCTTGGTCCGATCATGGGCATCTATCAGGCGCGCTTTCTGAAATATCTCGAAGGCCGCGGGCTTGCGAAGACCGACAACCGACACGTCTGGGTGTTCTGCGGCGATGGCGAAATGGACGAGCCGGAAAGCCTCGGCGCGATCTCGCTCGCGGGCCGCGAGAAGCTCGACAATCTGGTATTCGTCATCAATTGTAACTTGCAGCGCCTCGACGGCCCTGTGCGCGGCAACGGCAAAATCATCCAGGAGCTTGAGGGTGATTTCCGTGGCGCGGGCTGGAATGTTTTGAAGGTCATCTGGGGCTCGCAATGGGATGAGCTGCTCGCCAAAGACACCAGCGGCCGGTTGCGGCAACTGATGGAGGAATGCGTTGACGGCGAATACCAGGACTTCAAGTCGAAGAACGGCGGCTATATCCGCGAAAAGTTCTTCGGCCGCTATCCGGAGACGGCGGCAATGGTCGCTGAGTGGTCGGATGAAAAAATTTGGTCACTGACGCGCGGTGGGCACGATCCGGTCAAGGTCTATGCAGCCTACAAGGCGGCCGTCGAACACACTGGCAAGCCAAGCGTGATCCTTGCGAAGACCGTCAAGGGCTACGGCATGGGCAGTGCTGGCGAAGGCCAGATGATTACCCACCAGCAGAAGAAAATGGGGCTGGAAGATCTGCGCAAGTTCCGCGACCGCTTCCAGATCCCGGTGGCGGACGCCGACATCGACTCGCTGCCGTTCATCAAGCTTGAGCCCGGCTCGGACGCCGAAAAATATCTGCATGACCACCGCGCTGCCTTGGGCGGGTATCTGCCGCAACGCCGCAGAAAGACGGATGTCGAACTCGTGGTGCCGCCCCTGTCGGCTTTCGAGACGCAGCTCAAGGGTTCCGGCGAGGGTCGCGAAATCTCAACGACGATGGCGTTCGTGCGGATATTGAACACCCTGCTGCGCGACAAGAGCCTCGGCAAACGCATCGTGCCGATCGTGCCCGACGAAAGCCGGACGTTCGGCATGGAGGGCATGTTCCGTCAGTACGGCATCTTCTCGCAAGCCGGTCAGCTCTACCGTCCGCAGGATGCCGACCAGCTCATGTACTACAAGGAGGACAAGAGCGGGCAGATGCTGCAGGAGGGCATCAACGAGGCCGGCGCCATGTCGTCGTGGATCGCCGCGGCGACCAGCTACTCGACCTCGAACTGTCCGATGATTCCGTTCTATATCTACTATTCGATGTTCGGCTTTCAGCGCGTCGGCGATCTGGCGTGGGCCGCGGGCGATATGCGGGCGCGCGGCTTCATGGTCGGCGGCACCTCGGGGCGGACGACACTCAACGGCGAAGGCTTGCAGCACGAGGACGGCCACAGCCACGTGCTGTCAGCAACCATCCCGAATTGTATTTCCTACGATCCAACGTATGCCTACGAGGTCGCCGTTATCGTTCGCGACGGTTTGCGGCGGATGATCTCCGAACAAGAGGATGTCTTCTATTATCTCACCGTCCTGAACGAGAACTACGAGCACCCTGCCATGCCCGACGGCGTGGAAGCCGGCATCATCAAGGGCATGTATCTTCTGAAATCCGCGGCGGAGTCCCACAATGGCCCGAAGGTCCAGCTGCTGGGGTCGGGCGCCATTCTCCGTGAAATCATCGCTGGCGCCGAACTCCTGGAGAAGGACTTCGGCATCGCCGCCGATATCTGGAGTGTGACGAGCTTCACTGAGCTTGCGCGCGAAGCCAGCGATGTTGACCGTTGGAATATGCTCAACCCCGAAGAACTGCCGCGTATCCCCTACGTGACGCAGTGCCTGAACGCACGCGCGGACGCTCCCGTCATCGCTTCGACCGACTACATGAAAATGTTCGCCGAACAGATCCGTCCGTTCGTGTCTAGTCATTACCGCGTGCTTGGCACAGACGGCTTCGGGCGATCCGACTATCGCCGCAAGTTGCGCGCCCATTTCGAGGTGGATCGCCACTTCGTCGTGGTCGCGGCGCTGACGTCGCTCGCTAGCGAAAACAAGCTGCCATCAACGAAAGTCAGCGAGGCGATCCGCATGTATGGCATCGATCCAGCCAAGCCAAACCCGGCGCGCGCCTGACGTTCCCTGCGCCCATTGCACACCCTAAAACATAGCCTCTGGAGTGAACTCAAGATGTCCGCAAGCCAAGTGACGGTGCCAGATATCGGCGATTTCACGAACGTTCCGGTAATCGAGATCCTCGTCAAGCCCGGCGACACCGTGAAGATCGACGACCCGCTAGTCGCGCTTGAGAGCGACAAGGCGACGATGGAAATTCCAGCGTCGCAGGCTGGCAAGGTGACCGCCATTCTCGTCAAGATCGGCGATAAGGTTAGCCAAGGCACGCCGATTGTAGCGTTGGAATCCGAAGCGACCGCCGCGCCTGCCGCCACTCCTTCGCCCGCTGCAGCGTCTGCGCCCGCCGCACCAACAGCGCCAGCAACGTTGGAAGCCGCGAGTGTTCCGCCCGCCGCTGCAGCGTCGAATGTCGGTAAGCCCGGTACGCGGCCGTCGATGGGCTTGCCGCCACCTGGCCCGCAAGACTTCGCCGGCGTGCACGCAAGCCCAGCCGTGCGCCGCATTGCGCGTGAATTGGAGGTTGATCTCAGAAAAATCGCGGGCACTGGCGAGCGCGGACGCATCACCAAGGACGACGTCAAACGCGCGGTCGCGGGTCAAGCGGTGAGCCTGCCAGCCACGAGCTTCGGCATCCCCGAGATCCCAACGCAGGACTTCACAAAGTTCGGTGAGGTTTACGAAAAGCCTCTCTCGCGCATGAAGAAGCTGGCAGGTCCACATCTGCATCGCGCGTGGTTGAACATTCCACACGTCACCCATACCGACGAAGCCGACATTACCGAACTCGAAGACTACCGCAAATCACTCGACAAGAACGCCAAGGACAAAGGCTATCGCGTCACCCTGCTCGCGTTCCTGCTCAAGGCGTCCGTTGCCTGCCTCAAGGAATTTCCGGTCTTCAACACGTCCTTGAGCGCGACCAAAGATACGCTGATCTATAAGAAATATTACAACATCGGCGTCGCTGTCGATACGCCCGACGGTTTGGTTGTGCCGGTCATCAAGGATGTCAACGCCAAAGGCATCATCGAGCTGTCACAAGAGCTTGCTGCAATCTCTCTGAAAATGCGCGGTGGCAAGATCACGCCAGCGGACATTTCCGGCGGCACATTCTCGATCTCGTCGCTCGGTGGCATCGGCGGCACCAGTTTCACGCCGATCGTCAACGCACCGGAGGTGGCAATCCTCGGCGTCGTCCGCTCGGCGATGAAGCCGGTTTGGAACGGCAAGGAATTTGCGCCGCGCTTGATGCTGCCGCTGTGCGTATCTTACGATCACCGCGTCATCGACGGTGCGCTGGCCGCGCGCTTCACCCGCCGCCTTGCCGACATTCTCGGCGATGTGCGGGAATTGGTTCTATGAGCACCGGCGCCAACCGCACGACGCACCCGGCGCAATGGAGAACACCATCATGACCGCCCGAGAGATCCACGTTCCAAACCTCGGCGACTTCAAAAATGTCCCGGTGATCGAAGTGTTCGTGAAGCCCGGCGACACCGTGAACGACGAGGAGCCGCTGGTGGCACTCGAAAGCGACAAGGCGACCATGGAGATTCCGTCGCCGTCTGCCGGACGGGTCGTCGCGGTTCTCGTCAAGCCAGGGGACAAGGTATCGGAAGGCTCCGCCATCGTGACGCTCGACGCTAGCGATGCAACAACCCCCATCGCTGCTGCGACAGCGAGCGCCACAGCAGCGCCGTCGCGAACGCCAGCGGTGCAAGCTCGCGCGGCCGATCTCTCTTGCCAGGTGCTCGTGCTCGGCGCGGGACCGGGCGGCTATTCGGCCGCTTTTCGCGCCGCCGATCTTGGTATGGCGACAGTGCTGGTGGAACGCTGGCCGGTTCTTGGCGGTGTTTGCCTCAACGTCGGCTGCATTCCGTCGAAAGCGCTGCTGCACACCGCCGCTATCATTGACGAGGTGAAGCTGCTCAGCAAACACGGTATTGCCTACGGCAACGCGGCAATCGATCTCGCCCAACTGCGTAGCCACAAAGATAAGGTCGTCGGCAAATTGACGACCGGACTCGCGACGATTGCCAAGGCGCGCAAGGTGACAGTCGTCACAGGAACCGGGCGCTTTCTCGACGATAGCCACGTCGAAGTCATGCTGGCGGACGGCTCTGGAACGCAAACGATACGATTTGAAAAAGCCATCATCGCAGCCGGATCGGAGGCGGTGGCACTGCCTTTCATGCCCGACGACCCACGCATTGTGGACAGCACCGGCGCACTAGAATTGCGCAGTATCCCCAAAAGAATGCTGGTGATCGGCGGCGGCATCATCGGCCTCGAGATGGCGACGGTGTACTCGACGCTCGGCAGTCGCATCGATGTCGTCGAGATGCTCGACGGTCTTATGCCGGGCGCCGACCGCGATCTGGTTCGCATCTGGGAAAAGCACAACGCGCCGCGCTTCGATCGTGTGATGCTGAAAACAAAAGTCATTGCCGCTGACGCGAAGGATGACGGCATCCACGTCACCTTCGAAGGCGGACAAGCACCCGACAGCCCGCAACGCTACGACATGGTGCTGGTCGCCGTCGGGCGCACGCCCAACGGCAAACGCATCGATGCCGGAAATGCGGGCGTCGCCATTTCCGATCGCGGCTTCATCACGGTTGACCGGCAGCAGCGCACCAACGTCGCCCATATCTTTGCAATCGGCGACATCGCCGGACAACCGATGCTGGCGCACAAGGCAGTCCACGAAGGCCACGTTGCGGCGGAGGTTGCGAGCGGCATGAAAACCGCGTTCGACGCTCGCCAAATCCCGTCCGTCGCCTACACAGATCCAGAAATCGCCTGGGCCGGAATGACCGAAACCGAAGCCCAGGCCAAGGGCATCAGAATCCAAAAGTCCGTATTCCCGTGGGCCGCATCTGGCCGCGCGATTGCCAACGGGCGCGATGAAGGCTTCACCAAGTTGATCGTCGATGAGGCCACCCATCGCATCATCGGCGGCGGCATCGTCGGCACCCGTGCAGGCGACCTGATTGGTGAAATATGCCTCGCCATTGAAATGGGCGCTGAACCGGGAGACATCGCTCACACTATCCACCCGCACCCGACGCTCGGCGAGAGCATCGGTATGGCGGCGGAAGTCTTCGAAGGTACCTGCACCGACCTGCCACCGGCCCGCAAGAAAGTCTGAACAGCATGCCGGGGATGTTTATTACCACCGGCAGAAACGGATGCTATCCGCTGCATACTGGGCGTTGATTGCACACGCCCGGCCCGCATTTAGGGCGTTTTGCTTTGTTCGGCCTTTTGCATACCAACACGCTCATGGCGGCATCCCGAAAGGATGTCCAGGCGGCTGTCTGTTTCCTGGGTTTCGATGTTCAACATCCCGATGACCGTGTGAAATACATTGTCATGCGAATAAGGCGTTGCCGTTCGGCTTTGCAGACACGCACCATCGATACCGAACGCCGTGCGATACGGTTCTGACAACCACATGACCATGGGCACATGCGTCTGCTCCTTGGGCGCCAGGCTGTAGGGCATGCCGTGCAAATAAAGCCCCTTCTCGCCGAGCGATTCCCCATGATCCGAGGCGTAGATCATGGCTGTATCGATGCCGCCATCAGCGACGTCCTTCAATGAGGCAATCAACTTGGCCAGCACATAGTCGGTATAGAGAATCGTATTGTCAAAGGCATTGGAAATTTCCTCGCTATTGCAGTGGCTGAACTGACTCGTCTTGCACGTCGGCTGGAACGTGGCGAATGCAGCGGGATAGCGCTTGTAATACGCCGGTCCATGGCTGCCCATCATGTGCAGCACGACAAGGCCGCCGTCTTTCATGGCGCGCAGTTTATCTGGCAACCCATCGAGCAGAATTTCGTCGTGGCATTCTCCGTCGGAGCAATAGCGGTCATCCTTCGAATTGGTCAGGACCTCAGAGGGAACGCGATCGCATACGCCCTTGCACCCGGTTTGGTTTTCGCGCCACAACACACTGACGCCCGCGCGCTTTGCTATGTCCAGCAGGTCTTCACGGCGTGCGGCGGCATCCGGCGAAAAGTGGTCGTGACCAAGGCCCGAGAAAATGCACGGCACGGAATCGGCGGTATCTGTGCCGCAAGATGTGACGTGCCCAAAGTTCAACAGTCCATCGACTTTCGACAGAAGCGGATTGGTGGCCTTCTCATAACCATTGAGCGAAAACCGATCGGCGCGCGCGGTTTCGCCGATCACCACTACGACCACGGCAGGTCGCGACGACCTAGACCAATGCGCACCCTTGCGGGCGTCGGTCGCAAAGGGGACCACCGGGCCGCGCTCTGCAGCAAAGCGGGTTTGCGCGTACTTCAACGTGGCGCTCACGGCGTTCGATGGCGCCAACTTTTGCAGGACGATCCTGTTTTCGCGGAAGAACGACGCAAATTCAGCATAAAATCCACCCAGCACCACAATGCCGATGAAACCCACAACGCCAGCTCTCTTGAGGTTCTGCATGAAGAGCGCCGGAAATGACGGCCACGACACCGGAACCCATGCAACGAGCGCGGCAGGCAAAACGCCGAATACCGCGATGCTGGCAACGAGCTTTGCCGTTATCAGATCGGCGGCTTCGGCCTGATTGGTCTCAAAGGTATTCCGCACCATGTTGAAGTCGATCACGATGCCATACTCATGCATGAAATAGGCGATCGACGCCGTCGCGATGATCAGCACCACCAGCAGCGGCTTCAAGACATAGGGCACTGTGAAAACGGTGAGCACTAGAACGTGGGCGCACAGAAGAACAACGGCGACAGCCGCTGTGAAGGCGTAGTCCGTCATGTCAGTAGCCTGAACAGCATTGGCCAGAGCCTGCAAGAACGGCGTATTCAGCACCAGCAGCAGATAGATCGCAGATGACGTGACAAGCTGCGTCGGGGTAACGGTTCGTCCAGAAAACATCTGATCTGCGCTCTGTGTTGCGGCCCTTGGCGATTATCGCGGGCTCGTCTACACGCGGACTTTGGGCAAATCATGCTGACAAGAAGCCAACACCGCCCTGTGCGTGTCTTATGGCCCAAAATGTCGTGTGGCCAAAAATCAACAGGCATCTGCCGCCCGTTCTTAGCATCACCCGCGATGGCGCGCCCGGCAGGACTTGAACCTGCGACCACCCGCTTAGAAGGCGGGTGCTCTATCCAGCTGAGCTACGGGCGCTAAACGCAACGGTTCGCGATACGGATTCTTTGAAACCGACACATGCCATTCCCTCGCCTTGCGGTCCATCACAAACAATTGCCGCAACGAGGCGGTTCAGGGTTACCGGCACGCCTTACAAAATGCAACCAGGAGTAAACCCCGCGCCCCATTTTGCAGCACTCAAGAGTTGATTAATCAGCGCTGCCCATGTCAGAACCTTGCCTTGAAACTTCATAAAAAAAAGTCGTCGGGGAAGGAGACACGTATATGGTGACCTCACAGCACGCTGCCGCCTCAAAAGCACCGGGTATACTTGACCGCGAACGCATCATCGCCAAAGCCGGTTTCAACCGCTGGATGGTGCCGCCTGCGGCCCTCGCCATCCATCTGTGTATCGGCATGGCGTACGGCTTTTCGGTGTTCTGGAAGCCGCTGCAAGCCGTCCTGTTAGGCGCCGACGGAGAACCCGTGCCGGAATGTTCGGCGGGAGCCGTAACCTTCTCGGAGAAAGCCGCTGGCACGCTCAAGGCGCTCGCCGCTACCGATTGCAACTGGAGCCAGTTTGATCTCGGCTGGATGTATACGTTCTTCTTCGTACTCCTCGGCGTTTCGGCGGCGATCTGGGGTGGATGGCTGGAGCGCGCAGGCCCGCGCAAAGCCGGTGTCGTTGCGGCGCTCTGCTGGTGCGGCGGCCTTGTGATTTCGGCGCTTGGCGTGCACTGGCATCAGCTTTGGATGCTCTGGCTCGGTTCGGGTGTCATTGGCGGCGTCGGCCTCGGTCTCGGCTACATTTCACCGGTTTCAACGTTGATCAAATGGTTCCCTGACCGGCGCGGCATGGCGACCGGCATGGCCATCATGGGCTTCGGCGGCGGCGCGATGATCGGGTCGCCGCTCGCGACAATTCTGATGGATCACTTCAAGTCGGCAACAGAACCGGGCGTCTGGCAGACGTTCATCGCGTTGGCAGCGATCTATACGGTATTCATGCTGATCGGTGCGTTCAACTATCGCTTGCCGCCGCTCGGCTGGAAGCCGGAAGGTTGGACGCCGCCCGCCGCGACCAATGCGATGATCACTTCGAACCATGTCGATCTGAAGAACGCCCACAAGACGCCTCAGTTCTGGCTGCTGTGGCTCATGCTGACCATGAACGTTTCCGCCTGCATCGGCATCATTGGCGCAGCCTCTCCAATGCTCCAGGAAACCTTCGGCGGTGCGCTGATCAACCAACCGGAACTCACCTACCCTGACATCAAGAAGGACGCCACAATGGCCGCTGCCGCAGGCGCCATTGGCGCGGGCTTCGTCGGCCTCATTTCACTCATGAATATTTTCGGCCGCATCGCCTGGGCGTCGTCGTCCGACTTCCTCGGCCGCAAAAACACTTACTACATCTTCTTCGTGCTCGGCGCGGCGCTCTACGTGCTGGCCTCGTTCGGCGCGGAGTGGAAGTCGCTTGCCATCGTTGTCGCCTGCTTCTGCATCATCGCGTCGATGTACGGAGGCGGATTCTCAACCATCCCAGCGTACCTCGCAGACATGTTTGGCACGCAGTTCGTCGGTGCTATTCACGGGCGGCTTCTCACCGCATGGTCGACGGCCGGTATCGTCGGTCCGGTGATCGTCAACTACCTGCACGATACGCGCGCGGCCGCCGGCGTCCCGCCCGATCAGATCTACGGTCCGATCTACTTCATTCTTGCCGGGCTGCTCGGTATCGGGCTTGTCGCCAACCTCCTCGTGCGGCCCGTCAATCCGAAGTGGCACATGACAGAGGAAGAACTCGCCGAAACCCACGCCAAGCTGCATGAATCCGCTGAACCTGCAAAGACAGGCTCGTTCGGCATCGGCAAAGGCGGTCTCGATGCGAAAGCAGTGCCATTCTGGCTGCTGGTTGGCATCCCGCTGGCGTGGGGCGTCTGGGTCACAATCCGCAAGTCGGTTGACTTGTTCATGTAAGCAGGTTGCGGCGGCTCCAAAGTCTGCGCTTGGAGCCGCCTGCACGTCTAGTTTCAGAACACCTGCTGCACGATGTGCGAATCCTCATCGACCAATTCGCGGCCGGTCTTCCAGACGTCGTTGCCGCCTGCCATCGCTGCGCGCACACTTCTGATCCACGAGACTGGCACACCGGCCGGCACGAAATAGCGCTCGAACAAGCTATCGGTCGCGGATGCTGTCGCGCTCTCCGGCACCTCCAACCGTTCCTTGGACGAAAACTCCATGAAGCTCACTTCATGGAACATAAACTGTGCGGACTCGGCCGCCGTGCGCAGCTGCCCTTGCAAATAAATGGGCACACACATCGACGCACATCGCCGTCCCGCTTCAACGACCGTATCAAGGCGGTGCGTTTCTTTGATCTTGCGAAGCAGCCGCACGACGTCAGCGCCGTGCGCTAGAGATCCGCCCGGCGACGATAGCGACAACACGAAGGTGCCAGCGGTGCCCTGATAACGCTCGTAGGCTTCGGCAATGCGGCTCGCCATTGGCGCCGCGATCTTGCCTCTCCAGTTCAGATAGACCGTGCCGCCATCAGGCGCCTCGCGCACGTCCAACGTGCCGACGCCGGCAAAGTAGAGTTCGAGATTATCGCGCGTCTTGAAGCCGAGCACGACGATAGCGAGCAGGACAGCAGCCCACAGCAATCGATTGAGTGCGCGCGACGGCATTGAGGGCAACGTCTCCGAGGGCGATCAGTCGGCGATCCGCGAGGGCATCATACGCGCGGCCAATGGCGCAAGCACGGCAACGCTCGTCGCAAGCCTGTTGTGAACGGCGAGAAAAAATGATCGCCTAAGGACGATGCCGGACAGGCCCCGCAGGGGCACCGCACGCCAAGCCCGTTATTAATGCGTCCAGCTACCGATACGGCCGAATTTGAAATTCTCAGCGTACGACTTCTGAATCGGCGTGCGCGGCTTCGGTTCGACAACCATGTAAGCGAGGTTGTTGCGCGTGGCGTAGGCGATCGCCTCGTCCTTGCTTGCAAACTCGAGGCGCACTTGCGCCAGCATATCGGATGAGCTTGTCCAACCCATCAAAGGATCGCGCTCGTCGGCAGACGCTGGTTCGAATTCCAGCACCCACTCTTTGGTGCGAGCCTCGCCTGACTGCATGGCGGTTTTAGCAGGACGGAAAATGCGCGCTGGCATGTACGGCTTCCCGGAATAACTGACCATCTGACGTCTGCGCTGCGTCCCGTTTGAACTGGGACGCGTTTGGTCGGGGCGACATGATTCGAACACGCGACCCTCTGCTCCCAAAGCAGATGCTCTACCAGGCTGAGCTACACCCCGACGCGCGAGCAGATCGTTTGCAGCTTTCGCACCGCTTGGTCAAGGGCACAACCGCCACCGCGTCACCGGATCAGGCTTTTCGGCTATTGCGCCGCGCCGCCAGTGGTAAAAATCGGGTGCCGGACGCGGTCGCCCGGCTTAATCCCGAGCCGTCCAGTCGCGCCGCCCGGCACTTCGAGCACGGCGCTGACCGGCGCGCCGGACGAAATTACCCGCTCCGACATCGGCTCGGCATTGACCTCAATGCGATGGATGATGCCGTCGGGACGAATGAACAGCATATCCAGCGGGATGTAGGTGTTGCGCATCCACATCGTAATGTCCTGCGCGGCGCCATACGGAAACAGCATGCCCTCGTTATCGGCGAGCTTAGTGCGGAACATCAGGCCGACGGCCTTTTCCTTGTCCGTCTCAGCAATCTCGACCTGGAACGTTTTTGCTTCTCCACCGCCGGTCGGTTCGATCGCTAACGCTTCGGTGCGCAACCGCGCTTCTGCCGGCCGCACGAAAGCGAACTGTTCAGCGGGCAGCAGAGCTGAAACCAGTTGTTGGTTTGCAGGCATCGTTGGCATGGACATGGAGGCCCATAAGGCCAAAACAAAAAGGGCCGCGCAAGTGGCGGCCCTTTTGAAAACTGATCTAGACACGCGGTCCATCCTGGAAGCGATCAATTCTTCGACGGCAATCCCGTCGGCACGCCATCAGGGCGGAGCTCGGCGGCCATGCAGCCCTTGGAGCCGTAGCCCCAGCGGACCTGAACGATCTGACCGGGACGAAGTTCTGTGAACCCGAACCGGCGCAACGTTTCCATGTGGCAGAAGATATCTGCTGTGCCCTCACCGCGTGTCAAGAAGCCAAAACCGCGAACCCGGTTGAACCACTTGACGTACGCCCGCTCCCAATCGCTTTCCGGCGTCACGATGACGTGCGTGCGCTGTGGCAACTGCGATGGGTGGATGGCGGTGCTTTCGTCCATGCTCAGAATGCGGAAGGCCTGCATGCCCTTCGGGCGCTTCAGAACTTCGCACTGCAACCGCGCACCTTCGTAGGCCGTCTGGAAACCGCCTGCGCGGAGACATGTGACGTGAAGAAGAATATCCGGCAAGCCGTTGTCTGGAACAATGAACCCGTACCCCTTGGATGCATCGAACCACTTGATGGTCCCAGCAATTTCAAAGACCTCGAGGCCGGCCTCGTCCAATAAATCCGGACGGCTTTCAAACGGCTGCTCGAAGTCCGGAAAGCCCGGACGTTTAGTATCCCCCGTCATATATTACACCCCGCTACTGCGTCTTACGTTACCTCACTACACCCTGGCGCCGTGCCGAGCGTTCGTTCCTGGAAGAGCCCTCTTCAGAAACGAAGCACTGCACACCGTCACGATGCGGCGGAAACATAACATTCGTTCGCGCTCGCGCTAGCTCGATTTTAACGTTTCAACACTTGACGCCGTGCACAGGCGAACTGATTCTTCTCACGCAATCGCGATAAGCGCATGAAAAAACAGTGAGAACCGAGCTTCAAATTTCATCCCCAGATTTGCGTGAAGAACACGCAAAAAAAGCATTCTCAAACATCCCCACGCATCATGTGATCTCTAACGAATCAAATTCGAATGATTCGCTTTTTACGTCGCATTACGGCCCTAAAATAACAGCGTGTGATGTCTCGCCGTTCTAGTTATCCAGAGGTCATACACAGGACCCTGTGGATTGCGACGTCAGGTTGTCGCATCGGTGTTACCGTGCGGTCACGCTATCCGTGCGTGCCACCAAGTGTGTCTCAGCCTTGGTTCGAGAAAGGAGTGGTTTATGCGCTACTTGCACACGATGGTTCGCATCAGAAATATCGACGACAGCCTCGCATTCTATTGTGACGGCCTCGGCATGCGGGAGGTACGGCGCATCGACAACGAGCGCGGCCGCTTCACGCTGATCTTTCTCGCAGCCCCCGAAGACGTGCCCCGCGCCACGACCGAAAAGGCCCCGATGCTTGAACTAACCTACAATTGGGACACGGAAGACTATGGTTCGGCGCGCAATTTCGGCCACTTGGCCTTTCTCGTCGATGACATCTATGCCACCTGCGCGCGACTGGCAGCGAAGGGCGTCACGATCAACCGGCCGCCGCGCGACGGCCACATGGCGTTCGTGCGCTCCCGGATTTGATCTCGGTCGAGTTGCTGCAAAAAGGTGACGCCCTGCCCTCCGCCGAGCCGTGGGCCAGCATGGCCAATATGGGCGCGTGGTGAGCATTTCCGCAGCGCACAAACGATCGGTCGCGATCATCGGCGCCGGACCAGCCGGTCTGATGGCAGCAGAGGTTATTGCGTCCGCAGGGCACGCAGTGACCGTTTATGAGCGTATGCCGTCTCCGGCCCGTAAATTTCTGCTGGCCGGTCGCGGTGGGTTGAACCTCACGCATAGCGAACCGCTAGACCTGTTCTTAAACCACTACGGCGCAGAGGCTTCCGCCGTCCGCGATGCGGTTACAGCATTTCCGCCCGAGAAGCTGATCGCCTGGGCCAACGGGCTCGGCCAGGAAACTTTTACGGGCTCGTCGGGGCGCATTTTCCCCAAGGCCATGAAAGCCTCGCCGTTGCTGAGGGCATGGCTGCGGCGGCTCGATACGCTTGGTGTCACCATCAAGACGCGCCACACGTGGACGGGGTTCACCAGCGACGGCGGCATTACAATCGCAACACCGGACGCTGCCACGCTGACTGCGAAACCCGATGCGCTCGTGCTGGCCCTCGGCGGCGGAAGCTGGCCACGCCTCGGATCGGATGGAAGCTGGGTGCCGGTACTCGAAGCCGACGGCATCGCCGTCGCGCCACTTATGCCTGCAAACAGCGGTGTTTTGATCGCTTGGTCAAACATCTTCGCGACGCGCTTTGCCGGATCGCCATTAAAGCGCATCGCCGTCCGCGTCGGCGAGTTGACGGCGCGCGGCGAGGCCGTCATTACGCAAACCGGCCTTGAAGGCGGTGTCATCTACGCCCTTGCCCGCGAGATCCGGGCTACGCTCGCTGCTCCATCGGCCGGCGCAATAGCCATCGATTTGAAGCCCGACATTACTATAGATGATCTAACCCAACGCCTATTGCGGCCGCGCGGCTCGCAATCGGTCAGCAACTTCCTGCGCAAGGCGGCGAACCTCGACGCCGCGGCCATCGGACTGCTGCGTGAACCCGGACTACTACCACCTGACGCCGCCGGCCTCGCAGAACGCATCAAAAGCGTCCGTCTGACCGTCCACGGCAGCGCCCCATTGTCCCGCGCCATCTCTAGCGCGGGCGGCGTTCGCTTTGCCGGCCTGACCACCGAAATGATGTTTGCCAGCAAGCCCGGCGTGTTCGCCGCCGGCGAAATGCTCGACTGGGAAGCACCCACCGGGGGCTACCTTTTACAAGCCTCATTCGCGACTGGTGTTGCAGCTGCAAATGGCGTTTTGCAGTGGTTGAAATAGGGCCCCGGCCAGGGCATACGAGCGGCGGCCGGCGAGTCCATACCCTCAAAGACCATTTTGATAAAAAATTTCTCCAAACAGGGATCACTAGCATGGGATGCCATACTTATTTATAAAAGCGCCTTCTCTAGGGAATGTTTTACCCCTATGTTCCCCGCAACTGGAGGTCTTCCATGATTTTGATCGACCGTTCCGCGCCGGCCCAAGGCCAGGCGCCTCAGTCTGCTTCTGCGGACGCTTTGGCGCGTGCGCTGGACGAGCGGATTGGCAGCCTTGATGCGCTCGAAGACCGGATCCGCGCCATTAAGCAAGCCATCCCCGGCCGCGTCGCGTTTTCTTCAAGCCTCGGCATTGAGGATCAGGCGGTCACGCATGCCATCGCGACGTCGGGGACAGCGATCGACATCTTCACGCTCGACACCGGCCGCCACTTTCCGGAGACCTACGACACGCTGTTTGAGACTGAGGGCCGCTACGGTACCAAGATCCGCGTCGTCTATCCTGACGCCAAGGAAGTCGAAGATCTCGTCGAAAGCGATGGCATCTACGGCTTCCGGTATTCCGTCGATAGCCGTAAAGCCTGCTGCGACATCCGCAAGGTTCGCCCGCTCAATCGGGCGCTTGAGGGCGCCAGCGGCTGGGTGACAGGACTGCGCCGCGAACAAAGTCAGGGGCGTTCGCATGTATCGTTCGCGATCTTCGATCCCGTGCAGAACCTGATCAAGTTGAACCCGATCGCAGATTGGACGCTGGAACGCCTCGAAGCTTACATTGCCGCCAACAAAATTCCGGTCAACGCACTGCATGCGCAGGGCTTCCCGTCGATCGGCTGCCAGCCCTGCACGCGTGCTATCAAACCGGGCGAAGATATTCGCGCAGGACGCTGGTGGTGGGAAAACGAAAATGGCAAAGAGTGCGGCTTGCATAGTCGTGCACCTGGGTCTTCACCGGAGCCTCAATCCAAATAAGCCGGACCGGCCACACGAAATGAAACTTTAGACTTCTGACAAAGGACACGCGCGGCATGACCGCTTCACCATCACATCTCGATCTCCTGGAAGCCGAGAGCATCCACATCTTCCGCGAGGCAGCGGCGCAGTTCCGCAAGCCGGTGCTGATGTATTCGATCGGCAAGGACTCGACCGTGCTTTTACATCTGGCACGCAAGGCGTTCTTTCCGCAGAAGCCGCCGTTTCCGTTGCTGCACGTCGACACCACGTGGAAGTTCCGCGATATGATCGCCTTCCGCGATAAGACCGCTCGCGATTTCGGCCTCGATCTGATCGTCCACAAAAACCAAGAAGGCCTGAAGCAGGGCATCAACCCGATCGACTATTCGCCGTCGATCTATACAGATGTTCTGAAGACCCAGGGCCTGAAGCAGGCCCTCGACAAGTACGGTTTCGACGCCGCCTTCGGTGGTGCACGCCGCGATGAAGAGGCCAGCCGCGCCAAGGAGCGCGTGTTCTCGTTCCGCGCCGCCGGCCATCGCTGGGACCCGCGCAAGCAGCGCCCCGAGATGTGGCGCCTACTCAACGGCCGCCTCGGCATGGGCGAGAGCGTGCGCGTGTTCCCGATGTCGAACTGGACGGAAAAGGACGTCTGGCGTTACATCCTGCGCGAGAAGCTCGATGTCGTGCCGCTGTACCTTGCCAAGGATCGCCCGACCATCGAACGCAATGGCCAGCTTCTGATGCAGGACGACGAACGCCTGCAACCAAAAGAGGGCGAGAAAGTCGTGATGCGCAAGATCCGCTTCCGCACACTCGGCTGCTACCCGTTAACCGCCGCCGTCGCCTCCGACGCTGAAGACCTCGAAAGCGTTGTTGCCGAAACCATCAATGCACAAACTTCCGAACGTGTAGGCCGTCTTATCGATCACGATCAATCGGGCGCCATGGAAAAGAAAAAGCAGGAAGGCTACTTCTAATGACTGCGCAAGCTGCCCTGAAAACCTCCACCCTGCATGCTGCCACCGCCGCAAGCGCACCCGCTGCGCTGCGCGATCTCAACGGCATCGTGCATCTGCTGACCTGCGGCTCTGTCGATGACGGCAAGTCGACGCTGATCGGCCGTCTGCTGTGGGATGCGTCCGACCTCTATGAGGACCAACGCGAGAACGTGCGCCGGTCGGGCCGCAAGGCCGCCGATTCTGACCTCCCTGATTTCTCAATGCTGCTCGACGGCCTCGTCGCCGAACGCGAGCAAGGCATCACGATTGACATCGCGTGGAAGTATTTCGATACCGAAACCCGCCGCTTTGTGATCATCGACAGCCCCGGCCACGAACAGTACACGCGCAACATGGCGTCGGGCGCCTCGTTTGCCGACGTTGCGATCCTGCTCGTTGATGCCCGCGCGGGCGTCAAGAAGCAGACCAAACGGCACGCGGCCATTCTGGATCTCGTCGGCGTCAAGCGCGTCGTGCTCGCGGTCAACAAGATGGACCTCGTCGGCTACTCGGAAGACGTGTTCCGCAAAATCGAAGCGGATTTCCGCACGCTCTGTTGGAAGTTCGGCTTCTGGGACGCGACCGCCATTCCGCTGTCGGCCGTCTATGGCGACAACGTCTCGACCAAATCGAGCGCGATGCCCTGGTACACGGGTCCGCATCTGCTCGAGCATCTCGAAAAGGCCCCGAGCCGCGGCTCGGCGGAAGGCGGCACGTTCCGCTTCCCGGTGCAGACCGTATTGCGCGATGGTCAGGATTTCCGCGGCCTCGCCGGCACGATCAGTTCGGGCTCGGTGGCCGTCGGCGACAGCGTCACGGACGCATTGAGCGGACGCAGCGCCAAGGTTGTTCGCATCGCCACCATGAACGGCGATTTGAAATCGGCAACCTCGGGCCAGGCGATCGCACTGCAGCTCGACGTCGACATCGACGTATCGCGTGGCGCAGTGCTCTCAACATCTGAAATGCGCCCCGTCGCGGCTCAGACCGTCGAAGCGCGTCTCGTGTGGTTGTCGGAAACCGCATTCGATCCGCGCGCCGGCTATCTGCTGCGCACGGTGACCGACCTCGTGCCGATTTCAAGCTTCGAGATCAAAGCGCTGCTCGATCTCGAAACGATGTCCTCGCACCCGTCGACGAAATGCGGCGTCAATGACATCGCGGTTGCCCGTATTTCACTTGGCCGCTCGGCAGCAATCGATGTGTTCTCCGAAATATCGGAAACCGGAACGCTCATGATCGTCGATGCCATCACTGGCGCATCGATGGCCGGCGGCGTCGCCACTGCCGACAACGCCAAGAGCGACGCTCCCGGCGATGGCCACTTCATACTGACGCGCGAGATGCTGGCGAACGGTCTCTGCCGTGATCTTTCGCTCAGCGCCAACGACCGCGAAGAGTTCATGCGACGCGCCAACGAGGCCGCAATTCTGTTGCGGGCCGCCGGCGTCTCAGTCGCTATCGAGCCGCCGCCCCTGGTCGACGACGGAATGGATCCGGGTCTCTAAACATCCAACACTCATCACGTGCGCGCGCACTTGTGCGCGCGCCGCCAGCCCCAGCGTTTGAGCGGCCCGAGATCACCCGATGTGGGAAGACATTCTGCTGTATATCGCGATCGGCTTTGTCGCCCAGATGGTCGACGGCGCCATTGGCATGGCCTACGGTATCACATCGTCCACCGTGCTCTTGAGCATGGGGGTTCCACCGGCAACCACAAGCGCCTGCGTGCACGCCGCTGAAACCTTCACGACGGCGGTGTCGGGCGTCTCGCATTGGAAATTCGGCAACGTCGATTGGCGTCTTGTCCGCCGCCTTGCGATTCCGGGCGCCATCGGTGGCGGTATAGGCGCTTACATCCTGTCGAACATCGACGGCAACGTGATCAAACCCTACATTGCCGCCTATCTCGTCATCATGGGCATCTATATTCTCTGGAAGGCGCTACGTAGAGCACCTGAGCCTTCTGCAGAGTTGCCGCGCCATATCGGGCCACTCGGTTTCTTGGGAGGCTTGGCCGATTCCATCGGCGGCGGCGGTTGGGGACCGATCGTGACAACGACACTGATCGGAACCGGCACGACTCCGCGCTTTGCCATCGGTTCGGTGAACCTGACCGAATTCTTCGTGACACTGACGATTTCCGCGACCTTCATGTTCACGATCGGACTTGACCTCTTTCCGATCATCGCAGGCTTGCTCGTCGGTGGCGCAATCGCCGCCCCGTTCGCCGCGTATGCAACCAAACACCTGCCCGACAAAGCGCTGATGATTATTGTCGGTCTGGTGATCATCATCCTAAGTTTGCGCACGATCCTGATCGCACTGCACTAATCGTTCCTTGCCTTGCCTAACGCGACGTTCTCACTTACTCACACTGTTACTCTGGATAAACTGCAGACCCAAATGCTCGACGCGTCACTACTAGATGTATGGCCTATGATCGTGTCTGGCGGGTTTATCGTCGGCTTCCTGGTCGGCATGACCGGCGTCGGTGCAGGCTCTCTGATGACCCCCTTTCTGATTGCGCAAGTCGGCATCTCGCCGACGATCGCGGTCGGCACCGATTTGCTGTTTGCGTCCATCACGAAGGCATCGGCCGCGATCCCGCACCACAACTTCGGCAACGTCAATTGGCGCATGGTCGCTTGGCTCGCCTCCGGCAGTATCCCCGGCTCACTTGGGATGCTCGCTCTGCTTCACTACTTCCATCCGAATACCGCAGCCATGGCGTCCGTCATTAAGTTGGCGCTGGTCGGCGCGTTGGTCGTGAGTTCGATCGCGATCATCCTTTTTCCGTACATCACCAGGGGCCGAGCGAAGCTGACGCTCGACACCGATAACGTCGCGGTGCGCAAACTTCCGACGCTCCTGCTCGGCTTGGTGCTTGGGTCCATCGTCACGTTGACGTCGGTCGGCGCTGGCGCGATCGGCGTCGTTATCTTGACGTTGCTCTATCCGACGCTCATCACGCGCCGCTTGATCGGCACCGACATCGTGCATGCCGTACCCCTCACGCTCGTGTCAGGACTCGGCCATCTGTCGATGGGCAATACCAACCTGCTACTGCTCGCCATTCTACTGGCGGGGTCGGTGCCCGGCATTGCGCTCGGTTCGCGGCTCACCGGCAAACTGCCGGACTCATTCTTGCGGATCGCGCTCGCCATCATCCTGTGCGTCGCCGCCTGGCAGCTCGCGCAGAAGATCTGATTTCGACTTAGCACTGTCGCCCAATCAAAAAGGCCGCTCCCGTTTCCGGGAGCGGCCTTTAAATTAAGCGTCACCGCTGGCGTGCGGGCTAAGCCAATTTCACATCGGCGTGGAACTTGTTGCCGCCGGGCGTGGCCTTGACGTATCCCGCGCGGATCACGAAGTCACCGAAGTGCTCGCCGGGTTTGCGTTCCTTGGAGAACTTCAGGAAGATCGGTTCGAGCAATTCAACGATGCGCTCCTTGCCGACATCCTGAGCATAGAGCTTCGACATGCGTGAACCGTCGAACGCTGCGCCGAGATAGAGGTTGTAGAGGCCGGGGTTGCGTCCGACGAAGCCGATCTCCGCGAGATACGGACGCGCGCAGCCGTTCGGGCAACCGGTCATGCGCACCACGATATCATCGCTGCGCAGGCCTGCTTTATCGAGGCTGTCTTCGAGCGCCGTGATCAGTTCCGGCAGGAAGCGTTCGCTCTCGGCCAGTGCAAGTCCGCAGGTCGGCAGCGCCACGCAGGCCATCGAGTTGGCCCGCAGCCCTGACGACACCTCGGTCGTGACCCCGTTCGCTTTCAGGATCGCGTCGATCTTCGGCTTGAACTTCGGCGCAACATTGGCGAGGGTCACATTCTGGTTTGCCGTGCAAACGAAGTCGCAATAGCCGGACTCAGCTATTTCGCGCAGCGCCGAGCGCAGCGTATGGCCCGGCTCATCCTTGATGCGGCCGTTTTCGATAAACAGCGTCAGATGCCAGGCCTTCTCTTCGCCCTTCTTGGCGTCGAGGCTCTGGCGCCAACCAAGCACATCGCCGGTTGATGTGAACGTGAACGGCTTCGACTTGCCGAGCTTGTAGCCGAGGCGCTTTTCGAGCTCGGTACGGAAATTATCAAGGCCGCGATCCTCGACAGTGTACTTGAGGCGGGCGCGAGCGCGGTTCTCGCGATTTCCCCAGTCGCGCTGCAAGAGCATCACTTTTTCAGCAACGTCGATGGCTTGCTCGGGTTTGCAGAACCCAAGGTGATCGCCGGTGCGCGGAAACGTGTTGGTGTCGCCGTGGGTCATGCCCATGCCGCCACCGACGGTGATGTTCCAACCGGTAATTTCACCCTTCTCGATAATCGCGATGAAGCCGAGGCAATGGGCGTAAACATCGACATCGTTGTCGGGCGGCACCGCAATGACGATCTTGAACTTACGCGGCAGATAATGGGTGCCGTAAAGCGGTTCTTCGTTCTCGCCGGCCTTGCGCGACTTGTCTTCGATCTTATCGCCGTCAAGCCAGATTTCGTGATAGGCGCCGGTTTTCGGCAGCAGATGGCCGCTGATCGCCTTGCCAAGGTCGTAGGCTTGGCGATGGGCTTTCGACAGATACGGATTGCTGGCCGTCATGACGTTGCGGTTGACGTCGCCGCACGCCGCAATCGTATCGAGCGCGACAGAGTTGATCGCCTGCATCGTCCGCTTGAGGTTTGACTTGATGACGCCGTGATACTGGAACGTCTCGCGCGTTGTCAGGCGCAGCGAACCGTTGGCGTATTCGGTTGCGATGTTATCGAGCATAATCCATTGCTTCGGCGTCGACAGACCGCCCGGAATGCGCAGACGCAGCATGAACGCATAAGCTTTCTCAAGCTTCTTTTCTTGGCGCGCTCGCCGCGCACGTCGCGGTTGTCCTGAATGTAGGAGCCGTGGAACTTGAGCAACTGGCTGTCGTCCTCGGCGATAGCACCCGTCACCACGTCTTCCAGGCCAACCGCCAGGGTTCCGCGCAACTGATGGCTGTTCTCTTTGATGAATTCATTCTTGGAGCGCTTGTCGGTCATCTCAATCTCGCTTGCATTTCACTTTGTCCTCACGCACGCGGAGGAAACGGCGGCGGCAGACACGGAACGTGGAGCTTAATACACGTCGCGCTGATAACGGCCGGACTTGGTCAGTTCTTTGAGTTTGGCGCGGCCCGCTTCCTCATCACCCTTAGCACCGAGGCTCAGGATCTTGGCGAGCGTTGCATCGACGTCTTTGGCCATGCCCTTCTCGTCACCGCAAACATAAACATGCGCGCCGTCGGCAATCCACGAGAGAAGGTCCTCGCGGCGTTCCCACAAGCGATGCTGCACATAGATCTTTTCCGGCTGATCGCGCGAGAAGGCCACGTCGATGTTGCTCAGCGCGCCTGACGCTTTGTGATCCTGCCAATCGAGCTGATACAGGAAGTCGTTGGTGTAGTTGCGTTCGCCGAAGAACAGCCAGCTCTTGCCGGTTGCGCCAACTTCGGCGCGCTCTTCGATGAAGCCGCGATACGGCGCAACGCCCGTACCCGCACCAATCATGATGATCGGCGTGTTGCCGTCCGTTGGAATGCGGAAATGCCGGTTCGGCTTAACGTAGATGCGCGCCGTCGAACCCACCTTGCGGCGGTCGGCGAAATAGGTCGATGCCACGCCCTTGCGCTTGTGGCCATGAGAGTCCCAGCGCACTGCACCAACGAGCAGATGCGCTTCACCCTGATGGGCCCTGGGGCTGGAAGCCACCGAATACAAACGGCCCGGCAGAGGCCGCAGCAGGCCAAGCAATTGCTCAGGCGAAAGCTTTTCCTGATACGTCTCGAACAGATCGACGAGTTGGCGATCGAAAGCGAATGTCGAGAAACCATCACCGTCGAGCAGCGCTTTAACGTCGGAGCGGCCCGTCAGCTTGGCGTAGTTATCGACGGCTGCGCGTGACAGCGTGGTCACGTCAAAGCCCTTCAGGATTTTTTGCGCCAATGCAGCATCGGACGCCAGACCCGTTGCGTTGAGCAGTTGCTCGACAAGTTCAGGGTCATTCTCGGGCAGCACGCCGATCGCGTCACCCGGCTGATACTGGAAGCGGAAATCCTCGAACGCCAATTCGACATGCCACGTCTCGCGCGTCGAACCCGTACCGTTCAAGTTGACGAGTGCCGAAATCTCGGCTTCGAGCGGCGTCTCAGCGGTGAACGCCGGTTCGTCGTCCTCAGGGAGCGCACCACCGCCCGTAAAATCAACGTGCACGACCGTACCCGTTGCGGCGGCATCGGCGGGCGCTAGTTTCGCCAAGGCACCATCTGTCCACGCCACGGCCTGCTTTGCAAAGTCGAGATCGAGATCGACGCGATCCGCGACGCGCTTCGCACCCAGCGCTTCGAGGCGCGCGTCGATGGCTTTGCCGACAGCGCAGAACTGTGCGTAAGCCGTGTCACCAAGCGCGCAGACGGCAAAGCGCGTATCTTCCAGGCGCGGTGCGGCATCGCTCAACAACGCAGCATAGAAATCGACCGCGCGGGCCGGTGCATCGCCTTCGCCCCAGGTTGCGGCGAACACGAGGACGTTCTTCGACTTGGCGAGCAGCGCCATGTCGGCATCGGCCATATCGAAGACCTTGGCGTCGAGCCCATGTTTCTGGGCGGTCTTCTTGGCCTTCAAAGCCAAGTTCTCGCAGTTTCCGCTTTCGCTGGCATAGAGAATGGTTAATGGCGCTCGCGGCTTGGCCGCTGGTGCCGGAAGAACGCCACCGCCCTGCGCTGCCTCAAAACCCGCGAAAAAGCCTGCCAACCATGAGCGCTGCTGCGGCGTGGACCGCGACACCACTTTGTTCAGCATCTCGATATCGTCGGCTGAAAACGGCGCATTCTTAGGAAGCAGCGGGTTCACGGTCACGTCTCGTCTCCTTGGTCGCGACCGCCCGTCAAGCGGCGCGCGAAATTTTGGCTCTTGTCCGTATATTGCGGACGCTTCCGGCGATAGCCCGCATTTTGGCGTGGCTGCGTCGAACACTGGGTTTGTGGTGGCACACGTGGCTAGGGGCCTGACGGCTCTGCACCGGCCTGCGCGACACAAACCTAACAGAATGAAGAATGTTTTTCCATTAATCTTTGATGCCTGCGCAAAATGAGCAAAACTATTCCCACTCATCGCCATGTGGCGCGCCGTTTTGCCTAAATTTCCGATTGTCGCGGCGCAGCACAGCACCCATCCGGCCCTCGCGTAAAAACGCCTTCCCGAAGGCGCCCCTCGCATAGCCTCGGTGGGCGCTTCGAGGTACCCGGCTGAAGTGCGTGCTGGCTGCCTTACTGTAGAAAGAGCACCCAACTTTCACCGCGCCGATTGCGCGATCAAACCCCTTACCGGACGGCACGGGAAAAATTCACACGCAGTCGTGAAAGCACTTGATTTGCGCCAGAAACCAATTCGATGTTTTCTAATGAACGAAGCGGCTTGGACTTGACTTTGAAGTCTTGATCCGCAGATTGGTGCCGCACAAAAGTGTCTGCACCAAATCCAAAGGGTGGGCCCTCAGAAGGGTCTGCGATTTTGGAAACGCAGCAATCTCTATGGAGGAGACGAGCATGAAGATTTGGTCCAAGCCGGCCGTCCGCGAGCAGGAAGTTGGTCTCGAAGTCACGAGCTACCTGCCAGCCGAAATCGACGTCATCTAAATTGATGTCTTCGGCCTCACGGATACCGTGAGACACCGGCGCGGCGGTCGATGCAATCATCGGCCGCCGTTGCTGTTTCTGCCTTCGAGCATCCAACCTAAAACTGAGATTGGGCGTGCGCAATCGGCGTGCCGCGCGCCTGCGAAAACAAGCAAATTCATGATCATAAAAATCCTCGGCTCTGCGGCCGGAGGCGGTTTCCCGCAATGGAACTGCAACGGTCTTCATTCCGCCAACGTCCGCGCTGGCAAACCCGGCTATCGCGCCCGCACACAGTCGTCCCTTGCGATTTCAGCGAATGGCAGCGACTGGGCCCTGCTCAATGCTTCGCCTGACTTGCGCCAGCAGATCAACGACACACCAGCGCTGCACCCGTCCGTTGACGGCGGCTTGCGCAATTCCCCGATCAAGGCCGTCGTCGTCACTAATGCCGACGTCGATCACATCACGGGCCTCATCAATCTGCGCGAAGGCCAAAAGTTCTCGATCTACGGTTCCGACCGGGTGCTCGCCACCCTCAATGCCAATTCGATCTTCAACGTCTGCGCACCCGAGAACGTGCCGCGCATCGCCTTCGCGCTCGACCGGCCAACACAATTGACAGGCGCTGGCGTTGATCTCGGGCTGACCGTCGAAGCCTTCGCGGTACCGGGAAAAATCGCGCTTTTCCTCGAGAAAGGCGGCGAAAAAGAAAACTACGGCAGCCGCGACGGCGACACCATCGGCCTCAAGATCACCGATACCGCAACGTCTAAATCGTTCTTTTACATTCCTGGTTGCGCCGAAGTTGACCCGCCGCTTGCAGAACGCATCAAGGGCGCCGAGCTGATCTTCCTGGATGGCACGCTATTCACCGACGACGAAATGGTTGTTCAGGGCCTCTCTCATAAGACCGCGCAGCGCATGGGGCACATTTCGATCTCGGGCCCAAACGGCTCGATCGCGGCGCTAAAACCGCTAAGCATCGCGCGCCGTATCTACGTCCACATCAACAATTCGAATCCTGTCCTGGACGAGAATTCTGAAGCCCGCAGGATTGTAGACAGCGCCGGCTGGGAAGTCGGTTTCGATGGAATGGAGGTTCGCCTATGACACCGGTCAGTCTCGAAAAGGTCGCGTCCGTCCGGCGTGATGTCGAACCGCCCCTGAGCGTCAGCGAGTTTGAAGCCGCGATCCGCGCGGTCGGACCCGAGCGCTATCACGATCTCCACCCGTTCCATCACTTGCTCCACGGCGGCAAACTCAACAAGGGCCAGGTGCAAGCGTGGGCCTTGAACCGCTATTGCTATCAGTCAGCGGTGCCGCGCAAGGACGCCGCTTTCATCAGCCGCATTCACGATCGCGAATTGCGCCGCGAATGGCTGCATCGCGTGCTCGATCATGACGGCCATCCGCCGGAGGAAGTCGGCGGCATTGAGCGCTGGTTGATTTTGACGGACGGCCTCGGCCTCGATCGCGACTACGTGATCTCGCGGCGCGGCGCCCTCGCAGCAACGGTCTTCGCGGTCGAGTCTTATGTCACGTTTGTGCGTGAGCAGCCGCTCGTCGTGGCCTGCGCCTCGTCGCTGACCGAACTATTCGCACCGAAGATCCACAAAGAGCGGATCTCAGGAATGCTGGAAGGCTACGACTTCATCGACGACAAGGTGCTGGCTTACTTCAAGCGCCGCCTGACGCAGGCTCCGCGCGATTCTGAATTTGCGCTTCAATACGTGCTGAAGAATGCCAAGACGCGCGACGAGCAGGAGGCCTGTGTTGAGGCTGTCCGCTTCAAATGCAATGTGCTTTGGGTCCAGCTCGATGCGCTCTACAATGCTTACGTCGCCGGCAACATTCCGCCCGGCACGTTCCGTCCGGAGGTTTGACCCACATGACCAGTACCCTACAGCGCACCCGCACCGTCATTAACGAAACATCGAAACCGGCGCTGCCCAATCACATCAAGTTGCGCCACGACGCCGGTCGCGGCCGCTGGCATGTGCTGGCTCCCGAACGCGTGTTCGAGCCGGACGAGATTGCTGTCGAAATCTTGAAGCGTTGTGATGGCGCAACGACGGTTGCCGCTATCGCCGAACTGTTGGCGAAAGAGTACAACGCACCATTACAAGATATTCTTTCAGACACCATATCAATGCTTCAGGACCTTGCCGACAAAGGCGTCGTCACAGCTTGATCCGCAATGCCTGCCCGGAGTTAGGAACGCCATGAACGAGATTGCGCCGCTTGAACAGTTTGGAGACGCTGCGGGAGTGTCCTGCGCGCGGGCGCCGATCGGTCTCCTGGCAGAATTGACGCATCGCTGCCCTTTGCAGTGTCCGTACTGCTCGAACCCTCTCGAACTCGATCGCGTCAATCAGGAATTGACGACCGCAGAGTGGCAGGACGTCATGCGGCAGGCCGCTGAACTCGGGGTTTTGCAAATCCATCTTTCGGGCGGCGAGCCGACGGTGCGCAAAGACCTTGAAGAGATTGTCGAGGTTGCCGCCAAGGCCGGTCTCTACACAAACCTCATTACCGCGGGCGTTACGCTGACGCGTGATCGCCTGAAGGGTCTGCAGGATCTGGGCCTCGATCATGTTCAGTTGTCGATCCAGGATGTCGATGATGCGAACGCGGAAAAAATCTCGTCTTACAAAAACGGGCTTGAGAAAAAGCGCGAACTCGGCAAGTGGGTGCGCGAACTGGGGATGCCGTTGACGATCAACGCGCCGATCCACCGCCTCAACATCGAGAACCTGCCGAACATCATCGACTTCGCCGTTCAAATGGGCGCCGGCCGCATCGAAGTTGCCAACATTCAGTATTATGCCTGGGCGTTGAAGAACCGCGCCAGCCTGATGCCGACGCGCGCGCAGGTGCTGAAAAGCGCAGAGATCGTCGAGGAAGCGAAGGAGCGCCTGAAAGGCATCTTGGTGTTCGACTTCGTAGTGCCCGACTACTATGCCAAGACGCCGAAGCCCTGCATGGGCGGCTGGGGCAAGGGCATCATCAACATCACGCCGCAAGGCCGCGTGTTGCCATGCCATGCCTCCGAACAAATCCCCGGTCTCGAATTCGACAACATCAAGACCAAGCGCCTTGCCGACATCTGGCTCAATGGACAGGCGTTTAACAAATATCGCGGCACCAGTTGGATGAAAGAGCCGTGCAAGAGTTGCCCGAGAGCGGAAATCGATTTCGGTGGCTGCCGCTGTCAGGCCATGGCCTTCACGGGCGATGCCACGAATACCGACCCGGCCTGCAAGTTCTCGCCGCACCACGCCGCGTTCGTCGCGGCGGCGGAACAGGAAAGCGCAAACCCGACGCCGCCGGCATTCGTTTACCGCCGTTACGGTGGCGCCAAGACCGATTCAGAGACCTGATTTCAGTCAGATTGATCGCTCGGCACCTCCGCTGCGGCGCAACATAATGCGGCCTGCGCATGGCCTTTGGCTGCTCGTGCGGCATTTCGTTCAGGGTCAGTTCAGAAATTAAATGTCATTTTCCACTTCGCCGTCTAACGGATGCGGCGTTATAGTCATGCCGTGAAATCGAAACGGGAAGGAACATCCACAATGCGCAAATTGGTTCTGGCGGTCACCATGATCGCTGCAATGCCGGCCGCGGCTTATGCCGCAGACGCTGAAGCAGGCAAAGCTGTTTTCGGAAAGTGCAAAGCTTGCCATCAGACGGGTCCGGGCGCGAAGAACGCTGTGGGTCCGCACCTTGATGGCGTGGTCGGCCGCGCAGCCGGCGCTGCAGAAGGCTTCAAGTATTCCGACGCTCTCAAGAACTCGGGCATCACCTGGGATGAAGCCAACCTCAAGGAATGGCTGGCCGACCCCAAGAAGAAAGTTCCGGGCAACAAGATGGTGTTCATGGGCCTGAAGGATGAGGCCGACATCGACAACCTGATCGCTTACCTGAAGACCAACGGTCAGTAAGACCTAAGACCAAGCGTCTCGTACAAGTTACAAAAAACGCCGCGGATGAAAGTCCGCGGCGTTTTTGCGATCACAATTCGTAATCCATCAGCACCGTATCGCTCGCACCAAGAGCAGCAATCAATGCATCGAGCGTGCGGCCGCCAATGCGAGTCTCCGGTGCCACGTCGCGCAGCGGCAGCAGCACAAAACTGCGTTGCGCAATGAGCGGATGCGGCACGATCAGATCGGCTTCGTTGATGAGCTGATCGCGGTAGGTCAGCACATCGACGTCGATCAGACGCGGACCCCATCGCTGTTTGCGCACGCGCCCCATCTCGTTTTCGACAGCTTGGCATCGAACCAGAAGCTCGCGCGCAGAGAGTTCCGTCGCGACCGCAATCGCCGCGTTTACAAACCAGTCCTGATCGGTCACGCCCCACGGCGCCGAGCGATACTTCAGCGACCGTGTAACCAAGCGAATGGCGCCGTCCGTCGTCAGCACGGCAATGGCGCGATCTATGTTGCCGGCCTTGTCGCCGATGTTCGAGCCAAGCCCGATCGTCGCGTCATGCGGCGCGCGCTTGGCGGCGGGGGAAACGCCCATCGTCCGGCTCAATCGTACTTGATGTACGAAAATCGCAGGTCACCTTCCGGCGTACCTTCCAGGCCCTTGCCTTCTTTACCCGGCTGCCACTGCACGACCTCTTCGATCTTCTTGGCAAGCTCGAAGTCCTTCGCCGTGATCCCCTTGGCCGAATGGGTCATCAGGCGCACCTCGACCCAGGCGTAAGAGGCTGTGATGTCCGGGTGGTGCCAGGCGGCTTCGGCAAGGTGGCCGACGGTGTTGATGACCATGAGCGTACCCTTCCAGCTCGTGGTCTTGTAGGTACGCCGCAACCAGCCGTCCTCCAGCCGCCAAGACGGCAGATTGGTCGCCAGCCACGCCTTGACGTCAGCCTCAGCAATGGGTTTCTCGCGTTGCGTGGTCATAACCGCCTCATGTCTGGTTTTTTGTGAATGTGGACGCTAAGGCTACCCTTTCCAGGCCAGTCATTGCAAACTCGCCTCCCCTCGCCTTCCTTCCAATCAGAGGATCATACGTTTTGAGGTCTAAAATCGCGACCCCTGCCAGCGTTCGCGTTCGGGCGCCTGCCCGCTTACATCTCGGTTTTCTCGATATGAACGGCGCGCTTGGCCGCCGCTTTGGCTCGATCGGCCTCGCCGTAGACCGGCCCGCAACCCGCCTGACAGTAACCCGCGCCGCCTCAAACTCTGCAGCAGGCGCTGAGAGTGCGCGGGTCTTGAAGCTGATGCAAATGTTCGCACGCGGAGCACAGTCAGGCTTTGCGATCGACGTTGCGGAGGCTATCCCAGCGCACGCCGGCCTCGGTTCCGGCACGCAGTTGGCGCTTGCCGTCGGCACGGCAATCGCGCACCTCGAAGGCCGCAAACTCGGCCCTCAGGATATTGCGGGTGCAGGCGAACGTGGCGTCAGGTCCGGCATCGGTCTGGCGGCGTTTAGCGGCGGCGGCTTCCTCGTCGATGGTGGCCGCGGGGCGCAGGGCCACGCGCCGCCCGTGACGTTTCGCTCCGAGTTTCCAGAAGAGTGGCGCGTTCTCCTGATGCTCGACCCAAGCAGCGCTGGCGTCTCCGGCGAGGCCGAGATCCGAGCCTTCGAAGCGCTGCCGGAATTCAAACAGAGTGCCGCAGCCCACATCTGTCATTTGGTTTTGATGAAGCTGATGCCGGGCCTGATAGAAAAGGACATCACCGCATTCGGCGATGCATTGACCGAGATTCAGCAGGTTGTCGGCGGACACTTTGCTCCGGGCCAGGGCGGCAGCCCATGGACCAGCCCCGCTGTCGGCAAAATCGCCCAGCGCATGCAGGAAATGGGCGCAACCGGCATTGGCCAGAGCTCATGGGGACCCACCGGATTCGCCTTTGTAGACGGCGATGAAGCGGCAGTTCGCCTCTATCATTCTTTAGTCGAAGCCGCTAAAGCCGACGGCGTTGAAATCGTCATCGCGCGCGGCCGCAATACGGGCGCCCGCGTCGAGGTTGCCTGATCCCTGAAAACTATCGGAGAAACAGACCGTTATGAGCGAAGCGACCCCCATTCTGCACATGTTGGACCCGCGCAAGCACGTTAGCCCGTTTGATGTGAACATGGCGGCCGACGCTGGCTATAAGGTCATAATCCCCTACACCAATGTCGAAGTTTCCGACGTGACGCCCCTCATCCAGGACGCCATTTTCTCGCGTCCCCCGAACTACGGCGTGCGCACCGGCTTTTTCATGGGCGGTAAGGATGCGATCATCGCACTCGACATGATCGACGCCGCTCAGAAGGCGATGGTGCCGCCGTTCGAATGTTCGGTTTTCGCTGACCCAGCGGGCTCGTTCACCACCGCCGCCGCCATGGTTGCCTGCGTCGAACGCCAGTTGAAGCAGAAGTTCAATCGCGACTGGAAGGGCGTGAGAGTCGCCGTATTCGGCGCCACCGGCGTCGTCGGTTTTGCATCGTCCATCATTGCAGCACTTGAAGGCGCAAAAGTTCAGCTGGTCGCGCATCGTGGCGTCGATCGCGTGATCAAGAGCGCAGCCGTTTCCAAGGAACGCTTCGGCGTCGATCTCGAAGCCGTCGCTGGTGAAACCGCAGAACAGAAGCGTGACATCATCGCCAACGCCGAAGTCATCTTCGCGGCCGCAGCCGCCGGCGTTCAGGTCGTCTCGGCCGAACATAAGGCGCTTGCCAAGAACCTCATCGCCATCGCTGACGTCAACGCAGTGCCACCCGCTGGCGTCGAAGGCCTTGAACTGTTCATGGACGGTGCTCCGCTCGCGGGCTGCAATGCCGTCGGCGTTGGCGCGCTCGCCATCGGCGACATCAAATACAAGACGGAATCGGGCCTCTTCAAACAGATGCTCGCCTCCGATAAGCCGCTCGCCCTCGATTTCCGCCATGCCTACGCAATGGCGAAGCAGTTGACCGGCATCGCTTAAGTTCAGCAATCGACGGGGAGCTCCCTCTCCCCGTTCCTGCCCTCATAGGGGAGAGGGTCAGGGTGAGCGGCGGTACCACGCACAACTGTGGCCGCCGCTCATCCTGACCCTCTCTCCGTGACAAGCACAGCGTCATGGGGAGAGGCGATCTCGCATGACCTCCACTGTACTCATTGCTGCTTTTTCCGGACGTGCCCTGGCCCAATCCGCGCGTCGCGCCGGTTTCATACCGCTGGTTGCCGACGCGTTCGGCGACCTCGATACGCGCCACGCCGCCCATGATTTCCGTGCCGTCAATGGCGCCATGCAAACGGGCTTTCGCGCCAAAAATCTAATCGCGGCACTCGATGCTCTTGTTGCCGCCGCGCCATCGAAACCGGTCGGCCTCGTGCTCGGCTCCGGCCTCGAAGACAAGCCGCGCCTCGTTGATATTCTCGACCGCCGCTATGGCATCCTCGGCTGCAACGTCGAAGCGCTGCAGGCCTGCAAGGACCCGCGCATCTTCTTCCCCGTGCTCGACGAACTTGGCATCGCGCATCCGCAAACGTCGATCGCAGTTCCGCAGAATTCCGAGGGCTGGCTGTCGAAACGCATCGGCGGCAGTGGCGGCCGCCATATCCGGCAGTGCACATCGGGCGCGAAGGCCAAACCGCGCCGCTATTTTCAAAAGCAGATGCAGGGCGAGCGCATCTCCGTCCACGCCCTCGTGGCGTGCGATGGAATCAGCACCGGCATGAGCCGGCAATGGGCGTCGCCATCGCCCTCGCAGCCGTTCCGTTACGGCGGCGCCGTTGCGATCGACGAAGAGACGACACTGGCTGCACCGGCCATGTTGTCCGCCGTCGACAAGCTGTCACGCGCGCTCGACCTCAAAGGCATGGCGTCGTTTGATTTCATCGTCGATGGCGGCGTCGCTCATCTGCTCGAAGTCAATCCGCGCGCCAGCGCCACGCTCGACATCTTCGACGACGATCAAGGCACCTTGTTCGCGGCACACATCGCCTCCGCGCAAGGTAAACCGCTTGAACGGCGCGGCAGCAATAGCGCACACTTCAAGGCCGCTGCAATTCTGCACGCCGATCGCGGCGCTCTGACGCTTGGTAAGTTTGACTGGCCTTCTTGGACCGCCGACCAGGGCGCAGCCGGCACGGAAATACCAGCGGGCGCACCGCTTGCGACGGTGTTGGCAACAGCCGATACATCAGATGCCGCAGCCGCTGCGGCCCGCGTGCGCTTGGCCGAACTCGAAAGCCTGATATACGAAAGTTCAAAAACCTAACGAGAACACCGAACGGGAGACCCCTCCAATGCAACGAACCGGACACCCCAGCGTCTCAGCGCGCGCCGCCAAGATTGTCGACCAGATAGCTGCCGACGCCGACGCATTGCGCATTTCCGTCACCACTGGCAGCCTCGGCGAGCGCTTGATCGATATGGGCGCCGCCACGCTCGGCTGCCTCGAAGCCGGCCGCCGTCTCGGTGAAGTCTGCATGGGAGGGCTCGGCAAGGTCGAGTTCACCCAATCGTCGGGCGTTGCGAACTGGCCGCTCGGAGTTGTCGTCTCGTCCACCAACCCGGTCATCTCATGCCTTGGCTCGCAGTACGCAGGCTGGACGATCACCGACGACGCGACCGGATTTTTCGCACTCGGTTCCGGCCCGGCCCGGGCGCTATCGCGCGTTGAAGAACTCTACAAGGAACTCGGCTACGTCGACCGTTGTGCTCAGGCCTCGCTGGTCATCGAAGGTGACAAGGCGCCTCCCGCAGCCGCCATCGAGAAAATCGCCGCCGCCTGTGACGTTGCTCCGTCGGGCCTGACTATCCTGTATGCGCCGACCTGGAGCCTCGCCGGCACGGCACAGATCGCCGCCCGCGTGCTCGAAGTCTCGATCCATAAGGCACACGCCCTGCACTTCCCGCTCGAAAACATTCTCGATGGCACCGGCACCTGCCCGATCGCGCCGCCGTTCCCGGATTTCGTGAAGGCCATGGGGCGCACCAACGACGCGATCATCTACGGCGGCCGCATTCATCTGTTCGTCAAAGGCTCGGATGCCGAGGCGCAGAAGCTCGCTGAAGGTCTGCCGTCGTCGACATCATCGGCTTACGGCAAGCCGTTCGCCGACATCTTCTCTGAGGTCAACGGCGACTTCTACAAGATCGACGCCATGCTGTTCTCACCCGCCATGGTGACCGTCTCGAACGTCGAGACAGGCAAGTCGTTCCACACCGGCAAATTGGCTCCAGAGATCGTTGATGCGAGTTTCGCCTGATTCCGTTGGCCGGCCTGTAACTGGGCCGGCCGAACGCATAGGCACTGGCCTGCACCTCGCGCTCCTCATCGAGGAAGGGCGCGGGGAGTGGCACGCGCGGCGTATCGTGCGGGCGGTGGAAGCCATGGGCGCGCGCATGACGGTTTCGTCATTGCCGCATTGCGCATTCGATACCGGCCTTAAGTGCGGCATCGATATTCCGGGCTTCAAGGGCGAATTGCCGGACGGCATTTTCGTGCGCTCGATTTCCGCCGGCACGCTTGAGCAGATCACCTTTCGTCTCGGCCTTCTGCACGCGCTGCGTGAAAGCGGTGTGCGGGTGTGGAATGATGCCCGCGCCATCGAGCGCTGCGTGGATAAATCCCAGACGACGTTTCTGCTGCACAAGAATGGCATCCCGACGCCACGCACACGCGTTTGCGAAACGGAAGAACACGCGCGCGAGTACACCGCTGATCTGGCGCGCACGCTGGTCATGAAGCCGCTGTTCGGCAGCCAGGGCAAAGGCATCGGCCAGATTACCTCGCAGGCTGAACTTCCCGCTGGAGAGAGTGTCGATCATATCTATTACATGCAGGATTTCGTCGCCCCCGCAGACGACGTGTTCGAGGATTGGCGCGTGCTCGCCACCCGCCACCGCATCGTTGCGTCCATGACCCGGCGTGGCAAGACCTGGGTGACCAACATTCATCAGGGCGCGGCGGCGCGCACGCATACGCCCGATTCCGAAATGGCTGCCATCAGCATGGCCGCGATGCGCGCGGTCGACGCCGATTATGCCGGCATCGATCTGATCCGCACGGCGAAGGGCGAATTGCAGGTTCTCGAAGTCAATTCAAACCCGGCGTGGCGCGGCTTACAGAGCGTCGCCGATATCAATATCGCTGAAGCAATCGCCGAGGATTTCCTCAAGACGGTGATCGCGCATCGCGCGCACCTGCGGAGCGTGCCGTGACACGACCCCTGCGCCCTGCCCTCATCCAAGACGCGTTCCTCACGGCGTGCTACGGCGAACTGATGGCGCTGAAACCCGGCAACGTCCACATTCATAGTGCCGGTCATGGCATGGAGATCGACCACTTCAGACGCGCCGCCGCCGCCGCCGCACCCTTTATTGCCGATCCTGCGTTGACCATCGGCAAGCGCATCCTGAGAGCCACCGAAGCGAGCTTCGCCGAAACCGGCCTCAATACAAATCTCGGCATCGTGCTGCTGTGCGCGCCATTGGCGAAGGCGGCTGCCCAAGCCGATGCCGGCATGGGGCTGCGCCGCTGCTTGGCGATTCTGCTCGGCGCCTTGACCCAAGACGACGCCAACGATGCCTTCGCCGCGATCCGGATTGCCAATCCCGCCGGCCTCGGCAAAGTCGATGACGGCGACGTCAGCGCCGGCCAGCCGCGCATGACCCTCAGCGAAGCCATGTACATGGCCAAGGACCGCGACCGAATTGCCAACGCCTACGTGACAGCTTTCGAGGACATCTTCGATTTTGCTCTTCCCGCGTTGGCAGAGGCCCGGCAATTGGCGGCGCGCGACGACCTCGCAATTTCCACGTTGCATATGGCCCTGATGGCGGAATTTCCAGATAGTCACATTTCGCGTAAGTTTGGCCACGACGCAGCACTTGCCGTGCGCGACGAAGCCCTGAGCCTGAAGCCGGCATGGTCTCCCGTGGTCACGGTTAAGTCCCTCAATACGCTTGCCGAATTTGACGCAAGTCTGAAAAGCCGCGGGCTCAATCCCGGCACAACGGCGGACTTCGTGGTGGCGACCCTGTTCGCCGCGCTTTTGTCACGTCGGAAACTTGCCTAATCGGTCCATCGCCTCCTACTAAAGGACTTGTCGAGCCCGCATGTGAAGGGCTAAGACAAGCGCCGTGTCTGCAAGGGACACTGGACGTATCCAAGGTGGCGCGTAGCTCGGGTTAATCATCCGGGACAGCGTCACCGGATAGACAAAGCAAGAGCTGAACAGCAAAGTCCCGGCATTCGACGGGGGTGCGTTGGTGCTCGTATCGTTTTATTCGTGGGAGGAACCCCCCTTATGGCCAAGATCAACAAAGTCATGATCGGCGAATCGCTCGTCGGTGATGGCAACGAAGTCGCTCACATCGATCTCATCATCGGACCGCGCGGTTCGGCTGCTGAGACCGCATTCTGCAACTCGCTGACGAACAACAAGGACGGCTTCACGTCGCTCCTCGCTGTTATCGCTCCGAACCTGGCCTGCAAGCCGAACACGATTCTGTACAACAAGGTCACGATCAAGGACGCCCGTCAGGCCGTTCAGATGTTTGGCCCGGCTCAGTACGGCGTCGCTAAGGCCGTTCAGGACTCGGTTGCTGAAGGCGTGATCCCGGCTGCTGAAGCTGACGATCTCTACGTCTGCGTTGGCGTGTTCATTCACTGGGAAGCGGCTGACGATGCCAAGATCCAGGATTACAACTACCGCGCAACGAAGGAAGCTCTGGCACGCGCAGTTGCTGGCAAGCCGACGGCTGCCGAAGCAACCGCACAGCGCAACTCGGCTTCGCATCCGTTCGCTGCTAAATCTTGAAGCGGACACCGTCCACAGCAGGACAACGATAAACAACACAACACCAACCCACCTATGAAGGTGGGTCTGCTGCAGCGATTGGGAAGATTGCTATCCGGACGTTACAGCGGCTAGCAGGGTCCGTGCCAAAGACCTTTCGGGGACCGTGGCGCATCACTGCGAAACCGTTGATGGTGAATTGACGAACTTTTACCGGCCGGCGATCTCTTTTAGGTCTCCGGCCGTTATATTTTGGTTATGCAATGCCGACGCGATCAACGCGCCGCACGCGCCTGCCGCTCTCGCCGCATCAACATCCACGCGATGCCGCAGACCGCCCGCTGCATAAACGCGCCGCCCCTCTGCCCGTCGCACCACATCGCGTATCCGCGCCAGATCCGGCCCCTCATCGCTACCGATGCGCCCCAGCGTCATCACGATCACGAAGTGCGGCCAGTGCGAGGTATCGTTCAGCAGCGCGATCGGCCCCATGAATTCGTCGCCACGAAAATCGAGGCTCAACACCGTACGCCCCGGCGCTTCGGCGGTGATGTCATTCAGCACGGAAACGCTCTCCAGCGTCTCGGAGCCGATTACCAGCGTCGCCGATGGCGTCGCGAGCAGCGACCGTGCTGCGCCGCGCGAACCGGTACCGGCATCGATCCAGAAGTCCACACCCGGCAGGACGCGGCTCAGTTGCGGCACAAGATCGGTATTGCGCCCGCGACCTTCGATGCCGTCGAGATCGGCAATGTAAACGCGCTCAAATGGATGCAATCCGCCTATGCCAGCCGCCACTTCGGTAGGGTCGCTGGTGGCGGCAAGCGGCGTCACGATGGGCTTATAGTTTATTCGGTCGCCACGCACGGCGCGGACCACCGTCCCTCGCGATACGTCGATAACCGGAATAATGTCCATCGCTTTGTCTCCTCACTCATTTCATGTAACACGGTCATCCACGAATTTGGAACGCCACCCATGACGACGATCACGGCCGGATACGATGCGGGCGGCGCGCACTTGAAAGTGGCGCGTGTCGAGAACGGCCGCGTCATCGCAGCAGCTCAGTACCCTTGCGAACTTTGGAAGGGCCTCGATCGTCTCGATGCCGCGTTAACGGCGGCAGAAGTCATTACACGCGGCGCCGAACAACACGCCGTTACGATGACGGGTGAACTTTGCGAACTCTTCGCCACACGCCAAGAGGGCGTCGTGTCGCTGACGCGACATCTTGCCGATCGCCTTACACCGAACGTCCGCTTCTATCGCGGGCTCAAAGGCTTCGGCAGCTCGGACGCCGTCATCACCGATACCGATAGCGTCGGCTCCGCCAACTTCCTTGCAACTGCGCAAGCCATCGCACGCCTGCGCCCGCAAACGCTGCTCATCGACATGGGATCGACAACCACCGACATCATTGCGTGTGACCGGCCGCAAGGCTTGAGCGACGCGGAACGCCTGCAAACCGGCGAACTCGTCTATACCGGCCTGACCCGCACGCCTGTCGCGAGCGTCACCACGCGCGGCGTCTTGGCCGGGCAATGGCAAGGCTTGGCACGCGATACCTTCGCGACCATGGCAGATGTGCGCCGCGTGCTCGGCGAATTGCCGACGGAGAAGGATGGCGAGATCGATCAGCACGCGACCGCCGATGGCCGCGGCACAACAGTCGAAGAGAGCCTTGCCCGATTATCTCGCGGCTTCGGTCGCGATGGTGAAATGCGCCACCTTGCGACGTGGCAGGTCGCCGCCGCGCACATTCGCGAAGAGCAACTGCGCTCGATCTACGATGGCGCAATCCAGGTGCTGTCGCGTCCCGGCCTGGAAATTCAGTGCGTCGTCGCTGCCGGCATCGGCGCGCATATCGCTGGCGTTATCGCGGACCGCCTTGGACTGACGTGCATGACATTCGGCGCGTTGATTGGCGCGGAGCCGTCGTGCCAGCTCGCCGCAACCCGCTATGCGCCGGCGGCGGCCGTGGCGCTCCTCGCGAGCAACACATAAAAAAGGCCGGAACCCCATCTTTAGGATTCCGGCCGGATTGTCGAAAGATCAGAGCTTATCTCTCGCGCTTGCTATGCACGACTTTGAGAGTGCGCGGGTGCAACTTCAAGTCATACTGCGAGCCATCAGCGCGGCGGGCGTCATCAACCTCCCACATGCCGTGTTGCCATTCGATTTCATCCCACGACACAACGCCCATATGGTGCAGGGCGTGCTTCACATGCGCGTGCTTGCAATGCTTGTGGCCACGATGATGCTCGGCGTGATGCTTATGGTGATGGCCCCGCACGTCACGGTCATGCGCGTGATGGCCGTGGCCGCGCTTGTGCATGCGATCATGCCCAGCCATCGCCGGTGAAGCAGCACCCGCCACGAGTGCAGCGACGGCAACGGCCGACGCGACCAACGTCATACGATTGAACATTGTAAATTCCCTTGCTTGACTAAGATGCCCTTGAGACAGGCGCCTTGAATATGGGAAACGCCTTATCATTCCAAAAGGTTCTATCACGACGCTGTGACAGAATATGACACGGGTCAGCGCTGTATCGCGCTTATCTCTTGAGCAGCATTTCCAGGTGTTGGGTCGTAAAGCCCATCTCGGCTTTGAGGGCTGCGTATTGCGCCTCTGCGCGGGCGCGATCAACCTCATTGGAGCGGATCGCGGCAATTAAAATATTCTTCGCCGTGTGTTCGGTTGATACGAACTCGATCACCTTGACGCAGTAGCCGGAGGCTTCCAGCAACAAGCAGCGCGCGGTATCCGTCGCCAAATCGGCGAGGCGCTGTTTGAACAGACCGAACTTCATCAGGCCCGCCAGCCGCTCGGACGTCTCATCGAGCTGCGGCGCCAGTTCATGCTGGCAGCACGGCGCGGTGACAATCAACGCCGCGCCAGCGGTGATACCCTGATAAATCGCGTCATCGGTTGCGGTATCGCAGGCGTGCAAGGCAATGATCACGTCGCGAACGGATGCCTTGGCGTTGTTGGCAAGTGCAGTTTCGAAGAATAGCCGATCGAACCCAGACCGCGCAGCGATCTCAGCGCAGAGCTTGACCATATCGGCGCGGACATCGACGCCGATCACGGTCGCAGCCTTGCCGAGCTTCGTCGTCAAATGATCGTAAAGCGCGAACGTCAGATAGCCTTTGCCCGAGCCGATATCGGTGACAGAAAGAGCCGGCGCGGCGGCGAGTTCGGACTCGCTGATGAGCTGATCGACAATCTCGACGAAGTGGCAGATCTGCTTGAACTTCGGATACATCGACGGCTTGACGATGCCGCCCTCCTGCGTCACGCCGAGCGCTTTCAAGTACGGTCGCGCAGGATCAACCATGTACTGCTTGGCGCGATTGTGCTCCGGCGCAGGCGGCGCCGTGAACGTCGGCTTGGCGCGCGATAGCGTCGTTGCTTTTTTCTTGCTGAACTGAAGCGTCAGGTCGTCTTGCGTGGTGAACAACGTCGCGCTCAGATAATCGCCGCCGATGAGCGCCGCCATGTGCGTGATGGCGCCGGGAATGGCGAAGTTCTGCGTGACGTCCTGGCGCGCATGGCTGGTCACGAACTTCAGCTGCGGCTTATCTTTCAATGTAACAGGCGTCGCCACGACCTTGTGCGCGTCCCCCGCCCCCCGGTACTTACCGAGCGTCATGCGCACGAACGTTCCGGCAGCGAGACTTTCTTCGACGCGCGATAAGAACGTGGCTTTGTCGTCACCGCCGCTGCTCATCTCAAGACCCGGCTGGTTTGATGAGGGTGGCGCGCCACGCGATGATTTTTTCCATCAGCCAGCCCCACGCTTCCTCTCACGCGGAGCCGCTGTTTTCGAGATCGCGATCGGAGATACCTCACTCTGTTCTCGACCTTTCAGGCGGCAGCATCTGAGGCGCGCCGCCGCACCGCGAGTCCAGCACGGCGGCCTGGGCGCGGCTGGAAACCGCCAGGGGCCATGATTTTCCTGATGCACGATTTTGCAGCGGAACCGCGGGCGCAAATCGTCTTCGACGATGTCGTCAACCTTCAGCTCCCAATGGGAGAGACACGTCGCGAGGCGACCGCCCTTGATCTTGGTTGTCGGCGTCAACGGCCAATCCTTGCGGCCCGTCACGCAGCCGGCGAACACCCGCACATCGTCGGTATGGCTGGCCGCTGCAAACGGATGCGCGCGCAAGTTTTCGAGCGTCTTCGATGGCTTGAACGGCGCGATGATCCAGTGATCGCCGTCCGCCACCAAAACCCAGCGGCGCGATGTGCATCTTACCCGCCGCATCCGACGTCGTGACAATCGTTTCAACGATGCGCGGCATCAGCCGTCTCCTTCGCCGTCTTTGGTCACCTTCGCATTCAAGGCCGCATCTTCGCCTTTAGCGGCGCGGGCTGCACCCTCATGTTTGGCTTTGAGGGTTGCACCCTCATGTTTAGCTTTGAGGGTTGCACCCTCGGGTGCATGGCGCACTAGATCTTCACTCTTCTTGTCGGCCGCAATGCCCCAATCGAGCGGGTTATCCTGCACAAAGCGCTTGCCGAGTTGCATGGCAATTTCGGCCTTGGCCAATTCATAGCCGAGATAGAACGCATGTCCGCCGTCGGCGTCGACATTGAGCTTAGGGAACAACTCAAACGGATCGCGATCGACGTGATGGCCGTCGCGCGAATAAATGTGCACGCCTTCCTGGCCAACCTGAATGCGGAAGTTCGGGTCCTTGATCTCCGCAGCAGCGGCGCGGATTTCCGCGTCACTCATCGGCAGCGGATTGAGATCGTGCAGCGACACCAGTCCACCGCCCAAGTTCTTCGGCAGGCTTTCATCCTCGCGCGCCCGATACATCAGGCGGCGCGCCGCATCATGTTCTTCGATCGTGCGGCGCGTATGCGGCGAGACTTGCACGATCAGCACGTTCTTAATGTGCAGCTCCGAACAGATGCCGAGCAGCATGGTGGTGACGCCCTGGCTGTCGGCGTCGGTCAACTCGGTCAGATTGCCGGTACCCATCAGGATCTCGACATCGGGCCGCAAGCGGCGCAATTCCGCGTACCGCTCGATTGATGTCGTGAAACCGAAATGGATCGGATCGAGGATCGGATCGGCTATATGCTTGATGTTGTTTTTCTTGGCGAGATCGATGGCGCGCACCAGCGACGCCAGATCACCGTGCGGCTTCGGCACCAGAATGGGCGTGCAATTGGTGCCCTTGACGATGTCCAGATTGCTCTCGTCGAGGCTCAACACATAATGGGCGCCGGCCTGCGCGGCCCGGCGCAGTTCTTCCGGATCGCCACTATCGACGCTGACCGTGAAGCCGGCCGCGATGAGCGCTGTCACCATCTCTTCAAGGTGCGGAAAAGCCGAACCCGGCTGGCAGCCGATGTCGATCACGTCGGCGCCCTTGGCCTTATGCACATGGGCTCGGGCAACCATCTCTTCGACCGTCAACGCGGACGCATCAACCGATTCCGAGAAAATGCGCAGGTCATATTTGGAAAGGTCCGGCGGCTTGCCTCCGTGCCCTAGATATTGCGGAAGATCCGCCAGCTCGTCAGGCCCCCGCTCAAACGGCACGCCGAAATGAGCGCCAAGCGCCGGCAGATCCATGCGCGAGCGGCCAGGCACGATCACGCGGGTCGCGTCCAGCGGGCCCTTCAAGCGATTGCGCACGATCGCGTCGGTCATCAAGGCTGCAACCTTGATGCCTATATTGGCAACCGACCAGGACCCATCCTTCAGGCCAACGCTTTTAACAGCCTTCGTCAGGCGGTTCTCAGCAAGGCGCCCGGTTAGGAAGAGCAGTTTATCTTCTGAATGTTCAGCCATTTCAGCCTAGCGTCAACGGCGCTTTGGAGATCCGCAACGCTCTCGACAACGGTCGTGTCGTCAAATGTCTTGAGCCTTTCCGTGCATTCGAGATCGATGCGGCGCGGATATACTTTGACCATGCCTTTCGGCGCTTCGGTATCCATTTCCGGCGCAGTATCGCATGCAAATACGATAGCCGGAACGCGCGTCTTACCAGCTTGCGCGAAGACATTGGTCGCGAGGTTGTCGGAAATTCCGGCGACGAACTTGGCAACCGTGTTCGAAGTTGCCGGCGCCACGATCAGCGTATGATAAACACCGTAGTAGAACGCACCGACCGGCGCCGAACTGGCCGTGGTATCCTTGAAGATGCGCACATCGGCGGCCAGATCGAATTCCTGCTTGTACATGCGAATGACTTCGGCAGCCGCCTTCGACACGAACACATCGAGGTTCGGCAGCGTGCGCATGATCGCCAGGCTTTCCTTGAAGAAATGCCCCGAGCCGGTCAGCGCCCATCCAAACCGCGGGCGCACAACGCCCTTCAAATCAGCTTCATAATCCATGGTCGCGCGATACCATGCGAGAGCCGCCCCGTCGATGCGCTTTAGCAGCTGCGCTTAACTTTTGGCCGCGTCATTGGGCGCTTCAGCCAGCAGCGCCGCCAGTGCGGCGTCGCTTGCCGCACCGAAAATGCGCCAATCGAGGCCAGCGCGCGCGGCGATACCCGGAAACGCCGTGTCGATGACGCCAGCCTCAGCCAGCCGTTGCGCGGAGGCATTTGCATCCACATCGACCGACTTGAGCAAAACCAGCGGCGCGCCGCCGAGCAGTTCGGCAAGGCGGGCGGCAATACCGTCCGACGTGATCGACCAATCGGCGGGGATCGAAGCGTCACCGTCCAGCGTCGGCAGCGGCACCCAGACCGGAATCTGGCCGGAGCGCAGCACGCCGCCGATGCCTTCGACGGTATCGGTGACGCGCAGGCGATCGCACAGCGTAACGAAGACATCGGCCATCTGGTGCATGGCGCGCATGGCTTGGCGGTGCGCCGTCGCATCATCGAAGCCCAGCGCCTGCTGGCGTTCGCGCACCTTGTCAGCGAAAGCGCCGCCGCCGGGCACGACGACGACGGGCCGCTTGGCGGCGGCAATCAGAGACAGCAGGCGAGCGAGACGCCCCGTCTCAGCCAGACTTCCGCCAGCTTTGATGACGAGCGGCAGCGCCTGGCGCTGCTCAGCCACGACCGAACTCGCGCGCCGCGGCTTTCGTTGCCGGCCGGATGACTTCGACACCACGCAGCGGACCGCGTTCGAGCTTTTCGAGTTTGACGCGCACGAACGTAATGCGCTTGTCGGCAAGACAATGAGCGGCAATCCGCTCCGCGAACGTCTCGACCAGATTGATATGCCCGCCACGCGCGAGACCGACGATTAAATCGATAATATCGGCATAAGACGGCACTTCAACAATTTCATCGTCGAGGCTGAAGATATCTTTGGCGAGCCGCGCTTCGACGCTGAAACGCACCTTCTGCGTAACGCCCTGCTCCTCGGCATAAACGCCGACGTTGCAATCAACGATGAAGTCGTTGACGAAAATGGTGTCGCCGATTTCCCGCAGCTTGGCGGCGGCTTTTTTCTTTTGTGCGGCCGCAGCGGCCTTGTCGGCTGCCGTCTTCTTTTTCTTATCGGTCCTGCTACGGATCTCTTGGCTGGATGCAACGCGCGAACCGCGGCATCAATCGAAGTGCGTACGCTGGCGACGCGCTTGGCGTCGAGCGCATCGGTGCGGGCTGCCCCGCAGAGCGCGCCCCGGAAGCCGATGACATCCGGCGCTAAGGCAACGAGTCCGGCGATATGGTGGACGCGCAGCGATCCCGCAAGGCCGCTCGCCAAACCATGCTTGCGCGCTTCAGCGATAAACGCCGCCAGCGTCGTGGTGTCGAGAATATCGGGCAGGCTGCCGGCAGCCTTATCGGCGGTATCGAGCATGACGCCGACGAAGCCGGCGCGCGCGAGATCGGCCACAAGCGCAAAATCGGGCTCGCGATCGGCCATGAGAACCGCGACGCATTTTGCGGGGACGAGATCGGCTTGCCCCAGCGCGGCAATGGCCGCACGCGGATCAGCCTCGCCGAAGAACCCAGCCTTGACGATATCGACGCCGGTCGCCGCGATGGTCTTGGCCGCGTTAACCATGATGCCGGGCTCAGATGGTAAATCGCCGATGGTGGCGCTGACCGGGACACGCCCACCGACAGCCGCAACAATGGCCCCAATCGTAGACGCCTCCAGAGCGCCCAAAGCGCCCTTCGACGGGTCTTTGCAATCGATGATGCTTGCGCCCGAAATCACCGCCAAGCGGGCTTCCTCCGGGCTTGTGACGCTTGCCAAAAACGCCGGGGCACCGCCTGCGAGGCCGTTTATCATTTTTAGTTCCAACGTAAGCGCCTCGGCGGTCCTGTAACCCGCGAGCCGCGCCCGTTAAGCAGCGGCAAAAATGCGGCTCTGTTCAGCGAGCACAAGCCCACGGTCGAGCCTTTGGGCCGTCGTGAGTTGCACATTCGCATCTTGAACCACACTCGCCTTTCCGGGCGCAAGGCGCAAGATGCGGGTGGCAAGTTGTACCGCCTCTGCCCGGTCGTGGGTCACAAAGATGACCGTGGTCGGATGCCGCTCGCATAGCTCGATGAGCAGGCGGCGCAGGCTCTGGGCGGTTGGATCATCCAGCGAAACGAACGGTTCGTCCATGAGCAGGATATCCGGCTCCAGGATAAACCCGCGCGCCAGCGAGGCGCGGCGCTGCATGCCGAGCGACAGCCGCTCCGGATACGCGGTCGCGGCGTCTGTCAGGCCGACGCGGGCCAGCATTTCGGGAATGTTCTTCACGCGCGGATCGCCGTCGGGCAAAGCCAGCGCGATGTTCTCGTAGACCGTCCGCCACGGCAGCAAGCGCGGCGACTGGAAAATGTAGGTCATCCGGTCCTTGCCGGCACCGAGATCGATCGCGCCTTGGAAATCGCTATCGAGCCCAGCAATGATGTTGAGCAGCGTCGACTTTCCGCAGCCCGACGGCCCCGTCAGCACGAGAAACGAATGCGGCTGAACCTCGAACTTGACGTCGCTCAGCACGAGTTGCGCTTCACGCGCACCGATCGCCGGAAAGATCTTGCGGTCAACGCGAATGCGGATCGGCGCGCCGCCGCTGCGGGGATCTAGCGCCGCCATTTGTTGACCCTCTCGATGAGCGGCTGCAGGACCGTAAACTCGATGACCTGAACGATCAGAATGAAGGCCAGCGCATAGGCCAGGATGATGCTCACGTCGAACTCCTGGAAGGCGATGAAGATCTGATAGCCGACGCCTTTGCCATTGCCGCCGAACGCTTCGACGACGAGCACGATCTTCCAGATCAAGGCGAGACCAGTGCGTGCGGCGCTCGCAAAATAGGGCGCCAACTGCGGGATCGTGACGTGGCGCAAAGTCTTCCACCAGCCGAACTTATAGACTTCAGCCATTTCATTGAGATCGCGCGACAACGCCCGCGTGCCCTCGCGCAGCGTCACCGCCGCCGAAGGGATCTTGTTGAGCGCCACCGCCGTCACCGCCGCCGCTTGCGTCAGCCCGCCCCAAATGAAGCACAGCGTGATCGTGACGATCGCCGGAAGGTTGAGAAACAGCACGAGCCAGGGATCGAAAAACCGGTCAACGCGCGGAAACTTGCCGAGCAGAATGCCGATCACCGAGCCGATGACCATGGCAAAGAAGAATGCCAGGATAACCCTGACAAGGGTCGTTGAGATGTTCGCCCAAAGCGCGCCGCTGGCCGCGAGTTGGCTGACCGTCTCGAGCACGATGGCCGGCGTTGGAAAGCGGCGCACGTCGTCGGCGTATGAGGCCACGAGCTGCCACAACAGAACGAACGACAGCAGCGACGCTATCAGCCAGCCTAGCCGTTCCGCCGAAGCGCCCCACCCGTTGGTCACACTAGCCTGCTTGCGTGTAAAAAAGGTTGGGGTCGAAACGGGTGCCATCGCCTACGAGTTCCGTATCACCGAGTTCAATCAAAAGTTTGGTCATTTTATCGGCCGCAGCCGTCTCGGCTGGCGTCCAGGGGCCTGTGATGCCGGAGCGGAAATAGGCCTTGATTGAGGCCATTTCCTCGTCAGACGCGGGCTTTACGAGCGGTTTTAAACGCTCCCACGCCTCGTCCGATTTGGCCAACACCGCGTTGGCGTCAACACTCGCCGCCAGCAACTTATCGACTGGCACGGCGCCGGTCGTCACGGCTTTCTCGGACCACACGTAACCAACAAGCGGTGGGGCCGGCGCGATGTCGAGCGCCTTGACGACGTCGATCATGCTGATCACCTGGCGCGCGCCGCCGCCGGCGAGACGCGCGGCGTAGGTCCAGAAATTGAGGCACGCATCGAGGCGACCGCTCCTGAACTCTTCCGTGATCAGAGGAGCAGCACCAAACACGATGTCGGCGTTCTTCGAGATGTCCTTGCCCAGCACCTTGTTGGAATAGGCGCGCATCAAGATCCAGCTCTTGTCAACGCCGGTGCCGGCAACGCCGATCTTCTTGCCGACGAGGTCGCCGAGCGATTTGACGGGGCTGTCTTTCGGAACCATCAGCGCGCCGAGCGCCGACGAATACGACGAGAACTTGAGATCAAGCCCCTTGGAGCGCTGGCGCATCGCCCACGTCCAATCGCTGACGATCACATCGGCTTCGCCCGCAAGGAGTGCAACGGGTCCGGCGCTGTTGGTCGCCACTTCAATGACTTTCAGCTCAAAACCGTGCTTTTGATCGAGCTTTTCAGCCAAGATCGTATCGATCAGCCAGCTGACGGAGCCACCCTTGACCGATGTTAACCGGACAAGATTTCCAGCCCATGCGGCCCCAGGAAACGCACTGGCGGCGGCGAGTGCCGACGCCGTTTGAATGAGATGTCGCCGATTGATCTGCATTATTTCTTGTCTACTCCGGCGTTGAAGCGGTTCTTCCAAAGATAGCGAATTCCATGCAGCCACAGTTCGTCGGTGTTACCGCGAATTTCAGCAGACATGGTCTTTTTCATTTCGCCGGTCGCCGTATCTCGCACGAACAACTGCAGGCTGATCAGCGCGTCCGACAACTTATCGACGAAGCCGGTGACCGCAAGGTCGGCTCCGGCCTTCTTGGCAATTTCGACTTCGCAAGCATCGCACTTATTAAAAGGCGCTGCTTTCTCGATGTCGGCAGCAAACGGAGCGAGATCGACAACTTCGTACAATTTGCTTGTTTCCATGAGCTTTTTTAGCTCTTCGGCGACAAGTTGCATGCGCGCAATGTCGGTAGCTTTCGGCTTCGCGAAGGGATCGCCTTCAATTTCGACATCCCGGATGTCGAACGGCATAATAGCAACTTTGGGAACGGCAAGAGCCGCATGCACACCGGCCAAAGCGCTGAAAACCAGCGACAGGCACACCAAAATCAAGTGTTTCATGCAGCCAACCGTATCCTTCGTGTCTGCTCGTTATGCTAGCACGCTGCCAAATTCATGGTTGTGACGACGACTATACGTGTGGCGCGCCACCACCGGTTTTCAAGACAGCTACCGCAGAGCGGACCTCGCGCGTGGTCACAAATCCGCGAGCACTTGGCACGTGCCTTGACAATGGACGCCCCTCCCCCCTTTTACAGTAATAGAGTTACATTGGAAGTCCGGACCGGTCCGCTGCGCGACCGAACGAAATCCGGACCTGGAGACTGGAAGTGGCGAACATGCTTGTGCTGAAACGGACGTCGGTGAGACGTGCCGCGGTTGCTGCTCTTGTGTTAACGATGCCGCTGACAGCCCCACTTTTTTCTGGGCTATTGATGGCGCCTGGAGTGTTGCCTGGGTTCCTGGGCGCTGCGCCCGCCTTCGCGCAGGATGCGCCGCCAGCGGCAGATGCCAAAACACCTGATGCAGCGATACCAGACACCAAGGCACCAGCAGCCAAGACAACTCCAGATGCCGCCGCAGCGCCTGAAGCAAATACGGCGGCCAAGGCCGATAGCAAGCCAATACTCGAGATCAAAGCGCTCTACGTCCGCCAGGATCGGGAACAACCGCTGCCACTGTCGCTGTTGGACCTTCCGGCCGCCGACAACGGCATTGCCGGCGCCAACCTTGCGATCGCCGACAACAATACGACGGGAAAATTTCTCAACCAGTCGTTCAAACTCGACGTTATCGAAAGCAATGACGTCGACGACATCATCAAGCAGGCTAAACAACAAATTGCGTCCGGCGCCAATTATATCGTGGCGGACATGGCGCCAGACGCTTTGCTGAAGTTCGCTGACGCGCTGGCCGCAGAACCCGCCATCATCGCCAACGTCGGAAGTCCGGACGACACGCTGCGCGAAGAAAACTGCCGCGCCAACGTCATTCATATCTCGCCGACGCGCACGATGCTTGCCGATGCGCTCGGCCAGTATCTGTCCTGGAAGCAGTGGCGCAATTGGTTCCTGGTGTCGGGCACGCGCCCGGAAGACAAAGCCCTAGCTGACGCGTTCCGCCGGGCCGCCAAGCGTTTCGGTTCTAAGATCGGCGATGAACGCGAATTTGCTTACGATTCCGGCAGCCGCCGGTCGGATGGCGGATTTGAACAGGTTCAGCAGCAGATTCCGCCGTTCATGCAAAACGCCAAAGACCATGACATCGTCGTGGTTGCCGATGAAGGCCAGTTGTTCGCCGACTACATGCCGTATCGCACTTGGATCCCGCGTCCCGTTGCAGGCTCTGCCGGTTTGACGGCGTCAAGCTGGCACCCGGCTCTTGAATTGTGGGGCGCCACGCAGTTCCAAAATCGCTTCCGCCGCCTTAACAACCGTATGATGTCGACCCTCGACTACGATAGCTGGCTGGCGGTGCGCGTGATCGGCGAAGCGGCGTCCCGCAAGCAGACCAGTGACTACAAGGTTTTGAGCGCGTTCATCCACTCGCCGGAATTTGAGGTCGCCGCTTTCAAAGGCGTCAAAACCACGTTGCGGGCATGGAATGGCCAGTTGCGCCAACCTTTGATCGTGTCCGGAGCGAAACTGCTGGTCTCGATCTCACCGCAGCCGGGCTTCCTACATCAATTTACCGAACTCGATACGCTCGGAATCGATAGACCCGAAACTAAATGCAAAGCGTATGCAAAGTGACCGGGCCGGCACGTCCGGTGCCCACGGCGCTGGAGCAAGCCTACCCCATGACGCGTAACCTGGAGAGACATATGCTGTTCTTGAAATCCGCGTTGAGTGCCGCTGCTGCGGGCGCCGCTATGGCGTTGATGTCCGCGCCGGCCATGGCTTACACGGCCTATATCACCAACGAAAAAGACAACACTCTTTCCGTCATCGACACCGAGAAGCTGGAAGTCATCAAGACCGTCAAAATCGGTCAGCGACCGCGCGGGGTCGTGCTTTCGAAAGACGGCAAATGGGTTATCGTTTGCACGAGCGATGACAACATCATCCAAGTCTATGACGCCAAAACGCTGGAATTCGTCAAGCTGCTCCCGTCCGGCCCCGATCCCGAGTTGCAGATTCTGCATCCCGACGGGAAGATTCTGTATGTCGCCAATGAAGACGACAACCTTGTCACCGTCATCGATATTGAACAGGGCAAAGTGATTTCCGATGTGCCCGTCGGCGTCGAGCCGGAAGGCATGGGCATAAGTCCCGATGGCAAGGTTCTGGTCAACACGTCCGAAACCACGAATATGGCCCACTTCATCGACACGACGACGTACAAGACGTTCGACAATATTCTGGTCGACAGCCGTCCGCGCGTCGCGATCTTCAACGCCGAGGGCACTCAGCTCTGGGTGTCGTCCGAAATTGGCGGCACGGTGACGGTCATCAATCCTGCCGACCGCAAGCAGATCGCCAAGATCAACTTCGAGATCCAGGGCATCGCCAAGGAAGCCATTCAACCCGTCGGCGTGCGCATCACGAAAGACGGCAAGAAGGCCTTTGTCGCGCTCGGCCCGGCAAATCGCGTTGCCATCATCGATGTCGCGACGTTCAAGGTCGAGAAATACGTGCTTGTCGGTCAGCGCGTCTGGCAACTCTATCTGACGCCCGACGACAAGTTACTGTTCACGACGAATGGTGCATCGAATGACGTGACTGTGGTCGACGTCGCCGCGGAGAAAGCCATCAAGTCGATCAAGACGGGCCGCTATCCGTGGGGCGTCGTGATCTCAAAGGACTAACGCCGGCTCGCACGCGGTTCCACGAGCACCGTGCAATTGAACGCCAACAATCAGCCGGCAGCACGCGCTGCCGGTCATTCATCAGGAAGGCACCGTCACCGATGACGAACGGCAATACCACTGAAGGGCATGTGCCGAAGGAACCGACACCCTCCCTGGTGGTCAATGGCGTCAGCCATGCCTTCGGTGACAAAACCGTCCTCAGCAACGTCTCCCTGACCGTGCAGCAAGGCGCATTCGTCGTGCTGCTCGGCCTCAACGGCGCAGGAAAATCGACGTTATTTTCGCTCGTGACACGGCTTTATGACAATGTCTCCGGCGAGATCATCATTCGCGGCTTTGACGTGCGCCGCAAACCCTCGCATGCGCTGCAGAAGCTCGGTGTCGTCTTCCAGAGCCGCACCTTGGATAGCGATCTGTCGCTGCTGCAAAATCTCAAATATCACGCAGCTTTGCACGGATTCAGCGGCGCCGAAGCCACCGCGCGCGCCATGCATGTTCTCGGTGTCGTCGGGCTTGCGGAACGGGCCAACGAAAAGATCCGCGCGCTCTCCGGCGGGCAGGCGCGCCGCGTCGAGATCGCGCGCTCGCTGATGCACCGCCCCGACCTTCTGCTACTCGATGAAGCGACCGTCGGCCTCGACATCGGGTCCCGCGAAAGCGTCGTCAAAATTGTCCGCGATCTCGTGCACCGCGAAGGCCTCGGCGTTCTGTGGGCCACGCACTTGATGGACGAAGTCAAAGCCGGCGATCAGGTGGTTGTGCTGCACAAGGGTAAGGTTCTGTTCGCCGGTGGCGTCAGCGACTTCTTGAAGAGCACCGGCAAAGACTCCGTCAGCGCCGCGTTCAGATCGATCACCGGCTCCGATGCCGCCATTGAGGAGGCCGCGTGATGGCACCCACGGATACCGTCAACGGGACTGCCCGCATGGTCGCCGCCGAACGCGCCGAAGCAGCCGCCCGGCGCATCGGCATTAGCGGCTACCTAGCGTGCTTCAACGGCATCGTGTGGCGCGAAGTTCTGCGCTACCTGCATCAACGCGAGCGCTTCTTCTCAGCACTCGTCAGGCCGCTGATCTGGCTGTTCATCTTTGCTGCCGGATTCCGCCAGACCCTCGGCGTCTCGATCATTCCGCCGTACGAATCCTACGTACTCTACGAAGAGTTCATCGCGCCTGGTCTGATCGGCATGATCCTGCTGTTCAATGCCATGCAGTCGTCGCTGTCGATGGTCTACGACCGCGAAACGGGCGCCATGCGCACGCTGCTGGTTAGTCCCTTCCCGCGCTCGTTCCTGCTGCTGTCAAAGCTGCTCGGCGGCGTCTCGGTAGCGCTGCTGCAGGTCTATGCGTTTCTCTTCGTCGCGTGGTTCTGGGAAATCCGTCCGCCCGCCATCAGCGAGATCAAACTGTTCACGATGTACGATCCGCCACTCTGGCTCGGCGATGCCTTCGGCAGCGTCAAAGAACCGATTGTCATATCCCTGATGGGTCTGCCATCATTCATGCAGCCGTTTGCCGGATATATCACCGTCATCCCAGCGCTACTGATTGCCGGCCTCATGCTCGGTTCGCTGGCGTTGTTCATGTCGTCGGTCATTAAGCAACTTGAGAACTTCGCCGGCGTCATGAATTTCGTGATCTTCCCAATGTTCTTTGCGTCTTCGGCGCTCTATCCGCTGTGGCGCATCCGCGAAGCGAGCCCGCTTCTTTACGAAATCTGCCGCTTGAACCCATTCACCTATTGCGTGGAGTTGATCCGGTTCGCGCTACACGGCCAGATCGACACCGTGTCTTTGGTCGTAGTATTAGCTTGTACAGCCGCCTTCCTGGCGGCCGCCGTCTACGCCTACAACCCTTCGAAGGGGTTGATTGCGCGGCGCGGCGGTCCGGGCGGTTCCGCTTAAGGATGTTATGATCATGCGCTATCGCTCTCTCTTCCGTTCAACGCTCGCGGCGTTCGCCGTGCCTTTGATGTTGGCAGCGCTGGCATCGCCCTCGCTCGCGAAAGATGAAGCCAACCCCGATTGGCCATGCGTGTGGCGCAAGGTCGTGGAGACCGACGCCGCTACGATCTGGGATGGCCCGTCGCTCGACGACACCAAAAACTGGCGCGACGACGACACGGTGCGCAAGCTGTCGGCTTACGTCATCGCCCGCCGGTTGAAGCCGGAGGAGGTCGAGGACGCGATCAAGAAATTCGCGGAAAGCATTCCGGAAGAGACGCGCGACAAGAAACTGACCGAGCTTTTCGCTGCCGCTTTGGCGCGCAATAACGAGGAGCGCAAGATCGTCATCAGCGGCATTGAGCGCTTCCACAAACGCCAACTCGCCCGCGCCAAGGAAATCGAAGCCGAAGGCATTGAACTGCCGTCGACCGACCTGATGACGTTGTCGGAAAGTGAAGGCGGCGCCAACAGCGGCGACGCGCCAGCCGGCAAAATCGAAGACCCGACCAGTGGTGCGCCGCCGAAGGATGACCCCGAAGAACGCATGAAATGGGAAATCCGCGTGTTCCAGGAGCGCCAGCAAAACATCCCCATCGCCTGCGAAATTCCGCAGTTGATGGATGAGCGCATCGGCCTCGTGGCGCGCGCGATCCGGGCGCTGATGAAGTCCTGAGATCGCCGCTCAGAGGACTACGAACATCCTGTGAGGACGGAAACCGACTAAACTCCGCGGCTCGCGATGGCCGCGGTGCTTAAGGCTCGGGGTGGGCTTGGTCTATGGGCAGGCCGTCTTCCTGCCAAGCATCGGTTCCTTCTGAGAACCAGTAGACGTTGGTGTAGCCATACGTCAGGGCGCGCTTGGCGGCGTTCCAGCTCATCCAGCAATTGCGCACGCAAAAGAACACGAGAGCCTTGGCCTTGTCGCCACCGGTCAGCTTTTCGAGGTGGCTTTTGAAATACGCCTCGGTTTCCGCTGATAAAACGCCATAACCGACGTTGGCGAGCCACTTGGCGTTCTCGATCGAGAAGTGTTGCGGCTCGCGCCAGATCGTGCCGGCCGGCAAGTTGGGCGGCTTTGGCGCATAAGGATAAACGTCGATGAAGACGGCGGACCCATCGTTCCACATCTTACCCGCGTCTTGCGCCGAAACGACCTTGGCACCCTTCAAGGTGGCCGGCACGGGCTTGCGATATTCGTCCATGCGATAGTCTTCGGGCTCGTCCACGGTCGGTGCCTTGAGGCCCGGATCAACGGCTTCGGCGCGCGCTGAGGGCGCAGCAATCGCCAGCGCCATGCCGTCGAGCACCATTGCCATCGCAACGAGCACCAGCACCTGCCGCAACGCTCCACCAAGGGAACGGACACGCAGAAACGAAAAACAGCGGCGACCCATAGAGGTCCCCGCCGAAATAACGAATGGCGTTGAAGAACACGCCTTAGAGCCGAAAGGACACTGAGTGGTCATGGCATGGATCCCAGGCGCCCCAGCGATCAGGGCGCCTTAGCTGTTGGTGAAGCCGTCGAAGACGACGAAGACGGGTCTGGCTTGCGCGGCTCGGTAATGAGCGTCGCCTTTGTATCATCGTCGACCAAGACCGGCACGCCATATTCAAGGAGAATCTTATCAATATCACCCTGACGGCGAGCGATGATTTCGTTCAACTGGCGCTTCCAGGCATCGTCGCCATTGCGAACGCCCATCGTGATACGGAATGCGATTTTGTCGGTGACGGATTCCTTGAGCAACGGGATAACAACCAGCTCATCGCTGGTCTGTTTTGCCCAATACGCGGCGATCGGACCCCACTGCACGCCGGCGTCGATCTCACCCGACAGGATGTCCTTCATCATATCGACAGAGGGATTTTCGAAGCGGCGGTCGGTCATCATGCGGTAGCCGTGCACATTGGCCATCAAACCATGCTTGGCGGCCAGCGTTCCACCGGGAGACCCCTGAACGATGCCGATCTTCTTGCCCTGCAATTTCGAATCCGCGAGTGTATCAGCTCCCTCCAGGCCTGAACCCTTCTTGACGATCAGCACCGAAGTCGAGCGATAGATCGCATTGGTGTTGAGCACCATGTCATCGCCCTGCCCCCAGCCGATCACCAGGTCGCAGCGTTTTGCAAACAGCGTCCTGCGAATGAAGCCGGTCGCCTTGGGAAACCAAGTGTAGACGACGGGAACCTTGAGTTCGTCGGCGATCACGTTGGCAATTTTATTCTCGAAACCTTCTTCCTTCTCGTTCGAGAATGGCAGGTCTGCAGGGTCCGCACAGACGCGCAATTGCTTGCGGTTCACGAGGTCCGCTTTCGGCGTATCGAGCGCCTGCGCTGCGACTGTCATGCACGCGAATGCTGCAAGGGTGGACGCTAAAAGTTTCTTCATTACGGAAATAACCTTCCCAGATGACATTCGGTTGCACCTTTAAAGTGCACTCATATTCGGAACTACTACGTACAGGACGAAGGTTCGACCAATTTTTTCCACACGATCAGGAACTTTTTCGTGACGGCCGGGCAATTCAAGCGAAGCACCGTTAAAATGACGAAACGGTAATGTTTTCGAGGGATTTCAGCGACTTTTTCGCACCGAAAACGGGGCCCAATGGGCGCCCCCGCATGCAGAGTGGTTTCGAATACCTCAGCCTTCGCACTCGGCAGCGCTTCTTGGCTTCTGCTGAAATGTCTTCACGACCATTCGGACGGCCTGGCGGCATGCCGCCCTTGCCTTCCGCATTCAGCGAACGCGCTTTGATGTAGGTATAGATGTCATCCAGGTAGCACATGATGTTCTTGTCTTCGCCAAAGGCGGGCATCACGTACGTCGTGCCGCCGGCTTCGCGAACGCGGCCACCGACCACCGTGCCGTAGAAGGTTTCATAGTCCATTGTCTTCAAGGAATCGGCGAGTGACGGCGCGAACGTCGAACCAAGAGCGTTCGGACCATGGCAGACGTGGCAGGCGTCATGGTAGCGGCGGAAGCCCTGCCACGTTGCCCAATCGACTTTGTAATCCTTGGTGACAACCGGTGTCGGGTGGCCATCCTTATCGCGGTAGCGGCCATCCTTGAATTCGAGAGCAGCTTCCTTGGCAGCGGCCTGAACCTCGACGTTCTCAGGTGATGCCGGCACAGCGTCTGCAACGGGTGCTGCTGGTGCGGCGGCAGGTGCTGCCTCAGCGGTCGCAGCGGGTGCTTCAGCGGCGGGCGCTGCTGCAGGTGCTTCGGTGGCAGGTGCTGCTGGCGCAGCTTCAGCCGTTTGAGCAAAGGCTTCAGCAGCAGGGCGCTTCGGCCGTTGCAGCCGGCGGCCGTTGCAGCAGGTGCTTCTGCAGCAGGTGCTGCTTCCGGCGCTGGTGTTGCCGCAGGTGTTTCAGCAGCAGGAGCAGTCTCCGCCGGCTTAGCCGCTTCAACCGCTGCCGCGACAGCGGTAGTCGCGGAGGCAGCCGCATCCTTCACGGCTTCCTTGGTCTCTTCAACCTTTGCGGCCGCTGCATCGACAGCGTCTTTCGTTGCGTCCTTGGCAGCGTCTGCTGCTGCATCTACTTTTGCCACCGCATCGCTAACGGCCTCCTTGGTCTCTTCAACCTTGGCGGCCGCTGCATCGACAGCGTCTTTCGTTGCGTCCTTGGCAGCGTCTGCTGCTGCATCTACTTTTGCCGCGGCATCCTTTACCGCGTCCTTGGCGGCATCGATTGTTGCCGTTGCGGCGGGCTTCTCCTCGGTCTTCGAGGCTGTATTCTCTTCACCACATCCAGCTGACAAAAGGGCTGCGCCTAAGGCGAGCGCGACAGCTAATTTTTTTAGTTCTCCGTTCACGACAGCTCCTATTGCGTTGTGATTACTGCGTTGTGATGCTGACCCCCAGCCAATGTGACCAATATACGAACAGTCACGCCTAATGCCACGACCAATTCGAAAATTGATTGCAAATTTCAGTTTTCCCAACGCAAACGGGCCGCAGAGTGATCTGCGGCCCGCTCGTAACGACTGGTTCTCCCGGCATTTTGCCGAAAAGCGGCGCTTAACCTTCGCAATCGGCGGCGCGCTTCTTGGCTTCTGCTGAAATGTCTTCACGACCATTCGGACGGCCCTGGCGGCATGCCGCCCTTGCCTTCCGCATTCAGCGAACGCGCTTTGATGTAGGTATAGATGTCATCCAGGTAGCACATGATGTTCTTGTCGCCAAAGGCGGGCATCACGGCCGTCGTGCCGCCGGCTTCGCGAACGCGGCCACCGACCACCGTGCCGTAGAAGGTTTCATAGTCCATTGTCTTCAAGGAATCGGCGAGTGACGGCGCGAACGTCGAACCAAGAGCGTTCGGACCATGGCAGACGTGGCAGGCGTCATGGTAGCGGCGGAAGCCCTGCCACGTCGCCCAATCGACCTTTGAAATCCTGGTGACCACCGGTGTCGGCTGGTCGTCCCCATTGCGGTACCGGCTATCCTTGAATTCGAGACCGGCTTCCTTGGCAGCGGCCTGAACCTCTACGTTCTCAGGTGAGCCCTGCTGAGCCATTGCCGTGCCGGCAAAACTGACTGCGCATGCCATGACGGCAGCGGCTAATTTCATGCTGAAGCTATCCACGCGTTTCCTCTCCGATGTCCATTTTTATGTAAGAAATCGTACTTTTTGTACGTTGGGCGTTTGTCGCCAGGTTAGTCCGCTCGCTGTACAAGCGAGCACTTAGGGTGGTCAAGTTACAAGGCGCCGGAGGCGTCCTCGAGTGCGACGACGAATCGTCGCTCATCTTGTCCTGAGTGCAGGTTGCGCATGACAGAGGCACCCACAAAAAAAAGCCGGCGCAGGTTTCCCTGCGCCGACTCTGATTGTCGTAAACTACCGGTTTATGGCAGCGAGAACACGGTGAGCGAGCCACCGAGGTTCGTGTACTGCTTCAGGCCAGCGTAGCCACCAACAGCACCCAGACCATCGGTCGGGTTCGTCAAGCCAGCAGCAAGACCGATACCGGCCCAACCACCAACGCCCGAGAAGATCGCAACGTACTGCTTGCCGCCGTGTGCGTAAGTCATAGCGTTGCCGATGATGCCCGACGGCGTCTTGAACTTGAAGAGTTCCTTGCCATCCTTCTGGTCGACAGCTTTGAAGTAGCCTTCAAGCGTGCCGTAGAATGCAACGCCACCAGCGGTGGTGAGTGCACCCGACCAGACCGAGAACTGCTCAGGCTTCGACCAGACGATCTTGCCAGCTGCAGCGTCCCAAGCGATGAAGTTACCCATGCCGCCATGGCTGTCCGGAGCCGGGAACATGGAGAGCGTGGCGCCGACGTACGGCTGACCAGCTGTGTACGAAACCTTGAAGGGTTCGTAGTCCATGCACACGTGGTTCGTCGGAACATAGAACAGGCCAGTCAGCTTCGAGAACGAAGCCGGCTGCTGGTCCTTAGAACCGAGAGCTGCCGGGCAGATGCCCTTCGAGTTCACGTCCTGGCCATTCTGGAACGTCGAGTACTTAGCAACGACCTGCGGGCGGCCGTACTGCGGGCTCTTCGGATCCATCACGACTTCCGTTGCCCAGTTGACCTTGGGGTCATACTTTGCAGCGACGAGGAGTTCGCCCGTGGCGCGGTCAAGCGTGTAAGCAAAACCGTTACGGTCGAAGTGAACGCGAACCTTACGGTCTGCGCCGCCAACCTTGATATCAGCCAAGATCGGTTCGTTGATGCCGTCATAATCCCATTCATCGAACGGGGTCATCTGGTAAGCCCACTTGGCTACACCGGTGTCAACGTCACGAGCGAAGTGGGTCATAGACCACTTCTGGTCGATCTGCTTGCCATCGGGTCCAGCGCGCTGTGCCGGGTTCCAGGTCGACGGGTTGCCGGTTCCGTAGTAGATCAGGTTGAGTTCCGGATCGTAGGCCATGTAGCCCCAGATCGAACCGCCACCGATTTTCCACTGATCGCCGTTCCAGGTCTTCAAGGACGAGTCCTTGCCGACTGGCTTGCCGAGCGACATGGTCTTTTCCGGGTCAAGGAGGACGTCGGAGTCCGGACCCATCGAGTAGGCGCGCCAGACTTTCTTGCCCGAGTTGATGTCATAAGCCGTCACGTGGCAGCGAACGCCGAATTCAGCGCCCGAAACACCGATGATGACCTTATCCTTCGTGACGAGCGGAGCGCCTGTGCCCGTTTCGCCGCGCTTCGGATCGGCGTTGACCGACTTCCACAGTTCCTTACCGGTCTTCGCATCGAGTGCGACGAGCGAGGTATCGGCCTGGTGAAGGAAGATCTTGCCTTCAGCGTACTGCACGCCACGGTTTACCGTGTCGCAGCACATGACGGGGATAACCGACGGATCCTGCTTCGGCTCGTACTTCCAGATGATCTTGTTTTCATCTGCGAGGTTCAGAGCGAACACGATGTTCGGGAACGCCGAGTGGAGATACATGGTATCGCCAATCACCAGCGGGCCACCTTCGTGACCGCGAAGAACGCCCGTCGAGAACGTCCAAGCAACCTTCAGGCTGCCGACGTTAGAGGTGTTGATCTGGTCGAGGGTCGAGTAGCGAGTACCTGCGTAGTTACCGGACTGGACAGCCCAGTTGTTCGGATCAGCCGACAACTTCTGCACGTCAGCGTTCGCCCATACGGGCGACGTGAATGCAGCAGACGCTAGCAGACCGCATGCGATTGCACTTTTGCGCATCGCGCTTCCTCCATTTTGAGTATTGCCTTGCCACGCTTGCAAGTTTGATCCGGCCCCCACCTTCGCCATCGCCATCGATTCCAAGGACTGCGGGATTATCTTCCCGTCACCCCCTGCCCGGCGATTTCCGAGTCCTCACGCGAACGTGTAGGACCCAATAGGCTCCGTGATCGGCGTGCATGTAGTCATCTTTTATTTCATTCCGCAACCTGAACTCAGCAGAATTTTCTACGCAAGCAAACTACGGCAATAACATTGACCCAAAAACCGTAGACTTTTGAACGGCTTTTTGCGCAGCAACAAAGATGGTGCACTGCACGTATAGTTGCGACAGGCTGCCGCAAAATTGCTGATCCGGGACATAAAATTCACGCCCGCTCGCATTTTCGTGATCGCGACCTTCGTAGAATAGCCCGGCGGTTAAGCGACAATCGGCCCGAGACGAAAGTGTGAGACCCAATGACTACAAATCCCTACCTGATCAGCCGCCAAGCCTTCCTGAGAGGCGCCGCCCTCACCTCCCTCATCCCGTTTCTACCGGTCATCCGACCGGCCCTGGCAGCTGCCATTGGTCTAACCGAGGTGGCGCCTGGCATTTTCGTACATCAGGGTAAATTTGCCGAGGTGGACCGGGATAACGCCGGGGATATTTCCAATATGAGTTTTATCATTGGCAAGGAGGCGGTTGCCGTCGTCGACACGGGCAACAGCGACCACATCGGCATGGCCGTGCGCGAAGCCATTTCGACCATCACGCCCTTGCCGATCCGCTACGTCATTAACACCCACATGCACCCCGATCATGTGCTCGGGAACGCCGCCTAAAGCCGACAATCCGAAGTTCGTGGCCCACCACAAAATGGCGCGCGCATTTTCTGCGCTGCCGAAGGATATCTGGCGCGCAACAAGGAGCGGATGGGGATGAGAATTTTGCCGGCACTGAAATCGTGCTGCCCACTGAAGTCGTCACCGACACCCTCGATCTTGATTTAGGGGCACGGAAAATCACATTGCGCGCCCGCCCCACCGCACACACCGACAACGACCTGACCATCTTCGACCAGATCACACAAACGCTACTGCTCGGCGATCTCGCCTTCTCAGCCCGCATACCAACGATCGACGGCTCCATCGTCGGCTGGCTGAAGGTCATCAAGGAATTGAAATCCGAGAGCACCGCGCGCGTCGTGCCAGGGCATGGTCCGCCATCAATGGAAATGAGCGCCGCGATGGGACCTATGGAGCGCTATCTCACTGTCGTTGCTAACGACGTGCGTGCCGCCATCAAAGATGGCAAGACCATCATGCAGGCCACCGAAACCGCCGGTCTCTCGGAGAAGGACAAATGGCTTCTGTTTGACGACAACCACAAACGCAACGTCACAGCCGCGTTCGCCGAACTCGAATGGGAGTGACGACCGCTGGCAAACGCAACAGGTCTCAAAAACGTAAAAAAGGGCGCTGTTTAAGCGCCCTTTCTGTTGGTTTGCACTTCGGCGGCCAGTGATCAGAAGCAGCGCAATTCCGCTTCGACCTGTGCCAGCTTCAGAGTGTGAATCTTCTTCTGCAACATCGGCGAATGGAACAGCGACTGCGCGTCGCCGCCACGCATAACGACAGACATGATCGTCTCCGCTTCTTCATACTCGGACCACGGCAGTAAGGCCGCGATCTGATCGATGGAGCACGAACATTTTTCCAGCATATCGCGCGTCGGACCGTTGGCCTGCATGCACGCGTACACATAGTCGGCACGCCCGACTGTCGGATAGTCGTTTGCGGGCAGTTCCATGGCCACCGCCGTCACGACACTAACACCCAGGAAAGCGGCGCTCGCAAACAGCAACTTCAATGGTTTCATTTGACATCTCCCACGCCCTTTAGCGTCATCGTATCGACCAAGGTCGGCGAATCTTTTTGCGTGTTTGCGTAGTTGGCGACCATCTTCGCGAAAAAGCCGGGAATCTTTTCCGAGATCACGATTGAGAACTCGGCAACTTCAAAGCCACGCATTTTTGCGCGCGCCGGGTCGTTTTCAAACGGCTTCACTTGCACGCGATAGCCATCGACCTCGGAGCCGTTGTACGAGATCTTCACAGGCGTCAGCGTCGACTCGTCGCCGATGCTCTTGCTGAACTTGTGCTTCAGGTAGGCACGGTCGCCGCCGGCAAACTGCTGGAAGCGTCCGACGGCGTTGTCGAGAAATACGACGAGCATCGGATTGCCGTCCATTTCGGTAATGCGCTGCGGATCACGCGCGCGTTCGCCGGTATAGAGATGGACAACGACGTTCTTTTTGCCCGCCGCAGCATCGCTTTCGACATCGACCGTAATCTCGTCGGTAAAGCCCTTGCCGAGCAGCTTCTCGTTCGATGGGACCCGCTCGTCCGTGTAGACGAACTTCGTGCCCGCCGGCACGGAGGCCAGATGTGGCGTTTCGAACAACAACGCCGTTGCTTTCTTGCTGTCTTCAGTAGCAGCGGCCGCAGTGGTGACCAACGAAGCGGCCAAAAACGCGGCCGCGGCGGATGCGAGAAGTGACTTGAACATTGGGGACGATCCTCCAGATCGTAGAGCGCGATTGCGAGCCGGCTGTTTAGCGGCCCTATGCTGTTTAGCGGCCCTATTGAGTGTTGGCCAGTTGTGCGCGCGTCAGGCACCAGTCCACGCGGCTTATGGCGGCTAACTGTGGGCCAAAGTTGCCTGCGTTGGAAATTAAAAGCCGTTAACGTAAGAACTTACCAAAGGCTCGGGGGCCGTCGCCGACGCTGGCTTTGGCTATGATCTGCAGGGTTTTTGTATCGATCTTAAGGACGATGTTATCTCCCCAGCACGCTACGTAAACGTAGGCCTCCGCTGCGTCCGCTTCGATGCCTTCCGGATGGTCGCAGGCCTCTAAGGTCTGTGCTACGGCCCCTGTCGCGGCTTCAAACACCGTCACCGTGCCCGAATACTGGTCCGTTACAAAGCCCCGCCCGGATGCCAGCGCAACCGCATACGGTCGTCGGCCGGTTTTGATCGTTCGAACATTTTTTTGCGCCGCAATATCGATGGCGCTGACGTCGTCGCTCGCAACATTGGCCGTGTAGGCGAACCGGCCTTCGGCGTCGATCGTCACTCCGAACGGCCGCTTACCAGTGGCAACCGTCGCAACGACCGCTCTTTTCGCGAGATCAATAATTGAAATTTGGTCACTGTCGCGATCGGCCGAGATCAGCCGCGTGCCATCGGGCGTCACCGCAAGCCCAGACGGCGATTGGCCGACCTGTATTTCGGCAACGACCGTGAACGTCACCGTGTCGATGATTGCGATTTTGTGGGCATACCAGTCGGCGATGTAGATTTCCGCGCGGGTGGGATGAGCCGCAATGCCGAGAGGTCCGCCACCCAGTTTCAGCCGCCGCGTAACGGTGCGCGCAACCGCATCGACCTCGATGAGTTCCTGGCCGTCAGGGGCAGAGATATATGCAAACCGTTTGTCGGGCGACATCGCGATGCCTGCCGGCTTACCGCTGAGCTTGACGTCGGCGACCGTCTTCATTGTGCCGGTATCGACGATCGACAGGCTGTCGGCCGGTTGATTGGTGATCAGGGCTTCACCCGCCGACGCGCCGCCGCAGAGATATTGGGCCAGCGCGACCAGCGCCAGCCCAATCATTTGGCAAGTTCTACGTGGAGCGCACAAAACTCAGCCGCCTTCGAGCTTGGCTTTCAATGCCGCAAGACCGGTGTCATGCAAGTTATTCACGGCCTTGATTGCCGCTTCGTCGTTCAGTTCCGGCGGCGGATCGTTGTTCACATATCCGCGGTAGAATGCACCTTTCCATTCGACAATCGTCTTGCCGCCTTCCTCATGCGCGCTAATCGTCGACGAATAGTTGGCGACCGGGAAATCTTTCACGTCGACCTTCGTAATCTCGTACGAGAGGGATTTCGTCTCGGCGTTATACTTGAGCAGTGTTTCGTCGATGATCCCGCCACTTTGCAGCGTCAGTTTACGCGTTGCATTGACGTCGTTGCCGCCCGAGCCTTCGGTTTTCTTGATCGCCGGGTGCCAGCTCATATCCTGGAAGTTTCCAACAACGGCCCAGACCTTATCGAGCGGTGCATTGATCTCTATCGTCGTTACCACCTTCTGACGTGACGGCCCGTGGGCAGACGCCACGGCGGGCGCGAGAACCAACAGCGCAATGGTCAGCGCCAATCGCTTCAACATTCTATTTCCTCCGAGGTTGTGATCCCTGAAACGTCCGCCGGCCAGCGCATAATTTCAGGATTTCGATTTACCGATTTTTCCGAGTTTCAGTACCGGCCCCCAACACCGGGCAAGCCTTTACTGTGGAACCTGCCTGGCGGCAACGCACCATGACGTTATGGATTGGCCAACCCTGGCCCGCGACAACGCGTTGACCTTGACCGCAACGCGCGGAGTTGTTTTAGCTGTGTGATAGTGCTTTGGTCGAATCTGATGGGAGCGAGAATAGGCCGACATGGGTGTGATGACCAAAGAAACAGAAAAAGCCGCAACTGGCGCAGGACAATTTGACAACGTTGCGTGCCCTTGCGGCATTGTGTGACGATCTCACGATTTCGCGTGGCCCAGGCGGCTGAAAGTTCTCAAGAATGGCTTCGGGCGCCGCCGCAGGCTTCGAGCGCACTCCCTGCCCGACGCAAACTCGTAGATTGCCGGGAAAACCCGCGACACTCGCTGAAGCTGTAGCGGCGGCTGCGCGTATGGTTAAGGCCTCGCGATTGCCGATATTCGGTGGGCTTGGCACCGATGTCGGCGGGGCAGCACGCGCGCCGCCATGGCGATCGCCGACGAGAGAGAGAGGGAGAGAAGAGAGAGAGAGAGGGAGAGAGAGAGAGAGAGAGAGAAAGAGAACACGGTGGATCGGTGGCGTCGTCGACCATGCGTTGAGTGAAGCTCAATACCGCAACTTCCGCGTACTACAGTCTAGCGGCTGGGTCACGACCACGCTCACGGAAGCCCGCAACCGCGCCGACCTGTTCATCATGCTCGGCAGCGACATTCACCAGATGCATCCGCGTTTCTTCGAACGCGTCGTGTGCAACGAACGCTCCATGTTCTGGGATAACCCACCCAAACGCACTGTTGTTTTCCTTGGTGAAGGCCTCGACCAGTCGGGCGCGGTCGGCAACCGATTGGCGAAGTCGTGTCGATTCCGGCCAAGGCCGAGCGGCTTGGCGAGATCATGGTTGCGATGCGTGCAATGGCCAAGGGCATCGACATTCCTGGCGATACGATCGGCGGGCTGCCGCGCGCCCAGGTCGAAAACCTGCTTGAGCGCTGCAAATCGGCAACCTACGGCGTGATCGTGTGGGCGCCGCCGAGCTTAAATTTCCCCGATGCCGACCTGACCGTTCAGGCAGCCTGCGAGTTCATCAAGGACATCAATTTAACGTCGCGTTTCGCCGGTCTTTCGCTCGGCGGCAACGAGGGCGCGGTGACAGCCGGCGCGGTCTGCGCCTGGCAATCGGGCTTCCCGCTGCGCGTCTCGTTCGCAAGCGGCAAGCCGGATTACGACGTCGAACGCTACGCCACCGCTTCATTGCTCGCCAACAAGGAGAGCGATCTGCTGGTGTGGGTGGCAGCCTACACGACGACACTTTCCCCGCCCGATACCGATGTGCCGACAATCGTGCTCGGCACGCCGGGTCTCAAGCTCGCGCGTCCACCAGCCGTATTCATTCCTATTGGAACACCGGGTGTGGATCACGACGGACTGATCGTGCGCTGTGATAACGTCGTGTCGCTGCCGCTTCAAAACCTCGGCCGGTCGTCGCTCCCAAGCGCCGCCGACGTTTTGGCTCAGATCCAAGCAGCCCTTTAAGTCTCTTTCCTCTCCGAGATTGCAAACATGCTCATCAAGTTAACCGGCGGCAAAGTCTACGATCCCGCGAACGGCGTCGATGGCGTGGTTCGCGACGTCTATGTCGAGAACGGCCGCATCGTCTCGCCTACACCGGGCGCCAAGATTGATCAGGAATATGCGCTGAACGGGCGCGTTGTGATGGCGGGCGGCATCGACCCGCATTCGCACATCGGCGGCGGCAAGGTCACGATCGGCCGCATGCTGATGCCGGAAGATCATATCGGCAACGAAGTTGCGCGCACGGCGCTAACGCGCTCGGGCTGCGGCCATGCGGTGCCGTCCTCGATGACCACCGGCTACCGGTACGCCGAGATGGGCTACACGGCGGCCTTCGAACCGGCGATGCTACCGGCCAACGCCCGTCAGGCACACATGGAAATGGGCGACGTGTCGATCATCGACAAGGGCGCCTTCGTGATGCTCGGCTCAGATGACTACTTCCTGCGCCAGCTCGCTGGCAAAGCTGATTTCTCGGCCATCAAGGATTACATCGGCTGGACCATGCACGCGGCGCAAGCCATCGCCGTCAAGATCGTGAACCCCGGTGGCATTAGCGCCTTCAAGTTCAATCAACGCCAGCTCAACCTTGATGAGCAGCACGTCTATTACGGCGTGACACCGCGCGAAATCATTCTCACGCTCGCCCGCGGCCTCAAGGAACTGGGCGTCGCCCATCCGATCCACATTCACGGCTGCAACCTCGGTGTGCCTGGCGGCGTCGAGACGACGCTCGACACCATTCGCGGCTCCAACGGCCTGCCGATCCATCTGACCCACATCCAGTTCCACAGCTACGATACCGAAGGCGACATGAAGTTCTCGTCGGGCGCGGCGCGCGTGGCGGAAGCGGTCAACGCCCACAAGAACGTGTCGATCGACATCGGTCAGGTGATGTTCGGCCAGACCTGCACGGCATCCGGCGACAGCATGCGCCAGTTCGTCAACACGCGCTCGGCCGACCCCAAGAAGTGGTGGTCATGGACATCGAGTGCGATGCCGGTTGCGGTGTGGTGCCCTTCAAGTATCGCGACAAGTCGTTCGTCAATGCGCTGCAGTGGGCGATCGGCCTCGAAGTGTTCCTGATGGTCAACGATCCGTGGCGCATCTTCTTGACAACCGACCACCCGAACGGTGGCCCGTTCACCTGCTATCCGCATTTGATCCGCTTGCTCATGGATAAGACATTCCGCAAGGAGGTCATGGGCACGATCAACCAGGATGCGCTGAAATACTCGGCGCTGGCGTCGCTCGACCGCGAATATTCACTCTACGAAATCGCGATCATGACGCGCGCCGGACCGGCCAAGAGCCTGGGCCTCAAGGATCGTGGCCACCTGGGCGTCGGCGCCTGTGCCGATATCACGGTGTACGACGACAACCCAAATCGCGAAGCGATGTTCGAAAAGCCCGAACTCGTGTTCAAGAACGGCGAGCTGATCGTTCGCGACGGTAAGATCGTCAAGGTCGTGGTCGGCGCGACGCATGTCGCCCGCCCGTCCTACGACAAAGCAATCGAGAAGTCGTTGAAGTCCTACTTCGACGACTTCCACACGGTTCGCATGGAAAACTTCCGACTGTCCGACGAGGAGATCGTCGATCGCGGCCGCGGGGAAATCATCGTGCAACCGACGGGGGCACGCACGGCATGAGCAGTCATCACACAAAACTCGCTGGCAAAGACATCAATGGCGTGTTCGTTGATGACACGTTCGCTGAAGCTTTCGGCATGAGCGGCACCGGCATCATCATCACCGCCGACACGATGAAGTGGGCGAAGATCGCGGCCGTCACGGCCACAGGCTTCGGCACGTCAGTCATCGGTTGCGGCGCGGAATGCGGCCTTGATCGCGAATTGTCACCCGATGAAACGCCCGACGGCCGGCCCGGCGTGCGCATTTTGATTTTCGGGTTCTCGCCCGACGCCCTCATCGGGCAGGTGAAAAACCGCATCGGCCAATGCGTGCTAACCTCGCCAGGTTCCGCGTGCTTCTCGGGTCTCGACGCTCCCCTGCGGATTGGCCTCGGAAAGGCCCCGCGCTTTTTCGGCGATGGCTTCCAGACCGCCAAGAAGCTCGGCAACAGCCGCTATTGGCGCGTGCCGGTGATGGATGGCGAGTTTGTCATTGAAGAAACGACCGGTGTCACGACGGATGCGGTCGGCGGCGGCAACATGCTGATCGTCGGCACGGATCGCGCCGGGCTTCTCGAAACCACGGAAGCCGCCGTCGAAGCGATCGCCAAGATCGACGACGTGATCACGCCGTTCCCGGGCGGCATCGTGCGCTCCGGTTCGAAGGTCGGCACCAAATATGCCGGCATGTTTGCATCGACGAACGACGCGTTCTGCCCGACGTTGCGCGGTGCGACCAAGAGCGAGCTGACAGCGGGCACACTGGCCGTGCTGGAGATCGTGATCGACGGGTTGACATCGGCACGCGTCGCGGAAGCCATGCGCGTCGGCCTCAAGGCCGTCACAGATATCGGCGCCAAGAAAGGCGTGACCCGCATCACCGCTGGCAACTACGGCGGCAAACTCGGGCAGCATCATTACCACCTGAAGGATCTGATCTGATGAGCGGCTTAACATTCCGCCTGAAGGCGCCAGCGACCGAGCGGCTTGATCTTTCGGCACTCAATCCCGCCAACCTTGCGACGCTTGCCAGCCACGAGATTGCGCGGTTGAAAGTCGGCATGGGGCGCGACGCGCTGACGGTCGGCGATGCGTTCGACATCTCCGGCACATGCGGCGACGAAATCACCATCGAAGGGGCTGGCGCGACGCTCGATCATATCGGCGACGGTCTTGAGAGCGGCACCATCCGCGTGATCGGCAATGTCGGTGCCTATGCAGGTCGCAAGATGAAGGGCGGCAAGGTCGAAATTCGCGGCAATGCCGGAAACTACCTGGCGTCGTGCATGTCGGGCGGCTTGATCCATGTTGCCGGCAACGCCGGTAACAACCTGGGTGGAATCCTGTCGGGCGATCGCTTCGGCATGATCGGCGGCATCGTGGTTGTCGAAGGCAACGTCGGCGCGCGAGCTGGCGACAAAATGCGACGCGGCACGGTGATTGTGCGCGGGAAGACCGGCCCAGTGGCAGGCTCGCGGATGATTGGCGGCACGATCTGGGCCGAGGGCGGCTTCGGCGTTGAACCCGGCCTGATGATGCGCCGCGGCACCCTGATCGGCTCGGGCGTCGAACGCTTGCTGCCGACCTTCGTCGACTGCGGCAATCACGATCTCGTGATCGTCCGCATTCTGTCGCGCTATTTGAAGGCGACACTCGGCGATCTCGCACCGAAACCTATGCCATTGTTTGTCCGTAAAATTGCTGGCGACATGGCGACCATCGGCAAGGGCGAAATCCTGTTGCCAGCGGCCTGATCCGCAGGATTTGACGGCACCCGGCAGGAAGAAATCCGCGGCCGGGTAATCCCCGTACCAGTTGAGAGATGTAGCATCGTGGTCACGTCGCGCGTGGCGTCGCGACGTTACGTGGTGCGACGTGCGCCGCACCTGCTCGGTAAGCGCCGCACGTGTGGTCAACATAACGAGGGATTGCCGATCCTCTGAGGTGAACCCAGCGCAGGGATAGGTCAGACAATGCTTGCAATCATTCTATCAGCCTGCATGGCGAACGACCCGGGCGTCTGCAAGGACTACAAAATTCCGCTATCGACCGATATCGATCCGAGCCGGTGCGCGATGCACGCGCCACCGCACTTCGCCCAGTGGTCAGAAGAGCATCCGGGTTGGCAGATCAAGAAGTGGCGTTGCGCAAACTCCACCGAGGACGACATCTAGAGAAACGTTGCCGTCGGCGGGAAGCCGCGCTCTCCCCGGAACATTATGGCTTCAGGCATAGATAAGGGGCAGACCCAGTCTGCGCCTTTGCTTTATCCGGAAGACCTCGATAACCGGCGGGATCGGCGGCGGCGCGAGGTTAATTGAGCTTCGCGGGCGCCACTGTTTCCGCAACCTCGGCAGCACCCTCAAGCGTAACAAAACCGATTTTCGAGCGGGCGCCGTGCTAATTTCTGCGGCGGCGTTATTCCGCTTATATCGATCACGAATTTCTGGCGGATAGCGCGGGCGAAATCGCCGTAGCCGTCGGCTGGAAGCACGAAGCTACCGTTACCGGCCTGCACATGCGTGCGGTACCACTCTTCGAGCCCATTCGGGTCGGCGGCGGCTTTGGCAGCGGCTTTATCGGCGGCATTGGGCACCACTGCGCCCGCCGCGCCGCCCGCGTCTGCCCCGAGCAGGATCGGCAAGCCGTTGATCGTTACACCGTTAGCGACGAGTTCGTCGCGAACGGTCTCGATCGGCTCTTCGGCATTGCAGTTATCGGGGCCATCCCCCGATACATCAATCACCACACGCAGCGCCTTGGCAGGAATCTGCGGCACGACTTTATCGTTCGCCGAGCGCAGCATCCTGGTCATGCAGGTGAATTCGCCGCCCACAAGCGGCAGCTTGCGAACCTTTGCGGCGGCAGCCAGCGCATCCGCCTTACTTGAAATCTTGATCCACGGCAGCGTGAACGCCGGCCGGTCGGCCCACGTCATCATCGAAAACAGAATGCCGCCATTGGGCCCGCTGATAATGGCTTCTATCACGCTCGGGTCTTCCAGCGCTTTCGCGATGCCTTCCATCTGCAGCGTATAGCGCTCGGAATCGACGGAATTTGAAACATCGACCGAAACAATCAACGCCGTATCGACTTGCACGTCTTGCGCAAGCGCCGGCACGGCGACCGGCCACGCCAACGCGACGAGCGGTGCGACCAGCTTAGCTGCAGCAAACATCTTCTGGAATTTAGAGAACACCTTGCAGAACCTCACTCGCGCTGTGCCTTATCGAGATTTTGCACACTGGCCAAGCCCGTGACCGTGTCAAATCCTTTGACGCCGGTTAAATTGGCGCCGTCGAGATTACAACCAGTGAGTTCGACGCCAGTCAGGTCGGCTCCCGAAAGATCGGCGCGCGAGAGATCGACGTTGATCAACTTTGCACCCGACAGATTGGCGTTGGTGAAACGCGCGAAGATCATTTCGACTTCCTTGATCACCGCGCCGCTCAAATTCGCGTCGGTGAAATTCATACCCGGACTGCGTGACGACGGCGCCATGCCTGCTTCAGAACCGCGCTCGCTCGGCCCGATCCAAACGCCGGAAAGATCGGCGCCGGTGAAATTCGCGCCGTCCATGCGTGCAGCAATGCGAGCACCCGCCATCTTGGCGCCTGTGAAGTTGGGTGCGTCGGCATAATTGAACGTTGCATCGCTGAATACGCTCGGCGCCAGTATCGTCGCGCCCTCCAGATTGGCGCCGGAGAAATCCGTCCGCATCAGGATGGCCCGATCCAGTTTGGCGCCGCGAAGATCCGTTCCGGAGAGGTTGGCGGATGTGAGATCCGCGCCATAGAGATTGGCTTTCTCCAGAACGGCCGATTTGAAGTTGAGCCCCGCGAGATCGAGGTTCGAAAGATCCTTCCCCGAAAGATCGACAGGTTTATTGGGTTCGGCCTCGTGGAACTTGACCGTGACGTCGCGGGCGGTCAAATCCGCCGCCGACACCTGCGCCGGCGCCAGCACCATCGCCATGCAGACGTGCACGGCCAGCAAATGCGCTCCTGATTTTAACCTGATCGCGTCCACCCCTTCAAAACCTCCGCATAGTGCCGCATGATTGCCCATGGCAGCTACCATGACAAGCGCGGTGAGGTGGCAGCAAAATGATCATGTGGACTAGAAAAATGCGGCCTGAGCGGTGCGCCCGTGATTGCAGTGCAACATGCTGGAACGGCGTCAGCGTATCGCACGGTCTAGATTCTTGATTGAGTCACCGCCATTAACACTATCGAATCCGCGCACGCCTGACAGATTTGCCCCGTCGAGATCGGCGTCCATAAGATTAGCGCCCGTCAGATCGGCTCCCGAAAAATCGCACATCGAGAGATTAGCCCCGACGAAATTCACGTCGCGCAGATCGGCCCCGACAAACTTTGAAAACCTGAGCTTCGCCCACATCAAGTCGGCGCGTCGTAGGATTGCCCCCGAAAAATCACTGCCGCGCAAAATGGACCCCGGCATGCTCGACATATCGGCGCGCAGATCATAGGGCCCCAGGTGCGCGTCCGTCATATCGGCGCCGCGGAAATCGGCGCCGTCCATCATTGCCGCAATGCGGATGCCGCGCAGATTGGCATCTGCAAATTTTGGCGCATCCCGCGGATTGCGGTCGAGCGCGACGTTAATGCTCGGCGCAGCAGCGACGCGCCTTCAAGGTTGGCGCCGGAAAAATCGGCTGAGACGATCGCCGCGCGATCGAGCATGACGCCCGATAGGTTGCTGCCCTTCAGGTTTGCTTTCGTGAGATCGGAGCCATAGAGATTTGCGCCCGACAGCATCGCGCCTTTGAAATCGAGACCAGCCAGATCGAGGAAGCTCAAATCACGGCCTGAAAAATCAGGCGGCGCGCCGGTTGTCGCTTTGTAGAAGGTTTCGGTCACCTGACGGGCGGTGAAATCAGCGGCGCTGAGTGGCGCTATCCAAAACATCGCCACGCCGGCCGCGATGGCTGCTAGCCGGATACCTCTCCGATCCGATCGCAGCGCACGCATCGAAACCTCCACGACAGCATGTGCCTATGCAGGTTGAACGGCGGCTTTGACCGATTGGATGTCGAATTGCAGGCGGATTGGTAAAATTTGAAATATCGGACGCTGAACTGCGGCTATCAGCGCCTACGGCGCGGTAGCATCATCGACTTGTAGATGATGCTGAAATGGCGCTCCCTAGGGGAATCGAACCCCTCTTTCAAGAATGAAAATCTCGCGTCCTAACCGATAGACGAAGGGAGCAGCCGCGCCGCTAAGCGCAGCCACCGTATAGTCAGCTTTGGGGCACCTTGGCAAGCCACGCATTCGAACTCTCGACTGCGACAGTATGGGCGCCGGGAATGCCGTTTCCCGGCAAAATGGCGGCCTATCCGGCCTTGCGCGGATCGGCCACGTCGTCGATCTGCAGTTCGATCTTTTCGCGCCCCCCCCAGGTGTCGCGACGTAGGTGGCCGGCGACGTGAAGCGGCAGCCCGCCAGCGCCCAAAAGCGCGTCGCCAAGCGGTTGGCCGGCGGCCCTGAAAGCGATGGCTTCGAGCCGTCCGCCGTCGCCACCTTCGAGCACGGCGCGGACGTGGGCATCGCCGACGACCTTGGCAAATTTCACCCGATGGGCTGGAAACACGAAACGCGGCTGCACGTTGCCTTGGCCGTAGGGGCCGGCGCGGTCCAACAGATGCACGACGTCGGCAGTGGCGCCCGACGCCATAAGCGCCGCGTCGATTTCGAGGGCCGCGGCGGTGCGTGCGCCGGACGCGGCGTCGATCATCTCAGCGGAGAGGAACTTATCGAGCGCGGCAAGTTTCTCGCGCTTGACGGTGAGGCCGGCCGCCATCGCATGTCCGCCGCCCTTGATGAGCAATCCTTCAGCGACAGCAGCACGCACCGCCGCGCCAAGATCGACACCGGCAACGGAGCGCAACGATCCTGTGCCGTCTCCCGGTTTGTCGTCACCCGATTTATCCCAGGCGAGAACGCACGCGGGTCTACGGAAGCGCTCAACCAAGCGGCTTGCGACGAGCCCGACGATGCCTTTGTGCCAGGCTTCCGAGCCGACAATCACGATGGCGCGGTTAGGATCGGCCTCGACCTGCTGTTCCGCGATGGCCATGGCTTCTTCAAGCGCCGCCGTCTCAATCGATTTGCGTTCCTTGTTCAAGCGGTCGAGCAATTCAGCGATGCGCGCCGCTTCGATTGGGTCGCTCGTCGATAACAGCTTGGCGCCCAGCGCCGCTTCGCCAATGCGCCCGCCCGCGTTGATGCGCGGCCCGAGAATGAAACCCAAGTGATACGGCGTCGGCGCTTGCGTCAGGCCAGCGGCATCACCAAGCGCGGTCAAGCCGGTGTTGCCGCGCGCGTGCATCACCGCCAGCCCTTTCTTGACGTAGGCACGATTGAGCCCGGTCAGCGGCACGACGTCGGCAACGGTTGCCAGCGAAACGAGATCGAGCAGCGCCAGCAGATCGGGGGCTCCGATCTCGCCATAGAAATTCCGCTTGCGCAGTTCGCGCGTGATAGCCACGAGCACGAGGAATACGACGCCCGCCGCGCACAAGTTGCCTTGCCCCGAAATATCGTCCTGCCGGTTCGGATTAACGACCGCATGCACGTCGGGAAGCGTCTCATCGGCTTGGTGGTGATCGATCACGAGCACGTCGGTGTTCAAGCGCTTGGCGGCAGCCAACGGCTCGAAACTCGTCGTGCCGCAGTCCACCGTCACGATCAGCTTGGCGCCTTCTTTGACGAGCGTTTCGATGGCCGCCGCGTTCGGACCGTAGCCTTCGAAGATGCGATCCGGGATATAGATGCGCGCCGGCGTGCCGTGATGATCAAGAAAGCGCGCCAGCAGCGCCGACGAACAGGCGCCGTCAACGTCATAGTCGCCGAATATCGCGACAGGGGCGCTGGCCTCGATGGCGTCGGCGATGCGCGCCGCACATTTGTCCATGTCGCGCAACGTGCTCGGGTCTGGCATCAGCGATTTGAGCGCGGGATCGAGGAACACCGGCACGTCGTCGAGACCAACGCCACGCGCGGCGAGTACGCGACCCATCAGATCCGGCAATCCGTGGTGCTGGCTGATCGCGGTTGCAAGCGCATGATCGGCAGGTGTCGCAAGCCGCTCCTGCCAGCGAAAACCGCGCGCCGACTGCGTGACGCCCATATAAGCGCTTTCATCCGCCAGCTGTTTTGCGTTCGCCTTGCGCACCGCACCCATGATTTGAAACCCCTCACACCAATCGAACGTAAGAGCTAAGCCGATTCGTGACGAAGTTGCAGTTGCAGCCCAAAACTGATCAACACCTCAATGCGTGACCGCAGTCGCACCTATGCCCACCGCGGACAAGCGCGCTACGATTGAGGCATGATACGAGTCGCGCGCACCATTCGAAAGGCCGTCAAATGTCGTCTGCCGACGCAAGACTAAATGCCGTCATCGCCGCGCTGGAAAAGGTGCGCGAGCATGTCGAGGAGCTGGATGACGACGAGCAAGTCGATGCGGCCAACTACAATCGTTGGATTGCAATGCTCGACGATGTCGTCGAGGGCAATTGGGCGAACCTAAACATCGAAGATACGATGTACGCTCCGCACGAGTTTCTCATGCACATTGATGCCGCCGTCGCGTTTCTCAGCGCGCACCGCACGGCCTAGCGTCAGCCTCAAGCCTTCTTCACGAACTCGCTTTTGAGCTGCATGGGGCCGACGCCGTCGATTTTGCAGTCGATGTCGTGGCCGCCGGTGCCATCGATCAGGCGGATGTTGCGCACCTTGGTGCCGATTTTCACGACCGACGACGAGCCTTTAATTTTGAGATCCTTGATGACCGTCACGGTGTCGCCGTCGGCGAGCACGTTGCCAACCGCATCTTTGACAACGCGCGGCCCTTCGTCCTCGTCTGCTGCGGCGGCGGACGGCGACCACTCGTGCGCGCACTCAGGGCACACGAACAGCGCGCCGTCTTCATAGGTATGTTCAGAGCCGCACTTCGGGCACTTCGGGAGTTCGGACAACAGATTAATTCCTTAAGCGGCGCCCGCTTGCGCGGCGGCTTCGGCTTCGGTTATCGCGCCGCTGGAAACGCCGTTTGCACCGGCCATTTCGATAAAGCAGCTACGGCAGATGACGACGAAGTTTTCTTCAAAGTAGTCGTCGGCCAGGAAGCCATCGTCACCCGCATGCGCTTCGCACGCATCACAATTGGCCAATAGATCGCCGCCCTCGCAATTCCAGTGGAAGCCGATCGTGGCGTCGTCGGGCTGCGATTCCGCCAAGTGCAGGCAAACGAACGACGGCGGCTGCTCGCCGTGGCCCTCGCAGAGGATCATCTCCGGATTTTCGCTCATCGATCGATCTCGCCGAACACGATGTCGAGCGAGCCGATGATGGCGCTGACGTCGGCCAGCATGTGGCCGCGGTTGATGAAGTCCATGGCGGCCAGATGCGGGAAGCCCGGCGCGCGGATCTTGCAGCGGTAGGGCTTGTTCGAGCCGTCGGACACCAGATAGACGCCGAACTCGCCCTTCGGCGCTTCGACGCACGCATAGACTTCGCCGGCCGGCACGTGGAAGCCTTCGGTGTAGAGCTTGAAGTGATGGATCAGCGCTTCCATCGAGCGCTTCATCTCACCGCGCTTCGGCGGCACGACTTTCTTGTTGGTCGCCGATACCGGCCCCTGCCCGTCGGCAGCCTTCAGCTTCGCGCAGCAGGCCTTCATGATTCTCGCACTCTCGTGCATTTCCTGAATACGGATCAGGTAGCGGTCGTAGCAGTCGCCGTTCTTGCCGATCGGAATGTCGAAATCGAATTCGCTGTAGCACTCATAGGGCTGCGCCTTGCGCAGATCCCACGCCGCGCCCGAGCCGCGCACCATGACACCCGAGAAGCCCAACGCGAACGCGTCATCAAGCGACACGACGCCGATATCGACGTTGCGCTGTTTGAAAATGCGGTTATCGGTCAAGAGCACTTCGATATCGTCGACGACCTTGTGGAACGGATCGCACCAGGCTGCGATATCATCGATCAGCTGTTCCGGCAGGTCCTGATGCACACCGCCGATGCGGAAATACTTGGCGTGCATGCGCGAGCCGGACGCGCGTTCATAGAACACCATCAACTTTTCGCGCTCTTCGAAGCCCCACAGCGGCGGCGTCAGCGCGCCAACGTCCATAGCCTGCGTCGTGACGTTCAACAGATGCGACAGGATACGGCCGATTTCCGAATAGAGCACGCGGATCAACTGGCCACGACGCGGCACTTCCAGTTGCAGCAACTTCTCGGCGGCGAGGCAGAAGGCGTGCTCCTGATTCATCGGCGCGACGTAATCGAGCCGGTCGAAATAGCCGATCGCCTGCAGGTAGGTCTTGTGCTCGATCAGCTTCTCGGTGCCGCGATGCAGCAGGCCGACATGCGGATCGACGCGCTCGACCACCTCGCCGTCGAGTTCCAGCACCAGGCGCAACACGCCGTGCGCGGCCGGATGCTGCGGCCCGAAGTTGATGTTGAAATTGCGGATTTCTGCTTCGGCCATTGCTCTTATCCTGCTTTCCGCGTGATACCCGCGACGCGCGCCCGTTTGGCTTTGTCGTTGACGCGCTGCTCGAACTTTTCCCAATTGACGACCATGCGGACGTGTTCGCCTTCGCCAATCAGATCGATTCCGTCGTGTGCCTTGACGTGAAACGTGACCCTGCGGCCCTCAACCTTGCTGCACTCGGCCACCACCGTCACCGTCTGGCCGGGCACGGTTGCCGCCAAATGCGAAACGTTGATGTGGATGCCAAGCGACCCCTCGCCGTCCTCAAGATGCGGAGCAAGCACGTTCAAGCACGTCCACTCCATCAGCCCAACCATGAAGCCGGTCGCAAACACCGTCGGCATTTGCTGGAACTCATGGGCTTCGGGGTAAAGATGCGGCACCGTCTTCTCGGCCGGAACCCGGAACGGGAATTCGCTGCTGGCACCTGCTTGAAGCGTCGGTTTCATGGACGTTACGCTTTACCGCTTGCCTTCTCGTCGCCTGGAAGAATGTAGTTGGGGCCTTCCCACGGACTTTCAAAATCGAAGTTGCGGAATTCCTGATTGAGCTTCACCGGCTCATAGACGACGCGCTTGGCGCCATCGTCGTAGCGAACTTCGACAAAGCCCGTCAGCGGGAAATCTTTGCGCAGCGGATGACCCTGGAAGCCATAGTCGGTCAAGAGGCGGCGCAGATCGGGATGGCCGGAAAAGCGGATGCCGTACATGTCGTAGGCTTCGCGCTCGTACCAGTTGGCCGCCGGGAAAATGCCGTTGACGCTGGCAACCGGCGTCGTCTCGTCGGTCTCGGTCTTGACGCGGATGCGCTTGTTCAGGCGCGGCGACAGCAAGTGGTAGACGACATCGAAGCGCTTTTCGCGTTCGGGATAATCGACGCCGCAAATGTCGATCAGCACCACGAATTGGCAGGCCGGATCATCGCGCAGATACGTCAGCACATCGACGAGATCGGTTGCGGCAACCGTCAGCGTCTGCTCACCGAATGCGACTACACTGGCAGCCTTGGCGGAGATCTCTGGCGTCAAGTCGATAGCGGTCATCGCACAATCATCTCGCAAACGGTGTTTGGCATCTCGCAAACTGTGGTTCGGCAAGGCGCAAGCCGCGCCTATCTTTCAATGGTGCCCGTGCGGCGGATCTTCCGCTGCAATAGCAGCACGCCATAGAGCAGCGCCTCGGCGGTTGGCGGGCAGCCCGGCACGTAGATATCGACCGGCACGATCCGATCGCAGCCGCGCACAACCGCGTACGAATAGTGATAGTAGCCGCCGCCGTTGGCGCATGATCCCATCGAGATCACGTAGCGCGGTTCCGGCATCTGGTCGTAAACCTTGCGCAAAGCCGGCGCCATTTTGTTGGTCAGCGTGCCGGCAACGATCATCACGTCCGACTGGCGCGGCGAAGCGCGCGGCGCAAAGCCGAAGCGCTCGAGATCATAGCGCGGCATGGACGCCTGCATCATCTCGACCGCGCAGCACGCCAGGCCGAACGTCATCCACATCAGCGAGCCGGTGCGGGCCCAGTTGATCAGATCGTCGGTGGTGGTGACGAGGAAGCCCTTGTCGGCGAGCTTGTTGTTGACGCCGATGAAGAACGGATCGTCCGGCTTGATGATGCCCGACGGAGCACCACCGGTTGCGCCTTCGCGCGCACGGTCGAACACACGATCGAACAGCAGGTTATCGTCGCGGCTGGTCACTCCCATTCGAGCGCGCCCTTCTTCCATTCGTAGATGAAGCCGATCGTCAGCACGCCGAGGAACGTCATCATCGACCAGAACCCGAAGCTGCCGATGTCCTTGAAGGCGACGGCCCACGGAAACAGGAAGGCGATTTCCAGATCGAAGATGATGAACAGGATCGAGACCAGATAGAAGCGCACGTCGAACTTCATGCGCGCGTCGTCGAAGGCGTTGAAGCCGCACTCGTAGGCCGATACCTTTTCGGGGTCGGGGTTGCGGACCGCCACCAGAAACGGCGCGATCAGCAGCGCGGCGCCAATCGCCAAGGCGACGGCGAGGAAGACAATAATCGGCAGGTAGTGGGTCACCAGGTCTGTCATTGTGCGGCTCTCGGTGGGCTTTCAGCGTGCATGGAGCGGTCAACGCGCACGATCCGAATCGAGCTTGCAAAATCTCAATCGGGCTAGTGGCTTGTGTTAACGCAGCGCCTCTTGCAGTGCAACTGAGACAACGGTCGCGGATCGGCGTGATCCCCACACTGATCGAGATCAATGACTTATGATTTTCGGAACGTATGCCCGCGCGGCGGCTTGAAATACCGCCCTGCCCGGGTAGCACCTCGATCGTGTCGAGGGCTCATCTGCTTGAAAGGAAAAAATGGTTTGGCGCGAGAGACGGGACTTGAACCCGCGGCCTCCGCCGTGACAGGGCGGCGCTCTAACCAACTGAGCTACTCCCGCAAACCAGAACGTAACGGGCGCCTCATCGGCGCCCGTGTCACGAGGATGCTGATACGTGCTTGGTGACACGGTGTCAAGGAGACTGGTGGCGAACTTTTACGGAGAAACGTCGCTAAACCTATCGAAGGCGCGGGCATAAATCAGCCGTCCCTGGCCGCGCTGCAGCGCGCCTGGGGCAAGCTCCAAGGCCTGCAAATACGGGCCTTCAAAAACACAGCTAAAGCCCTGTGTAGCGTCGCCTGAGAAGCCGAAACGGCCGTAGTAACCGGGGTCTCCTAGGACGACGGCTGCAACCTTCCCCAGCTGGCGGCAGGCATCAAGGCCGTGCGTGACCAGCAGACCGCCGGCACCCTGGTTGCGGCAATCTAGCCTGACGGCCAGCGGGGCCAAGGCGACCGCGCCCTCAGCGCCGCCATCACATTCGATCCTCAGATTCGAGAACATCACATGGCCCGCGACGCGGCCCTGATCGTCCAGGGCGACGAGTTCGACCGCGGCGTCGCCGGCCGCGCGGAGTTCGTCAACCAGCGAGGCTTCATCGTCTCCGCCAAAGGCGTCCACCAGCACGCGCTTGACGCTTGCATAGTGGACGGGATCGGCAACGACGACGCGCATGACGGCTGCCGGGCTTCAACCTTGGCGGCGCATAAAATCGCGCTTGCCAATGTCGAGGCCATTGTGTCGCAGGATCGCGTAGGCGGTGGCGCAGTGGAAATAGAAGTTCGGCAGCGCGAAGTGCATCAGATAGTCGGGCGCCGTGAAGGTCATGTCATTGGGACCGACCTTGATCGTGAACGACTTGGATTCCGAACCTTGCATCTGCTCGGGCTTCAGCGTGTCGAGAAACGCCAGCGTTTTGGCGATGCGCGCTTTGAGTTCAGGAATGGTCGTCTCGGTATCAGGGTAGCTCGGCACGGGAACCCCTGCGAGACGCGCAGGAGCGGCCTTCGCGAAATCGGTAACGGCCTGAACCTGGCGCGTCAGTTCGAACATGTCGGGATAGAGCCGCGCCGACAACAGCACCGACGGATCGACCTTCTTGGCGCTCGCATACGCGGCCGCCTTATCGAGCAGCCCATCCAGCGCGTGCAGGTGCTTCTGAAACGCCGGAACGGATGCCTGATACATAGAAAGGGCCACGGTAATCTCCTGGGTTGCAAACGGCTGCTGTTATGTGGCGCGCCCGCGCCAACTCAGCAAGACTGAATCCGACCGAGTTGTTCGGCTTGGCCGCCCCTAAGCTTACACCACACCTTCCCTCATAACCCCAACAGCCACGGGCTAGTTCCCCGAGGTTACCGCAAAGCGTGGGCGCGGGCGCCCCGGCCGTTGGTGGGGGGGGGGGGGGGGGGGGGGGGCTTTTGGCGCCTGATCCCAGTCGGCTGCCGCGACGGTAAGATGGTCGTTTTGATCGTGGTACGCTTGCCCAAGCACTCTTGAAAGACCCTCAGTCGGGATGCCGGCCTTCGTTCCGCCGCCGGCAAAATAATCAACGCCACGAGCGCCGGCCCCCCCCCGCCCTCCCCCCCCCCCCCGGGCCCCTTCGGGGGGGGGGGGGGGGGGGGGGGGCCCCGGGGGGGGGGGGGGGCGGGCACCGGCCGCCCCCCCCCCCGGGCCCGGCGCCCCCCCCCCGGGGCCCCGGCCCCCCCGCGGCCCCCGCCGGCGGTGGGCCTCCCCCGGGGGGGGGGGGGGGGGGCGGGCCCCCGCCCCCCCGGGCCCCCCCCCGGGCGCCCCCCGCCGGGGGTGGGGGCGCCCCGCCCCGGCGGTTTTTCCGGGGGGGGCTTTCGGGCCTCCCCGGCCCCCGGGGGGCCCGGGCGGGGGGGCGGGGGGGGGGGGGGGGGGGGGGCGCCCCCCCCGGGCCCCCCTCCTCGTTTTCCTTCTTCCCGGGGCCCCCTTCTCCGCCCCGCGGCCCCCCCACCGCGCCCCCCCCCCCCCCCCCCCCCCCCCCCCCCCCCCCCCCCCCCCCCGGCGCCCCCGGCCCCCCTGTGCGCCCGGGGCCGCGGGGGGCCGGGGGGGGGGGGGGGGGGGGGCGTGGCCCGCCCCCGGGGGGGGGCCCTCTTCTGGGGGGGGCCGGGCCGGGGGCGGGGGGGGGCGGGGGGGCCCGCCCCCGGGCCCGCCCCGCGGGGGCCCGGGGGGGGGGGGGGGCCCCGGGGGGCGGGGGGGGGCCGGCCCCCGGGCGGGGCCCCCTCCCCTGCCCCCCCCCCTCCCCCCGGGGGGGGGGGGCCCCCCGGGGGGGGGGGGGGGGGGCCCCCCCCGCCCGGGGCCCCCCTGCCAGCAGCCTTCTGTCCGGGGGGGGTTGCTGGCGGCATGCCGACAGTACGCTTGAAGCCAGCGGGGCGGACGTTTAATCGACTCGAAGATCGGGTGGAATTGGCGGTGCCAAAGTCATGGTGGGAGGTGAGGGGATCGAACCCCCGACATTCTCGGTGTAAACGAGACGCTCTACCGCTGAGCTAACCTCCCGAACCAACGGCAGTTCTCTTAGGCCCGAAGAGACTTTACCGCAAGGTGGCGGCGCGAAAAAGAAAAAGCGCACCGAAATGATGCGCCTTTTCTTCGATACCCGAACGGAAGGTCCGTGAACCCGATTGGTCGGCAGCCCCAGACACTGCCTCGTGGTGCACGCGCGTTCACCTCAGCGATCGCCGTCGTGCCGCAAAGCAATTAGTTCAACGCATCCTTCAGGCCCTTGGCAGGCGTGAACTTCGGCACGTTGGATGCCGGGATCTGGATGGTCTTGCCGGTCGCCGGGTTACGTCCTTCGCGCGCCTTGCGGGCAGCGACCTTGAACGTACCGAAATCCGGAATACGAACTTCATGGCCTTCCTTCAGCGACGCACGGATGTGGGCAAGAGCCGCGTCAACGACGCTACCGGCCTTCTCCTTCGTCAGCTCGCAGTCACGGGCAACTGCGTCGATCAAATCTTTTTTGCTCATTGGCACGTCCTCGTATTGTGGTGCTTTGTGGAAATCTGGGCATCGAGCCCGCAGCGGCCCTAAGTCAGGGGTGCAAGCCGCGCATACCGGGGTTAGAAGCGCCCAAAGCACGTTCGCGTCAAGCGAAAAACAAGCGTATTTACTGGGAAATGCGCGTCAAAATGCTCAATGTTTGACAAATGAAATCGGCCCCGCCGCAATTCACTGCGACAGGGCCGAATTGACGTTGGTTCAGTATACCGCACGATCAATGCGCGGTAATACGTGTACCGGCTTTATCTTTTTCCTGCGCTTCAATGGCTTCGGCTTCCGCCGCTTCATCCCATTTGATGGGATCGGGCATCCGCAAAAGCGCAACCTTCAGCACATCATCAAGACGCGCAACCGGCACGATCTCAATCTTCTTCTTAACTTCGGCCGGTATGTCGGCGAGATCCTTGACGTTCTCTTCTGGAATGAGAACCGTCTTGATGCCGCCGCGCAAAGCCGCGAGCAGTTTTTCCTTCAAACCACCGATCGGAAGCACACGGCCGCGAAGCGAGATTTCGCCGGTCATCGCCACGTCCTTGCGGACGGGAATGCCCGTCAAAACCGAGATGATCGCGGTTGCCATAGCGACACCTGCGGACGGTCCATCCTTGGGCGTCGCGCCTTCCGGCACGTGCACGTGGATGTCGCGCTTTTCGAACAGGCTCGGATGGATGCCGAATTCGACCGAGCGGGCGCGCACGTAAGCGTTCGCGGCAGAAATCGATTCCTTCATCACATCGCGCAGGTTGCCGGTGACCGTCATTTTGCCTTTGCCGGGCATCATGACGCCTTCGATCGTCAGCAACTCGCCGCCGACTTCCGTCCACGCAAGACCGGTCACGATGCCGACCTGATCTTCCAGTTCGGCTTCGCCATAACGGTACTTCGGCACGCCCAGGTAGTCCTGGACGTTGGCACCGGTGACCGTGATCGACGTCTTCGACGAGGTCAGGATCTCCTTGACCGCCTTGCGGGCGAGCTTGGCGATCTCGCGCTCGAGCGAACGGACGCCGGCTTCGCGCGTGTAGCGGCGGATCAGCGTCTGCAATGCGCCGTCTTCGACGATCCATTCGCCAGGCTCCAGCCCATGATTGGACTGCTGCTCGGCAATCAAATGACGCTTCGCGATCTCCAGCTTCTCGTCTTCCGTGTAACCGGCGAGACGAATGATCTCCATACGGTCGAGCAACGCCGGCGGAATATTGAGCGTGTTCGCCGTCGTCACGAACATCACGTTCGAGAGATCGTAATCGACTTCAAGATAGTGATCGTTGAACGTGCTGTTCTGTTCGGGATCCAAGACCTCGAGCAGAGCGGCTGCCGGATCACCGCGGAAATCCTGGCCCATCTTGTCGATCTCATCGAGCAGGAAGAGCGGATTGGTCCGCTTCGCCTTCTTCATCGACTGGATGACCTTGCCGGGCATCGAGCCGATGTAGGTGCGGCGGTGACCGCGGATCTCGGCTTCGTCGCGCACGCCGCCAAGCGACATGCGCACGAATTCGCGGCCCGTGGCATTGGCGATCGATTTGCCAAGCGACGTCTTGCCGACGCCGGGCGGACCGACGAGGCACAGGATCGGGCCCTTCAGCTTGTTGGTGCGCGCCTGCACCGCGAGATACTCAAGAATGCGCTCCTTGACCTTTTCGAGACCGTAGTGCTCCTTGTCGAGGACCTCCTGCGCTTCGGCGAGATCCTTCTTGACCTTGCCCTTGATCCCCCACGGGATCGACAGCAGCCAGTCGAGATAGTTGCGCACCACCGTCGCTTCGGCCGACATCGGGCTCATCTGCTTGAGCTTCTTCAGCTCGGCGAGCGCCTTGTCCTTGGCTTCCTTCGACAGCTTGGTGTTCTCGATCTTCTCTTCGAACTCGGCGATGTCGTCGCGCTCGTCGGTGTCGCCCAGTTCCTTCTGAATGGCCTTCATCTGCTCATTCAAATAGTACTCGCGCTGCGTTTTCTCCATTTGGCGCTTGACGCGCGAACGGATCTTCTTCTCGACCTGAAGGACCGAGATTTCACTTTCCATCAGCGTGTAGACGCGCTCAAGCCGCTCGGAAACGGTGGCCGTTTCCAAAACGTCCTGCTTGTCCGAAATCTTGACCGCCAGATGCGACGCAATCGTATCGGCGAGCTTGGCGTAATCTTCGATCTGGCTGACAGTGCCGAGCACTTCCGGCGACACCTTCTTGTTCAGCTTCACGTAGCTTTCGAACTGCGTGATGACCGAACGCGACAGTGCTTCCAGCTCGTCCTTGGCGCCGGGCTGATCGACAACCCGCTCAACTTCGGCTTCGAAATAGTTGTCGTTGTCAGTGTAGCGAACCACCTTGGCGCGCGCGCTGCCTTCGACGAGCACCTTCACGGTGCCGTCCGGCAGCTTCAGCAATTGCAGCACGCTAGCGAGCGTACCGATCTCATAGATCGCGTCAGTCGCCGGATCGTCGTCGCCTGCGTTTTTCTGCGCGGCAAGCAGGATCTGCTTGTCGGCACGCATCACCTCTTCGAGCGCCGCGATCGACTTCTCGCGGCCAACGAACAGCGGCACGATCATGTACGGGAAGACCACAATGTCGCGCAACGGGAGAACCGGATAGAGTTCCTTGCCGCCGGCCTTTTCCTTGGTCTTTTTGTCTTCGCTCATTTCACTTACCTATGGTCGCGACCGGACCCCAGAGCGGGCCACCGGTGCATTGCACACCCCGTTCCACTTTTGAGCCACGCCGCCGGCCCCTTTTTAAGGCAGCCACCCCATTTCGCTGGGGATCATGCGGAGTTCTCGTGAGCGCGAGGCGCGGGCGAGATGCTTTTTTGCACTTTTGTCCGGACGGTCCCGGCTTGGAAGTGAAAACGTAAATCTCCCACCGAACAAATGGGAACCAAAGCCCCCAGATCAAGAGCGGGTGCGAGGCCGTGAAACAGCCTCGCCGCCGCAGTCAACGTTAGGCAGTCGAACCTTTTTCTTCGGCGCGGTCAGAATAGATGCGCAGCGGGCTGGCCGAGCCTTCCACAACTTCCGGGCCGATCACGACTTCTTCAACGCCCTTCAGCGTCGGCAGGTCGAACATCGTATCGAGCAGAATGCCTTCCATGATCGAGCGTAGACCGCGAGCGCCCGTCTTGCGCTCGATGGCCTTGCGGGCGATCGCTTTGAGCGCTTCCGGCGTCAACGTCAGCTTGACGTCTTCCATCTCGAACAGGCGCTGATACTGCTTGACGATCGCGTTCTTCGGCTCGGTCAGGATCTGCACGAGCGCTGTTTCATCGAGATCTTCAAGCGTCGCGATAACCGGCAGACGACCGATGAATTCGGGGATAAGACCGAATTTCAGCAGATCTTCCGGCTCAACGTTGCGAAGCACTTCGCCCATGCGGCGTTCATCGGGGCCAGTAACCTTGGCTGAGAAGTCGATCGACGATCCCTTGCCGCGGCGCGAGATGATCTTTTCGAGGCCGGCAAACGCGCCGCCGCAGATGAACAGGATGTTGGTCGTATCGACCTGCAGGAATTCCTGCTGCGGATGCTTGCGGCCACCTTGCGGCGGAACGCTGGCAACCGTGCCTTCCATGATCTTCAGAAGGGCCTGCTGCACGCCTTCGCCCGAAACATCGCGCGTGATCGACGGATTGTCGGACTTGCGCGAGATTTTATCGACCTCGTCGATGTAGACGATGCCGCGCTGCGCCCGCTCGACATTGTAGTCGGCGCTCTGCAGCAGCTTCAGAATGATGTTCTCGACATCTTCGCCGACGTAGCCGGCTTCGGTCAGCGTCGTGGCATCGGCCATTGTGAACGGCACGTCGAGGATGCGGGCCAGCGTCTGGGCGAGCAGCGTCTTGCCCGAGCCGGTCGGGCCGACGAGCAGGATGTTCGACTTGGCCAATTCGACGTCGTTGTTCTTGGTGGCGTGGTTCAGCCGCTTGTAGTGGTTGTGGACCGCGACCGAGAGGACGCGCTTGGCGTGGTACTGGCCGATCACGTAGCTGTCCAGAACGGTGCAGATCTCTTGCGGGCTTGGCACGCCATCGCGCGATTTGACGAGCGTGTTCTTGTTCTCTTCCCGGATGATGTCCATGCACAGCTCGACGCACTCATCACAGATGAAAACCGTCGGTCCGGCAATCAGCTTGCGGACCTCATGCTGGCTCTTGCCGCAGAAAGAGCAGTACAGGGTGTTCTTTTCTTGAGCCATTCTTCGCTTCTCACCTTATCTGAGAACTCACCGGGGGGTTGATGTTCTCGCTTTGGCCCAGACTATGATACCAGCGGTGCGGCCAACCGCGTGGCACCTGAATCTCTTTTGTGATCTGAGCACGCTACCGTTCCCCAGATCAACAATCGATTAATGAAGCCCTCCTGCCCCGGGGGGCAAGCGGCGGTATTGCCACAGCATGGTAATGTTTCCGGCAACACTGCATATATCGGTACACTGCGTAGCCATTGTTAGTGCACTAGAAATATTTGGACGTGCGGCTTTTGTTCTCATTGATTTTGCATTTTGAGTTGCTGCAGCACCGCATCACAGATCCGCGCCTAATAACGTTTGGCCCCGGCTTGCAGGTGGCTGCAAACTCAGGGCCAAACGGGTGATCACTACATTTTTATAGCGCCAGAGCCTTAAGAGCCGGCTTCCGTGGCTGCTCTAGGTGGCGGGCTTGCCGACGAACAGGTCGCCATCGACTTCGTCGCGAGTGTTCAGAACCTTGTCGATTAGCCCGAAGTCCCGGGCCTGATCGGCGGTCATGAAGTAGTCGCGGTCGAGGGTCCTTTCAATCATCTCATACGGCTGGCCGGTATGCTTGACGTAGGTCTCGTTCAAGCGGCGCTTCATCTTGATGATGTCTTCCGCGTGACGCTCGATATCGGATGCTTGGCCCGAGAAACCGCCCGACGGCTGATGCACCATGATGCGGGCGTTCGGCAGCGCAAAGCGCATATCCTTGGCTCCGGCGCACAACAGCAGCGAGCCCATCGACGCGGCCTGTCCGATGCACAATGTGGCCACCGGCGGCTTGATGAACTGCATGGTGTCATAGATCGCCATGCCCGACGTCACCACACCACCCGGGGAGTTGATATACATCGAGATTTCTTTTTTCGGATTTTCCGCTTCGAGGAACAGCAGCTGCATGCAGATCGATGCCGCCATCTGGTCTTCGACCGGGCCGGTGACGAAGATGATGCGCTCCTTGAGCAGGCGCGAGGGCAGGTCGTAGCCGCGCTCGCCGCGAGTCGTCTGTTCGACGACCATGGGCCAGAACGTGTTGGTAATCGTGTTGACCGGATCGCGCATGAATTTCGTCTTTCCTGTTTGCCGCCGGAATGGGGGGCTTAGAGCTGCAAACGCAAACATAACACGCAAGATTGCGCCAGCCGCATGGCCGGCGCACTTCGCATCATCTTAGGCTTCTGTAACTTCTTCAACCATCTTGAAAAGCTCGTCTTTCGACACTTTCTTTTCAACCGGCTTAACCTGTTCGAGCACGTAATCGATGACCTTTTCTTCGAAAATCGGGGCCCGCAGCTCGGCCAGCGCGCCCGGAGTCTTTTCAAAGTATTCGTAGACCATCTTTTCCTGACCCGGGAACTGACGCGCCCGCTCGATCAAGGCACGGCGCAGCTCGTCTTGCGTTACCGACAGCTTGTTCTTTTCGCCGATCTCGCCGATCACGAGGCCAAGGCGCACGCGGCGCTCGGCAATGCCGCGGTATTCGGCACGCGCGTCGTCTTCGGTTTTGCCTTCGTCGGCGAACGTCTTGTTGGTCGCCTTGAGATTGTTCTCAAGCTGCTTCCAGATATTCTCGAACTCGAAATCAACGAGCGACGCCGGCAATTCGAATGCCTGACCCTTGTCGAGCGCATCGAGCACTTCGCGCTTCATCTTCATGCGCGAGGCCGAATCATATTCGCGCTTGATCTGGGCAGAAACCAGTTCTTTGAGGTTGGCGAGGTTCTCAGCGCCGAGGCCAGCGGCGAAGTCTTCATCGATCGCCGGCTTGTTGGCCTTCGAGACCGCCTTCACCTTGACTTCGAAATCAGCAGCCTTCCCGGCCAAGTTCTTCATTGGGTAGTCTTCCGGGAACGTCGCCGTGATGGTGCGCTCGTCATCGGCCTTGACGCCGATCAGGCCATCTTCGAAGCCCGGAATGAATTGCCCTTTGCCGAGCACCAGCGGTGCGTTCTCGGCAGAGCCGCCTTCAAATGCTTCGCCATCGATGCGACCAACGAAGTCCATCGTGACCATGTCGCCGGAAGCGGCCGCGCGGCCCTCTTCGACGTCGTACTTCATGTTGCGTTCGGCGATGTCTTCCAGCGCCTTGGTGATGGCTTCGTCATCGACGTCAGCAACGAGCCGCTCAACCGTGAGCGTGCTCAGGTCGGGCTGCGGAATGGGAGGCAAAACTTCAAACGTCATCGAGTAGGCGAGATCGGCTTCGCCATTGACGATGCGCTCGAAGGTGGCTTCGTTCGCATCCACCAGTTCGATCTTCGGCTGCTGGGCCGGGCGTTCGTTGCGCTCCTTGATGACCTTGGCGCTGGTGTCAGACACGGTCTGCTCAAGAACTTCCTGCATGACCGACTTGCCGTACATCTTTTTGAGATGCGGTACCGGCACCTTGCCCTTGCGGAACCCCTTGATCTGCACGCGATCCTTGAGTTCATCGAGGCGGGTCGTAAAGCGCTCGCTCAACTCTTGTTGACCGACGACCACCGTCAAGGTGCGCTTCAGTCCGTCTTTCGCCGTTTCGGTAACTTGCATCGCCTTAAGTTCCTGTCTTGCGTTCCTGGTCTTGCGTCTGGCGTGCTTTTCCTGTGCACGCAGCACGCGCGAATTCTGTTTGGGCTCAAAGTGAGCCGCGTTGTCCGTCTCGATCCACGCCAAAGCGCCAAACCCTTGTGGTTTGGGCCGTTTGTGGTGCGGGCGGAGGGACTTGAACCCCCACGACTTGCGCCGCTGGAACCTAAATCCAGTGCGTCTACCAATTCCGCCACGCCCGCAGTCTTCGTCTCGCCACGTCTTCGGCTTCGCATCTGGGCGGCCAACACCACCATGATGATGGGTATCAGCCAGATCGATCTCTCATACGCGGTCTATCAGACAAAACCCCGGCCAGCCTCCAAAAGGGGGCTCGGCAGCAGTGTTCGCTCGCGACGAGAGAAGCGGTGTCATACACGGGACACCACCTCCCAATCAACGCGCAAATGAGGTGTCATGGTTGTTCATTCAAGCCGCACGTTTATCCGCATGGTGCCGTATTCCGGCACAGCGCTCTATTTTAGCCAACTGTGCTCAGCCTGGCCCAAGAAGGATGAATGCGACGGCCGCCACGACGGGCAATGCCGCGAAATAGATCGCGAAATCACCGTTAAACCCTTGGAATGAATATGCAAAGGCGCCGATCATGGCGAGGACTATAAGTCTAAAACCCATAATTCAGGGTCCTCTCAGCATTTGCCCCAAAATGAGCCATGTGCGGGGCTGAACACGCATTTCCATTTACGATGCAAGCGGCTTGCCATGTGGAATGCGGTGCTTCGCCCGCCAAATTGAGGGCGCGAGGCGGAATTTCGGCCGCGTTTACCGCTGAGCCACTGCTTGCCGACGAAGGGTACGACCGGGAGTGTCATCAAAACGTATAGATTGCCGAAAAAACATGCATTTGTGTACGGACCGCCGCCGAGATCGTCACACCAAGGTCAAACTTGCGAGTGCATCCAACATTGCCTATGTGCTTGATGGCTGATGTTCGTTAGGGCCCGTGTGCAGAATCGCACATGTGCAGACCTGCGGCCGGATTTGCTGGCCGCTTTCCGTTGGGGGATTTCTTGCCGAAGACTGATCAGAATTGGATCGTTGAAACCGATTGGCTCGCCAATCACCTGCAGTCACCGGATTTAATTGTCCTGGACGGCAGTTGGCATTTGCCGACCTCGGGCCGCGATCCCAAGGCCGAATACAAGGCCGAGCACATCCCCGGCGCGTTGTTTTTCGACATCGATGACCTGTCCGACGAGAAAACCGATCTTCCGCACATGCTGCCGTCGACCGTTAAATTCGCGTCGCGCATGAAAAAATTGGGCATCGGCGACGGCGCCCGGATCGTCGTTTATGACACGCTCGGCATCTTTTCAGCCGCGCGCGTCTGGTGGACGTTCCGGGCCATGGGCCATCGCGACGTCGCGGTACTGAACGGCGGCTTGAAGAAGTGGAAAGCCGAAGGCCGGCCGCTGGAAGACGGGCTGCCGCCGAAGCGTTCCGAGCGTCATTATACGCCGCTGCAGAACACGGAAATCCTCCGCGACCTCGATGAAATGAAGGCGCTGGTGAGTAAGGGCGGCGCGCAGATCGTTGACGCGCGACCAGCTGGCCGATTCGAAGGCAAGGAACCTGAGCCGCGCCCAGGCCTGCGCTCCGGTCACCTTCCAGGTTCGAAAAATATTCCGTCGCAATCCCTGCTGAACGCCGACGGGACGTTTAAGTCGCCGGAAGAACTGGCAGTGCTGTTCAAAAACGCCGGCATCAATGTCTCGAAGTCCGTCGTCACCACTTGCGGCTCGGGCGTCACCGCCTCGATGCTCGCGCTCGCCCTCGCCGTGCTTGGCCAGACCAACGCAGCCGTCTACGATGGCAGCTGGGCCGAATGGGGCAAGGAAGGCAATGGCCTGCCGATCGAAACCGGACCGGCGGCCTGACGTGCGGGATTGCGCACGACCACGTGGATGCAAAGCCAAGCGTGAAGCGGACTAGAACCGCCGCTTCACTGTTTGCCTCACGGATCGGGGAAATACTGATAGATCCAGGTTTCGCTGAGTGCGTGCTCGCCCTTGCGCAGAAACGCCCTCAGATCGACCGGATCGGTGCCCGTTGCCTTGATGTCGAAGAACGCCCGCCAGCGCTGGCGCTGATCGACAACCGGATGATTATAGGAATTCGAAACCTCACCGCGTGACGCCGTAACAATGAGTTCGACGCCATCGTCGCGGCCGAGTCCATCAAACACCGAGCCCTGATAGTCGATTACGAATTTGCGCACGCCGGATGGGCGTTTGTGGCCAGGGCGTCCGCCCATGCCGGTCCACGTGCCAGTTGCGCGTGCAACCGCATCAGGAAACGGAATGTCGTCGAGCCACGACAACCGATAGCGCCAGAGTCGCTGCTGTCCGGCCTTTAACTGTTCGTCGGGCGCCCAATAGGCGACGATGTTGTCGAACGTCTCATCCTCTGTCGGGATTTCGACGAGCTGCACGGCGCCCTTGCCCCAGGCTTCAAGCGGCTCGACCCAAACCGATGGGCGGCGTTCATAAAACACGCCATCATCAAGATAGTGCACGAAATCGCGGTCGCGCTGCAGCAGGCCGAAGCCTTTGACGTTGTTATCGACGAAGGCGCTGGTCATCACACGCGGCGGGTTGCTGACCGGCCGCCAGATGCGCTCACCCGCACCCGTCAGGATCGACAGACCGTCGCTGTCGTGAATTTCAGGACGCCAGTCGGCGGATTGTTTACGGCTAGCTTCGCCATACCAGAACATGCTGGAAAATGGCGCGATGCCGAGGCGTACCACGTCCTTGCGCGCATAGAGAACCGCATCGATTTCCATGGTGATGCGATGCACGTCGCGCGTATCGGTGAGCCGTTCGGTGCGCATGCGATAAGCGCCCGTCACGCTCGGCCCGTCGAGCAGTCCGTAGATCGTCAACGGCGCCGTCGTGTCGCCCGTCGCGCCTTCGAGCCAATATTCGGAGAACCGCGGAAACTCTTCCGGGGTCGGCATTGCGGTGTCGATGGCGACACCGCGCGCCGACAGGCCGTATTGGTTGTACGGACCCGAGGTCCGGAAGTACGACGCCCCCATGGCCGCGAACCAATCGGTCTTGAGGTCGGGCGCCATGATGCGGAAGCCAGCGAACCCAGCGCCCGCTTCAAGCGCCTTGGCCGGATGGCCATCGGGAATATCGAACAGGCTCGGTGAATAGATGATCTCGCGCGACTGGCCGTCTTCAACGACGTGCATGCGGACCGGCTCGGTCGCATATTTGCCGAGATGAAAGAATTGCACCGGCATGCGGCCGTCGGTATCCAGCTTCACGCTCTTGTCAGGTTTGAAGCGGATCTTCTGATACTCATCGTAGTCGATCGCATTAAGCGTATCAGGCGATGGCACCACGACCTTAACGAACGGCCCCCGGGCCAGCGCCTCGGCCCGCGCTTGTAGCGCGGTAAATGAAAACGGTGCAGCGGGGCCGAGATCAGCCCCTGAAATGCCGGTGACGGCTTGCGCCAGGGTTGGCCAGCCGCCCAATCCGGCTGTGAGCCCGATTCCGACGGCGCCCTTCAAAAGCTGGCGGCGATGTATTTCAGCGCTCATCAATGTCGTCCGTAGAGATAAAGGAAATCTGTGTAGACCGTCGCGGCCCACAGCCGAACCGCCGTTCTGCTAGCTTACTTCCAATACGAACGCCAGAACGTCCGCGCATGCCAGAGAGTTCGCACGGGCAGAACGCCCAAGCGGCCAAGTCTCGTCAAAAAGCCGGGGCTGGCGGCTTCGCGGGGCAGGTCCCCAGAGCGACGTCTGTCGAACGCGTTTTGCCGCGCCGCACGCGCCTGCCCTACCTCCCATCCATGACGATTTGGCGGCGGCTGAAGCCAAGGCCTCGCGGCTTATGGCATTGGGTCGCGGGGCGTGCGGCGTTCAGCTCTTGCCGCCGCTCACCGGTACCGGCTCGGCAAGCGCCTGTTCGATTGCCGCCTTGATGTCGCCGGCCTCCGGCGCCGTGCGCGTTGAGAATGACGCGATCATGCGGCCATCGCGGCCAATCAGGTACTTGTGGAAATTCCAGGCCGGCACGCCGTCAGGCCCGGCTGCTGCCGCCGCCCATTTATAGAACGGATGCGCGGCGGCCCCTGAGACCACCTGCTTCGACGTCAGCGGAAACGTGACGCCGAACGCCCCTTCACAGAACGATTTGATATCGCCCTCCGCCTTCGGTTCCTGGCCGCCAAAATCGTTCGACGGCACGCCGATGACGACGAGGCCCTTGGGCTCGTCGTCAGCCCATAATTTTTGCAACTCGGCATACTGCTTGGTGAAGCCGCAGAACGACGCCGTGTTGACGACCAGCAACACTTTGCCCTGCCAAGCCGCGAGCGGCATCGGCGTACCGTCGATCGAAGTAAATTCGAAGTCGAAAGCGGACCCCTGCCCGGCGTTAGCCGCCATCACCGTCGGCTGGGCGGTTAAGATCGTGGCAAGTCCAATGGCGGTCGCAATCAACTTTTTCACGGGCGCTCCTCACGTCAGCTGAATTGGAGTACGCTGCCACGACACCAGCGGATCGGCAATGCGGTGTCCCATCGGACGACTGCCGGGCCGCCCAGACCAGAAATGCGCGCCACTAACGGCATGTTCCCTCCGGAACAGCGCCAAACGCCAGACCACCCTAGTGTCAGCTTCATCAGATGAAGCCGGGCCGAGCGCCCACCCAAGGAGGTTTTGACCATGATCGCTAACCGCAACATCTTCGCCATTGCCTTTGCAACCGTCGCCGTTGCTACTGCCGCGCTCGTTACCGGTTCGCCCGCAGAAGCCGGTGGCCGTGGCAAGGAAGTGTTTGTTCAGGATTATAAATTCTCAAAGCCGATGCACGGTTACTCGGGTCATTCCGGCAGCTACTTCTGCGATTACCAGCGCCTGCCTGATCGCAAGTGCTCGCTCGATCGCAACGGTGTTGAGCGCTGCAAGATCGTCGGCTGGACGCTGCGCGAAATGTGCCAGTAAGGATTGTTTGAACCCAATCCCTTTCGACCACGACAGACCAAGACCCTGGGGCAACTCGGGGTCTTTTGCGTTGCTGGCTCGTGCGTTCGCCCCCTTGCATTCGCTGCTGACACAAGCGCATCGTCTGACACAGAAATATTGAAATCGCCCACGCCTGTTCCGCCGGGGACAGCCGACGGCGCAGGCACCACCTAACCTCACTCGTGTTGCCTGCAGCGTGTTTTGCGGCCGGCAATTGAACCTTAAGGAGGATCACACGATGACCACGGCCACTAACGACACGCCCCCGCCCAAGAAGGGCAAATCGAATATTTTGTTTCTCGTCCTCGCAGCAGGCATCGGCGCCGCAACGTCGTATGCCATCGCGAATTGGGACCGCACTGCGCCAGCCACTGCCCAGGCGGAGCAAGCCGCTACGCCGGCAGCCCCCAAGATCGACTGGCTCGCCGCCGCACCGGGCCGCATCGAACCGCGAACCGGTCTTGTGCGCATCGGCGCGCAATTGCTCGGCCGCATCGCCGATGTCACTGTCAAACTCAATGACAAGGTTGAAGAAGGCGAACTTCTGATCCGCCTCGATGATGACGAAGCCCGCGCCCGTCTTCAGGCCGCCGAAACGGAAGCCGCGTCCCGCAAGCGCGAACGCGACGCCCAGACCCTCGACAAGGCGCGCGAGGACGTGCGCCGCGCGGAAGATAATATGTTCGCCGCCGAGCGCGCGCTCACCAACGCCCGGTTCGAACTCGAATACGAATTGCAGTCCAAACGCCAGGGCAACGGTTCGGAACCACGCATCGCCGACGCCCGCAAAAATCTGAATGCTGCCAAGGATAAGCTGCAGAAAGAGCGCGCCAACTATGCGACCGCGCAGGCGAAGCCGGATGTTCCGGCACCGAGCCGTCTCGAATCTGCACTTCAGGCATCCCGCACCGACGTTGCCGTTGCAGAAGCGCTGCTCGAAAAGACCCGCATCCGTGCGCCCGTCGCCGGCACGATTTTGCAGCTTCCCGCAAAGACCGGCGAAATGGTGTCGCCGTCGCCCGAGCAGGCCCTTGCCGTCATCGGCGACATGAGCCTCGTGCGCCTGAAAGCCGAAGTCGATGAATACGACGTCGCCAAGATCAAGGTCGGCGGCAAGGTGACCGTCAAGAGCAATGCCTATCCCGATCGTGAATTCGAAGGACGTGTCGCGGAACTCGCCCCGACGCTTGCCTCACCGAAGTTTGCGCTGCGCGGCGCCCGCCGCCCGACAGATGTCGAAGTTCTCGAAGTCACCATTGACCTGCAAGGAGACGTACCGCTGCTGCCCGGCATGCGCGCCGACGCTTTTTTCAAATAGCGCCTTCTGGGGTCCCGGCAGGTTCGCCAGGCAGAAGGCGCTCACAACTGGCAGATCTGATGGACGCCCAAGCCGATACCCGAGTGCCGTAACACTAAAATCGTAGCACAGGGCGCGGTGTCCCCTCGATGACGCACGCGCCCAGTGCAACCGGAATGATCCGGGCAGGCCAAGCTTCCTCCTTAGCCGCCTGCTCTGGATCTGAGACGAGGAGGTCTGGCCGACGGGCTTGCGGTCCCTGGCCTACCTCCTCGTTGCGTTGAAAAACGCCGCTTATCCACACGCCCGGCGCGACAAAAAGGGAGGCACCGCACAATGCCGTCTGCCGCGTTTCAATGCCATGCACGACAATCCAAACACACGCACCGCTTACGCCAAAAGATCTCGCGACCCTGTGTTTATTGAACAGTGGCCGCAAAATGTGTACGAGAGCACCGCTTTGCCCGAACAGGACGATGAGGTGAAGCCAGCGGCCACCGGCGCAACCGTTCTGCAACCGGGCTCTACGAGGGTATAACTTTTCGTTCTGCAATTCTGTTCAAAAGCATTCCAAGACATCCGAGATGAAAACAGCAGACGTCGATATTCTGATTGTGCCGGGCTGGCAGAACAGCGGACCGGATCACTGGCAGAGCCGCTGGGAGAGAAACCTCAAAACCGCGCGCCGCGTGATCCAGGACGACTTCGATAATCCGAGCGTTGAAGCCTGGGGCGACCGCATCGCCAAGTTTGCCGGCGGCGCCACCCAACCGGTGGTCATTGTTGCCCATTCGCTCGGCGTGCCTGCCGTCGTGTTCGCGGCCGACAAACTCAAAAACAAAGGGGTGATCGGCGCGTTCCTCGTGGCGCCCGCCGACGTCGAATTCGCGCATTTCTGGCCCGATACCGGCGGCGAACGCTGGCCGCCCAAAAATGGCCATGGCGGATTTGCAGCGATGCCGTCGAATAAGCTGCCATTCGCGAGCCACCTCGTGGTCGCCAATAACGATCTCTATTGCAGCTATGCGCGCGCCGAAAAGCTCGCCGGGCAATGGGGCACCAAACTCACCGACGCCGGCGAGACCGGCCACATCAACGTCGCCTCAGGTCATGGGCCCTGGCCGGAAGGGCTGCTGCAGTTCGGCCAGTTTTTGCAAGGCCTCGGGTAACAGGGCTTTGCATCCGAGCGAGCCATGCCAAATTACAGACGCTTTTTCGCACCGGGCGGCACGTGGTTTTTCACGATTACTCTTCTTGAGCGGGAAACTAAGCTCCTGTCGGAGCGGCACCGCGAATTGCGCCACGCAATCTTCTGGACCAAACGCCGCTTGCCGTTTCGCATTGACGCGCTAGTCATCCTGCCGGATCACCTGCACATGGTCATCACGCTCCCGCCGGATGACAGCGACTATCCGACCCGCATCAGGTTCATTAAATTCCAGTTTTCAAAGTCGATGCCTAAAACGGAGCGACGGAGTGCCGTGCGCGAGAAGAAGGGCGAACGCGGCATTTGGCAACGGCGGTATTGGGAGCACTACATCCGTGACGAACGGGATTTCCGCAATCACATTGCTTACTGCTATTACAATCCCATCAAGCACGGTTATGCGGCGCGGATGTCTGATTGGCCGCATTCGACGTACAAGGCGACGTAAGGCTGGGGCGAATTGAACCGGAATTTCGCCGAAAGCGGATTCTCTTCACTCACAACAGGCAACGATCGGTAGGGCGGGTTAGGTTCCGCCCCTGCACTTGGCGGAACCGTAACCCGCCAGCAGCACGCGTGATGTTGCCTCGTTCTTGTCCGAGGCCCGGCGGATTACGGCACGAGTGCAGGGCGCGCCTAATCCGCCCTACGGTTCTTCGTATTGATAAGGCGACGGGCGCGATCGGCGGCGCGCCCAAAAAAGGCGGGCATGAAGCCCGCCTCGATTGGATCGGTTAGCGCCAGATCAGCGGCGACTTATTTGCCGCTCTCGATATCGGTCACGGCTTTCGCGAGTGCTTCAATCATGAACTGGCGAATGTCGGAGTCGGCAACGCTTAGGCCCTTCGCCGCGAGGTCGGCTTTCACTTTGCCGAACACGTCGTCGTCGCCCTTTTCAGCGAGATCGGCCTTACGCACGGCCTTCACATAGTCTTCGAGCTCTGCGCCCGACAGACCCATTTTTGCACCGGCCCATTCGGCGAGCGCTTTGTTGCGGCGGCTCTCAGCTTTGAACTTGAGATCGGCGTCGCGGGCGAATTTGTTCTCGAAGCCCTTCTCGCGATCGTTGAAAGTCGTCATGCGGTTATGTCTCCTACAAGCTGCCCATCACCGGATGGACGGCGTTAACCTTCGGTTGCATCGGCACATTATACCCGCTAAAGGTGAGTTGCAGGGACGCTTCGGAGCACCGTTAAGCAGACCGATACCCCGCTCCGGCAACCAAATCAACGGGTTGAGCGAACCCCTCAACCAAGGGGCCATGCGGCTCATGGTCTACATTGTTTTGAAGGGTCGGTTCGGCTAGACTCAGCCTATATAAATTAGCGCGCAGAAAGCGCACTGTCCCCTCCCCGACATGCAAAAACACGTTGGAAAATCAAAGGGCCAGTGTCTCCTGCGTGTTGCGTCCTGTAGCAGCCGCGTAAATGAGTGAGCTCGAAAAAGTTGATCCTCAGAGGACCCGGAATGAACAAGCGTCGCCGCATTTATGAGGGCAAGGCCAAGGTGCTTTATGAGGGCCCCGAACCGGGCACGCTCATCCAGCACTTCAAGGACGACGCGACCGCCTTCAACGCAAAGAAGCATGCGTTGATCGAAGGCAAGGGCGTGCTGAACAACCGGATCTCGGAATATATTTTCCAGAGACTCGGTGAGATCGGCGTGCCCACGCACTTCATCAAGCGCCTCAACATGCGCGAGCAGTTGATTCGCGAAGTCGAGATCATCCCGCTCGAAGTCGTGATCCGCAACGTCGCGGCCGGCTCGCTGTCGACGCGCCTCGGCCTGGAAGAAGGGTCGCAGCTGCCGCGCTCGATCATCGAGTTCTACTATAAGAACGACGCCCTGAACGATCCGATGGTCTCGGAAGAGCACATCACCGCGTTCGGCTGGGCCACGCCGCAGGAAATCGACGAGGTCATGCAGCTGGCGCTGCGCGTTAACGACTTCATGGTCGGCCTGTTCCTCGGCATCGGCATCCGCCTCGTCGACTTCAAAGTCGAGTTCGGCCGCCACTACGAGAACGACAACATGCGCATCATCCTGGCCGACGAAATCAGCCCGGATTGCTGCCGCCTGTGGGACGTTCAGTCGGGCGACAAGCTCGATAAGGACCGCTTCCGCCGCGACCTGGGCGGGGTTCTCGAAGCCTATCAGGAAGTCGCCAAGCGCCTCGGCGTGTTGACCGAGAACCCGCGCCCGCGCGGCTCCGGCCCCGTGCTCGTGACCTCGAACCCGGCAACGACCGGCCCGGCCAACGGCAAGCCGAATTAACGACGATTTTGCTGCGCGCCTGTGCTTTGGCATGGGCGCGCATCTTTCCGTGCTGCCTTGGGGTTGAACATGCGGGAAGCCCTCAAGCGACTTGAATTGCAATTTCGGTCGCTAGCACCGAAGCCTTTACGGCAGCTCTACCGCATGGGTCGCTCGCTCAGCGCGACCAATACCGCCGCTGCCGCCTTTCCCACAGAACTGACCATTGGCTGCGAAGTCTGCGCATCGCGCTACGACATGCTCGACCGCTTGCCGAAGGGCGGTACGGTTGCCGAACTTGGCACCGAGACCGGTGCCTTCGCCAAACAGATCCTGGCCCGTGTTGGCCCCGACAGGCTGCATGTCGTTGATCTCGATTATTCGCGCTTCGACAAGGCTCTGACCGGCGATCCCCGCCTGCAATGCCACACCGGCATGACGCACGACGTCATCGGCAGCTTTCCGGATGAGCATTTCGACTGGATCTATATCGATGCCGATCATTCCTACGAGGGCGTGCTGCGCGACGCGCGCGCCAGTGCCCCGAAGATCAAGTCCGGCGGCCTGATGATCTTCAACGATTTCGCCCACATCGATCCGAACCTCGGGCGCTACGGCGTGCAGCGCGCGGCTATCGCCTTTGCCACCGAGGCGCGGTGGCCGATGCGGTATTTTGCGCTCGAACGCTCGGCGCTCTACGATGTGGCATTTCGTAAGCCTTAAGGGCCGCGACGCCGCGTCCCCCGGAATGAAGGGCCGAATCGCCCACTCCCCCTTGTGCCATGCCGCCCGACGGGGCAATGAGAGCACAACAGTCAGCCGAAACGCATGAGGCCGGTATGAAAGCCCGTATCAAAATCACTTTGAAGAACGGCGTGCTCGACCCGCAGGGCAAAGCCATTGAAGGCGCCGTCAAGGGCCTTGGCATCACCAACGTCGGCGACGTGCGGCAGGGGAAATATATCGAAGTCGATCTGAAAGAAACCGATCCCGCCAAGGCCAAGGGTATCGTCGAGCAGATGTGCAAAGACCTGCTCGCCAATACGGTGATCGAGAATTACAGCTACGAGATCGGCTGATGACCGGCGACGGACATGAGCCTGCCAAACGGACCGACGCCGAAAACGCGATCCGCTTCATGCTCATCAAAGCCGCGATCTTTATTCTCGTGCCGGCCATCGCAGCCGGTATCGCCGCCTACATGGTACTGAAATAGGAACTCACCATGCTCCGCGCTTCCGTCATCGTCTTCCCCGGCTCCAACTGCGATCGCGACGTCAAAACCGCGATTGAGCGCGTCACGGGCTTTGCGCCGAAGATGGTCTGGCACGGCGACGCGTCCGTGCCCTCATCCGATATCATCGTGCTGCCGGGCGGGTTCTCGTTTGGCGACTATCTGCGCTGCGGTGCCATGGCGGCCCATTCCCCAATCATGAAAGACGTGATCACCAAGGCCAAAGCCGGAACGCCGGTGATCGGCATCTGCAATGGCTTCCAGATTCTTTGCGAGAGCGGTCTGCTGCCGGGCGCCCTGCTGCGCAACGCGTCGCTGCACTTCATTTGCCGCGACGTCTTCCTGAAGGTCGAAAACGACTCGTCGTATTTCACCAAGTGCTACCGCGCCGGTGAAGTCATCAAGGTTCCGATTGCGCACGGCGAAGGCAACTATTTCGCAGACCAGGAAACCCTCGACCGGCTGGAAGGCGAAGGCCGCGTGGCGTTCCGTTATTGTGACGCCGATGGCAAGGTCCTGGCAGACGCCAACCCGAATGGCGCACAGCGCAACATTGCCGGCATCACCAGCGAGACCGGCCGCGTGCTCGGCATGATGCCCCACCCGGAGCGTCTCTATGAGAGCCCGCTTGGCGGTACCGACGGCCGCCGCGTTTTCGAGTCGGCACTTCTCTCGACGCTGGAAGCGGCCTGAGTTGCAGCGCCTGCCGTGCGGCGGGAGCCTGACAACTTCGTGATCGCCAGTTGAAGGCGTTTTTATACGCCCATCCCTTGCGTCTCGGGGCGGCGCTCCTATCTCCAGGAGGATTGCGGGGCCGGGCCCCTCTGACAGCGCCACAACGGCGCCGTGATGTCGGACCGCATCGGGTATGCCCGATGCTCGGACCGATAAGCGCATCTTGGGCATACCTCCATCTTAAGCCTGGAGGATTTCATGTCTCACCGTTTTCAAATTTTGCTTGAACGCTACGCCCTCATTCGTCGCGCTATCGAGGCGGAGCGGCAAAGCCCGCACCCGAGCGTGTTGCGGCTCGTTAGGCTGAAACGCCTGCAACTGCTTGTCGACGAGCGCATCCGCGCCTTCGTGGAAGCGCGCGCCGTTCGCCGTGCGTCTGCCCCGCGCTTGTCGGCGTATAAGCCGGCTTTCGCCTATCCGCGCGCTATATCAAACCTCCGCGCCGTCTGACGCCGTCCACATCCACCGCAATAACCAGTCTTCTGAAAAACCGCAGCGGTCCGGCCATCGAGCCGGGCCGTACTGCGATGTGTGCTGTTCGCTGAGGGGCATTAATCATGGATTTTTTAACTGACGTCGTGATAGGCAAACCCATCTGGATGTGGGCCGCGTTTCTCGCTGTGGTGCTGACGCTGCTGATACTCGACCTCGGCATTTTCCATCGCACGACGCGCGAAATATCGGTACGCGAAAGCTTGCTGATGAGTACATTCTACATCGGCATCGGTCTGCTGTTCGGGGCATGGGTCTGGTATGAACTCGGCGCCCAATCAGGTGAAGAATATCTGACCGGCTTCCTCGTCGAGAAGACGCTGGCGATGGACAATGTGTTCGTCATATCGCTGATCTTCACGTACTTCGCGGTGCCGCGCCAATACCAGCATCGCGTGTTGTTCTGGGGCATTCTCGGTGTCATCGTTCTGCGCGCCATCATGATCGGCGCGGGCGCCACGCTCGTCGCGGAATTCAGCTGGCTGCTCTATGTGTTCGCGGCCTTCTTGATCGCAACGGGCGTCAAGATGCTGGTCATGGGCGACCACAAGCCCGACATCGAAAACAATCCTGTTCTCCGCCTGATGCGGCGCACCATGCGCATCACGCCGCAGTTACACAAGGAGGCCTTTTTCGTCAAGCAAACAGAGCCTTCGAGCGGTCGCGTGCTGACCTATGCGACGCCACTTTTCATTGCGTTGGTGCTGATCGAAGTCGTCGATCTGATTTTCGCGGTCGATAGCATTCCGGCGATCTTCGCGATCACGACGGATCCCTACATCGTCTACACGTCGAACATCTTCGCGATCCTCGGCCTGCGCGCCTTGTACTTTGCGTTGGCCGCCGTCATCGACCGCTTCGTCTACTTGAAGCAGGCCCTCGCACTGGTCTTGATATTCATCGGCTCGAAGGTGTTCTTTGCCGATCTGATGGGCTGGGAGAAGTTTCCCGCCAGCGCATCTCTGGCGATCACCGTCGGGTTGATCGCAGGCGGCGTCATCTACTCGCTGATTCGCACGCGCCCGCAGCATGCCTGATCCCAATGCTTCAAACGGCACAACAAAAAGGGGAGGAACCATTGGTTCCTCCCCGATATGTCTTGAATTGGACGCATACAGAAAAGCGCGATGCTTGCCTTAGCGCGCGCTGACGCGCTGACGATTCGGCGACAGAGCGACGCGTTCGAAAACGCGCACGGTCATGTCGTTGGCGCCAGTGGAACATGCGAATGACATACCGGCGCCGTCGATCGTATCGACCTGAGCCGACGTACCACCAGCAACGGTGACGCTGACGCGCGATGCGCTCGGCACCGAGCCTTCGCCTTCCATGAACACATCCGTCAACAGAACCGTCAGGTTGCAGTTGCCCTTGTCAGCCAGGTAATAGCCAATGGCGCGCTTGACGCCGACGTTGAGGTTGATGGACTTGAGGGGCGTGACGCGCAGTTCAGTTGCGCTGCCAGCGGCAGCCGGCATGACAGGAACTGCAGCCGCGAGAGCGGCGAAAGCAAACACGGAAGTGACTGTTTTCAGAGACGTCATGGAAAGGTCCTCCATTCCATATGCGCCGCCATTCAAACCCTCGCAGAAGTGTCTGAGCGTGATGGCTGCGTTCTAAGGGTCTTATTAAGCTACTGACTTTTCATTGAAAATACTCAGCTATGCATTTCGGGAATGCACTTTTTGCAGCGCGAAACGGTCACAGCCCGAACGGGTAGCCGGGCCACCCGCTCAGGCTCTGGTTGAAGCCGAAATTAGCTCTTGGTGCCCTTGTAGACGTCGCGGTCATAGACGTGGGTCGACATCTTCTGGCCTTTGGGGCCGCACACGAATTCTGCCGTCTGCTTGTTGGTGCCGTCGATACGAACGGCATTTCCGGCCGGCACCGGCATGATGATGCGGGTGCCGTGGGCGTCCGCTTCCGAAGCACCCGTCTGCGAACTTGCGAGAACGACAGTCAGTCCGCAAACGTTGTCACCAGGCGTAAAAAAGCTGACAGAATGCTGGTCGCCAATCTGTTGGATCAACGCCTTGCCCGGCGTCATCATGATCGACTTCGGCGCCATATCGACCGTCTCTGCCATCAATGACGGCACATACGCTGCACTAGCTGCGATGGCCACGAGGACCAGTGTTTTGAGTTTCGCTGACATAACCGTCTCCTATGAAGGACCAATAATGTCCTTCTCGCTGGAGGTGGGCCACGCCGCACGTCTGACTTCGACCCACCGTTTCGAGAGAGACTGTAATCCTCTGATTCAGAGACGAAAATCGATAATGTTGCATAGCAGCAATTGGCCACTGACAGCGCGCACTGGCCGCGTCCGCGGTTGATCCTGATCATTGCAAATCGGCGCACAATGGGTGCGCGCCGATTTGCTGTTCAACCATCACGGCACCACGTAATTGCAAGGCTTCGCACTGGCCAGGCAACGCCATTTGCCGGTGCTGAGTTTCGCGCAGCCGACCGACTTATTCTGAGCGATCGACCATATCGACCACGACAATCCGTATTGCGTTTTGGCTGTTGCACTCCACGCCTGACGCGCGGCAACACTCGCCATGCTCTTCAAATTGCGCACGCCCACGGCCTGATGCGGCGTCGATTTACACTGATAGGCTTGCGCTGGCGTGATGCTCCACGGCGTCGCGAGTATGACGGCAGCAGCCAGCGCGAAACTTGCGCCGAGGGCTAAGCGAGGTGTCATGGTGTTCTCCTTCAGGGGGTATCGCGTGTGCGCCATTCGCACCCGCTGAAGGTTGGTCGCAGACAATCGCGCGTTGGTTCACCGTGCGCTGAAACGCCGGTTTTGCTGCTCAAAACGCGCAAAGATCAGGCACAAAAAAAGGAAATGGCGCGCGGCCACTTCCTTGAAACGTGCTTCATTGAAACGAACGGGACAATCATTCGGTCATTGCGCAGACCCGCCAGCCTTAGTGGCCGCAGAATGCAGAGCGCAGAACATACGGCATCAGTTGCGATGCCTGATTGAAAATGCGCGCAACCGCAGCACCCTGCTTGCGCACGGCGCCGACGTTCAAATCGACAGCGGCGAGCGAGGCCGGCTGCGATGCTGCCGGATAATAGTGATCATATGAGGTTGCTTCGTGCTTCGGCGCGACGCGCATGGCATCTTCCATTGAATAGCCAGAAAACAGCGACAGCATTGCGCCGGCCTTGAGGGACGACATGGGATATTCCTTTTTGATCGACATAAGCCCCCGCGCAGACGCGCTAACCGTTCAAGCGCTTGCCGCGCACGCAGGGCCAATGATGTTGTGATGCTGCCTTTATATGCAGTAGATTCGGTTAAATAGAAGGCAAACGGCCCGCATTGCTGCAATGCACAAACTGCAGCGCTGAGCGGTCGCAGGGGGGCGTGCTGCCCGGTTTACCGGTTGTTCACACTTGCCGCGCCGCGAACCCATTTGTTCCGCGTTTATCCCCGGCGCTGCGACCGTTCCAGGCGGCGACAAGCCATTAACCCGCCGCTATAAGCCCGGCTCGACGTACGAGTCCGACCTCAAAACTCACAAAAGACGTGCGAAATGGCCGCTCCCACCGCTACCAAAATCACCGCCGAAGTCGTCGCCGAGCACGGCTTGAAGCCGGACGAATATAAGCGGCTGCTTGAAATCCTCGGCCGCGAGCCGCGGATCTGCGAGCTTGGGATCTTCTCGGTCATGTGGAGCGAGCACTGCTCGTACAAATCTTCGCGTGTTTGGCTGAAGACGCTGCCAACGAGCGGCCCCCAGGTTATCCAGGGTCCAGGCGAGAACGCCGGCGTCGTTGATCTTGGCGATGACGATGCGGTCGTCTTCAAAATGGAAAGCCACAATCACCCGTCCTACATCGAGCCGTTCCAGGGCGCCGCAACCGGCGTCGGCGGCATCATGCGCGACGTGTTCACGATGGGCGCGCGGCCCGTTGCCAACATGAATGCGCTGCGCTTCGGTAGCCCGGAGCATCCGAAAACGCGCCACCTCGTCAACGGCGTCGTTGCCGGCATTGCGCACTATGGCAATTGCACGGGCGTGCCGACGATCGGCGGCGAAACCAACTTCGACGCCGGGTACAACAACAACATCCTCGTCAACGCCATGTGCGTTGGCCTCGCCAAGACCGACAAGATTTTCTATTCGGCCGCCAAGGGTGTCGGCCTGCCCGTCGTCTACGTCGGATCGAAAACCGGCCGCGACGGCATCCACGGCGCCACGATGGCCTCGGCCGAGTTTGACGACAAGAGCGAAGAGAAACGCCCGACCGTTCAAGTCGGCGACCCCTTTACCGAAAAGCTGCTCGTCGAAGCCTGCCTCGAACTGATGGCGACCGACTGCATCATCGCCATTCAGGACATGGGCGCCGCCGGTCTCACGTCATCGACGTCTGAGATGGCGGACAAGGGCGGCGTCGGCATCGAACTCAATCTTGACCTCGTTCCCCAGCGCGAAGAGGGCATGACAGCCTATGAAATGATGCTGTCGGAATCCCAGGAGCGCATGTTGATGATGCTGAAGCCCGGCCGCGAAGCCGAGGCGCAAGCGATCATCGCCAAATGGGGTCTGGACTTCGCGGTCATCGGCATCACCACCGATACCGGCCGCATGGTCATCAAGCACTTAGGCCAAATCGAAGCCGACCTTCCGGTGCCGGTGCTCGCCAATTCCGCGCCGATGTACGAACGCCCTTGGGTCGAACCCAAGAAGCAGCAGGAAATCCTGCCCGAGTGGGTGCCGGCCCCCAATGCCCTGCTCGGCACGCTCAAAGACATGATGGGTACGCATCATCTAGCCTCGCGCCGCTGGATTTGGGAACAATACGACCACATGGTCATGGGTGACACCGTTGGCCGCCCAGGAGGCGACGCCGGCGTCGTGCGCGTGCATGGCACCAAGAAGGGCATCGCCATCAGTTGCGATGTGACGCCGCGCTACGTGCTCGCTGATCCCGAGATGGGCACCAAGCAGGCCGTCGTCGAAACGTGGCGCAACCTGACCGCGGTCGGCGCCGATCCGCTCGCGATCACCGACAACATGAACTTCGCCAACCCCGAGCGCCCCGAGATCATGGGGCAGTTTGTGGCATCCGTGCGCGGCATGGCGGAAGCCTGCAAGGCGCTCGACTATCCGGTCGTCTCCGGCAACGTCTCGCTCTACAACGAAACCAACGGCATCTCGATCCCGCCAACGCCCGCCATCGGCGGTGTCGGCTTGGTGCCTGACTGGACGAAGATCGCCGACATCAAGTTGAAAGGCGTGACGCCGCAAGGCGAGAACTCGATGCTGATCGTGATCGGCGCCGAGCGCGGCCACCTCGGTCAATCGCTCTATCAGAACCACGCCACGGGAAAATTCGAAGGCGCGCCACCGCCAGTGGACCTCGAAGCCGAGATCAGGGCCGGACGCCTGATCCGCGCGTTGATTCGCTCCGGCATTGCGCTCTCGGTGCACGATTGTTCGGATGGCGGGCTGCTTGTCACGATCGCTGAAATGGCGCTCGCGGGTGGTGCACACGGCGGCTCACGCAACGCCACGGGCGTCGGCGTCGAACTTTATCCCTACGAAGGCAAGCTGCCGGCGCACGCGGTGTGGTTCGGCGAGGATCAAGGCCGCTACGTCGTCGAAGTCACGCCGCAGAAGGCGGAAGAAGTCCTCGAGCGCGCCCGCCTGCTCGAACTCCCCGCTCGCATCGTCGGTCGCACCGGCGGCGATAGCCTCACCCTCAAAGGCGAAACCGCCCTCCCCCTCACCGAACTCCGCGCCACACACGAAGGCTGGATGAAGGGACTGATGGGCGGTTGAGTAGGGCGCGTGAGAGGCAAACGGTACCGTCTCGATGCCGTCGCGGGGATGGTGTTCTTGGTTGAAATGCGCTCAGACCGCAGACCTGAATGAATGATCTGCCTTCGTCCCGCGACGAGTGCGGTTAGAATACGTTCATATCGGCAACTTGGACGGATCCCCGCCTTCGCGGGGATGACGGGTGGTGAGAGATCGGCGTTTCCCCGGCGAGGATCGGGGGCTGGTCAAGAGTCACTGGCATAAGGTCATCAGTCAAACAAGAACGTCATCCCCGCCTTCGCGGGGATGACGGGTGGTGAGAGATCGGCGTTTCCCCGGCGAGGATCGGAGACTGGTCAAGTGTCACTGGCACCAGGTCATCAGTCAAACAAGAACGTCATCCCCGCGAAGGCGGGGATCCGTCCAAGTCGATGTCGGGCAACTCATTGCCCTGCGCGCATTGAACGTCGGTCGAACCGAATGCAACCTTACCCGTTGCTGGATCGAAGAGATTGCGCCAATCGGGATTCATATTTTCGATGAGCCGGTATTTCCACGCGCGGTTCCACCGCTTCAATAATTTTTCACGGGCGATAGCGGCGTCCATCGTTTCATGCATTTCGTAATACACAAGCAGTTTGATACCGTATTTTTTGGTGAAGCCATCGAACAAATCCTGCGTGTGCTCGGCTATGCGCTGATTGAGATTGCTCGTCACGCCGACGTATAACGTGCCGTAGGCTTCACCTGCCAGAATGTAGACGCACGGCGTTTTCATAGTGGTGATGCTAGCAGACCGCAGGCTTTGATCGATCCCGGGCTTTTCCGCGCAGGGGCTCCCAAGTGGTAGCGCGGGAATGACGCTCTGTGTTGGAGCGCGCCCTACAGCCACCACAATACGGCAGCCCCCAAACAAAACAGCGCGACTGCAGGGGTGCAGTCGCGCTTGAATGTGTGGACGATAATCCGATGAGCTATGACGCATCATAACCGTGGGACCGTCTGGTCCACGGTGCCGCGCGGCGACCTAACATGGGGCCCGCGCGCTTCAACCCGGCTCTAATTAGCCGGCCTTCTTGGCGTTTTGTTCTTTCTTGGCGATCTTGGCTTCGCGCTTGGCAGCGTTCTCAGCTTTGCGCTGGCGAGCTTGGATCTTGCGGCGGCGCAGGTTCGACATCGTCGGCATTTGAATTCCTCCTGTTTCACTGGGTTTTACGGCGAACAGGGGCGCTGTCAACCGCAATTCGCCCCCGGCCGGGCATACCGAGAGAGACGCCAATCGCCGACCGCGCGAACAGCCCGCATGGCGGCGATCTCCCGGGCCGTGCGCGCCTTAACGGGCAGCACACGGCGAGGGTAACGGCCGCGACAAACGCCGCGCGAAAGCTCATTCCTCGCTGTTGCAATCCGAGACGACGACTTTGCATGCGTCATTGTCGCAACCCGCGAGGGCCTGCGTCTCAGCGGTTAACTTCGTCGCCGATTTCCCCCAGCCGGCATCGCCTTTGCCCGAAACGGCGAGCGCGCCGCACTGCTCGTAGGTCACCACCGATTTGCACGCGGCGCCTTCGGCTTCGTTGCAGAAATTGACAGCATTCGCGACCGCTTCTTCTTCCGTGTCGCCACCGCCGATGCCGTAGGCCGGCGCCTGTTCGGCTTTCGCGGTGTCCAGCGCCAGCGCGCCCCACTTGGTGTCTTCAGCGGCGACCGGCGCGACAAATGTCGAGGCAAGCAAAACGGCGAGAGCAACACGAGTGAATATCATTCACATTCTCCGGGAAAAGGTTTGCGTTCAGCAATGTGCGCCGCGGATCAAGGAAGAGGCGATTCCTAGACCGCACTGCGCCACTACGCTGTTGGTGGGTGCTTGTCCGCAGAAATGCGCCTGGCGTCTCGATCGCCCAGGGCTGGCTTGGCCAAAGGCCGATCATGGGCTAGAGAGGCGGCCAGAGAATGCGACCCAGTCTCAGGAGATCAGCCATGCGAGCGTTTAGACTTACCTGCGCCATGTCGATATGCGCGGCGGCGCTTGCGGCCTGTGATGCGCCGACCGCGCCACCCAACAATGCCGATACCCCAGAGAGTGCCGCCACGGCACAAAACACAGGAACCAACATGACAACGACAACGACTGCTTCCGGCCTGCAATTCGCTGACACCGTCGTCGGCACCGGCGCATCGCCGACAACCGGCCAGACCTGCGTGATGCACTACACCGGCTGGCTCTATAAGGACGGCGTGAAGGGCTCGAAGTTTGACTCCTCCGTCGATCGCGGCCAGCCGTTCGAATTCACGATTGGCGTTGGCCAAGTCATCAAAGGCTGGGACGAAGGCGTTGCGACGATGAAGGTCGGCGGTAAGCGCACGCTGATCATTCCGGCGGCACTCGGCTATGGCGCACGCGGCGCCGGCGGCGTGATCCCGCCCAACGCAACGCTGATTTTCGACGTCGAACTGCTCGGCGTGAAATAACCATCGTAGACGTTACGCACTCACAAGGAAGTCCGCGGAGACGCAATCTCCGCGGACTTTTTCGTTTCTTCGCGCGTCGCGGTTAGAACTTTAAAGACAGAGACCAAAGCATTCCCGCAGGTGTTATCCGGGGGATTGCCCAAAGCATCTATGTGTCCGGCAATACATGCCGGAATGAAACGGACTCAACCTCAGTCTGATGAACTCTAGTTGCCGTAACGCAGGCCTTCATAACCGTGGATCGTATAGTCGCTTCCGCTTCCGTTTCCGGCGTTGGCTGCGCTGATCGTTGCGGTTGCGCCTGAGAGGGCAAGCAATGCTACGAGGAAAATGGTCTTCATGGTCGTTGCTCCTGTAATTTTTAAAAATGATGATGATGATCGTGATCTTGCGAGCGCGCTCTGAGGTTCAGCATCACGCGAACTGCTCTTCCGTCAGTGTGGGGAACATGGACGGATGCCCGGCAAGACACACCGGTGCATCGCCGTAAACGGCGGCTCCATTGGAAACTCCTCTGGCTCCAGGGGCGATTTTTTAAGCAACCCGCAGACGCAAGCCTGATGAATGATCGGCGGCGATGGGCGCGTTGTACCCAGAGATACGTGGCGGCTGGCGCGCGTGTTTCACAGAACGCACCGCCTCACGTTTTTGTCATAAGGCCGCGCCCGGCGACGCAGAATGTCGCGTTTTATTGGCGTTTCGGCCACAAAACCCTAATGACCAGAGGATTAACCGGCACGCGAACAGCATCGCGGCGTGAACCAAAGTCATCAATGTCGCGACCTAGCCCATGCCCGCCATGCCATAATGAGGCCGGTTCCTTGTTCCCTGTGGAACTGATCATGGCGGAGAACATTGGCATGACGGCATGTCACCCCAGCTTTCCGGAAAGGTCCTCGGCATGAAACTGACATCTCACCTCACCGCACTCTGCGGTGCCGCGCTTGCCATCACGTCCGCGTCTCAGGCGTTTGCGGCGGCAGACCCCGTAGGTGTCTGGATCGACGACACCGGACGCGGCGCCGTTGAAATCAAATCGTGCGGCCCGAATTTGTGCGGCTACGTCGTCGCCGTCAAAAACGCTGACGATACGAAGGGCTGTGGCAAGCAAATCATCGGCGACGCAAAGCCCGTTGGTAATGGACGTTGGGATCAGGGTTGGATCTATTCGCCCGAGCGGCGCAAGAATTACGACGTCGAGTTGAAGCCGTTGACCAACGGCACCTTGCGCGTCGTCGGCTACGCCGGCACGAAACTCTTTTCGCGCACGATGATTTGGACGGCAGCGCCGGCTGATCTCAAGCGGTGTGACGCGCAGCAAGCCGCAACACCGCCAGCGGTTGTTACGCCGCCGGTTGCGGCGGTGAAGCCCGCTGTGACCGCAAGCAAGCAGGCGACAGAAACGCCAGCTGCGACCGCATCACCTGCCACATCTGCAACGGCGAGCACAACGCCTGCTGCAGCGGCTCCTGCGCCTGCTGTAGTTGCTAAGGTTCCCGCTGCTGCAGCAGATGCCGATAAGCAGGCGAGCGGCAAGACGGCAGCAGCACCCGCACCTGAAGTTGCCGCGCAGGCACCACCTGCTGCCAGCGCTCCCACTGACGCGCCAGCGAACGAACCCACCGATCAGGCGAATGCCGAACCCGGCAACAACGATGGCGGAGAAGCACCCGGCGTCCGCAGCGCCGACGAAGGCTTCAAAATCGGCGATCTCGATCTCGATAAGGTTCTGACTCGCTCACCATCCGGCAAGTGCAAGCTAGATCTGCCATGGGTCAAAGTGCAGTTCGACTGCGGACAGGACGACTGATGCGATAATCGCGGGCGCGGCAACGTCGCGGCGGCGATAATGCTCAGAGTAGCGGTTCGAAGATCGATCCCTCAGGCTTCACAGCCTTGATTGCTGGCTTGGCTGTGGGCCGTGGCCGAGACTTCTTCACGGCCTGCTTGCGCGCGGGCGGAGTGGCTTTCACGGGCGCGGTCGTTTCTGTTGGCGCAGCGGCCGTAGCAGCGTCGTCGGCAAGTGAGCCGGTCGCGCCTATAGTCCCACTGCCCTCTGTGGCAGCCGCAGCGCTTGGAGCTTCCGTGGACGTTGTGGCGCTTGTCTCGGCGGGCGGCCGATTCTCAGGCTTTACCTGCGTCGCGGGCAAGAGAGCGTTGAGTTTGGCTAATTCAGTTTGTGCACGTTCGGCTTTCGCCTCGGCAGCCTCGACCTCGCGCCAAGCCGCCGCCAGTTGTTCCGCCAGCCCCTCCGACTTGCGCTTGAGCGCCGCGCTTGCGGAAATCTCCTCGGCAAGGCGATTTTCGGTTTCAACCATCGCCGTCTCAGCCGCCGACAATTGCTGCTGCGCGGCGGCCAGTTTGGCGCGCAGGTCTTCAAGCGCCTCAGGGTCGCCGGCGTTCTTGAGAGCGGCACGGGCCTGTTGCATGTCGACTTCGAGAGCGTGCTTTTCGAGACCGACCACACCTGCCGCTCGATCTGCTTCGGTCAGAAAATTCCGCAGCTCGGCAATGATCGAATCGCGCTGACCAAGGGCGCGCGTCTGCCACAGCGCAGCGCCCCCCATGACCAAAGCAGCAACACCCAAAAAACTAATGAAAAATTGGCGCCGCATCATCAATCGCTGTATCCTCGGCACGAGCGTCGAAACATCTCACTAGGTAGCGCATTTTGCTGGCTACGCGAAAGAGTTGTGCGCAGGCACGCCACCCCATGTGCACCTGCAGCGCAACCGAGCGAGCGCAATCAAGTGGATAAGTCGCGGCGGCGGCGCGTGAGAGCGATCTGAAACGGGCCACACACATGGGCAACCGCATTTCTCAATGACCTGAGTCTTTCACGCTCAGCGAGCTTCTTTTCCAGCGGACAGGTCGACGTTTCATGACGTGTCGTCGATCGCAACATCCATCTGGCGCATCGCGGAAGCACCCAGCGCTGTTGCCGCGACATAGTAAACCATGGCGATAACGCGCAATCGCGTAAGCCTCAGAATTTTATAAGACTACCTTATTGGCTGACTTGCATTCACCGATCCTTCGACCAATATCATAGCGCTGTTCCCCTTTTCACGGAGTTCCCCCATGCCGATGCCCGGTCCCGAGATCGAACGCATGATCAAGGCCAAGTTTCCGGACGCCGCAATCACGCTGACGGATCTGGCGGGCGATAACGATCACTGGGCCGTCCATGTGATCTCGGAGGCGTTCAAGGGCAAAGGCCGTGTCCAGCAGCACCAGATGGTCTACGAGGCGCTCGGCGGGCGCATGGGCGATGTGCTGCACGCCCTTCAGCTAACGACGGCTATTCCGCGCGATTGACGAATGCCGCCACTTACCCCAATTCTCTAACGAACCGGAGCGGCGTTGCGCCCTCCACGACAACGCCATCCAAGGAGCACGCTCATGTCCACCGACGCTACCCAAGCCCTGATCGCCAAGACCATTGCCGATAATGATATCGTGCTGTTCATGAAGGGTACCAAGCAGTTCCCGCAGTGCGGTTTCTCGGCGACGGCGGCGAAGATCCTCGATCACCTCGGCGTACAGTTCAAAGATATCAACGTGCTTGAAGACGCCAGCATCCGCGACGGCATCAAATCGTTTTCGAACTGGCCGACCATCCCGCAGCTCTACGTCAAGGGCGAGTTCGTCGGCGGCTGCGATATCATGCGCGAAATGTACCAGGCTGGCGAGTTGCACGATCTGATCTGCCAGAAGGGTATCGCGCACACCCATCAGCACGGCTGAATGGCCTAAGAATAATTTATTTGCACAAGGCGGGGTGTTCCGGCACCCCGCCCTTTTTTTGCCCTGCCGGAATGCTGCTTCCTCTGTTCACATCGGATGATAACCTTCAGGCCGCAGCCCGCGTGGCTGACGCAGCGGAGGCCGCGTCATTCGTTGCAAGGGACTTGGTTACACGAGACTTCGTTGCACGGAACTTCGTTCCACGGGACAATGGCGATGCGTCTTGGCGGCCGGCGATTTTTCCTGAGTTTGACGATCCTCACCGCCAGCGTCTGTCTGGCGCTCGGCATCACCATGCCGATTTTGAAGCTCACGCAATTCGCATTCTGGGAAACGGAGCACTCGCTGCTATCGACGGTCGGCGTGCTGCTGCGCGACGGCCAGACGTTTCTCGGCGGCGTTGTGCTGGTGTTCTCGGTGCTGCTGCCTGTAACGAAGCTGCTCTATCTGCTGCTCGTCTCGACACTGCCGCCCACTGAGATCGTGCGCCAACACAGGCGGCTGCGGGCGCTCGAATGGCTCGGCAAATGGTCGATGCACGACGTGCTGGTGCTGGCGCTGACGATCTTCTTCATCAAGAGCCAGGGCGTCTACGACGCCGCGAGCCTGTCGGGCGTCTACTTCTTCACGGCGGCCGTGCTGCTGATGATCCTGTCGTACGCCTGGATCCGCACCGATGGCATGGCGGCGGCCCCTGAGCTTGCGCCCGTGCTGCCGCAGCCCGATACTGGGGAAACCTCCTCCTCGACGCGGGCCAACATCCGCACGTTCGCATTGAGTTTCCTGATCATCCTCGCAACCGTGTTTTTCGCGCTCGGCATCATCATGCCGACGATCCGCTTCACCACCGTTTACGTGTGGACCAACGAACATTCGATCCTGACGATCATCTATGCGCTGTTCGAGAACGACGAGATCTTCCTGTGCGCCGTCGTCTTTGCTGTGTCGGTTTTCTTCCCGTTCCTGAAATTGTTCTACCTGCTGACCTTGATCACCTCGCACGATATGCCCGCGGATTTCCGCAAGAAATCGATCGAAACCATGGAATGGCTCGGACGCTATTCGATGACCGACGTGATGGTGCTGGCCTTGATGATCTTCTACGTCAACTCGTCGGGCTATACGGAAGCCCGCGTGCTGCCGGGCGTCTACTTCTTCGCGGCCAGCGCCTTGATGACCATGCTCGCCTATGGCTGGGCCAATGCCAGCCCGCCCGTGCGCCGCCGCCGCGCCAAAGGCGGTGGCCCAGCCATCTCCATCGCCACGCCCAATAAACGCAAGGTCGCGTGAGAGAGCGCCGCAAAGCAAAAGGGCCGACGCGTTTGGCGCCAGCCCTTTCGAAAAACCTTCAACCGATCGTCGCCGCAGATTAACGCGAATAGAATTCGACGACCAGGTTCGGTTCCATCTGAACCGGATACGGCACGTCGGCGAGAGCCGGAATACGTGTCAGCGACACCGTCATTTTGGAGTGGTCGGCGTTGATGTAGTCGGGCAGATCGCGCTCGGCGCTCTTCACGGCTTCAAGAACCAGCGCCAACTGCTTGGCCTTTTCGCGAACTTCGACCACATCGCCAACCTTGACGCGGTAGCTCGGGATCGTGACGCGCTGACCGTTGACCGAGACGTGGCCATGCGACACGAACTGGCGCGCGGCAAACACGGTCGGCACGAACTTGGCGCGGTAGACGAGCGCGTCGAGACGGCGCTCCAGAAGGCCGATCAGGTGCTCGGAGGTCGAGCCCTTCATGGACGAGGCTTCTGCATAAATGGTGCGGAACTGACGCTCGGAAATCGAGGCGTAGTAGCCTTTCAGCTTCTGCTTGGCCTTGAGCTGCTGGCCGAAGTCGGACGTCTTGCCAACGCGGCGTTCGCCATGCTGGCCGGGACGGCTCTCGCGGCGATTGAGCGGGCTCTTGGGACGGCCCCAGATGTTCTCGCCAAGACGGCGATCAATCTTATGCTTGGCGCGAATGCGCTTCGTCATAGTCTAGCACTCCATAAGTTGCATAGGCGCCAGGGAAATCCTGGAACCCGCCGGCCAGCAATCTGGCCTGGAGCGCCCCCTCCTCTGCCCCCTTTCGGGAGCCGACAGGCATGGACCTTCAAAAGTCCCGCCCCGGGTGCGCGGAAAGCAAACGCGGGCCGAAAGGCCCGCGCAGTGAGCGTCTGATAGCCGGATGACGCGCAAACGTCAACCAATAGCCGCCGTTACGGCTGGGCGGCCGCCGGAGCCGGTGTCGCAGGCGTTTTCGGTACCGCGGTCGATCCCGTCGCCGCCGGAGCCGGGGCCGGCGAGCCTGCAACTGCGGGCTCGGCTGGCCGTGCCGCCGGAACCGGGCTCGCCGCGACATAAGCCGCGATCATTTCCTTGACCTTCTTGCCCTGTTCCTCGGTGCAAGACTGTGCTGGCTGGGCCTTGCCCTCATCAACGACGACTTCCTTGTCGCCCTGCTTTTCGACCAGCCTGATTTTGCCGGTCAGCAACATCACGGTCGTGAGGTGGAGCTGGCTGATGTACACCATCTGCTGCGGCGTCCACTTTTTCTTGGAATCCTCGCGCCGCATCAACGCGCGGTGATTTTCCACCTGATCTTCCCGCAGGTTACAAACCTGGGCATGGGCCGAGAGACGGCCTGCCTTGATGACGTCGCGCGCCACATCGACCGGGATCAAGACCTCTTCTTTTTTCTTCTTGTCGATTTGGATGACCGTACCATCCGGCTTCGAGAACTGTTGCGGAGTTAGAGACCACGCATAGTCCATGAACGATTTGATCGCGCCATCGCTGAGTTCCTGGGCGGCGGCTGGAACGGCCGACACACCCAACGTCAGCGCCATGGCGCTCGCCAACACAATCCCCGCCCTCGCGTTCATCCGCTTCTCCAAGTGAACAACTGTGATTTAGTCTTTCAGGAGGGCCGATCGGCGACCCCCGCTCAAGGGCTCCGTCAGCGCACCTCAGCACATAAGACACCCAAACAAAAACGGCCAGTCGTCCGGCCGCGTTGCATGACCCCATTATGCCTCTTCAATTGGCATCGCTCGGCCCAAAACTTGGCCAGTTTAAGGCACCTGCGATTTACCTTTCCGAGCCGCCCCTTTGCCCTGTGCGAGCGTTGCAACAATACCACGTAGCGTGCGGACTTCCTGTTCGGTTGCCCCCATTCGGGAGAACAACGTGCGGATATTCTGCACGACCGTCGGGCGGCGGTGCTCAGGGTTGAAAAACCCAAGGGTCGCGAGTTCGCGCTCCAAATGCTGGAAAAAGCCGAGCAATTCCTCTTTCGTTGCGGCCCGGTCGTGGCCCATGTTGACGCCCTCGGCCATCGGGCGCTCAAATGTCGTGACCCGGCCAAGGCTGCGACCCGGATCGCCCCGCATCCACTCGTAACCCATCAGCAGCACGGCTTGGGCGAGGTTGAGAGACGCAAAACGTGAGTTCACAGGGATCATGACCAGCGCGTCAGCGTTGGCCACTTCGCTGGTCTCCAAGCCATTGCGTTCGCGCCCAAACAAGATACCGCAGCGCTCGCCCCGCCCAATTCTGGTGCGCATTTCGGCGATGGCCTGTTCGGGCGTCATCACCGGCTTGCGCAGATCGCGCTGGCGGGCGGTTGTCGCCACCATCCAATTGAGGTCGGCAATGCTGTCGTCGAGCCCGGCAAAGGACTTGGCGTCGTCGATGATGTAATTGGCGCCCGAGGCGGCGATGCGCGCCTTTTCATTGGGCCAGCCGTCTCGCGGACTGACGAGGCGGAGGTCGTCCAGCCCGAAATTGGCGCACGCCCGGGCCACCATGCCAATATTGTCGGCCAGTTGCGGCTCCATGAGAATGACCGACGGCGTCTCACCGTCACCGGCGACCGGCTCGCCCTGCATCTGCGCGCGCCGAATGCCATGGCGCAGCTTGCGAATAACGCGGCGCGCCCAGAACCAGTAATTTTCGCCCGACCACTGTTTGGCGAGCGTCTCAAGGCACGACGTCGTCGCCGTTTGCGTGCCCTGGCCTTGCAACCGGATGGCGCCGTCACCGACGACGATTTCCTTATGATGCAGGATGAATTGATCGAGCGTTTCCAGGCCCAGCATTTCCGTGCGCCGCTTGCAGCCAGGGCAGGATGCCTGATCCGCGACGCAACGCAGTTCGGCACAATACTGAAGCACGGGATCGAGCGTATCGCGCGTCAGGCCTGGGATATTGAGCTGGGACAAGCCCTGATCGATGGTGGCGGAATGGCAAGCGTGAATGACGCCACCGACCGACACGCCGGTGCCTGTAATTTCCGGCGTTGCCGGTCGTTGCGCACTGATCTCAATTTTCACGTTGCTTGCGGCGGGTGGTAGCTGCTGCAAAGTGCCTCCAAAGATCGGACCTAGCCTCCATCATAGGGCAGCACACTGGCGCCCTGCAGGCCGTCCCCTTCCAAAGATTAAGGTTTTCGTAGCAACAGGGTGACAAACTTGCCGCCGTGTCAAGCAAGCACGGCAATTCGGCCGTTCTGCCCTGCAGCCGATACCGCAGAACGCCTGTGCGCGCACCTCTGCTGCAAGCTTAATCTACTGGACGGCCATGCTCCAACACACTGCGCCTCAACGTATCGCCGCAGCGGGCGACCGCTTATCCAGCATCAACTGGGTTGTTGTTATCGCTGCAACGCTGATCGCGATCTGGGCGCTCACGCTCGGCAGCAGCATTGGCATGAAGGGCGGATGGTTGATCGACGCCAATGGCGTCGCGCAGAACAACGATTTCAACAACGTCTATACCGCTGGCCAATTTGTCCTGCAGGGAGAACCCGGCGCCGCTTACGATTGGGAACGGCACAAGCAGGCGCAGATTGCGTTGACGCAAAATCCCAACAGCACGTTCTTCCCTTGGCCCTATCCACCGATGTTTCTGTTCGTCGCATCGCTCCTGGCATTAATGCCGTATGCGGTCTCGATGTTCACGTGGTCTGCCGGCACGTTGGCATTGTTTGCCCTGCCACTGTGGCGCATCGCAGCGAGGCCCGCGCACTTCGCAATCCTGCTAGCCTTACCTGCCGTCTGGCTCAACACGTACGTCGGACAGAATGGCGCGTTCACCGCAGCCTTGATTGGCCTTGCACTCTTGGCTTTGCCGACCCGACCCGTGCTAGCGGGTATTTTCATCGGCCTCTTGTCATACAAGCCGCACCTCGGCCTGCTGTTCCCGATTGCTCTCATCGCAGCGGGGCAGTGGCGCGCGTTTGTAGCGGCAGGCGTTACAGTAACGGCGCTCATCGTGGCGACCATCCTTGCCTATGGCGTTGCACCGTGGCTTGCGTGGCCCGGCCAGCTCGAGCAAGTCATGGCAATCGTAAAGGTTGCAGATACTCCAGAGCGACTGCAAAGCCTGTTCGGATTGTCGATGAGCCTCGGCATTCCGACATCTGTGGGAACCGCCGCACAGTTTGCACTGACTTTGATGCTGGTCGCCGGCATCGCGTGGACGTGGCACCGCAAGGACATTCCATACGACCTTAAAGCCGGACTATTGGCGACGGCCGTGACGCTCGCCAGCCCCTATCAATTCGTCTACGACTTGCCGGTGCTGACCATTGCCCAGGCCTTTTTGCTGCATCACATTTCAAGTGCCGGCCGGATCTCGGCCATCGACATTGCGACGCTGTTCATCGTCAACGCCTGCGTCTTTCTGTTTGCGGCGACGTCTGTGCCCCTCGGCATCGTCGGATGTGCCGGTCTATTGGCCTTTACGATCCACAAAATCATAAGCGCTGCCTCACTCAGCCGGCCCCCTGCGACCGCCACCGCGCACGATCCGCATCATGGCGGCATCTGCGATCTAAAAGCCTGAATTGGGCCGCTAAACGCCTGAACCCTGGCGTTTTGTCTCTGCTCCGAAGGTTTGCTTCGCATTGCACAATATTCTGATATTGTCCGCCCGATCTCACCATCGAACAGGGCTCCACCATGCAGAAAATTAAGGTCAAAGGCACAGTCGTCGAATTGGACGGCGATGAGATGACACGCATCATCTGGCAGCTGATCAAGGACAAGCTGATCTACCCCTATCTCGATGTGAACCTTGATTACTACGACCTGAGCGTCGAGCACCGTGACGCGACCAACGATCAGGTCACCATCGACGCCGCCAACGCCATCAAGAAGCACGGCGTCGGCGTCAAATGCGCCACCATCACACCGGACGAAGCGCGGGTGAAGGAATTTAGCCTCAAGGAAATGTGGAAATCGCCGAACGGCACTATTCGCAACATCCTCGGCGGCGTAATTTTCCGCGAGCCCATCATCTGCAAAAACGTGCCGCGCCTCGTGCCGGGCTGGACGCAGCCGATCATCGTCGGCCGTCACGCCTTCGGCGACCAGTATAAGGCGACCGACTTCAAGTTCCCGAGCAAGGGCACGCTTTCGATCAAGTTTGTAGGCGACGACGGCAAGGTGATCGAGAAGGAAGTGTTCAAGGCTCCGGGCGCCGGCGTCGCGATGGCCATGTACAATCTTGATGAATCGATCCGCGAATTCGCGCGCGCCTCGATGAACTACGGCCTCTCGCGCAACTATCCGGTCTACCTCTCGACCAAGAATACGATCCTCAAAGCCTACGATGGCCGCTTCAAGGACATTTTCCAGGAAATCTACGACGCCGAGTTCAAGGCTGAGTTCGAAAAGCGCAAGCTCGTCTACGAACACCGCCTGATCGACGACATGGTTGCTTCCGCGATGAAGTGGTCGGGCGGCTATGTGTGGGCGTGCAAAAACTACGACGGCGACGTGCAGTCCGATACGGTGGCGCAGGGCTTCGGCTCGCTCGGCTTGATGACGTCAGTGCTCCTCACGCCCGATGGTAAGACGATGGAAGCGGAAGCCGCTCACGGCACCGTCACCCGCCACTACCGCGAACACCAAAAGGGCAAGGAAACCTCGACCAACGCGATTGCGTCGATCTTTGCCTGGACGCGCGGACTTCTGCATCGCGCCAAGCTCGACAATAACGATGCGCTCACTAAATTCGCGACAACACTCGAGAAGGTTTGCGTCGATACTGTTGAAGCAGGCTTCATGACCAAGGATCTGGCGCTGCTCGTCGGCCCGGACCAGAAGTGGCTTTCGACCACCGGTTTCCTCGATAAGGTCGATGACAACTTGAAGAAGGCTATGGCGTAGTCGCGTCTGGCGGACGCCTCGTTTCCCTCAGTAAAGTTGGCCGGCGGCAGCGCAATTGCCGCCGGCTTTTTTAACGAGCAGGCGCGCCCGCATTGAATGGCTGAAACAGACGCTTCCACAGGCGCCCGCTCACGGACATTCGCGAACTCTCAGATAGTGCGCGTTGATCCAGCCTCGCTTGGTGCCGTATTGCGTTGATGCCGCCACACGGCACCAGCGCCCGCACCGGCCTACCTTGGCGAGGATGACTTCCGAACTGTTGCCAAAGCGCGCAACGATCGGCGCGTGGGCATGCGGTCTGCTGCGCATATTCAAATCATCGGACGGCGGCACATTGGCCATTCCGAAGCATATCCCGTCCGTAGTTGCTGCAGCGGGCTGCGCGGCCAATAGCAAGCCGCCAAGCGAGATTGCGAGAGCTCTTGTCAGCATCGTCGTACTCCATACGCCTGAAACTCAGCTTGAAAGTTATCAACTCCGGCTGAACGCGGGCTGAATAAAAAAAACACGCCCCGAAGACGGGGCGTGTCACATGCGATCGCAATTCTATTGTCGTCGGCGGTATTACTTTTTGTCCGCGGCGTCCTTGATCTGGTTATCGACAGCGGCCTGCATCTTGGCGTTCATGACGTTGAAGTCGTTGCGCAGCTTATCGCAGGCCTCTTTCGCACCGTCACACACGATTTCCATGCGCAAGACGATGTTATCACCCTCCTTCGACTGCTTGCGGCAGACGGCGGCGGGGTACGCGGGGTGCCCCTTGAGCGTGAACGTGTAAACCACGGTCGGCGCCTTCTCGTCGTCGGCATACGCGACGTAGTCGACGCTCTTATAGGTTTCCTTGAGGTTCTTCGCCGACGAATAACGCGTGATCAACTCATCGGCCTTGGCAACAGCATCGCCGCAGAACTGATGTGCCGCGGCAACCGTCGGACCAGCAGCAGGCATCGGCGTTGGCGCCGGTTTGACGATGTCATCGGCGGCGAGCGCGGGCAGTGCCAGCAGGACAGACGACGCGAACGTCAACGCAGCGGCGCGAGCTGCAGCGAGCTTAGACAGCATGATGATGTAACCTCCGAAGTGGTGTTTTTCCCGCTTATAGCGCCCTGACACGCGCCGTAGCATGAAAAATTGGAAAGTGTTTAGCCCGCGAGCGCCGCCTCGATGGCTTTGAGGGCGTCGCCGGCCTTCGCTCCGTCCGGGCCGCCCGCTTGTGCCATGTCGGGCCGGCCGCCGCCGCCCTTGCCGCCGAGCGCTTCGGCGCCAACTTTAACCAAGTCGACGGCGCTCCACGTTTTAACGAGATCCTCGGTGACGCCGACCGCGAGGCCAGCCTTTCCATCTTCGGTCACGCCAACCACAGCGACGACTCCTGAGCCGACCTGCTTTTTGCCGTCATCGATGAGGCCGCGCAGATCCTTCGGGTTCAGACCTTGAACGGTGCGCGCGAAAAGTTTGACGGCGCCAATCGTCTTGATCGCATCGCCCGCAGCGGCTCCACCCGCAGCCCCGCCACCACCGCCGCCCAGCGCGATCTGGCGCTTGGCATCGGCAAGCTGCTTTTCGAGCACCTTCTTTTCATCCATCAGCGCTTTCACGCGCTCGACGAGATCGTCGGGCCGCGTGCGTAGCGCGGCTGCCGCATCGCGCACCCGCTGATCCTGTTCGCTGAGGTAAGCGCGCGCGCCTTCACCCGTCAGCGCTTCGAGACGGCGCACGCCGGCAGCACTTCCGCCTTCAGCCACGACTTTGATCAGGCCAATGTCGCCGGTGCGCCCCACATGCGTGCCGCCGCACAATTCCACTGACCATGCCTTGTTGGGCCGGCCGGCATCGTTGCCGCGCCCCATCGAGACGACGCGAACTTCATCGCCATACTTTTCGCCGAACAGCGCCATGGCGCCGGACTCGCGCGCTTCATCGAGAGCCATCAGGCGCGTCACGACGGGCGTATTTTCAATAAGCACGGCGTTGGCCATCTCTTCGACGGCTTTGACTTCTTCTGCCGACATCGGCTTGGTGTGCGAGAAGTCGAAGCGCAGTCGATCGGGCGAGACCAGCGATCCCTTCTGCGCGACGTGCGTGCCGAGCACCTGACGTAGCGCCTCATGCAGCAAATGGGTGGCTGAGTGATTGGCGCGCGTTGCCGAGCGGCGCGTATGATCGACCGCCAGTTCAACGGCATCGCCCGCCGTGAAGCTACCGGCTTCGACGCGGCCAAAATGTACAAACAGATCGCCGAGCTTTTTCTGGGTTTCAGAGACGCGGAACACCGCGCCCTTCGCCCCCTTGATGACGCCCGCGTCACCAACCTGACCGCCGCTCTCGCCATAAAACGGCGTTTGATTGACGACGATCGCGCCTTCGTCACCGGCCTTCAGTGCCTTGGTTTCTTTGCCGCCTGCAACGAGCGCGGAGACGACGCCTTCGGCGGTCTCGGTATCGTAGCCGAGGAACTCGGTGGCGCCGGTCTTGTCTTTAATCTCGAACCAGACGGTATCGGTTGCCGCTTCGCCCGAGCCTTTCCACGCCGCCCTGGCGGCATCCTTCTGCTTCTTCATGGCGGCTTGGAACGCGGCCGTATCGACCGAGATGCCGCGCGGACGCAGCGCGTCTTCCGTCAGATCGAGCGGGAAACCATAGGTATCATAGAGCTTGAACGCCACGTCGCCCGGAAACACCGAGCCGGACTTGAGCGCACCTGAGTTCTCGCTCAGCAGCTTCAAGCCGTTATCGAGGGTCTTCTTGAATTTGGTTTCTTCAAGCCGCAGCGTTTCGGTGATCAGCGCGTCGGCGCGGATCAGCTCAGGATAGGCTTCGCCCATTTGGCGGGCGAGCGCCGGTACCAGCTTGTGCATCACCGGATCGCGCGCGCCGAGGATATGGGCGTGCCGCATCGCGCGGCGCATGATGCGGCGGAGCACGTAGCCGCGACCCTCGTTCGAGGGCAGCACGCCGTCGGCAATCAGGAAGCTCGATGCGCGCAAATGGTCGGCGATGACCTTGTGGCTGGCGGCCGCCTCGCCTTTGGCTTCAACGCCGATGGCCGCAACGGAGGCCGCGATCAAGGCCTGAAACAGATCGGTGTCGTAGTTGTCGTGCTTGCCCTGCAGGATCGCGGCAAAGCGTTCCAGCCCCATGCCGGTATCGATCGACGGCTTCGGCAAGGCCACGCGATTGCCCGGCGCGCGCTGCTCGTACTGCATGAATACGAGATTCCAGATCTCGATGAAGCGGTCGCCGTCCTGCTCGGCCGAGCCGGGCGGCCCGCCCCAGATCTTATCGCCGTGGTCGAAGAAGATTTCCGAGCACGGTCCGCACGGGCCCGTGTCGCCCATCTGCCAGAAGTTATCGGCCGTCGGGATGCGAATGATCTTATCGTCGCTGAGGCCCGCGATCTTCTTCCACAAAGCGTGTGCCTGGTCGTCGTCGTGGTAGACGGTCACCACTAGGCGCTTCTTGTCGAGGCCGTACTCCTTGGTGATCAGGTTCCATGCGAGCTCAATCGCGCGGTCCTTGAAGTAATCGCCGAACGAGAAGTTGCCGAGCATCTCGAAGAAGGTGTGGTGGTACGCGGTATTGCCGACGTTATCGAGGTCGTTGTGTTTGCCGCCGGCGCGCACGCATTTCTGCGAAGACGCAGCACGCGGAATGGCGCGCGTTTCCTGACCGGTGAAAACGTTCTTGAATTGCACCATGCCGGCGTTGGTGAACATCAACGTCGGATCGTTGCGCGGCACGAGCGGCGACGACGCCACGACCTCATGGCCGTTGCGCTTGAAGTAGTCGAGGAACGTTGAACGAATGTCGCTGACGCCGGCCATGGTGCGCTTTCAAACCTTATCCAATGTGCCGCACCGGAAAGCCCGTCCGCGCCAGGGCGGCAGGGACACCGGCTTTCCCGGGCGAAGCACGACAGTGCAACTGCCGGGGCCGGTCCGCGTCGTGCGGCACAACCCCAGAATCTCAAGGCCGCCGTTGTAGCGGCGGCCTTGGGGACTGTCCAGAAAAGGGGAGACGCGCCGCAACTGCAAGGTCTCGGGGCGGCTTACACCGCCCCAGCTTTTGCCCAAAACGGCCCGGCGGACTTACGCCCGCTTGCCCTTGGCGGCCTTTTTGGCGCTGGCATCTTCGTCCGGCAGAACACCGTCCGCGTCCGGCTCCTCGCCGTCATCTTCGCCGGGCTCCGGGTTGACCAGCAGCTTATCGACGATCAGACCGGCATTTGCCCGGATGGCCCGCTCGATTTCATCGGCAATTTTCGGGTTGTCCTTCAGGAACTGCTTAGCGTTCTCGCGGCCCTGCCCGATGCGGTTACCGTCGTAGGAGAGCCACGCGCCCGACTTCTCGACGATGCCGGCCTTGACGCCCAGGTCGACGAGTTCGCCAACCTTGGAAATGCCCTCGCCATACATGATGTCGAATTCGACCTGCTTGAACGGCGGCGCCACTTTGTTTTTGACGACCTTAACACGCGTCTGGTTGCCGACGGCTTCTTCCTGCGCCTTGATCTGGCCAATGCGGCGGATGTCGAGACGGACAGAAGCGTAGAACTTCAGGGCATTGCCGCCCGTGGTCGTTTCGGGATTGCCGAACATCACACCGATCTTCATGCGGATCTGGTTGATGAAAATAACCATCGTCCCGGATTTCGAGATCGAAGCCGTCAATTTGCGCAGCGCCTGGCTCATCAAGCGGGCTTGAAGCCCCGGAAGGCTGTCGCCCATATCGCCTTCGAGTTCGGCCTTCGGCGTCAGCGCCGCGACACTGTCCACGACCAGCACGTCGATCGCGCCCGAGCGCACCAGCGTATCGGCGATCTCAAGCGCCTGTTCGCCGGTATCGGGCTGCGAGATCAGCAGATCCTCGACCTTCACGCCGAGTTTGCGGGCATAGACCGGATCGAGCGCATGTTCGGCGTCGATGAACGCACATGTGCCGCCCTTTTTCTGTGCCTCCGCGATGACTTGCAGCGTCAACGTGGTTTTGCCTGACGATTCAGGCCCATAGATTTCGACAACGCGGCCCTTCGGCAAACCGCCGATCCCGAGCGCAATATCAAGGCCGAGCGAGCCCGTGGAAATCGCCTCCACGTCGATGGTCTTATCGTTGGCGCCGAGCCGCATGATCGACCCCTTGCCAAAGGCCTTGTCGATCTGCGCGAGTGCCTGCTCGAGCGCCTGCTTCTTGTCCATCTTTCCCCCTTCGAACACTGTAAAGTCAGATCGTTCCATGTTGGCCACCCTAGGCTAAGCGTTGCTCACCAGCAATTTACCAAGGTTGTACCGTATTTGTTCTTTCTCGTCAATCTCGTTTTGTTCTCATGACACATTGATCGCCGCGAGTGTGGGCCGAACATTGTCCGGCCCACAGCGCACGCCTTATGCGTTGATATTAGACGGCGAACTGAGCCCGAAGCGTTGTGATCGATCCTGCACCAGCGCCACGAACGCTATTTCCCCGGAGCCGCGAGCTGCGGCACGGAATAGAGGAAGGCTGGCTCAACACCTAGGGCAGAATCAAATTTGCTCGCCTGGCACTTCGTCTCGGTCGGCGCCGGGAATTGCTTGATTTCCGGGTTGGCGATCAGAACCTTCGCGATATCATCGAGTATCATATCATACACCCCGACGACTTTTCCGCCCGCAGGGATCGTTTTGAAAAACACGCGTCCAGGGCCGTAAAAATATTTTTTTCCGCAAATATCCCGATGCATTCGGTCGCGACTAAGTCGAGACCCACGGAATTGGGGTTCTCAACTTCCGCGGTGATCGTGACGCCGATGTTGTTCGGTTTGACCTCAGTGATCTTGAACGTCGGCAGCTTTCCGTTGAACGGCTGGGCTGCTTCTTCAGCCAAAGAGACGCTGCTGCTCGCCGCAAAAAGCGCCGCCGCGACGAGACCCAAAACCTTACTCATGACAACTCCTGTTAGCGATACCGCGGTAGGATAGACGTGAGAATTAGCCCCTTCCGCGCACCGGTGTAGCAACCCTCAACACCGACGGCAGTATGACCGCGCTTAGATTAAGACCATTCCTGGCAACCGGCGACTAGGATGAAGGTCGCTGAAGCAGTTTCGGGCTTTCTTTGAAACGGCGCATTGCTGCCATTTCTGTGGAGCAAAGCGCCGCGCCGAAGATGCGAGCCTTAGCCGATGAAGCGGGCGCCGATGTTGCGGAAGTTGGTCTTAATGCGCCGCACCGTGCCGGACTTCGACCGCATCACAACCGTTTCGGTTTCGGCGAAGTCGCCGCGGAAGCGAACGCCGTCGAGCAGCGACCCGTCGGTCACGCCGGTTGCCGAGAACACGACGTCGGCCGACGCCATGTCTTCGAGTTTGAACTTCTTGTTGATGTCGGTGATGCCCATCTTCTCGGCGCGGATGCGCTCTTCGTCTTTCATCGGCATCAGACGGCCTTGAATTTGTCCGCCGATGCAGCGCAGCGCCGCTGCCGCAAGCACACCTTCCGGCGCGCCGCCTGAGCCCATGTAAATGTCGATGCCCGTTTCGGCAGAATCCGTCGTCCAGATCACGCCGGCGATGTCGCCATCGGGGATCAACTGCACGCCGGCGCCAGTTTCGCGCACGGCTTTGATGAGTTCGGCGTGGCGTGGACGGTCGAGGATGCAGGCCATGATTTCATCGATCCGCACGCCCTTGGCTTTGGCGAGCGCGTTCAAGTTGTCGGCCGGTGACGCATCGAGGTCTACGATACCGTCCGGATAGCCCGGACCTACTGCAATCTTGTTCATGTACATGTCAGGGGCATGCAGCAGACCGCCGCGCTCCGAGATCGCGAGAACGGCAAGCGCATTCGGCATGTTCTTGGCGCAGATCGTCGTGCCTTCGAGCGGATCGACGGCAATATCGACATCAGGACCGTCGCCGGTACCGACCTTTTCGCCGATGTAGAGCATCGGCGCTTCGTCCATCTCGCCTTCGCCGATGACCACCGTGCCATTGATCGAAACGCGACCGAGTTCGCGGCGCATCGCATCGACAGCGGCCTTATCGGCGGCTTTCTCGTTGCCGCGCCCACGCAGGCGGGCGGCCGCAATAGCTGCTACTTCCGTGACGCGTGCGACCTCAAGAACGAGCACGCGCTCTAATCCGAGGCCGGTCGCTGCACCGGTGCCTAACAGGCTGCTGTTTGGTTGTTTGCTCATGCGTTTTCCAAACCTGCGCTCGCGCGCGGTCCCTTCGGTTTTATAAACTAGAGTTCTTCGATGCGGATCATCTGCGGGCGCTCGATCACCTTGCCATCCTTTTCGATGGTCTCCAGTGCCTTGCGCATCGCTTCTTCCGTGGTTTCGTGGGTGATGATGATGACGGACGCCGGCGACTGCGGCGCAGGACTGACGGCCTTGCCCGGTGCCTGTGGCACCACCGGCCTATGCTGAACGATACTTTCCAGCGAGATATCGCGATCGCCCATGCGCTTGGCGATTGCCGCCATCGCGCCCGGCTTATCGTGCAACGCAAGGCGCACATAATATGAACCGTAATGCGAATCGAGCTTGGCGCGCTTATGGGTCTTGAGCTGCGCACTCGGCGTCACAAACGGCGGCATGATGAAGCCGAAACCGATGTCGATGATGTCGCTTGCAACGGCCGATGCCGTCGGCCTGGCGCCCGCGCCCGCACCGACCAGCAGAATGTTGCCGGAATAATCGCCATCAATGGCAACCGCATTGGTCACGCCCGAGACTTCGGCAATCGCTGAATCCTTATAGACGAGAGCCGGCGAGACGCGCGCCTCGATGCCGCTTTCGGTCTCATGCGCGACGCCCAGCAGCTTGATGCGATATCCGAGACTGTCGGTCGCCTCAATGTCGGCCTGCGTGATCGACTGAATCCCTTCGACATGGATCTGGTCGAGCGCAACCTTGGTGCCGAACGCAAGGCTCGTTAGAATTGCCAGTTTGTGGGCGGTATCGAACCCGCCGATGTCGAACGTTGGATCGGCTTCAGCGTAGCCGAGATCCTGGGCTTCTTTCAGTACGTCCGCGAATGGGCGCTTTTCATTCTGCATCTGCGTCAGGATGAAATTGCAGGTTCCGTTCAAAATGCCGTAGACGCGCTTGATGCGGTTGGCGGAGAGTGCCTCGCGCAGCGTTTTGATGACGGGGATGGCGCCGGCAACGGCGGCTTCGAAATACAGCGCCACGCCGTTCTTCTCGGCGAGTCTGGCGAGTTCGACGCCGTGCGTCGCGATCAACGCCTTGTTGGCAGTGACGACGTGCTTCTTGGCTTGCAGCGCGGCTTCGACGGCGGCTTTGGCAACGCCGCTTTCGCCGCCGATCAGCTCGATAAAGACATTGTTCGACGGATCCTTGGCCAACGCGACCGGATCATCAAACCACGGATAATCACTGAGGTTTTCGCGCCGAACTTTTGACTTGGAGCGCGCCGAAACACCAGTGACGCGGATTTCGCGGCCGACGATGCCTTCCATGTGCGCCCCGTTGGCGCGCAACAAATCCAGTAGTCCGCCGCCGACCGTGCCGAGGCCAGCAATACCGAGTGTGAGGGGTTGTGACATATGAGATCTGACTAATGACTGGCGGGATGGGACGGGGACGTTGTGCCGGGTGGCACCGCGACGCCTGAATACTCTGCGAAGAACTTTTTGATCGAGCGGGCCGCTTGCCGGATGCGCTGCTCGTTTTCAACCAGCGCCACGCGAATAAAGCCTTCGCCGTGCTCACCGAAACCAACGCCCGGAGAAACGGCAACGTCGGCTTTTTCGATGAGCAGCTTGGAGAACTCGACCGAACCCAGCGCCCGGAACGGCTCAGGCACGGGCGCCCAGGCAAACATGGTCGCGGGCGGCGACGGGATCGGGAATCCTGCCCGCTCGAAGCTATCGACGAGAATATCGCGGCGGCTCTTATAGAGCGCGCGGATCTCGTCGACGCAGTCCTGCGGCCCGTTGAGGGCGGCGGCGGCGGCGACCTGGATGGGCGTGAACGCGCCATAGTCGAGATACGACTTCACCCGCGCCAGCGCACCGATCAGCCGCTCGTTGCCGACCGCGAAGCCCATGCGCCAGCCGGGCATGTTGTAGGTCTTCGACATCGACGTCACTTCGACAGCGATATCCTTCGCGCCCTCCACCTGCAGGATCGAAGGCGGCGGGTTTCCGTCGTAGTAGAGTTCGGCGTAGGCGATATCGGACAGAATGAAGATGCCGAGCTTCTTGGCCTGCGCTACCGCCGCCTTATAGAAATCGAGATCGGCGACGATCGCGGTCGGATTGGACGGGAACGAGATCACGACTGCCAGCGGCTTCGGGATCGAATGCTTCACGGCATGTTCGACCGCGTGGAAATAATCATCACCACAGCTCGCCGGGATATGCCGGATGGTGGCGCCCGCAATGATGAAGCCGAATGCATGGATCGGGTACGTCGGGTTCGGCACCAGGATCACGTCGCCCGGCGACGAGATCGCCTGCGCCATGTTGGCGAAGCCTTCCTTCGATCCGAGCGTCGCCACGACTTCTGTCTCAGGATCCAGCTTCACGCCGAAGCGGCGCTCATAATAGGCGGCCTGCGCCCGGCGCAGACCCGGTATGCCCTTCGACGCCGAATAGCGGTGCGTGCGCGGCTTGTTGATCGTCTCGATGAGCTTATCGACGATGTGCTGCGGCGTCGGCATGTCCGGATTGCCCATGCCCAGGTCGATGATGTCGACGCCGCGGGCGCGGGCTTGCGCCTTCAGCCGGTTGACCTCGGCAAAGACATATGGCGGCAAGCGCTTGATGCGATGAAACTCTTCGGTCAAATCCGTGTGCTCTCGAAGCTGTCGTAACGATAAGGCAGGCAGGGCCTGCTACGCGTCGCGGGGCCTGGAGGTGGCCCGGCGGGTGATATTAACCTGTCGCACTCTTTACGCGTCCAAGCCGATGCCCGTCCAGTCCAACACGCGCGTCGCGGCGGCGCATGGGCATGCCGCAGTCTCCGCCGAAATGCTTACGCGATTCGGCTTGATCTCGGGGGCAGGCAAGGGCAGTCTTTCCAGGCATGAAACAGACGTGGGAGCGTCTGGCAGGCAAATCGGCTGCTGGGAGGCGGCTGATTCTAATAAAAATCGAGGCGAACACCAGAATGCAGCAGGACAAACCTGACGCGCCTTCCCTATTCACCAATTATCTCATCTCCAATCCCGAAGCGTTTGCGGCCAATATCCTCAAAGCCTTCGAAAAGGGGAGCGAGATGCTGTCCAAGCTGGCCGAGCGGCCAGACGCCAAGGGCGGCCCCTATTCGACCGCCAGCGAGCTTTCGGCGGCTTCTGAGAATTTAACCACATTGGTCCGGCTATGGCTGTCCGACCCGGTCCGCGTATCAGAGGCCCAATCGTACTTTGTCAGCCAGTTCGCGGCGCTCTGGAACAACGTTCTGATGCGCATGATGGGCATGCCCATTGCCCCCCTGATTGAGCCGGCCTCGAACGACAACCGCTTCAAAGACCCGGAATGGACGCACAATCCGTTCTTCAATTTCTGCAAACAGGCGTATCTGCTGGCCTGCAAATGGGCGGAAGACCAGCTTAAGAACACCCCCGGCCTCGAAGGCCGCGACCGCCACCGCGCCGAGTTTTATCTGCGCCAGATGACCAGCGCCTATGCGCCGTCGAATTTCATGGTCACCAACCCGGAAGTGCTGCGCGAGACATTCCGCACGAATGCACAAAACCTAGTCAACGGCGTCACCCTTCTGGCGGAGGATATGAGCCGCTCGAAGGATCTGATGAAGATCAGCCAGTCGGACATTTCAGCGTTCGAACTCGGCCGCAACCTCGCGACGACGCCCGGCAAGGTCGTATTCCAGAACGAATTGCTGCAGCTGATCCAGTTCTCGCCGACCACAGACAAGGTGCGCGAACGCCCCATCATGATGGTGCCGCCGTGGATCAACAAATACTATATCCTCGACCTGACGGCTCAAAAGAGCTTCATCAAATACGTGGTCGACCAAGGCTTCACGGTGTTCGTGGTGTCGTGGATCAATCCCGATGAAAGCCTCGCGGACAAGACCTTCGAAGACTACATTCTCGAAGGTATCCTGGCCGCCGCCGAAGCCGTGCGCCGCGAGACCAATCTCAAAGAGATCAACGTTTTGGGCTATTGCGTCGGCGGCACCGCGCTATCGACGGGTCTCGCCTATCTGGCGCATCGCGGCGAAGACGTCTTCAAATCCTGCACGCTGCTGACGACGCAGGTTGATTTCTCGCTGGCCGGCGATCTGCTGTTGTTCACCGATGACAATCAGCTCGACAGCCTCGACGCACTGATGACCGAACGCGGCTTCCTCGACGGATCGCGCATGGCCAACGTGTTCAACATGATGCGGCCGCGCGACTTGATCTGGCCGTACGTGATCAACAACTACATGCTCGGCAAAAAGCCGTTCCCGTTCGACCTGCTGTTCTGGAACCAGGACTCGACGCGCATGGCGGCGGCTAATCACAAGTTCTATCTGCGCGAGTTTTATAACGAGAACCGCCTGGCAAAGGGCGAAATGGCCATTGCCGGCACCAAACTCGAACTCGGCAAAATCAAACTGCCGGTGTTTCCGGTGGCAACGCGCGAAGATCACATTGCGCCGGCGCCGTCCGTCTATCGGGGCTCATTGATGTTTTCGGGCCCCGTCGAATTCGTCCTCGCTGGGTCGGGCCACATTGCCGGCGTCGTCAATCCGCCAGACAAGGTCAAGTATCAGTACTGGACCGACGGCGACAAGGCGCCTGCGCTCGAAGATTGGATCAAATCGGCGACAGAGCACCCGGGCTCGTGGTGGCCGTATTGGATCAAGTGGCTCGAAAAGCAGTCGGGCGGCTGGACGATACCGCGCACACCCGGCCAGCAACTCGGCGTTATCGAAGATGCACCGGGCAGCTACGTCAAAGCCCGGTGACATCCGTGATGGGTGTGCTGAGTTCGCAGAGCGCGAACCTCAGCTCACCTCGAACTCGCCGTCATAGTCTGTCGGCCACAGAACCGTGAATTCGTCGCCATCGAGGGGGCGAAACGCGACGGCGTTGATTTCAAGATCTTCGGACGCTGCGTCTTCCACCAGCGGCTCGATCTTTTCCCAGAGCTTGGCGGCGTTCTTGGTCAAAAGCGTCAAATTGATAACGCCATCGCCTGGCTCGTGGCCATCGACCTCGGCGGTCGTCGAGCCATCAAGCGATTCGATCAGCTGGTCTTCCAGCGCGATGACCTTATCGAGCGTATCGGCGTCATCGCCCTGAAATTGCAATACGAGCTGATGCTTCATGTCTGCCTCTCCCGAAGCGCAAGGTTGGTATGTTTTAAAGTGCGTTCAGTGCCTGTTCGAGATCGGCGATGATATCGGCTTCGTCTTCGATGCCGACCGACAAGCGGACGACTTCGGGACCCACGCCCGCCGCGGTCCGCTGGGCGTCGGTCAACTGCCGATGCGTTGTCGATGCCGGATGGATCACGAGACTGCGGGTATCTCCAAAGTTGGCCAAGAGGCTGAACATCTTGAGCGCCGAGACGAATTTTAGGCCCGCCTCATAGCCGCCTTTGAGGCCAAGCGTAAAGACGGCACCAGCACCACGCGGGCAAATTTTTTGCTGCAGGCTATGGCACGCGCTGGACGGCAGACCGGTGTAGTTGACCCACACGACCTTTGGGTGGCGTTCGAGGTAGCGCGCGGCGGCGAGCGCGTTGTCGGAATGGCGCTGCATGCGTAGCGGAAGCGTTTCGCAGCCCGTCAGCAGCAGAAACGCGTTGAACGGCGAAATCGCCGGTCCAAGGTCACGCAGACCCATAACGCGGCAGGCGATCGCGAAGGCGAAATTGCCGAAAGCGTTGGCCATCACGATGTCGTTGTAGGACGCATTCGGCTCAACCAGCGTCTTGTAGCGGAAGCGGCTGGCATTCCAATCGTAGGTGCCGCAATCGACGATCACGCCGCCGATGGAATTACCGTGTCCACCGATGAATTTGGTCAGGCTGTGGAGCACAATGTCGGCGCCGAAATCCTTGGGCCGGCAGAGGTAGGGAGAGGCCAGCGTGTTATCGACAATGAACGGCACGCCGGCTTTCTTGGCGATGGCCGCAACGGCTGGCAGATCGACAATGATGCCGCCGGGATTGGCGATGCTCTCGCAGAAAATAGCCCGAGTTTTCGGTGTGATGGCGCGCTCAAACGAGGCCGGATCTTGAGCGTCCGCCCACACCACGTTCCAATCGAACTTCTTGAAGCCGTGATTGAACTGATTGACCGAGCCACCATAGAGCTGGCGGGCAGCAACGAATTCATCACCCGGCTCCAGCAAGGTGTGGAATGTCAAGAATTGCGCGGCATGCCCAGATGCTACCGCGAGGGCCGCCGTGCCGCCCTCAAGCGCCGCAATGCGGCTTTCCAACACCGCCTGGGTTGGGTTGTTCATACGCGTATAAATGTTGCCGAAAGCTTCGAGAGCGAACAACGACGCGGCGTGGTCGGTGTCATTGAAAACAAACGACGTCGTTTGATAAATCGGCGTCGCCCGGGCGCCGGTCACGGGATCTGGACTTGCGCCAGCATGGACGGCAAGCGTTGCGAATTTCTGTTCGGTTGGCTGGGACATCACTGAACTCCGAGACGGATATTAGCCCGCCAAAGAGATCAACCGGCTGTTACTGTCAACCAGGCGTGGCGAACGTGCGCGCTACAGTACACGCAGTCACCCGCGCGGCGCCGTCGCCGGTCAGAGCGAATTCCAACGTACACAATCAGATTTTGGCGACCTGGCCGGCGATGCCGCAGTGCCAGTTCTTGATGATCCAGTTGGGGTTCTCGCCAACCCATTGGGCCATGGCGAATTGACCGTTGGAAAAGCATTGGCGCTGCGAAACCGTTTCAGCGTCAAAGTTCAGATGCACGTCCTTGCAACGGGACGGTTGGTCAATCATGCAAACTGCGAATACCAGTTCAATCATAAGACACCCCCAAGGAAGCAGGCATTTCCGATTGCTCGTCGAGCAATCCGGTCAATTTCCTGGGCGGTTCCTCAGTGCTGATTTCTTATTGATCGTTGATGGCGAAACGAGCGACATGTGTTGATGGTGAAACCAGAGTATGCAGAATTCGTTAATTGCTCAAGAACACGGCAGCAACATCCACTGCTTCTTTTGTAGCCACCGCGTGTTTGCAACACGTATGTGGCTAATTATCATCGGTTTTCGTTTGCGCGGGGCCTGCGGATCGCGGGTCTTAGGCCCTTGCGCCGGGCCAATCGCTGCGACGAAGCCACAGATGAGTCAAATTCCCCATTATTCTCGTTTGGCCGCCTTGCCGCCGCCGTTGTTTTTGATGCAATGACCAAAGAAGCGGAGAAATGCGTTACCTGCGCTTGAGGGGTTTATGCAGTCACTTGAGATGTCCTCGTCGGAGGGCACGACCCAGACACTTGGCAACACCGGTGCACCAGTCACGACCGGTTGGTTGCTCAGGCGCATGGCGTTGTGGTTCTTATTTGTCGCGCTCGGCGTGGCGGGCTCGTGCCTGTTGTATATGGCCGCAAGCCAGGCGGAAGCGGAATCCATCGCCCGAAACGCAGGCTCGCCACAACATGTGCGCGCCGTTAAAGGCTGACGCACAACATTTTCAACGAAGCGTTATGCTGCACCTTCTTCGGCCGAAGGACGCGAGCACATTTGCGTGTTGATGCGGCGCGCACCCCGCAAGATCGGCCGCTATTGTCGCTATACAACGCAGGCCTTCGTCTCAATTCCGGCGCCAACATATGTGCTGAATGCCTTCACCAAGTTGAGTGAGCCGCGCTGCGCGCTCCCTTGATTGCAACGGCCGGCTGCCGCTATGATCGGCGTGTTGGTTTAAATCTGCCCAAGGGGCGCGCTTACGAATGACGGAACAACAGAAAAGGTTTCCCGAATTCTATGTAACGGCGCCACAGCCTTGCCCCTACCTACCGGGGCGCCTGGAGCGCAAGCTTTTCACGCATTTGTCTCACGACAAGCCGCTCGAACTGATTGACCGGTTGCTGACCACCGGCTTTCGCCGCAGTCAGAACATCGCCTACGTTCCCTATTGCGAAGGCTGCCAGGCGTGCGTCTCGGTCCGCGTTCTAGCATCTGAATTTCAGCCCGACCGCTCGATGAAGCGCGTACTAGCCCGCAATACCAATCTGGTCGCGCGCCGCATGCCGCCGGTTCCGACGGACGAACAGTTCCGCCTGTTTCGCGCCTATATAGACGCGCGCCATGGCGACGGCGGCATGTCGGACATGACCTCGCTCGACTATCGGATGATGGTCGAAGATACCGTCATCGAAACCTTCATAACTGAATATCGCGAACGCCCCGACGGCGCGACGACGCTTGAATTCGACGACTGGCCGCTCAAAGCCGTGGCGCTGTGCGACCGGCTCTCGGATGGCGTTTCGATGGTCTACAGTTTCTATGACCCGACCGACACTGCCGCCAGCCTCGGCACCTTCATGATCCTCGAGCACATCTCATTCGCCCAGCGTATCGGATTGCCAAACCTTTATCTCGGCTATTGGATCGAGGGCTCACGCAAGATGGCCTATAAGACGCGCTTCAATCCGCAGGAACGCCTTGGCCCTGACCGCTGGGAACGCGTCTTTCCGGTTGCTGAGAAATAGCGCTACGCCGGTCTATGCTCCACATCGGTTGAACGATTGGGCCGACAATAATTGCCGAGATGACGCTGATTCAACCGCTGTCTGAAAAACCTTAGTTGAGCGGCACGCGCATCGCGGCCCGCCCGGTGACAGCATCGTAGTCACCTGCGCCGATGCCATCGTAGGCGGCCGAGACGTCCATCGAAACGCCGCTAGACGTCATGACTTTAATGCCAAACTCAGCGTAGCCGCGGGCACCCTCGGCGCCAGACAGACCGCCATCCAAATTTCCAAAGCTCGCGGCCGTCGTCTCACCGGCGAAGTTCCAGATGAGCTGTGCGCCAAGCCACGGTTCAATCATCAAGTCCGGGTTCACCGCATATCGATAGCTGATCTCCGGACCGGCCTTGAACTGGCCAATGCGCGACCGCACGCGTGGAATGACAATGCCCAGAGTATCGACATAAGCGTCGCTCGTGTCTTCAAAGTAGGCCAGCGACGCGATCGGCTTGATGGTCCAATCATCGACCGCATAGCGACCCACCAGCGATGTTGTTGCCAGCCAGCGCGTGGTGTCGAAGTTATCGGTGTATGTCTGGACTGGGCTGACGTCGTTCGACGATTGGCCCCATGCGGCGCGGCCCTGCCAGAACAGGTTCTGCGATAGACGCAACGTCGCGTAGGGACCGGCGAGCCAGCCGTGACCGTCAACGTCTGAGCGGTCCGCCGCCGACGACTGCTGCAGATCGTCGTACTGTACGAACACACCGACAAGCAGCGATGGATTGAGAATGTAATCGGCACCGGCCGTCACGATCCCGAAATGTCGGTCGAAATCGCCCGCTCCATCGCCGTCGTTGAAGTGGCCGTATTTGCCCTCAACCCAAATATCCCATGGCGATGCTGCGACCGTGCCGGGTATTACCGCCGCCGGCCCGGCGCCGAGCCCCATTCGGGAGTGCTCCATGGCGCGACGGGATTGCAGGATCTCACTCAAGCCGGTTGCAAACGCTATCTGTCGGCCGCCGCCTTGGCTTTCGCTGGCACTGTCACCGGCGCCATTGCCATCACCGCTGGCGACTGCATCCGCCGATGACGGCGCCAAACCTGAAACCTGTTGTGAACCGCCGGTCGGCGATTGCTCCGCATCGATTAGGCGGCTCACCTGCCGGTCGCCGCTGAACATGTTGGTCACCAGCGCATTGCTTCTTGCGCTCATAAAGCTGCCGATGACGGAAACCGTCCGGCTCGTTGCGTTATTCACGGTTATGACCGCGGAGGCCTGTTCCGCTGCAAAACTTGCGTCGCCCGCTTTGGTCACCGTTACGGTACAGACGCCCGGCGCTAGGCCCGTGACCGTTGCGCCAGACAGTGCGCAGTTCGCGCGGCCGGCGGTCACCGCGCATAGCTCAATGCGCCCGTACCGGACTCGCCGCTGACAAGCAAACGCGACGTGCCATCGACAGCCACCTCGGCCGGGACAGCCGACACGGCCAATCCCTCGCGGTATTCAAACAAACCAGCCCCAATACCGGTCGTGCCTCCCACCGTCACGGTCACATCAGCGACACCGCTGGCATGCGACCCCGTGGTCGCGCGGATCGACGTGCTGCTGACAACAGTCACATTCGTTGCAGCGACCCCGCCAATCATGACCGCACCGGCGTTGAATCCGGACCCAGAAATGATGACCGTGGTGCCGCCCTGTATTGGCCCTGTATTGGGGCTGATCGACGTCACAGTGAGCCTCAAGACGAGGTGGAGCGTCGATTCCTTCTGGATATTGTAATCGGCAAGCGTGCGCCCCTCCTCGAGAATCTTGCCAGCAAATATCAGTCTTTGCTGATCGGGCGGAATGCCTTCCTTGTCTTGAATCTTGGCTTTGACGTTTTCGATCGTATCGTTGGCCTCGACTTCGAGTGCTATAATTTTACCTGTCAGAGTCCTGACGAAAATCTGCATCGCTTCAGCGGGCGAGGCCCACAGGACAAGCGCGGCAATGATGAAGAGTTTCTGGATCAGCGAGCGCAAAGAGGACCGTGTTCGCAAAGCTTGTTGCAGCACCATCGCTGTCCACCCCAAATTTCCACAGAGCGCCGCCAAACGCGACGCGGGCCCCATCCGAAACGGCGAAAGAGGCGGATCGAAACCCGAATCGATGAAAAGTGATTCGCGCGATATGGCGCAAGCAGCTGTTTCCAAAAGCGCTCTGGAATCGCGCATTCACCGATGCGGTGGCGGTGTCGCCACAGTGAGCGGCCAGCAAAGAACCACAGTCAGCACGGCGTTGTGCATGGATCTGACATAGGATTGTATGCGGCGATACTGCGCGGTTTAGCGTCGTGATGCACGTGGCGAGAGCGCGAAAGGCATCGCAACGGCGAGACAAGTTTCGGGCTTCTGTTTGGGATGCATGAGCACCGACCGGCAATGAATGAAGCTTACTTTAACAGTTCGGTGTCGATCTTTCCGAACATGTATGACCACTTCTTCGTCTGCGTCTCAACCAGCAAGCGCATGCGCGCGCGCAATTCCAATAACAGCGCGCAATCCTGCGTATTGGCCGCGGCGCCTTCCTGGCCCATCGTCGAGATGGCCGACAGCAACTCGTCGGTCGATTGATCGTAGGCTTCGATTTTCTCGTCGCGTACGAACGGCGCTGCCTCTTGCAGGAATTGATCGTGCGTCCAGCCGCGCTTGCTCTTCAGGCTGCGCAGCTTTTCCTGAAACAGCGGCTTGTTCTTGCCGTTGAGGTCACGCAGCGCAGCCGCCGCTTCATCAACAACGGCTTCGAAATCGGCTTTCGCGCAAGCGGGTCTTCGGCGCGCACCGGCGCTGCGACGCACGCCATAAGGGCCGCGATCGCGATGTAGAAACGGACTGGTGGCAGACTGATCCCCATACGCACGAGTCCTAGCCGCCAGTTCCGTCATCCACAAGCGTCCGAAACCCTCAGTCTGCGCAAAAAACCGGACTTAGATGGTTCGGCCGAACGAATTGGAGCGCGGGAAGCCTTTCGGTGCCATGCGACCGGCCTGGGCGCGCTCACCGACCCATTCCTTCAACTCTGACCACGACAAGGTAAATTCACGCCCTGCACTATCGAGCCACGACAATCCGTCCGACTTCTTGAAGCAGCACGCGTCACTCAGCGCTCCATCCTTGAAGCGCTGCAGGATGACGCCCTTACCGCGCGTCATCTCGTTGACTTCATCGAGCTTGAACACAAGCATCTTGCGGTTCTCGCCAATCGTCGCGACGCAATCGCCTTCAACCGGCACGCAGACGCGGGCCTCTTCAGGTTCGGTGACGTTGAGAATCTGCTTGCCCTTGCGGGTTGATGCGATGACTTCTTCTTCCGGAACGATAAAGCCATAACCGCCCGTCGATGCGACCAGCAGTTTGCGCGATGGATCGTGGACGAAGATTTCCGCGATGTCGTGGTTCTCTTCGAGTTCGACCATCAATCGCACGGGTTCGCCATGGCCCCGGCCGCCCGGCAGGGCGCCGGCATCGAGCGTGAAGAATTTTCCGTTCGTCGCGAACACGACAATCTTGTCGGTGGTGTAAGCAGGGAACGCGCGCTTCAGGCCATCGCCCTGCTTGAACTCGATCTTCGAGACGTCGTCCTGATGCCCCTTCAGCGTGCGGATCCAGCCCTTGTCCGAGACGAGCACGGTGATCGGTTCTTTTTCGACCAGCACCGCATCGAGATCGGCGTCGATCTCAGGCGCATCGGCGAACACCGTGCGGCGGCGGCCAAGCGGAGTCTTCTTGGAATAGGTCTCGCGGGTCGACTTCACTTCTTCAGTGATGCGCTCCCACTGCAAATCGTCGGATTTCAGAAGCTGCTTCAGTTCGCGGCGTTCTTTCGACAGCTTATCGTGCTCGGCTTTGATCTCGACTTCTTCGAGTCGCGACAACGATCTCAAGCGCAGGTTCAGGATGGCTTCCGCCTGCACGTCGGTCAGCTTGAACTTGGCGATGAGCTTCGCCTTCGGATCGTCCTCATGGCGGACAATGCGAATGACTTCATCGATATTGAGATAGGCGATCAAATAGCCGTCGAGCACTTCGAGGCGGTGCTCAATCTTTTTCAGGCGGAAGTTCGAACGGCGCACCAGCACTTCGACGCGGTGTTCCAGCCACTGCGACAGCACCTCTTTAACGCTCAACACGTTCGGGATCTGGCCCGCCGAGAGCACGTTCATGTTCAAGCCGAAGCGCACTTCAAGCTCGGTAGCGCGGAACATGCTTTCCATGAGCAGCATCGGATCAACGGTGCGCGACTTCGGCTCGAGGATCAGACGGATTTCTTCGGCGCTCTCGTCGCGAATGTCGCCGAGCAGCGGCAGCTTCTTTTCCGTCATCAACTCGGCGATCTTCTCGACGAGCTTGGCCTTTTGCACGCCGTATGGCACTTCCAGAATAACGATCTGATAGCCGCCGCGCGTGGTTTCCTCTTTGACCCACTTGGCGCGCAGGCGGAAACCGCCGCGCCCGGTCTTGTAGGCCTCCAGCATCGACTCGCGTGGCTCGACGATGACGCCGCCGGTCGGGAAATCGGGGCCGGGCACGAGCTCGACCAGCTTCTCGACGCTGGCGTTGGGATGCTTGATCAGGTGCAGCAGCGCCGCGCACAGTTCGTCGACGTTGTGCGGCGGGATGTTGGTTGCCATACCGACCGCGATGCCCGACGAGCCGTTGGCGAGCAAATTCGGAAAGGCCGCCGGCAGCACCACCGGCTCTTCAACGCGGCCATCGTAGTTGGGGCGGAAATCGACGGTGTCTTCATCGAGCCCGTCGAGGATCGCGGCGGCAACAGCCGTCATGCGGGCTTCGGTGTAGCGCGCGGCTGCCGGGTTATCGCCGTCGATGTTGCCGAAGTTACCCTGGCCATCGACGAGCGGATAGCGAACCGCGAAATCCTGGGCGAGACGCGCCAGCGCGTCGTAAATCGCCTGGTCGCCGTGCGGATGCAGGTTGCCCATCACGTCACCGACGATCTTGGCGCACTTCAAATAGCCGCCCGCCGGGTCGAGACGCAGCTCGCGCATGGCGTAGAGAATGCGGCGATGAACGGGTTTCAAGCCGTCGCGCACATCGGGCAGCGCGCGGTGCATAATGGTCGACAGCGCATATGCGAGATAGCGGTCTTCGAGCGCCGTGCGCAGTTCGACGCTTTCGGGGGGCGTACCGCCGGAGCCCGGCAGGCCTGGAAGAATCGGTTTGTTGTTCATGGTCTCCGGTTAGCGCCTCGCGCGCGCCTGCTCAAGTCTTGAGTTGTGTAGCTAAGTCGCCTTCCCCCAGTGTTTTCGGAGCCGCGCCGCCCGGCCCCGTCACTTCGCCGCGGCGCTTCGACAGCCGGACGCATTGGGACGTTGCCTTTGGGTGCCGCCATGCCCCGCCGCACCGTTCAGAGCGTTCCTCTACCGGGGCTAGGCGCCGGTTTTGCCCGCCGCAGCGTGTTAAGGTGAGGTCACTGCAGAACGCCCTAGCAGCATTTGCAGTGCCCGGGAACCAATTCAACCGGCCCGCATCTAACGCTTTATCGAGTTGTGAGAACGACGAAAGAACGGCGGAGTGCAGAAAATGGCACATGCGAAGCAAACCACCGACGAGTTGGCGGCCGAACGAGACCTCATCCGCCGGGCGGTTGACAAGGACCCAGGCGCCATACGCGCCATCCTGAAAACCTACAACCGCCGTCTGTTTCGCATCGCGCGCAGTATCATGCGCACCGACCAAGAAGCAGAGGACGCCCTGCAAGACGCCTACCTCCAGGCATTTTCACGCCTCGCCACATTCCGCCAGGATTCCAGTTTGGCGACATGGCTGACCCGAATTGTCATCAATGAAGCACTGCAGCGAAGCCGCAAACGAACCGAAGTTCCCATTTCACAAATCGGTATGGAGGAGGCGCGAAGTGCCGATGTCATTCCGTTCCCTATGTCGGCTCCCCAGGCCGTAGACCCAGAGCGCGCCATGGCCCAAAACGAGATCTGCAAACTTATCGAACGCGCAATCGATGCGCTTCCCGATGAATACCGCACTGTTCTCATCGCGCGAACGCTTGAGGATATGAGCATCGAAGAGACCGCCGAACTTCTTGGGCTGCGGCCTGAGACGGTCAAAACCCGCCTGCACCGTGCACGCGCCGCACTTCGTGCGGCCCTTGCCGGCCATCTTGAACCGATGTTTGCCGATGTCTTCCCCTTCGATGGCGCACGTTGCGAGCGAATGACAAATGAGATCGTACAGCGAATTTGCGATCCTGAAAATTAGTGAACCAAAGAATTCGGGAACCTTAGACCGCATCCAAGCATCAAACAGTCCGTGAAACCTGAAAGCCCAAACGGGCTAGAAATACGGAGTGTTTTCGATGAAACGCCATGCAACAGCCTGCGTGCTTGCCTCTGCTCTTTTCTTGTCCCTCGTGCCCGCCTCGTCATATGCCGCCGACAAATTGAATGACGCGCAAATTGCGCACATTGCCTATACGGCCGGCGATATCGACATCAAGGCCGCCGAGATCGCCCTGACGCATGCCAAGAGCGCCGCCGTAAAATCCTTTGCGGAAGACATGGTGCGGGACCACAAGGCGGTGAACGACAAGGCACTCGCACTTGTCAAAAAACTGAATGTGACGCCCGAAGATAACGCCACAAGCAAGGGCCTCGCTGAAGGCGCCGAAACCAAACGGGCAGAGCTTGAAAAGCTTTCCGGTGCCGCGTTCGACAGAGCCTATGTCACAAACGAGGTCGCCTTTCACAAGACCGTTGACGATGCGCTAGAGACAACACTCATTCCGTCAGCACAAAATCCGGAATTGAAGAGCTTGCTGGAAACCGGCCTGAAGATTTTCAAAGGCCATGAGCAGCATGCCGAACACTTGGAGAAAAGCCTCAACTAATGAGACGCCGGCCCTTGTGCCGTTCGTTTCTGTGAGACGTTTTCTCTTGCTACGCGCAGTTGCGCGAGACGTCGTTCCTGTTGCTACCGGCGAGGTCGTTCAAATTTAGATCAGCGACCTTGCCTCAGTTAACGCTGCAGAACCTGCGGCATCACCGCCAACAGGGCGACCAATCCACATTCTACTTGGTGATCTGCCCGATGATCCGCGCGCGGGCTTCGGGCAGCGTTTGACCACGCGGCAGCAGCACGCGCGTTTCGAGGAAATGACCGGTCAACGCCAGCCCTTCGACAACATCCTGCGTGGTGACGGACCCGCGACGATGCTTGGTCAAAAATTGCGGCAGTGACAACATGCGATCACGGTACGGCTCACCCGCTGACGCCGACACCGCCCGGCCCGATTTCGGTGACACGTAAATCAGCTGATCGTTGGCACCCGTTGAAGCGCACTGCGACAGATCGAGGCCGAATCCCAATTCATCGAGCAGCGCCAATTCCCAGCGCACCAGCAGCGCCGGCCACACCGTCACGTCATCAAGAAAGCCGAGCACGAACAGCGTGATCTCGTACAGGTTCGGGTGTGGGTCGCGCTCAGGCAACAGGCGCGTCAGCGTGGTCAAGGTTGTCAGCGCCGACAGCGCGGCGGCGTTCTCCATGGATTCCGCCGCAAAGCCGCGTCGCAATTCCAGCGTGACGTGACCCAGTTGTTCGGAGAGCCGCGCCTTCCACGTCGCATCGACGTGATTGCCGGTTTGCAGCACCGGCCGCAGCTTGCGCGAGCGGCCGCCGTGGACAAGGCCGAGATGCCGGCCGTGATTGCGCGTCCACAGCTCCACGATTGCCGCGGTTTCACCGTGCGCGCGAACGGACAGGATGATGGCTTCGTCAGACCATTGCATGCGGCGTATCAAAATCTCAGCGGTGGTGCGAGTCGCTTGAGACTAGCACCTGAACCCGGATCGTGCAGGTGCGGCGGCTATGCCCCTCAGATCCCAGTGCCGGTATCGCCGGGAAGTTTTGGCGGCGACCGTGGCGTTTGATCGATGATGCACGGCTGGCCGAACGCGACGCATTCAAAACCGCCGTCTTTCGGGAAGCACTTCAAGGCCTTCTGATGCGCCAGGCGCCAGCTATCGAAGCCGGCGCCGCGTTTCAGGGCTTCCGTGCGCCACTGTTCGAGCGCTTTTTTCTTGGCCAGAATCTCGGTCGGCGCGGCCGCGACTTCGCTTGAGACGAGCGCGCCGCATTTGCGAACGGCGGCGTCGGCGCCGGATGCGGCCAGCGCAATCACGAAGAATGCAACGACTGCCGCAGTCCAGACACGAACGCGCATGGCGCTAGTCCTTTGGAAATTGCAGACCCATTTCGCGATAGCGCTCAGGATCGCTACCCCAGTTTTCGCGTACCTTCACAAACAGAAACAGATGAACGCGGTGATCGGCGACTTCCTCGATGCCGCGCCGCGCTTCCATCGAAATCTGCTTGATCGTCGCGCCCTTCTTGCCGAGCACGATGCTTTTCTGCCCGTCGCGCTCGACGAAGATCGTCTGCTCGATGCGGGCCGAACCATCCTTCAACGTTTTCCAGCTCGTCGTCTCAACCGTTGTCGAATACGGCAGCTCTTCATGCAGCCAGTGATAAATACGCTCGCGCGTAATTTCGGCGGCGAGCAGACGCATCGGAATATCGGTTACGTCATCTTCATTATAGTGCCATGGACCCGGCGGCACGATTTTGGCGAGGTGCGCCTTCAAGTCCTGAACGCCGGTGCCATCCAGCGCCGAAATCATGAACACCTCGTCGAACGTCAACAGCTTCGACATGTGCTGCGTCAACGCGAGAAGCTTTTCCTTCTCCTCAATGCGATCGACTTTATTGAGCACGGCGATGCGCGGCAGCTTAACGTTCTTCATGCGCTCGATGATCTCAGCGGTCGCCTCGTCAATGCCCTTGACGGCATCGATCAGAACAACAACCGCATCGGCGGCATCCGCGCCGTTCCACGCCGCTTCCACCATCGCGCGGTCAAGCCGCCGCTTGGGATTGAAGATGCCGGGCGTATCGATGAACACCAGCTGGCTCTTGCCCTCCAGCGCAATGCCGCGCACCGGCACGCGCGTCGTCTGCACCTTATGCGAAACGATCGACACCTTGACGCCGACGAGCGCATTCACGAGCGTCGATTTGCCGGCATTGGTCGCGCCGAGGATGGCGATAAACCCGCAGCGGGTTTCCGCGCCAGCATCCGTCGGCATCACTGCCGGTGTGTCAGCCATCAGACAATAAACCCCTTACACCTTCTCGTTGCAGGAGCGCCGTTGCGGCGGCCTGTTCGGCAATTCGTTTGGACGCGCCTTCACCCTGCGCCGGAGCGCGCCCCGAGATCAAGACTTCTGCTGTGAAATGTGGCGCGTGATCGGCCCTTTGCGGGCGACGACGGGGTATTTCGGCAAGGCGAGGCCCTGACCCTGCGCCCATTCCTGCAGCGCTGACTTGGCATCGACGGCCACTTCCGGCACGGTTTCCGATTGGGCCTGCCAGAGTTTGCGCACCACCGCGCGGGCCTTATCAAAACCGCCATCAAGGAAAACGGCACCCAGCAGCGCTTCGGCAGCATCCGCTAGAATGGTGGTCTTTTCGCGCCCGCCACTGTCGGCTTCGCTGTCCGACAAGATCAGATGTTCGCCGAGCCCGATCGCGCGTGAAACCTTGGCGCAGGCTTCGCCGCGCACGAGCCGGTTATAGCGGCGTGCCAGTTCGCCCTCGCTGGCGTCAGGGTATTGGCCGTTCAAAACCTCAGCGATCGCTAAGCCCAGCACGCGGTCGCCGATAAATTCCAGTCGCTCGTTATCGCTGCGCTCGACTTTGCCGCCACGCACACTGGCATGCGTCAGCGCACGTTCCAGCAAGGTCACGTCTTTAAAGCGGTGGCCGAGCTTCGTTTCCAGCTCTTTAAATTTACGCGCGCGCAGCATCGGTATTTTCAAGGTCGGAGGTCATCGCACCAGTTGGAAGAAACGGTTCCAGCGGATATCAAACGGCCAGGTCCATGGAGACCACCAGCGCAGCGCGCCCGGTTCATCGACGGCAGCCGAGAAGAAGATGATTTCGGCGCGGCCGACGAAATTCTCAAGCGGCACGTAACCAACGCCATATGATCCCTGCACGCGGCTGTCGGTCGAGTTATCGCGATTGTCGCCCATCATAAAGTAGTGGCCTTCAGGCACCTTATAAGGCGCAGTGTTGTCGAGCGGGCCGTGCGGGTTGCTGTCCAGCACTTTATATTTGACGCCGTTCGGCAGCGTTTCTTCAAAAACAGGCACCGAGCGCGGCCGCGAGCTTTCCTCGCCCCGCGTCACGAACTCGCCGGCAGGTTCCTTCGGCACGGCCGTCCCGTTGATGAACAACTGGCCCTCACGCATCTGAATTTCGTCGCCCGGCAAGCCGATCACGCGCTTGATGAAATCGATTTCCGGCTCATTCGGTTTACGGAACACCGCAACATCGCCGCGCTTGGGTTCGGATGAAAAGATCCGCCCCTCGAACAGTTCGGGGCTGAACGGGAAAGAATACTTGGAGTATCCATAGGACAGCTTGGAAACGAAAATATAATCGCCGATCAGTAGGGTCTCTTTCATAGAGCCCGAAGGAATATTGAACGGCTGATAGAAAAACACCCGCACGAACATTGCGATCGCCAGCGCCTCGACCACGATGATCGCCGTTTCCAGCAAACCAGACTTTGCCGACTTCAATCCGACGCTCATGGAAGGCTCCTTCAACGGCCGCCAGGAGTAAAACCGAGGCCGAATATGCTCGGGTGGCTATAGCGAGTTTGCCCCTGCGCCGCAATCGGACCCTTCCGCACCGTAGAGGACAGCTTCAAGGATTTTAGGGCCTTTTGCTCGTGTCGAGGTGCGGCGTTTACTCTCGCCGGAAGATTTAAAAAGCCAAGCGCCTGGGCTAGGTTAACGGTCAGATTCGCAAATTCCACATGAGGGCGCCGCACGATCACGTGCCGCTCATTTTCGGAGGTGCCCCATGAGTTGGAACCCAGCGCTGGAGCCCGGATGTCCGGACGCTGCCGGCATCGACGCTATCGAGACGTTGATCATTCCGCGAGCGCACGATCTCGGCGGCTTCGAGGTGCGGCGCGCACTCCCCGCCCCGGCCCGGCAGATGGTCGGCCCCTTCATCTTTTTCGACCAGGCGGGCCCCGCCGAGTTCGTAACCGGTTCAGGCGTTGACGTCCGCCCGCATCCCCACATCGGGCTGGCGACCGTGACCTACCTCTACCGCGGCGAGTTCCAGCATCGCGACAGCATCGGTTCGGATCAGATCATCCTGCCGGGCGCGGTCAACTGGATGGTGGCGGGGCGCGGCGTAACGCACTCGGAGCGGACCAGCGCCGCAACGCGCAAGGCGCCGCACAGTCTGTTCGGCATTCAGACCTGGGTTGCGTTGCCTGAGAACCAGGAAGACGTCGCGCCGAGCTTTGAGCACCACAGCAAGGATGCGCTGCCCGTGATCGCTGACACTGGCGTCAGCGTCCACCTGCTGCTCGGCCGGGCGTATGGCAGCAGCGCGCCGGCAAGCGTCTTCTCCGACACGTTCTATGGTGACGTGAGCTTGAAGCCGAATGCCCGCCTGCCGCTTCCCGACGATCATGAAGATCGCGGCATTTATATCGTCGAGGGCTCAATCTCGATCGCCGGACAGGCGTTCGACGCTGGTCGCATGATGGTTTTCCGGCCGGGCGATAAGATCACCGTCGCTGCCGGAGCACGCGGCGCGCAGCTCATCATACTGGGTGGCGCCACCCTCAACGGGCCGCGCTACGTGTGGTGGAACTTCGTCTCTTCCAGCAAAGAAAAGATCGACGCCGCCAAGGAGCAATGGCGGCAAGCGCGATGGGGCGACGGTCAGTTCGACTTACCCACGGGCGATCACGCCGAGTTCATTCCGCTACCGGGCTGAGCCGCCACGGCCGGCACCTCGAACAATCACGAAGCGAGATACGCCTCGAGTTGGTCGAGCGTCGCGCCATAGCCTTTGATCATATTATCGTAGATCGCTTCGAAGGCTTGGATCTCGCCATCTGTTGCGCCAAACGGCAGCGATTGCAGAGCAACGATCGTCGAACCGTCACTATTGGCGAACGTCACGGTGTTGTGCACTTCGAGCGGAAAATCAGCAGCGAACGGCGCGCGCGCGATGCCGCCGCGCTCATTGGCGAACGAATTCAGCCAGACAATACGGCTACCGTTTATGATCTCGCGATACATGAAGCGACCCCACATCGACGGCGTGTTGGTGAACTTCATTTCGTAATGGAAGAACCCGCCGGGACGGAAGTCCATGTCCGCCACTTTCAGTTTGCAACCCTTCGGACCCCACCAATTCTCCAAATCGTCGGCGGTCGTCCACGCCTGCCATACACGGGCACGCGGCGCCTTGAAAACGCGCGTTATATCGAGCGTCTTAGCGCGGCAGCCTGCTGCGGAGGTTGCTGTCATTGCTCAGACCTTTCCTTGGTTCATATGCGCAGCCCGCGATCGCGTCTTCAATCCCGCGTTCAACGACACTGCCCTATCGTCACAACATCAACCGCGACGCTCGGCCTTTGTGGGCAGCGCCGAGATGATGACGATCGCTTCCGATAGTGGGTATTCGTCCGTCAAGGTCAGGTCGATGCGCGCCACATACCCTTCCGGCGTCAATTCGGCGAGACGCTCCGCAGCGCCGCCCGTCAGTGCAACTGTCGGTCGCCCGTTCGGGGCATTCACAACGCCGATGTCGTTGAGATGCACGCCAAAGCGAAACCCGGTGCCGAGCGCCTTGCTCATCGCCTCCTTGGCGGCAAAACGCTTGGCGAGCGTTGCCGCCGGATGCGCGCGCGACGTTGCCCTGCGGCGTTCCTCAGCCGTGAACACCTTTTCCAGAAAGCGGTCGCCGAAGCGTGCGAGCGTCTTCTCGATGCGGCGGATATCGCAGATGTCGTTGCCGATGCCGATGATCATGCGCGCGCCTTGGCGGGTGCGGTACTCATCTCGCTGCGTGCGTCGTCCATCAGCGTCCGCATGCGACGCACCGCGCTGGAAAGCCCGCCAAAGATGGCCTCTCCAATCAGAAAGTGGCCGATGTTGAGTTCTACGACTTCGGGCAGGCGAGCGATCGGCGCGACCGTATTGTAGGTCAAGCCATGGCCTGCATGAACTTCGAGGCCAAGCGCGTGGGCGGCGACCGCCGCCTTGCGATGGCGTTCGAACTCGCGCGCCACGCCGGCTGCGTCGTTATCGAGCGCTAGGTGGCAATACTTGCCGGTATGCAATTCAACGATGTTCGCGCCCGCCTTAGCAGACGCCTCGATGGTTTTGAGGTCCGGCTCGACGAACAGCGACACGCGAATGCCTGCGTCGCGCAGTTTGCCGACGAAGGGCTTCAGGAGTTTCAAACCGCCTATCACATCGAGGCCGCCTTCCGTCGTGCGCTCTTCGCGCCGCTCCGGCACCAGACAGCAGGCGTTCGGCACATGGCGCAACGCGATGCCGAGCATTTCTTCGGTCGCCGCCATTTCGAGATTGAGCGGACGCGTCAATTCGGTTTTCAGCCGCGTGATGTCGGTGTCGGAGATATGGCGGCGGTCTTCGCGCAGATGCGCGGTGATACCGTCGGCGCCGCCTTCGATGGCCAGATGCGCGGCACGCAACGGATCGGGATGGATGCCGCCGCGCGCGTTGCGCAAGGTCGCGACGTGATCGATGTTGACGCCGAGACGAAGCGCACGTGGCGCGGAACGGGACTGGGGCATCAGGAATGAAGACCTTTGCAGCAATGCTAAAAGATGTGGGCACGGGCCAGTTTAACGAACGTGGCCGCCAGTATAAGCCGCCCTGCGGCGCCGTTGGAATAACCGGACGGCACGGCGCGTAGGATAATAGCTGGCGAGCGCCGCAAGCAAGCCGATCAATAGCCCGCCGAGAACAAGCGGCTGAAGAATCGGCGACAAGTTAACCATCGCGACGTCCAACGACGGTTGATTGGGTCCGGCGAGTTGGGTGCTCAACACGGTGGCGCTTACCGCGAGGTGATCGGCGGCGGACGCCGGATCGTGGCCCAGCATCCAGGCGCCCGCGAGGTAGGACGCACTCCAGATGGCCGGCCAGCTCAAGGGATTGCCAACAAATGTGCCGAGCAGCGCCGCTGGCACGCTGACGCGCAGAAGCAGGGCGATGGCGCCCGCCAGCAACATCTGAATTCCCAGGAACGGCGTGCACGCAACGAAAACGCCAACGGCACAGCCCAGCGCCACCTCGTGCGGTGTGGCCCGCACGCGCAGCATGCGACGCCAATAATATTTCGAGAGTTTCGCCAGCCGCTGCCCCGGAGCCCGCGCCGCTGCCATTACAGTCGAGACCGGAGCGACTACGATCCGCGCAATCAAAGCCCGAGCAAACACAGCAATGCGCGGCGCAGCAAGAGCTGAACCACTTCCGTGCACTTCACTCACACGAGCTTCGTCCATTCTGTCAGCGCGTACTTTCTCAAACCCCGCACGCCCAAACACACTACAACCGACTTTAGCCGAAATCCGCTACTCGAAAAGCCGCTCTACCTTAGCAACGATCGGTTTTGCGCGCAGTCCGCTGATAATGTGGTTCAAATGCACCAAATCGAAGACCTCGACTTCGATGTGAATGTCCGTGAAATCAGCGGCTCGGCGGACCATCTTAACGTTATCGATGTTGCCGCCCGTCTCGCCGATCACAGCGGCGATTTCGGCAAGCGATCCCGGCGCATTGACGGCGGTAACGCTGATGCGGGCTGGAAACCGTTGCGGATTGTCGGGGTCAACGTCCCACGTCACATCGATCCAGCCCTGATGCTCGAACTCTTTCAATCGCGGCGAGTGAATCTGGAAGATCCGGATTCCCTCTCCCGGCGACATGACGCCGACGATGCGATCGCCCGGAACGGCCCCACCAGGCTCGAAGAGCACCGGCAAATCGTTGTTGGGACCGCGAATGGAAACCGCCGCTGACGCTCCGGCCTCGTCGGCGCGAAACTTGAGGCTCATCACCTTCTCGATATTGAACCAACCATCTTGCGCCTGGGCGCGGCCGAAACGGCGTATCGGCTTGTAGGCATCGCCGCCTGTGCCGGGCGCCGCCGTCGGCGCAATGGCTGTGACCACGTCCTGCAACGGCACTTCGTGCCGGCCGATGGCGGCCAGTAGTTCGTCGGCGCTCTTGACGTGGAATTTCGGCGCGGCTGCTTTGACCTTATCTTCAACGTAGTCGATGCCGGCGCCATTGAGCGTCGAGGTGAGCAACTGGCGGCCGAGCTCGGCGTAGCGCCGCCGTTCAGCTTCACGTGCAGCACGCCGGATGGCAGCACGGGCACGGCCCGTCACCGCAAACGCTTCCCAACCCAATGGCCGAACATGCCCCTTCGATGTTTCGATCACCACTTCATCGCCATTGCGCAAGCGCGTATCGATCGGAACGTGGCGGCCGTTGATAAATGCGGCCACCGCTTCGTTGCCGATATCGGTGTGCACCGCATACGCGAAATCGAGCGGCGTTGCCCCGCGCGGCATCGCAATCAAACGGCCCTTCGGGGTGAAGCAGAAGACCTGATCGTGGAACAACTCGAGCTTGGTGTGCTCCAGGAACTCTTCCGGATTTTCCGCTTCGAGCAGCGTTCCAATCATCACGCGCAGACGGCCATAAGGACTGTCATCCTTGACCAGCTGAGCCGCTCCATTGATGGCCTTGTCGGCAAGCAGGCGATCGGCAGCCGGTGCGCGCTGCTCTTTGTAGAGGGCATGGGCAGCGATGCCGTACTCGGCCACGCGATGCATGGCGTGCGTACGGATCTGAAGTTCGACGCGCTGATGGCGCGGCCCGTAAACGGTGGTGTGGATTGATTGATAATTGTTGCGCTTCGGCGCCGACACGTAATCCTTGAACCGGCCCGGCACCGTGCTCCAGGTCGTGTGAATGATGCCGAGCACGCGATAGCAATCGTCAATGGTATCGACGGTGACGCGAAACGCAAAAATGTCGGATAGCTGCTCCAGGCTGATCTGCTGGCGCTCCATCTTGCTCCAGATGGAATACGGCTTTTTCTCGCGCCCTGACGTTTCAGCCTTGATGCCGGCATCCGAGAGTTTGCGCGCCAGCGCCTGACGGATTTCTTCGACCAGCCCTTTGTTGCGGGTGCGGATCTCGATCAGCTTTTCGGTGACGGCCTGATAGGCGTCGGGATACAGCCAGCGGAAGGCGTGATCCTCGAGTTCCTCGCGCAGCGTCTGCATGCCCATGAGGCCAGCCAGCGGCGCGTAGATGTCGAGCGTTTCTTCAGAGTTGCGCTTACGGCTCTCGGGCTTCATGTGCTCGAGCGTGCGCATGTTGTGCAGGCGGTCGGCGAGCTTCACGAGCAGCACGCGAATGTCGCTCGAGATCGCAATGAGCAGCTTGCGGAAATTCTCGGCCTGCTCGGCTTTTTTCGAAACCAGATCGAGCCGTTTGATCTTGGTTAGACCATCGACGAGGCTGCCGATCTCCGGCCCGAACATCTGGTCGATCTCGGTGCGCGTCGCGTCCGTATCCTCGATCGTGTCATGCAGCAGCGCCGTCGCGATGGTCGCGTCGTCGAGCTTCAGATCGGTCAGAATGGCGGCAACTTCGAGGGGGTGGGAAAAGTACGGCGCGCCGGATGCGCGCTTCTGGTTGCCATGGGCCTTCATGGCGTACACGTAGGCGCGGTTCAACAGCGCCTCATCTGCTTTCGGATCGTACTTGAGAACCCGCTCAACGAGTTCGTATTGCCGCATCATCGCCCGCTGCACTCCCTTATGTCAGCGAGCGTAGCCGATGATTTGCCAGTAAGAATAGAGCCGCTGTGGTCGCTGGGGACAAAAGCCCCCAACCTTGTGAACGGTGGCCCGGTTGCAGATCAGTTATCGATCGGCTTGCGGCCGGTAATGCCCGGCCGGAGGCGCCTGCTTTAGCGCATGCGGTCGCGCGGGTCGCGATCACGTTCGCGCTCACGCGGGTTGCCGCTTCCACCAAGGTTGGCGGACGGCTCAAGCGGCGTCATGCTTTCAAGACCACGGAGCAACTGTTCCTCGGTCATCACGTCGACCTGGGTGTCGCTGGAGAGGTCGTCGCGGCCACGCTGCGGCACGCGGCGGTCGGCCGGCAGCAGCGGCGCCGCCACGGCTTCCGGTTCGTCAACTTCGGTGTTCTTCTGGATCGAGTTGATCAGCGTTTCCTTCATGTCGTCGGGCGCAATGGTGCGCTCGGCGATCTCGCGCAGCGCGATGACCGGGTTCTTGTCGTTCTCCGGCTCCACGGTGATGGCGCTGCCGTTTGTGATGGAGCGCGCGCGGTGCGCCGCCAGAAGGACCAATTCGAAGCGGTTCGGAATCTTATCGACGCAGTCTTCGACGGTGACTCGGGCCATTGGGGGGTTCCTTGGCTAACGTGTTGGCCGGACTGAGCATACAAGCTCGAAGCCGGAGAAACTCAGGGCGCGCGGAAAAACAGGGACCGCCTGCCGGCGCCTCGTCACCTTTCAATCTCACGCCTCGCCCACAAATGCAAGCGTCACGCGCGGTTGCGCACCAAGACCTCTGGCCGCAACCGCGCCGCCGCGCCATGTCGTTGAAACTGCTGCACTCCTGACGCGCCACCGCCGCAATGTCTTTACCTCGAACAGGCACTAACTGTTTTCCGAACAGGCCGGGTTTTCAGCGCCGACGGCAATATCTAACTCTGCTCGTGAGACGGCTGATCGAAGTTCATTATTTGCTTCGAGAGCCGTCACCCACATGTGGCAACGTCGCCACACCGCTACATTTTAGCCATCCATTGGCGGATTAAGGATATCCGGATGCATTTCTACCCCACTGAACGCGTCGCGCTCTTCATCGATGGCGCCAATCTTTATGCAACCGCAAAGTCCCTCGGATTTGACCTCGATTATAAGCGGCTCCTGGGGTCTTCCGCTCCAAGGCACAGCTGGTCCGGGCGCTCTATTACACGGCACTCGCCGAAGAGCAGGAATACTCATCGATCCGCCCGTTGATCGATTGGCTCGACTTCAACGGCTTCACGATGGTCACCAAGCCGACCAAAGAATTCACCGATGCCACCGGCCGCCGCAAGGTCAAAGGCAACATGGACATCGAGCTGGCGGTTGATGCCATGCGTCTGTCCGAAACCCTCGACCATATCGTGATCTTTTCCGGCGACGGCGATTTCCGCTCGCTGGTTGCTGCGCTCCAGCAAAAAGGCAAGCGCGTCAGCGTCATCTCGACGTTGCAAACCCAGCCGCCAATGGTTGCCGATGAATTGCGCCGGCAAGCCGATCAGTTTATTGACATTGCAGATCTGGAATCTTTGATCTGCCGAGACGCGACTTCGCGCCCGCAGCGCGATGGCCGCATCTATCAAACGCGCACTCCGGCATTCGTGAGCCGCGATGCGATTTATCACGATGACGACGTCGCCAGCGACGAAGTCTGACAGCATGGTTTTGGGGAGCGGAACATATGGGTGGCGCACGCGGGACCGCTGAAAAAGTGGGACCCGAAGCGCCACCCAAATGTGATCTGTGTCCACGTCTCGTCGCCTACCGCCACGAAAATGAAGCCGCCGAACCCGACTGGTTCAATGGCGCGGTGTCCTCCTTCGGACCGGCATCAACGCGTTTTCTGATCGTCGGCCTTGCCCCTGGCCGCAATGGCGCCAACCGCACCGGCCGGCCGTTCACCGGTGATTATGCCGGCGATCTGCTGTTCGCGACCCTGCTGGAATACGGCTTTGCCAAAGGCACCTATGCGGCGCGGCCCGACGATGGATTCGTCTTGAAAAACTGCATGATCAGCAATTCCGTGCGCTGCGTGCCACCCCAGAACAAGCCTTTGCCCGTGGAAATCAACACCTGCCGGCGGTATTTGGAAGCTCGCATCGCAGCCCTGCCGAATCTTGAGATCATGCTGGCGCTTGGTCGCATTGCCCACGATCAGGCGCTGACGACGCTCGGCGTGCGCAAGGCGCTGCATCCGTTCGCGCATGGCGCGCGCCACGATCTTGGCCCCGGCCCATCGGGAAAATCACGTGCGCTCTACGACAGCTTCCACTGCTCACGCTACAATACCAATACCGGCCGATTGACGCCCGATATGTTCCGCAGCGTCTTCGCGGCGATCAAGGCTGAGCTGGCCGCGCGTTGAGGCTTGCGACCAGTTCCGCCGCGTGGGTGTGCGGCGGATGCACGGGGTAGATGGCCCGATAAATCACGCCGTCGCGGACGATCAGAGTCAGGCGCTTCAAGTAAACTTTGCCGCCGGTCTGGAAGCGCGGAAGGTTGAGCGCATCGGCAAAGTGGAAGCCTGCATCGCTGAGCAACTGAAACGGTATGCCGCTACGCTGCGCAAAAGCCTTCTGCTGTTCGCTGCTCTGGCCGCTGATCCCGTAAACTTCATATCCCTTGACCTGGAACGCCGCGTACTGATCGCGGAAACCTTCGGCTTCAGGCGTTGAACCATGCGCGCCGGGAATGGTGTCCCAATCCGGCGGGTTCGGCTCGCCCGGCGTACCGGTGAACGGATAAATGAAAACGATGGCGCGCTCTTGGTAACGCGCGAGATTGACGGGGGCCGCGAAAGTTGCCGGCAACGCCAAATCCGGCAGGCGTGTGCCCGCGATCAGATGCTTGGCAGCGCCGTCGTCTTTCGGTTCTGGCCAGGGCCACTTGCTCATGAACTCACCCCTTGTCCCGCATGATGCGAGATTTCTCGCGGTTCCAATCGCGCTTCTTTTCGCTCTCGCGCTTGTCGTGCAGCTTCTTGCCTTCCGCGAGACCGATCTTGAGCTTCGCGATGCCCTTCGGATTGAAGTACATTTCAAGCGGCACGATCGTCATGCCCTTGCGCTCGATGGCAAGCTTCAGCTTGTTCATCTCGCTCTGGTGCAACAACAGTTTGCGCTTGCGGCGCGGCTCGTGCTGAAAATACGCGGCGCCCTTGTATTCGGCGATATAGCTGTTGATCAGCCAAATGCCGCCATCCTCGAACGACGCATAGCTTTCCGCGATGTTGGTCTGGCCAACGCGCAACGACTTCACCTCCGAGCCGGTGAGCATGATGCCCGCTTCCCAGCTATCGGTGATGTAATACTCGTGGCGCGCCTTGCGGTTTTCCGCAATCAGCGTTGTGCCGTCGTCTCTTTTGGAGGCCATGGCCTATCCGCCTCGCGCGTGCGTCACTCGGCGGCCCGCGCGTCAAGCAGGCCCAAATCGCTGAGCACTGCATCGATGGCCGACTTGCTGGCGTCCGAAATCCCAACCATCGGCAGACGCATATCCGCCGTGCCGAAGCCAAGACGCGACACGGCGTATTTGACCGGCCCCGGATTGGTTTCGATGAACATGACTTCGAACAGCGGCATCAAACGATCTTGCAGCGCCAGCGCCTTGACGAAATCGCCCGCAAGCATAGCGTTCTGCATATCCGCCACGAGCCGCGGCGCCACGTTGGACGCAACCGAGATCACGCCACGGCCGCCGTGCGCCATGAAGCCGAGCGCCGTCGCATCTTCACCCGAGAGCTGGCAGAAGTCTGGCCCGCACGCCATGCGCTGCTGCGAGGGGCGCGCCAGATTGGCGGTCGCGTCCTTTACGCCGACGACGTTCTTCAGATCCTTGAAGCAGCGCGCCATCGTCGCGACCGACATATCGACAACCGAGCGGCCCGGGATGTTGTAGATCACGATCGGGATGCCGATCGCATCGTTGATCGCCTTGTAGTGCTGGTAGAGCCCTTCCTGGTTGGGCTTGTTGTAGTAGGGCGTGACGATCAGAACGGCGTCCGCCCCCGCCTTCTCGGCGTAGAGCGACAGCTCGATCGCTTCGTCGGTCGAGTTCGAGCCGGTACCGGCGATCACGGGCACGCGCCTCTTGGCGACCTCGATCGTGATGTCGATGACCCGTTCGTGCTCGTCAAAATCGAGCGTTGGGCTTTCACCCGTCGTGCCGACGGGCACCAGCCCGTGCGTGCCCTCGGTGATCTGCCAATCGACGAAGCGCGCAAATGCGGCTTCATCGAGCTTGCCGTTACGGAACGGCGTAACCAGCGCCGTGATCGAACCCTTGAACATGCCGCGTCTTGGCCTCTGCTTCTGCTTGTCTTTGGCCGGCGGACACTACCGCATTCGACCGGGTTGCATAGATAACTACTGAACATGTAACAGGCTCAGCGCGTTCACCAAAAGCCAAGAAGCCACGGTGTTGCCGCACCCGCGTGGCACGTCGTGCGGCTTAAGCACTTGCGCCTTGTTCCAACCGCCCGCTTAATGGAGGCGCGCGGAGTAAGTCCAGCAAATTCGCCGGGACATTAGGCGCTTGCCGTGTCCCCTGCAAGATTACCCCGGGCGGCGGCAGGCGTGCCCAGTGCCCGGCCCCGAAAATGCAATCGCAAAAGGTGAGGATTGAGGCCCGTGACGTTGAAGACAGCCTTTATGCCGCGCCCTTGGTCGCTGGCCGCACCACTCGTTTCACTGCTGGCCATGCTGTCGCCGCTGGAGGCCACAGCCCAATCAGCGGCAGAACCTGCGGCGAAAGAAAGCCCCAAACCGGCGCTGCTGAAAGCCGAAGCCGAACATGTCGCCAAGCTCGATGCTTTGTTGGCGCCTGTCCGCTCATACGCGCCGACCGCCGAGGATGCCCAACGGATTCGCGACGCCGTGGCCGCCGTTAAAACCAATGGCATGGCGCGTTTCGACGAGATCAAGGCCGCAATCACCGACCCGGTTGGGCAAAAGCTGGTCGATTGGGTTCGCCTGCGCGCCGGCTATGGCCTCGCCGAGGAGTATCGGAAATTTCTCGACGCCAATCCGCTGTGGCCGGATCGCGCGATGATGGTGCAGCGCATGGAAGAAGCGCTGTTCACGCAAGGCGGCAGCGCACAAACGATCAAATCATTCTTCAAAACGTCGGAACCGCAGACCGGACTGGGCTATGCGGCGCTCGCGTCCGCCTATCTCGCGGAAGACAATAAAGCCGAAGCCAAGAAATATGCCGCCAATGCCTGGCGCGACATGCCGCTACCGGCCTTGCTCGAAACCGGCTTTTTGCGCCGCTTTTCGGACCTGCTCGACGAAAGCGATCACAAATGGCGCTTCGACCGCATGACGACGGACGATGTGCGGTGGGCAGGCAATCGCAAGGAGCGCGCCGAGTTCGCACGTCGCGTTATTCCGCTGCTGTCGGCCGACGAGCAGAAAAAAGCCACGGCACGCTTAGCGGTCTTCAACAAAGCGTCGAACGCGCGGGCGCTGATGAATGCCTTGCCGCCCGGCGATGGCAAAGACTGGGGCCTCGCGTTCCACCGCGCCCAACTGCTGCGCAAAGACGGCAAAATCGAAGAGGCCGCCAAAATCATTCTGGCCGCGCCGAAAGACCCCGCAAAAATCGCCGTGCTCGACGAATGGTGGGCCGAGCGCCGGCAACTCGCCTATGGCGCGCTGAAGGCCGGCAAATCCAAACTCGCTTATGAATTGACCAAGGATGCCGGTCCGCTCACCGTCAATCCCCTCAAAGAACAGACGTTCATGGCGGGGTGGATCGCGTTCCGGCAGTTAAAAGACAACGCCGCCGCAGAAAAGCATTTCCAGGCGCTTGCAAAAGCCGCAGATGGGCCGTTGAGCCGCGCCAAGGCTGCCTATTGGCTGGCGCGCGTAGCCGAAAGCCGGGGCGATAAAGCCGCCGCCGAGGCCGCCTATAAAGCCGGGGCCCAGAACCCTGATACATTCCACGGCCTGCTCGCCATGCAGAAGCTCGATCCAGGCAGCCATGCGTTGAAGATTACGCCGCCCGAGCTGCCGACAGACGCCCAGGTCCAGAACTGGAACAGTTCCGATGCGGTCAAAGCCGTCGTTCTGGCGCGCAAGGCAGGATTGCCGCGCGAATATACCCGCGGATTCCTGACGTCACTGCGCATCGGCCTGCCGACCGAAGCCGAAGCCGGCATGATCGCGCATCTCGCGGAAGCTATCGGCGACACGCAAATGTCGCTGCGGATTGCGAAGTCGGCCATCGCGAAGGGGCAGAACCTCATCACCTACGGCTATCCCGTGCATCCCTTCCCGGCATACCAGCCTCTGCGCCCGCCGCCGGAAACCGCATTCCTTCTCGGCATCACACGTCAGGAAACCGAGTTTGAATCGCAGACGGTCTCTGGCGCAGGCGCCAAGGGCCTCATGCAGGTCATGACCGTGACGGCCAAGCACGTCTGCCGCGACTACAAGATTAAATGCGATATCTCGCGCCTGCTGAGCGATCACGCCTACAACGTCACGATTGCGTCGGCCTATATCGGCGATCGCATGGAGGAGTTCTCGGGATCGTATGTGCTCGGCCTTGCCGGTTATAATGCTGGCCCTGGCCGCGCACGCCAATGGATCCGCGAAAATGGCGATCCGCGCGATCCGAAAGTCGACATCATTGACTGGATCGAGCGCATTCCGATCACCGAAACGCGCGAATACGTCACCAAGGTGCTGTCGAACATTCAAGTCTATCGTGCACGCCTTGGGGAAAGCCAGCCGCTGCGCCTCGAAGAAGACTTGGCGCGCGCCCGCGGTTCATACAAAGTCCCATCTTCAAAAGAAGACGATGATCCGGGCACGGCGACCAATACCGAGGGCTGAGGCGCACGAGGTCGGGGGAACAAAGCGCGTATCAGGTGTGTTGGTGGTGTTGAACACGGCAGCGGAGATGGCGGGGCAATGACAGCGGCGGCGACACAAATCTTTGACGACATCTACTTCACCACGCGCGACGGATTGCGGCTCTACGGACGCCATTACAAAGCCAGAACCAAAAGCGCCCGCAGGCCCGTGCTCTGCCTTGCCGGACTGACGCGCAATAGCCGCGACTTCCACGACATTGCAACGGCCTTGAGCCAGCATCCGCTCACGCCGCGGGATGTCTATACGGTCGACATGCGCGGGCGCGGCCTTTCCGACAGCGACAAGGATTGGCGGAATTACGCACTCCCCGTCGAACTCCAAGACGTCATCGACTTCATGACCATGACCGGGCTGCACGACGCCGGTATCATCGGAACCTCGCGCGGTGGCTTGATTACCCATGTTCTGGCCGCTGCACAGCCAACGCGCATCGGCGCCGTGGTGTTGAATGACATCGGACCTGTGATCGACATTGACGGTCTTGTGCGCATCGCCGGATATGTTGGCCGCGCGCCGTTGCCAAAATCGTGGGGTGACGCGGCGAGACTGGTGAAGGACCTCACCAAGCGCGATTTTCCCGGCATGACGGAGGCTGGCGCCGAAAAAATGGCCCGCCAGTTATTCAACGAACGCAACGGCAAGCCGGCACCCGGCTACGATCCGCAATTGTCGAAATGCCTATCGCTGCTCGACGGACCGATCCCGGAACTATGGCCGCAGTTCGAAGGCTTGAAGCGCGTGCCCATGATGGTTGTGCGCGGCGGCAATTCGGACCTGCTGTCGCGCAAGACGGTTGATGAAATGCGCCGCCGCCATCCGCGCCTGACGAGCATCGAAGTTCCAGGCGAAGGCCACGCGCCGCTGCTGCACGATGTGCCGACGATCAATGCGATTCTTGGCTTCTTCGCAAAAACCGACACCGCCCCCCAAAGTGCTGCCGCCTAAAGCCGATCTCGCTGAACTTGAACCGCTGTCATTTCGGCGCGACTATTTGGGATTCTCTTTGTGGGGAAGGCGGGTATCCGGGCAAGTCGCCGTTCGTCACGTAATGAGATGCTTGGACGGATCCCCGCCTCCGCGGGGATCACATTCTTGGTGGTGAGCCGGGACCCACGCGGATTAATCGTCGTCGCGACTGGATTCGACGTCACCGCGATCGACGCGGCGCGAGAATTCGGTGTGGCCACCGCTCGACAGGATGCGCGCCTGCTCGACCCAGTTTTCCCGCTCGATCCGGCCTTTGAAGTCGAGCGTCTGACTGATGCGGTCGATATCGCCGCTGGTCCAGTTCGCAACGTCGCTGTAGGTCGTGATGCCAAGCGCGTTAAGGCGCTTCTCGATCAGCACGCCGACACCGCGAATACGCTTCAGATCATCGGTTTTGCCGGACGCAGCTTTGACGTCGCCCGCTGGCGGCTTCGGCGCCGCCGCTGGCTTGCTGTCATTTTCCTTGATAGCGTCTGCGAGTTTGGCCGGCATCACGATGTTGGGGTTGGCGCGCGTTAGCGGTGAGATCGGCTCAATCGGACGAATGCCGCGCGTGACACTAGCCGACGCAGCCGCGATTGCCGCGGCAGCAGCGGCTGCCATTTCAGCCACCGAGCGCCCTTGCAGGTTAGCGGTTGACGCCGCGCTCTGCGGAGGCGCGGCCTGCGGCTGTGATGCAGGCGTTGGTGCTGGTGCTGGCGCAGCCGGTTTGGCAGGCGCAGTTGCTGCGGGTTGCGGAGCTGACGCAGGCGTAGGCGCTCCAGGCGCCGCCGTTGCCTGTGCAGCAGGTGCGAACGTCGAGGCAGCAGCCGGCGTCGGCGCCGCTGCAGGCGCAGGAGCCGGAGTGGACACAGGTGCTGGAGCGGAGAACGCAGGCTGCGGCTGAGAACCGCCCGCTTTGGCCATCGCCGCACGATTGCGCGAGTAGTACGTTTCGCCGCCCATCGCCAGGATCTGAGCCTGTTCGATCCACTGTTCGCGATCGATGCGGCCTGTCAGTCCGAGCGCTTGATTGACGCGATTGATATCGGCGGGCGTCCAGCGCGCGATATCTTCGAAGCGGCGAATGCCGATGCCATGCAGACCGCGCTCAGTCTCAGCATCAATGGCGCGGATGCGCAGCAGATCATCAACACCGCCGGACACTTGCTGAGGTGTTACTTGCGGGGTTGTCACCGGTTGAGGTGCAGCCGCTTGCGCGGGTGCGGCCGGTGCAGGTGAAGGTGTAGATGGTTGCGATGCCGCCGGCTTCGGATCAGCCGGTTTTGCAGGCGCCGGTGCGTCCGGCTTAACCGTCACGGTTGTCTGTGGCGGAGACGCTGGCGTGGCAACCTCAGCCGGTTTCTGCGGTTGTGGCGCGGGCGCAGGCGTTACGGCACGCGGCATCACGGATGCAGCGGCAGCCTTGGCAGCGGACACGGCTGCAGCGGCTGCCGCAGCGGCTCCGGCGGCTCCAGCCGCCATGCCAGACGCTGCCATTCCAGACGACGCCTGCGAAGGAGCAGGCGCTTCTTTCTTGGGTTCGACCTTCTGCTCGACAGGTGTCTGTTTCGTTGTCGGCACCGATTGCACGGGTGCTGGAGCAGGCTTCTGCGCTGCGCTTGCCGCAATATTGGCGGCAGCTTGAGCGGCAGCAGCTTGCGCAGCCGTCGGCGCTTGCGGTTTCGGCGGCTCAACTTTTGCCGCTTCGACTTTCGGTGTTTCCGGCTTTGGAGCGTCAACCTTCGGCGCCTCAACCTTCGCAACAGGCGCGACGGGAGCGGGCATCGGCTTAAAGGGCTGCGCCGGACCTGTCGGCGACTTCAAAATCGCCGGCCGGATCTCAACGATCATCTTACGCGGCACGCCGGCATTCGGTCCGGCCCCGTCAATGCCCGATCGAAGCGCGAGATGTCGGCATCGGTGACTGTGGCAAAGACGTGCGGTTCTGGTCGCGGCAGAACGTCGATTTTCGGCTGCACGGGATCGATCTCGCGCGGCCTCACGAGCGGCGTGATTTCGGCTGGAGCAGCAACAACCGGCGTTGCGGACGTGCGCGCGGCAACCGTTGCCATGCGAGCGCTGCGCGCCATGATTGCGCGCTTCGTCACGCAGCTGAAAAACGCGCCGAGGAAATACGACGCCAGCAACAGAAGGAAGGTCTGGAGCAGCAGATAGGTCATAACTCACCACACTCTTGAGCCGCCGGCGTACCGGTTGTCAGCATCCGCACTCTCACTGGTCCTCTTCCGTCTCAACACACGAATACCATCCGACAGCAGCGCCCAGCACAAACGCCAAGGCGATCCACCAGAAGAGCTTCAAGAACAGATAATCCATCGACTTCATCTCCAGCGCGTTGCCGCGTCTCAATTGACCTTGACTATGAATTCGATGCGCCGGTTACGTGCCCGTCCATCTTCCGTATCGTTGTCGGCGATCGGTCGCGATGCGCCATAGCCGACCGTCGATAACCGGCTTGCCTCGACGCCAGCGCGCGTCAGGAAATCCGCAACCGCTTTCGCGCGCCGGTCGGACAGCCGCTGATTGCGTTCGTCTGTGCCTTCGGAATCCGTATGCCCTTCGATTTCGATGCGGAACGCCGGACACTCCTTGGCGATCTCGGCAAGTTCGCGCAGCGTCAATGTGCTGTCAGGTGTCAAATCGGCTTTGGCGCGATCGAACTCTATAACGCCGCGAGCGGTCGCATCGCGCATCATTTCCTGGCACACCGTCGCCGCCTGCTCTTGCGCCGACAGCACTTCGATTGCATCGCGGCCGGTGAAGCCTTCCGGCAGATTGCGCGGCACCGCACCGCGAACATCCTTTGCGATCGCCTCGCTCGACGCATAGCCCTTGACCAACAACTCCTTGCCGGTAACGGAGGCTTCCCCGCGCTGCAAGCGTGCGAGGTAATTCAAGCCGCCCAGCGCCACGCCCAGCCACGGCTCCGGCGGCGCTGCCACAATGCGCATCTTATCGGTGAAGCGCGCGCCCGGGAAAATCCGTTGAGCCGCCTCGATGAGCTTGCCGCGCGCCGCATCGTCAGGCACTTCGCCTTCCAGCGTCACGGCACCGCGATCGTCGTGGATGGCGCGCCATGTCAGATTGGTATTCAGATCGCCGGTGAAGGCGATTTTGACGTCTGCCGTGCAGGTCTGCCCGACCGCCGTCTTGACCTCTTCCGGCACCTTCTGTGCGACGCCGTAGTCGGCCGTTGACCCTGTGACCGTCAGATGCGTATCGACCAGCACGCTTTTGCCGTCGCTCAATCGCGGCAGCGGCGCCAGTCCGGCGATGATGCATTGCTGCCAACCGCCGGGCGCGCCGGCGAGGATCGTCAATTTATCGACAACGCTGCGGCCCGGGAAACGCGCCTTGACGGCATCGATCAGTGCCGCACGCGCCGCTTCGCTCGGCACGTTGCCCGACACTTCGACGGCGCTGCCACTATGGGCAATTGCGATTGTGTACCCGGCGGCGGCGGTGACTTGCTTGGGATAGCCAATCTTCTCGATGAGTTTGTAATTCTGCGGCACATCCGATTTCAAAGCCTTGCGCACGGCTGCAGCCGTCGGCTCATCGGCGGCTTCGCCGACAAAGGTGAACTCGCGCCCCTTGATGTCGACGGTTCCTGATTTCAGTGCGCCGAGCTGTGTCAACGCTACGATGACGGCGCGGTCCCATCCTTGCGGAGCGCCGCCTGCCGTTTCGGCACGATCACCAATCTCGCCCTTCGGGAACACGCGGCGCGCATGAGCGGCAATGCCTTTGCGGGCTTGCTCTGACGGCACGAAGCCGCCGAGCACAACTTGGCCACCGCTCAACTTGGCGTTCCAGACATAGGGATCGATAATCGGCGGCGTGATATTCTCGGAAGCGAGTTTAACGCCGCCCGGCATCGACTTGGCGAGCGCTTGGCGCACGCCGCGATAGGCCTGCATGGTGCCGGCTTCGCCTGTGACTGACAGATCGAGCACGCTGAGTTCGGCGGTGCCCTTTTTCAGTTGCGCAATTTGCTTCAACGCGAACGTTGCGCCCGAAAGCCACGCGTCGCGATCCGGTGCGCCGCGCGCCAGTTTCATCTCATCGATAATCTCGGCTTTTGGAAAGTCATCCTGCGCCGCCGACACGACGGCGCGGCGCGCATCCTGGTTTGGAACAAACCCCGACAGCACCACGCGGCCATCGCCGCTCGCCGCCGCCGACCAGAAGAACTTTTCAACGAGCTCGAGCAATTCGGAACGATCGGTGACAACGCGAACGCCCCAGGCGTCGCGGACCATGGCAAGCGCGAGCGGCGTAGCCGTATCGTCGGCCGCTTTGCCGGTCAGTGCGCCGTCACGGCCTTGAAAAATCGGCGTGGCCCAATCGAGCCCGGCGCGCGACAGCGCTTCCTGCGTGCGACGGCCGAGATCGGCCTCGATGCCCACGTGTTCGACCTGGACCGCGATCCAGCTCAAAAACGCGATGGGAACGAGACCCAACAGCCACTTCGATGGATTGCATCGCATACGCACGTCGCTCCCAAACGTCCACTCCGCGCCTGCGGGCCATGCCTCTTAGCGAGGCCGGCCCGAAAAAGCGCACGACTGCTTGGCTCTGACGGCGATGCTGAGTGCCGGCCCGCGAGAACCCCCTGGCGCCACTATAAACAAAGCCACCGGCCATTCCAAGCTGAGGCCAGACTAGCCGATGTGGGCTAATCGGTTGACGAATGAACGCTTTTTGGGGCCGGTTTTAGCTGACGGTGTGGCCGCCGTGCGCCGATCAGAGGGAATCGCCCGGCCAAACGTCCAGACCAGACACATGACGTAGAGGCGGGATGCCCGGGCATTCGGGAGAGAGGCCGTGAGGCGATCCGCCGGACCAGCGTCCGCTGGCAGCTGTGCCCCGCGCAAGGCTTCGCCGAAGAGCACGAGACACGGGCCCGTGACACCGGCAGCCGCGATCGCGTCCGGCAGATCAGAGAGGGTGCTCGCGATCACGCGCTCGCTATCGCGGCTCACGTTAATCATCGCAAATGCCGGTGTCTGCGGTGACAGACCCTGCGCGGTCAGCCGGTCGCGCAGTTCTGCAAACGTCCGCATGGCCATGTAGACGGCCGTCGTCGCATTCGGATCGGCCAGCGCCTGCCAATCGAGATTAGCCGGCAACTTACCGTCGCGGGCGTGGCCGGTGACGAGTTGCAACCGCTTGGCGTGATCGCGGTGGGTCAGCGACACCTGCAACCGCGCAGCAGCAGCTTGTACGGCCGAGATACCGGGGATCACTTCGAACGCGATACCAGCCGCCTGCAATTCGGCGATCTCCTCGCCGCCACGTCCGAAGATCATCGGGTCGCCGGACTTAAGCCGCACAACGCGCTTGCCCTCTTTGCGAGCAGACACCATCAACGCATTGATTTCGGTTTTGTTTGCAGGCGGGTCCATAGCCGGTTTTGCCGACCAACATGCGGGCGGCTTCGCGCCGCGTGAATTCGAGCACCGGCGCGGTCACGAGATCGTCGTAGAGCACGACGTCGGCGGAACGCAGGGCGCGGACCGCACGCAACGTCAGCAATTCCGGATCACCAGGCCCTGCACCGACGAGAGACACGAAGCCCGTCCGTCGTCACCAGCGGCCGTGAACGATCGACCTGGGCGATCAGATCTTCGAGATCCTCGTTTGTCGGCGCGCGGTTGGCTTCATGCATGGCGCGTTCGGTGAACGCTTCCCAGAACCGGCGGCGCGCGCCGTCAGCGCCAGTCTCGGACCTTCCCGACGCCAGGCTTTGGCCGCCTCAGCCCAACGCTTGAACCCTTGCGGCAGCAGCGCTTCCAACCGCGAGCGGATCGCTTGACCGAACACCGGGGCCGCACCGTCCGTCGAGATCGCAAGAACTAAAGGTGAGCGGTTGACGATGGCCAAACTGGAACGCACAGAACTCCGGGGCGATCAGCGGCGTTGACCGGAACGCCCGCCGCGCGCGCTCCGCCCGCCCGAAGGCGTTGGCTTCGTCATCCTGGCTGATGGCTCCGATGGCAATGGCGGCGCCGATCAGGTCGGCCGGCTGCCATGCGCGTTCATGGAGTGTGATCGAGCCGGCCGGCGGATGGCTTGCCAGATGTTTGAATTCATCATCGAATTCAGGTGCATAGATTTCGAGATGAGCTGCCGGCCGCGGCCAGCAATTCGGCCTTCCATAGAGCCGGCTCGGTGCCGCCCGCCAGTATCGCCCGCTTGCCTTGCAGCTTGAAAAACACCGGCAGCGTCGCAAGCGGGTTCATGCGGCTTGGACGCGTCGCCTCAGGGCTGCGGGACTCCGGTTTGTCAGACATCGATATCGCCAACTTTCATGCTCACATCATTGCAGGCGCAAAGCTGCTCCGACATGCGGCTAATCACAAATTTTAGCAATCCAAACAACGCCCGGGAACACCGGGCCCGGCTACGCGATGTGCGCCTCGCGGCGGGCTAGCCGTCGCCGTGAGGTTGCGCCCCTTCGACAAGATACGCCTCCAAACCAAATACTTAGGGTGTGGTCTATAGAGCACACCCTAAGCCCATGTTTTCCTCTAAAGTCCTGGCACAGCGTACTGCGTGTCAACGATGTGTCACTCAAATCTTGTTTTTTCGGTCACAGCCTGTTCGTATCTCGCCCGGTCCACCAAACAACATCTATCGGCGCTTTCACAGATCGGTAAAGGTCAGGCTGGGGAAAAGCGCTTCGATTTTTTTAAGATCGGCCGCGTGGTCATTATTTAGAAGTTTTGGGGCGCTGATGATTTCGGCGTGCCGGGTGGGGGGATCCGTCCATGAAATATTTGCATACACTCGCAGCCGCAACCGTGGTCTTGCTGAGTGCGTCGACAGCGGTTTTTGCTGGTGGTGATCTCAAAGGTGATCCCGTCGAAGACCGTTGCAGCGGCGGCCGCTGGGAAGGTCCGTACATTGGCGCTCAGGTCGGTTGGGTATCAGCAGACGCTGACCAGTCGAATATCGGCGTCAGCCTGAGCAGTGAAGACGACGCTTTCTCGGCTGGTGTTCTTGGCGGATACAATCGTCAGTGCGGTCGCGTCGTGTTCGGCATCAGATCTGACATCAACTGGACTGATGTAGGATCGTCGGCAACAATCGCCGGCCAGACCTTCACATCGTCCTACGACTATTACGGCACCTTGCGCGGACGCCTCGGCATCACGCACGAAGATATGCTGTTCTACGTGACGGGCGGTCTTGCATACGCTGATGTCGATCATGCTCTCTCGGCTCCGGCGTTCGGCGTCAACCAGAGCGATAGCGATATGAAGTTCGGCTACGTCGTCGGCGGCGGCATCGAATTCATGCGCGATGATCGCTGGACGCTGCGTGCGGAAGCCCTCTACGTCGATCTGGGCGATAGCTCGGAAAGCTATGTCGGCACGACAGCATGCGGTGCGATCTGCCGCGCCAATGTGGAGTGGGATGATGATTTCTTTGTCGGCCGCATCGGCCTGACGATGAAGCTGCATCGCGAAGAGCCGGTTCACGAGCCGCTGAAGTAAGACCTCAGCGCGAGACCAAACGATCAGGAATTATCTAAGGGCATCCGTTGGATGCCCTTTTTTATTAACGTCAAACGCGAACGTATGCCGAGATCGCCTTGCTTCACGTCCGCTAAAAGCTAATCAGTCGTTTACAACTGTCAATTTTATGCTACCTTTTGCCTCAGAATGAGATGAATACCGATCCATTCAGCTTTTCAGGCAGCTCCTAAAGGGTCCCAGTTCTATTCCCTATTGATCCGTTAACGATTAGCACTTTGCGGCGTTTGCGCCAGGACTATGTTTAACGGTCGTGCCTTACCCGCGTTTGTATTTGCGTTGTGTGGGAGTAGCATTTCATGGCGAAAATCTCGCCTCGTGTTGGCAAAGTCGCCGGCAACGGTTTCCGTGGCGGCCCCTTTGAGGGTGCTCATCAATTCATAATCGCAGGCCGTCCAGCAACGCTTCAACCGAGCGCCGACGGGCATGCGCGTGCTGATCCAAGGTCTGTCGTAAAGGACGTTGATTGCGATTTCGGGACGGTTACCACCAACAGCCCTGCTGGCTGTCGCGGCGGCAACGCCCGCACGCACGGCGGCACGACCGCCAAATCCCACTGGCAAAGCGACCAGACTGCTCCGGCATAGAATTCGCATTGCCCCCGACAGCGGCAGCCGTTCCTGCCGCCATCACTTTTCATCGAAAAGCATTTTCTACCAGGAATTGGAGACGAGCGTGCCAGTCTCAACCTCTGTCGGGTCCGACGCTGAACGTGCACTAATTCAGTCAAACGCTGGTTTATCGCCATCGGACTGTTCTCTGCATTAATCAACATTCTCATGCTGACTGGGGCGCTCTATATGCTCCAGATCTACGATCGCGTTCTGTCGAGCCGTAGCATTCCGACACTCGTGGCACTCTCTCTTCTGGCGTTGCTGGCGTACGCCGTGCAGGGATATCAGGAATCCGTCCGCTCGCGGATGCTCGTCAATATCAGCGCCGCCTACGAGTTGCGCTGGCGCCCGCCGTTTTCAATGCCGTCAGCGCGCTCTCATTAAGTGGCTTCGACAGCGCGCAAGCCATTCAGCCGACGCGCGACGTTGAACGGGTCCGCGGATTTCTCTCGGGCCTCGGTCCAACCGCGATCCTCGACATGCCATTCATGCCGGTCTTCCTCGCCGCGTGTTTCATTTTGCATCCCTGGCTCGGATGGCTGGCAGTGGGCGGCAGTATTCTGATCGTCTTATTGACGGTCGTTGCGGAATACATCACGCGCTCAGAGACCAAAACAGCGATGACACTGTCCCACGAACGGACTTAGTGATGCTGGAAGCTAGCAGAGCGCAATTCCGGCCATCATTGCGATGGGCTTCAGAGGTGCGATGCGCAATCGCTGGCTTGCCGCCAACGCCGCAGCCCTCGCTCCGGCGCAAAATCTGGCAGCCGCACGGCAGCCTTGGGCGCCTTCGCCAAGACCTTCCGCTTTATCCTCCAGGCGCGGTGTTGGGGCTTGGTGCCTACCACCTGCGACGAAGCAAGGAGGTTTCACCGGTGCGATCATCGCCGCCTCCCATCATGATGTCGCGAGCGCTGGCTCAATCAGAAATCGCAATTGGCCATTGGCGCAACTTCTCCGCCGCATGCGAAAGCCATGCGCGCCTCAAAAAGATGCTCGCGGTCGGCGACCTCGGGCGCGGCAAGACATCGTTGCCGGCGCCCCGCAAAACCGTGATTGTCGAAAATCTGATCGTCATTCCCCCTGGCGCCGACAAACCGATCGTCAAGGGCGTCTCGTTCGAGCTGCCGGCTGGCTCGGCTCTGGCCGTTTTGGACCGAGCGCCGCCGGAAAATCGACCATGTCGCGGGCGCTCGTCAGCGTCTGGCCGTCGGCGAGCGGTGCGGTGCGTCTCGATGGAGCACCGATCAATCACTACCCCGAAGACGAGATCGGCAGGCACATTGGGTATTTGCCGCAGGACGTCGAACTGCTCGATGGGACCGTCGGCGAGAATATCGCGCGCTTCGATCCGGACGCCAAACCTAAGGATATCGTGAATGCCGCTCTCAAAGCCGGCGCGCATGAGCTGATCCTACGCCTGTCGAAGGGCTACGATACGCGGATCGGTGAATCCGGAACGCGGCTTTCTGGCGGACAACGCCAACGTATCGCCTTGGCACGCGCGCTCTACAAAGACCCGTTCCTTGTAGTTCTTGACGAACCAAACTCAAACCTCGACGGGAGCGGCGATGAAGCCCTCAATGAGGCCATTCTGTCGGTACGCAAACGCGGCGGAGTCGTGATCGTCATTTCGCATCGCACGGCAACGTTGGCATCCGTCAACTACATTGCAATCATGAATGACGGCCACTTCGAGCAGTTCGGGCCGAAAGACCAAATGGTGCCCAAGATGGTCGGCGGCCACCCCCACCGCAAAGGCAAAGGCGAAGCCGCCGCTCGTCGCTGCACGCGGCTAGCACTCTGCCATTCCATTGAAGGCCTTTGTCATGACCCCTATCGATCACACTCAGATCCTGCGCAAACTGACCCGCGAAGGCCTCGCTATCGTCTTGATCTTTGGCGTCGGCACAGCGGTGTGGGCAACGCAAACCCAAATTTCCGGTGCTGTCGTTGCCCCTGGACAGCTCGTCTTGCATAACAACGATCGCAAAGTGCAGCACCCGACAGGAGGCGTTGTCGGCGAATTGAATGTCCCGGGATGGAGACATCGTCAAAGCCGGTCAAATCCTGATCAAGCTCGACGAGACGATCATTCGCGCAACCCTGCAAGGCATCACAAAGAAGATCGACGAGCTCGAAGCGAGAGCCGCGCGGCTGAATGCCGAACGCAATGGCTACAGCGTATTGGCTTTCCCAGGAAACACAAATGCAGTCTTCGAGCCTTGATGACGAATTGCGCGCCGACACCACTAAGGAGCTGCGCGAAGCCCAGGCGGAATTGGCCCAGCAGCAGGAAAAGAAATCCGCAGCACTCGATCAACTGCAGCGCGTTGATATTCGCGCGCCGATCTCCGGCCGGGTCAATGAACTGAGAGTGCATGCCGTTGGTGCGGTGGTGACCACCGCTGAACCGATCATGCAGATCGTTCCCTCGGAAGAGCAACTGGAGCTTGAAGTTCGTGTTCAACCGCACGACATTGACCTGCTGCACGTCGGACAAGTTGCATCGGTTCGGCTGAATGCATTCAATCGCCGGACGACGCCGCAAATCGACGCCGAGGTGACACGCATCGCCGCCAACGTCATGAAGGACGATCAAACCAGCGCCTTGTACTACTGGCGCGGCTTCTCTCGGCGACCATTCGCTGGCCGAAATCAAGGATCTCAAACTTCAGGCCGGCATGCAGGCCGAGGCGTTGATCAAGACGGTCGATCGCACACCCTCTGGAATATCTGATCAAGCCCCTGGATGACCAGATGGGCCGAGCAATGCGCGAACGCTGAGAATATATTTATCAGCATCGCCATTACTGGCCTGTCGCGCGCACCTGTTGCCCGTCCAGCGCCGGGGCGCGTGATCTGATCACTGGTTGCAACGATGATCTGAAGATCGAGCGCGGTCGTTGCCCGCGTCACATACTCTTGGTCCACGGCGGATAGACGCTCGGGGTCCGACATATCAATATCATGCACCTGGGCAAGGCCGGTGACGCCGGGGCGAACGCGAAACACGCCGCGCCGGCTGCGCGCGGCAATCAGCTCGCTCTGCATCGGCAGGCAGGGCCTTGGCCCCACGAGACTCGTCTGGCCCAGCAAAACATTGATGAGTTGCGGCAATTCATCGATCTTCGTACGGCGCAGAAACAGGCCGGTCCGCGTGGTGGCGGAGGCTGGCATGGTGTGGGTTGCGTCTGTCTTCACGCCGGTATGCATCGAGCGGATTTTGTAGAGAACGAACGGTTTCTGGTTGCGGCCAAGGCGGACCTGCTTGAACAGCGCGGCGCCCGGCGTTTCAAGGCGCACGGCCAGCAGGGCCACAAGGATCACCGGCCAGAACACGATTAAGCCGATGACGCTGCCGGTTCAGCAGGCCTTCAACACCATCGCGAACCACCTCGCGGCAGCCGACCACATCGGTCGCAACGATCGGCCTGCCACACGCCGCCGCTTCGATCAGGCTCCGCGGCACACCTTCACGATAGGAGGTGAGCAGCATTGCAATGTGGTGTTCACGCCAAACCCGCGGAATATCGTTCGACGCTCCATGCCACGTGATGCCGGGCTCCCTGTTCAATGCCTTCAATTCATCGAGCGATAGTGATCCGAGGTTGGAGGTATCGACTGCGCCAAACAGATGCAGTTCGATAGCGGCCCCGCGTTCCCGCGCGCGGCGAACCGCGGCGATACTCTCAACAATGCCCTTGGCCCGCGTCATGCGCGCAACGACGGCGACTTTGACCGGCTGCGCTGAAGGCTCCGAACTCGGGAAGAAAACGTCCGGATCGACGCCCGCTCCGGGAACAATCGCCACGTCCTCCGCCTCGACCTGTAGGCCAAGATCCTGAGGATCGTCGCGATTTTCAAAGACGAAGACCGTGCCCGGCCGCCGTAGCACGGTTGCGACGACAAGCTTTATGGCGCGGCGCGCGCTGCGTTGCTGCCAACCATCGGTGATCCACAGAGTTCCAAGCCCCGTCGGCGCCAGTATCACCTTACGCACACCGGCCAAACGGGCAGCCAGACCGCCAACCACAACCATGCGCAGCGCAATGCAGTGAACGAGCGTTGGGCGTTCGCGGCGCAGAGATCTTGCGCAACTGAACCAGTGAGCCGGAAACAGGTCGAATGGATTGAAACTGCTGCGCTCGGCATTCCAGCCCCGATCACGCGGGCGCCTTCGGCTTCAAGCAGCGGTGCATGGTCACGCACGCGCGCAATCACCACCGATTCAAGTCCCAGTTCCCGCGCCTGCCTTAACAGCGGCAAGAAATGCGACGCAACGAACCAATCCTCGGTCGCCAAGTAGACGATTTTCTGTTTCGCCTGCTGAGGTTTGCGATCCTGCACCGAGGTCATCTGAAAAGCGTCGCGCACGCCTTGCACAACCGTCATCGGCGGCGTCCACCCGAGCGCCTCCCGAATGGGCGAAATATCCAAGGGCATAGCGTCGAACAGGCTGGCGATCTCACGATCCTTACCGGCCAACCGGCCAAGGCCGCGCAGCAAGGCTTCCGGCACGCGCACGAGGCGCGCGGGCCGATCGAGACTCGATGCGATCAGGCGAATGAGCAAGGCCGTCGAAACGGTTGCCCCATCGGAGACAAAGAAGGTCTGGCCCTCGGCCGCCGGATGTTCGACTACGGCACACACCGCCGACGTCAGATTACCTATGGCAATAAAGGATTTCGGGGCGGTCGCCGACGCAAGCGGTAACGGCACGCCACGCTGCACCATGCGGGCAAGGCGGGCGAAGTTTCCAGAGCATCCCGGCCCATAGACCATAGGCGGGCGCAAGATCACCCACGCCATGCCATGCTTGCTTGCAAGCTCTTCGACGCGCCGTTCGGCTTCACGTTTTGAGCGCGCATAGAGCGATGCAGGATCTGTCCCCTCTGGCGCGTTCGTATTGCCCGACGCCCATTTTCCAGCGAGCGCTGAACTCATGTAGATAAAGCGTTTGACGCCGGCGCGTGCGGCCCCCTCAGCCAGCGCAGCCGTGGCGGCGACATTGATCGACGCAACGCGCGCGTCACTAACGCCATCCGGCACGCTGGCGAAACCCGCACAATGTACGACCGCGTCGTACCCTGCCAGCAGGCTTGGCCAGTCGATCGTGCTCGCCAAGTCGCCGTGATCGAGCCAGGTTTCGCCAGACCGTGGATCACTCACCGGCCGACGGGTTCCGCGCACGACGTCGTGTCCGGCGCGCGCCAGTGCATCAGCTGACGCCGCGCCGACGTAGCCCGTTGCCCCTGTAACAAGGATCTTCACGCGGCCCCCTCATCCGACGCGCGCGAAGCGACCGGTGGCGCGTCGGCCAGCAACTGAAGCCGCGCGCGCGGATAGCGCAGAAGCGATTTGGAAAGATCGATCGCACTGGCGAGCCGTTGACCGTTGACGAGCTTTGCTTCCGCACACACCAGATCGAGGTAGCTCAGAAACGGTCGATTGACGTGCATGTCTGTGAGCTGCGTACCATATTTTTGCCTGGGGCGATCGGCGGACGACGTCACCTTTACCAAATCGACGAAACCATTGGGCTCAATGTTTGCGAGCGCCTCTGGCGCAATCAGCGCGACCACCATGCAGCGCCAAGCGGATGTACCAATCATAGTCTTCCAGGCGCAGCAATTTTTCATCAAACGGACCAATGTCTTCGAACACATCGCGCGGCAGAAGCGCGGTCGATCCCGGGCAGAAACGGCAGCCGCTCACAAAGCCGACCAGGCTATCAACGGAATTGGGAATGACCTCCTGGAATGCCAAACCGCTGCGCCGACGCGTGCGGTATCCGCTGCATACGACCACAGGCGAAACGTCGTCCGTCCGGCGCCGATGCTGCCGCAGAACCTCAAGCTGACGGGCGATCTTTGTCTCCAACCACTGATCGTCGGAATCCAAAAACGCGATGACGTCGCCCGTTGCGGCCTTGCAGCCCACGTTGCGGGCGTGCGCCGCGCCGCCATTAGCATCCAATCGGATGCAGCGGTCAGCGGCATTGAGAGTCGGCCTCAGCGGCGGATTGGAGGCGTCGTCTACGATGATGACTTCAAGCGTGAAATCCGTGCCCTGCCCACGCTGCGCACGCACCGAAGCCAACGCGCGATTGAGCAAGTCATGGCGATTGTGACACGGAATAACGACCGAAACTTTGTGGAGCCATGAGCGTCACCAAATCCGTGGGCAGCTTTCGAAACGGAGGACTCAGCATGGCATCGGACCTGTAATGGGACGTGTTCGTGGCGATCATCCTCGTTCTCTGGAAGAGCGAGGCGGGCGTTCCCCTTTTAGTTGCCAGACGCTGAACGCGCGATGATTTTATGCATGGTGCGCGACTGTCTCCCGTCAAATCGCAATGCCAGCCGCGCGCATGGCGAGTTCAAGTTCTTGCAACCTGGCCTTCCAGTCGCTTTCCGGGCGAAGATTCGCCGTGCTTCCACAAAGGGCGGAGACGCTGAGATGCCTGCCAATGCTGCCCCAAGGGCATCTACGAAGGATGCGTGGGCGGCGCTGCTGCCCGGCCGTGGATCATAGAGATGGGCAGGCGCATGGAGGGCTTTCACCCCCGCTCCTCCAAAGGACACGACGTCTATTCCGCTCGCCAGATACTCGAACAGCTTCAATGGGCACACACCATCAAGCATCGGCCCGCTGCGCGTCAGGTCAAACGGGATGATGCCAATATCGGCATGTTGCAAATACGCCGGCAATTGGCCATGCGGACGGCTCCCGAGGACGTGCACATTCGTGCAAGCAGTCCGATCTTTGATGCGGTCGCCGTTCGGCCCGATGATGATGAACACTGCGTTCGGGAAGCGATGCGCCGCTTGGCGAAGACCATCCGCGTCGAACCAATCTTCAATAGCACCTGCATAGACGACGATGGGGCGGCGCAGGTTTTTGTACTCCTCGGAACGGGCTGCGGCGCCTCAAAACGCGATGCATAAACGCCATTTGAGATCATGCGCGACGGGCCGCGACGCTCGTCAGCACCCGGCGCAAGGTGGTCGGCGGTGTAGAAGACAAAATCCGCGTCGCACAAGACTTCCCGATGCAGAGCGATCATGGCGGGCGTATTGACGGCAAATCCGCCGATAGCGTCAGCAATGCGGTAAACGCTGGCAAGCTTCAGCTTTTTCGCCAGCGGCCAGAACATCACGCTATCAAATACAATCGCATCAGCATCATCAAAACCCGCATCCGCCAGGCTGTTGGCAATGCGCGGCAAGGTGAAATCGGGCCAATGCCAAAGTGTCGGGGCCGATCGCAGCAGTGGAGAATTATGATGCGGCAGGTACGTCAGCGGCGTCAACTCGCTCAGGTTGGGTGTAGCGGTCGATTGTAATCGCAGCGCGCGCCACCTCTGAGTGGCGGCCGCACGCGACGACGGATTAAGCCAATGCAAGAGCGACGTCGGCGCGTTGAGATAGAGCGTTCGGTAACCGGCTTCGGCGAAACACCGTGCGAGATGTGATGATCCAAGTTTGAGTGGTCCATCCGCCAGATGCGCCGAGGCCACAATGATCGATTTTTGGCGCGTCATGCTGGCGGACCTGAACTTTCACCGTCTAGCGTTCGGTGCGGCAGACTATAGCGCAATGTCACGCTTAGCATGCGTGAAGGCCCGGCAGAGCTCAACGATCCGCCCGGCTGCTTTGCCATCGCCATAGGGCGAGCCACCGCGCGCCATCTCCGCGTAAACCGTCTCATCGCTCAACAATTGTTCGACGGCTTCAACAATGCGCGCATGGTGCGGACCGATCAACTTCGCCACACCGGCATCAACGGCTTCGGGCCGTTCCGTCTCATCGCGCAGCACCAGAACGGGCTTACCGAGTGCGGGAGCTTCCTCTTGAATACCGCCGCTATCCGTCAGCACGATATAAGAATTGCGCATGAGGGCGACGAGGTCTTCGTAGTCTGCCGGTGGCACCAAATGGACGCGCGGCAATTGCCCAAGTTGAGCATGCACAGGCTCGCGAACATTCGGGTTGGGGTGGACAGGGTAGACAAATTCGAGCGTCGGATGACGGTCGTGCAATTCGCGGATCGCGCCGCAAATTTCAAGCAGCGGTGCGCCAAAATTCTCGCGCCTATGGGCCGTCACCAAAATCAGACGATACTCTGGCTTGCTGGGATAAGCGCACGGCAGATCGCGGCCCGCCACCTCGAGCAATGCGTCAATGACCGTATTCCCGGTGATGTGGACGGATGCTGGGTCCACGTGCTCGCGCAACAGGTTATCGCTGGCCGATCGCGTCGGCGCGAAATGCATGCAACTCACGAGCCCGGCAACGCGCCGGTTCAGCTCCTCTGGAAACGGCCGCATCAGATCATTTGTGCGCAGACCCGCTTCGACGTGTCCAACAGGGACCTGACGGTAGAACGCCGCCAATGCCGCGACCATCACCGATGTCGTATCACCCTGTACGAGTATGAGATCAAAAGTGCCGTCAATCAGCAGCGGATCGAGCTTGGTGAAGATGCGGCTGCTCAGTCCGGCGAGGCTCTGGTTGGGCTGCATGACATCGAGATCATGGTCGATAGTGATGCCGAACATTCCCAAGATCTGATGCACGAGTTCACGGTGCTGACCGGTCGAGACGACGACGACATCCGCCCAAGCGGTCGCCTTCAACGCCTTTATGACCGGCGCCATCTTGATGCACTCGGGCCTCGTGCCAACTAGGCAGAGGATGCGCCTCTGAGTGGCGGGACGATCTTGCAAGGCATATTCTCCCTAGATTTCGATTGAAGGCCAACACATGGCGCCGGTGCCTTCCTAATCCCTTCCAACGTCCTGAACCGCTTCAGTGCCTCGTGTCTGCCGGGGCCTTCACACGGGGAAGTGGTAAGCGGCCCTTCCTCCCCGTCAACGGTGCCGCCGCGGGGCTGCACCGCAATTCTGGATGTTCACACGCCTAAATTTTAGTCTGCTCTGAGATCGACACGGCCAGCCGCGACTAGTGAGCAGATGTGACGTCCCGATAGGTCTCGCAAACAATTCGCGCCGTCTCGCCCCAGGTCTCCCTCGCGGCCGCTGCCCGTGCCGCCTTGCCGAGTTCTTCCCGGCGCTCGGGGTGGTGCATCAGATCAATCAGTGCCCGCGCCAACGCTGCGGCTTCACCACTCGGCACCACCAGCGCTGCCCCCGTGCGGTCGGCAAATGATTTCAGTGGGGCCACCGATGAGACGATGATGGCAAGCCCCGCGCTCGCAGCCTCCATGTGCTTCAATGGCGGCACAATTTGTGTGACCCGCGTATCGTCACGCGGATAGCAGGCAACGTCGAGAGCCGCATAAGCGCGCCTTGCATCCGATGGGTTCAGGCGACCTGGAAAGATAACGTCATTCGCAAGCCCAAGCCGGTTTGCCAGCGCCATCAGAGCTTGCCGGTCAGTACCTTGGCCGACCAACAGAAGCCGGGCGTTCGCATTGGCGGCTTTCACCTCGACAAACGAACGGATCAATGTTGCGAGCCCTTCGTAGCTCACGATCGAGCCGATATACCCGGTTACGAAGGCGTCGTCGGCAATTCCGAACAACTGGCGCATGGCGCGACGTTCTTCGCCAGGTTGCATGATACTGTGGCGGCGCTCCCGACGGCGCAATCAACATCGTCCGCGGAGCAATGCCACGCTTTGCAAGTTCACCGGCAATTTCAGAACTGATCGGCAGCACGCGGTCGCTGGCTGCGGCGGCATCGGTCTCAAGTCTCACCTGGGCATGAAATCCAAGCGCATCGGCAAATTCCGGGCGATCGACGAGCCACGTCAGTTCCCAAAGTCCGCGCACCTCGTAAATGCACGGAATTCCAAGCCGCCGCGCAGCGGTTGCGCCCGCCAGTCCATTGAGAAAGTTAGATGCGGCATGAATGACGGCCGGACGGCGCTGTTCAGCAAGTTTCACAATCTGATCGGCATAGTCGGCGACATAACCTGCAACACCATCTTCGTAGCGGCTTTGCATCATCAGGCGGCGATATACGAGCCCGCCGAACGGTACATCAAGAGCCGCGCGCCTCTTGGCCGGCGCGACGATCGGCTGAATATCCCAGCCCAACGCTGCGACGCGGGTGGCGAGTTGGTGAGTCCTGTGCGTATAGCCGTTGTTCAACGACACCGGGTCGGATTGCACCAGATAGAAGACACATCCGTTCTGTTGGCACGGCTGCGCAACCGAACGCGCTGGTAGTGGAAAACCGGTGCGCACCAAGCCAGCGAGCTCAAGAGCCAGATGCGCGCGTGTCTTGAGCCATGGCGCACTCGTGCCAGCCTCGATCCCAGAAAATTCGCTAACCGCCGATGACCGCTTGCCGAACGTCATGATGGCACGTGCCAATTGGGCGGCGCGGCGTGCATCTTTGCGATCCGTCAGAGATGCACGCGATCGCGCCTGTGTCGGCAACCCAACAAACAGGCCGGTGTCGATCCGGGCGCAACTGACGAACTCCGAGATCGTCAGCGCCAGTGGCCCGAGATTCTTGATGAACTGGAAAGGCTGTTTTGCGCTCTTGGCCGCTTCGACCATCAACGAGCCTAAGCGGACGCCCGTGGACTGCCGCAACGTATCGAGTTCCGTCTCAGCGTCATGCAGCGCTGTTAGGGCTTGTTCGAGAGCATCTTGACCTTCGACCTTGCCTGTTGCGATGAGCTGGTCATCGTCATGCGCGCCTTGATCTGGCGCGACAATCGTCCCTTCAGCCCTATCGTCCCCGCCTGTCATTTTCCGCGTTTCATTTCGAAAGGTGCGAAGGTGCAACACTCAGCCAAAGTCACCGCGCCCTTGGGCGAGCGGTAGCCGTTGCAGAGCAGTAAAGCAGGAGACGTGCGTGTGAACCACCGGATTGTAAACCGGCCGGCCCCGCAACAGCCGACCTTATCCCACGACATAAGGTCGCCTTGCCGGCCCCAACGGTTGGCGGGCCAAGCAATTGAAGAAAAAACCTAAATTCTGTTCATTCTCGTGGCATGGCCCCGGGCAGCCGGTGCGAAGGTCGCATACAGACAAACACCCGAATTCAGACCAAACAAAGAACCCGCACAACCAACGGCAATTGACCTGTGGCGTGTGGGCGCAATTCGATATTGAATTGTCAGTTTAGTGGAAGGACTGCTAGACGACTCGCACGGGTTTGTCGCAAAAGTTTCCGGAATTCGGCCATCTCAGATGCACCGGGCCGCCAATACAGATTTCTGCCAACATTCGAAAGGTCACGCTTCATGAAGGCCGGCGATAGTGCATTCAACACGATTTCCGTCGTTGGTCTTGGATACATCGGCCTCCCCACCGCTGCCACACTCGCCACTCGCGGTGTCGAAGTCATCGGCGTCGATGTCAGCGCTCGCGTTGTCAACCGGCTGAACGAAGGCAAGGCGCATTTCTCCGAACCCGATCTTGATATGCTGCTCGATGCTGCCGTCATGACCGGCAAATTGCGAGCGGTTCTCGAGCCAGTACCGGCGGACGCTTTTATCATCGCCGTGCCGACACCGTTTCACGACGATAAGTCCGCCGATCTCAGTTACGTTGAAGCGGCATCTCGCTCGATCGCCAAGGTGCTGCGCAAGGGCAATCTAGTCATTCTGAATCGACAAGCCCCCGTCGGCACGACGCGCAAAATGTGCGATTGGATTCGCGACGAGCGCCCAGATCTAACGCCGCCGCTTGATGGCGCTGCCGGTGATTTCCACGTCGCTTACTGTCCAGAGCGCATTCTCCCTGGCCGCATGGTGTTCGAACTTGTCGAAAACGACCGCATTATCGGCGGCCTGAGCGACGCCTGCAGCGCGCAAGCCGAAGCGCTTTACAAGCTGTTTGTGCGCGGCGCACTTTTGCGAACCAAGGCCCCGGTCGCGGAATTCGTGAAGCTGATCGAAAACGCCTACCGCGACGTCAACATTGCCTTTGCCAACGAGCTTTCGATCCTCTGCGACGAACTCAAGATCAACGTCTGGGAAGCCATCGCGCTGGCTAATCGCCACCCCGCGCGTCAATATTCTGAACCCAGGTCCGGGCGTTGGCGGCCATTGCATCGCAGTCGACCCTTGGTTCCTGATCTCGCCACATCGCGACAAGACGCCGTTGATGTCCGCCTCGCGCTCAGTCAATGACGGCAAGCCGCACGTTGTGATCAATGCTGTCCGGCGGCAAATGGATCGCTTCAAAAACCCAGTCGTTGCTTGCCTCGGGCTGGCCTACAAACCGGACATTGACGACCTGCGCGAAAGCCCAGCCGTCGATATCGCGGCCCACCTTGCCGATGACAACGTTACCTTGATGATCGTCGAGCCGCACATCTCCGATCTGCCCAAAGGACTTTCCGGCCGGGACAATGTGACGCTCAAGGATGCCGACACCGCCATTCGCGAGGCGGACATCGTCGTCGTTCTGGTTGGCCGCAGCGCCTTCAAGATGCGCCCGCGATGTGCTTTTGAGCCGGGTCGTTATTGATACCGTCGGGTTATTTCAGCGCTGACGGAGCATTGCCCTTTCGATGCTGAACAGTGTTCAATGATGATCGGTGCTCACGGTTATCTGGGCGTGCAGGCCAGCCGAATTCATGTTCGGCGACATAGGCGGCGAGCGCAAATCAAGCGCCAGATCAATGTCAAAACCGCAGACGTCAGGCATGACCCATATTCCGGTTGCGGCGGTCACAGCCCGCTCGTTCTGCCATAGCGCGGCGCGTCTCCAGGCATAGATAGAGCCGTTCAAGCGCCAAACCGATGGAATGTCCTGACGTCGCGCCTGCTGGCGCCACCGGGGGGACTTTCGAAAGCGTGGCGACGCCTGCCGGCGACATCTCAACAAGCGTGTAGTAGGGGGAATCTGCGGCCGCGCAGACCGACACGACATTCTCAAATTGCGGGTTCGCCTCAAGTTGCGCGATGGCGCCGGGAATGTCTTCAGGCCGGCGGAGTGGCGACGTCGGCTGTAAATCAACGACCGTATCGAAGGTCAGCGCGGCATGTGCCTCTGCTGTTGTCACGGCGTGACGCAGAACCGGCAGCTTGGCTGCGAGATCGCTGGCCAACTCCCGGCCGTTTGATCGCGAGATCGGCACCGGCCTCCATCGCAATCGCCAGATAACGCTCGTCATCACTGGAGCACGCGACACAGTCAAACTGTCCGCTATTCTTTGCTTGCACAATCGAATGCGCCAGCAACGGCCGACCGGCAAACATCTTGTGTTTTGCCGGGCAAACCTTTGGACTGGGAGCGTGCCGCAATGATGGCCAGCCGCGACATGATGCACCTTTAGCCGTAAACTGTTGCCGCGCGGAGACCGGGATCATCATTCCCATGCACTTCAGAGCCCGGCTGGGCGCCTGCGGGTTTTGCCGCAAGTGCTTTCAACAAGGTTTGTCCGAGCACATTGAAATCGACAATCGGTTGCGACGCAATCAGCAGCTGCCATACGGAGAGAGGCGAACCGTCAAGGCATTCACAATCCGCTCTGCAACGGGCGCAACAAAGCTCACGTCGGAGCGCTCGGGACTACCCAGGAAGAAACGCCCCGCCTCCGAATACGAGACGGAGGGCACGCCGTAGGCATGGGCGTCCAACGCAACGGAGGAGTATTTCGTCACGACCGCATCCATGTGCCGCAACAGTACGTTCAGCGGTAGCTCTGTCGCGGGCGCCACGATGAGGTTGTCGCCGCTCAGTTCAGCGCGCCGCTGTTCCAGTCCGGCGCCGCCGCGATACTCGCCCGGATGCAGGCGCAGCCAAAAGCGCCAGTTGGGTGGCGCAATTTTCCGGAGATCTGCGAGCCAAGGAAGTTGCTCGTCGGGATGCATGGCGACAAGGATATCCTTGCCGGGTCCGCGACCCCGCTTAATTTCTTTGATTTGCGCTTCGGCCGCCTTGAGCGCATCGTATGCAGCTATCCGCCCTGCCTCCGGCAGAACATCGGGCGCGATCTGCTTCTCCAGAACATCGTCGAGCAGGCGCCAATTGTTGCCAATCGAAACGATCGTCGGCCGCCAGTGGCGTGTTCCGGTCAACATGTCGTCGACTTCGCGCTGCGACCATTTCAAGAAAGTCGTCGGCAGGGTGTTATAGCCCTCCACCGGCGCAGACGGCCAATCGTAGGCATGATGGCCAATGCCCGAAACGCCATGCTGCACATCGGCTACCGGAACATTCAGCTTGCGGCAAGCCCAACTGGATCCGTGACCGAGCAATCCGTAATAGGACGCCACGAGGACGGCTCTCGGCCGGTACTGGGCAATCGCTTGATGAAGCCATGCGCCGGTCGCTGCCGTTTGCAGAATGACGGTTGCGATGTGTTCGCGCGTCGTGATGGTCTGACCATCCAGCACGCCATCGAGTTCATCCCACCACTTTGTGAAAGCTGGCAAAGCATCCAGATCGATCTTGGCAAGCTTCTGAGCATCCTTGCGAACGGCTCTAAATTCCGTCTCAATGGTGATTGTCGGCTGAGCGGCGGCCTGGAGTATTCCCGGCGCGTCGTCTGCCAGTCCGGTCATCAACCCGATCGTCGCAACGTTTTGCGTTGCAAGCGCGACGCGCAGTGGGTCCATGCAAATCTGGAAATGAGAGTCTCCCACTTTCTTATGATTTGTTGCATAGCCGAGGCACCAGACATTGCCCGTCCCAACACCAGCCGGCAGGTTAGGCCATGCCACGGATTTCTGCTGTTGAATGGCGGCGGGCACGCTTGAGGCAGACGACATGGAGCGAGAGGACATGGAGCGCAGACGATTACCCAGTGTCGAGACGCTCGCAGCAAGCTTCGATGACTTGCCTGGGGCATTCGCGATCTTCATGTGCTGGCGATCAGCACACAACACATTCGATCCGCGCATACAAATCTGAGATCGAATGATCGGCCAGACTTGCATATCTCCATAGCACCAGCTGCTCTCCACCCCTCCGGCGACTGGCATCGCCATGAATTCATACAGCCGTGACCATGTCTGCAAGTCCGTCAACTTCGTCATTATTCTGGTCCTTAAAGTTCCAAGTCCTCTTGCGACATAACGATAGTCTTGTCCTTTACGGCACCAAACGGTCTTTCGAACGTCAAGTCGACGACATGGCGTGGAAGTTCGCTCAGTGCAATCCGGCCATCGACGATATCGAGGATGCCTTCGTTGGTGACGAGAAGCCTGTGTGGTGGGGCCGGCAGAATAACAATTGCCGAGCGATCCGTTTGCAAGGTTACGATCTGACACCCCTCAGGGCTCGGATGAGCAATGCTCGCTTCGCCTCATTCAACAATCTGAATTCCCTCTCCGCCACAAAGATAGGGCTTGATCGACGATCGAGTGCAATCGAAAGCGCGATCAGCAATGCGTCACCGCCAGCCGTGCCGCTGAGCGCCTCCGGCGTTCGGATCGCCTCTTCGACAAGCGGCCCTAGCGGTATGAGAAGTTCAGCCAGCGCCGTATTGTTGGCAATCAACTTTTTGAAATCACAGTTCGCTAATGCCGAGGATACTATCCGGCGCCCAATAGCTGTTCCGAATAGACCCGCGGACACCAGTGCCTGCTTGTCCCCTATCAACACGGTCTGCATTCCGGGAAGATCTAGCAATCGAGCAATCGTTGCCCAATCCACGTCGGTGGCTCGAGCGGCAATACCGAGGTGCTTCGTCACCTGAACATGGCGTGGACCTGAGATCGTGTTAACAACAATCGTCGTTTGGAACATATCGTTGCCTACCAGCTGCTGCTCCTCAACGGGCAGAGCCGGCACACTTACAGCAGCTGGACTGGACTTCGCGTCGCCGTCGCTGCGACGTCGCGAGAACGCCCCGCCAGATCCCTTTTGAGGATCCATCACACCACCGTAGTAATCAAGATAACCACTGTAATACGGGTGCGTCATCGACAGTCCGATGATTGCGCGCGAGGCGCCACTTATACCGCTAAAGAGGTAGCGCGCTGCGACCACAATCAAAATGCCAGTCTCGGCGCTGCCAACGACATTCGTCAATTGAGACGTTGCATGGAGACCGATGAGCACCAGTATCATCAGCGCAAAGCTGATCTGCCCGGCAAGCGCGGTCAGCAGTCCCATCCGCGAGCGATCTTGGAACATGTCAAAATAGTCCTGGCTTTCTGCGCCAAGCGCGGTCTCTTCAAGTCTTGCCGCCTCTCTGTCGTCACTGATGATGAGCTTCTGGCGTGCGGAACACACTTCGGTCAAATGCTTGCTAAAGCGAGCGGCGCCGCTGAGATATCCATTCGATCGCTCGCGGCCGCGTGCTGCGATTGACAACTGCCACGGCAGCACAAGCAGAAATGCAATTACGAACCAGAATACAGGTTTTGGCACGACAACAATCAGCAGCACAGCCATGAGCAACCCGACCATCAAATCGGGAATCGCGGTCAAGAGCCCCAGAAACGCGCGACCAAGATAGCGTGCATCTCCGACAACCAGACGGCGCATTTCACCGGCCGTAATTCCCGCCTCTTTTCCCTGTCCAGCCGGAGACATGAAGGTCTCCAGCGCTCGCCGCGACAAGCGCTTCTGGTAGGCTATGCTTGAGAAAAGCAACTCGCGCTGCGCGACATATGTAGCAACGCCATGCGCTGCATAAAGTAGCGGCGACAGAATTGCGGCCAGCACATGAATATCGATGACACGGGCGCCTGCCGGCATAGCTTCCTGCAACCACCTGAGGCCAGCCCCTAGAAAGCCACCAGCAAGGTGTTCACTGAAGATCGCCACAGGCAACAACGCGAGTGCCACAGCCGCGAGGACACGAGATGCCAAGATCAGCAGAATATAGGGTAGCAGACACAAAAAGGATGGCCGCAAGGGGTCACGAACAATCATGCGCACAATCGACTTTAGGGACTGCGCTGTCGCGCTGAAGCCTCCAGCCAACGCGCGCACTTGCTCAATGGCAATCATAACAATCCACGACCCGCTAAATAGATCTCTGCGGCTTTAATCTGATCAATCGTACCAAGGTCAAAACAATAGGAATTTACGTGATGACACCGCGTTTGCTTACCCGCCGCAATTAGACGCTCAAACAACGTAGGCATATCGAGGTAGGTGTTAGGCTCAATCGTTTCCAGGGCTTCAGGCGATAGAGTGTAAACGCCGGCAGCCACCTGATATGTGAATCTCGGCTTTTCACTGATCTGCATGATCAAGCCGCCATGCGTCTGCACAATACCGAATGGCACTTCAGAAACGTAGTCGCGAACCGCCATCGTGGCGACAGACCGATCAGCCTCCATGATTATCGAGCATCTCGAAAAATCGAGACCAGTCACGACATCGCAATTCACCACCATGATCGGCCTAGTGGGCTTCATCGGCAAAAGGCTGAGAATGCCGAAGGTGCCGAGACTGGTGGGCTCCTCGACATAATCGATCATCACCCCGCGGTTTCGCCCGTCACCAAAGTAATCACGGATCTGATCACCGAGGTAATTGAGCGTAAAAACAAAATGGCGGAAACCTTTCGCCTTCCAAGCTTCAAGAACGCGTTCAGCCATCGGCTTCCCGCCCAGCTCAATCAGCGGCTTCGGCCGGCTTGCCGTCACCGCTCCGAGCCGCGAACCCTTCCCACCGGCCATGATGACAACGAGGTTCTCGCGAAAATTGGATGATCCCGCGGCACGTCGCGAAAAACCACATCGACGACTTGCCGCTCCCGATTGAGGACCGGAACGAACAGAATTCCGGGCATCGATAGTATTCTCGCTGCCTCAGCCGCATTGCCCGCCTCGACCCAAAGCGGCTTCCGGTTCTTAAACGCCGCAATCTGATCGCTGGCCTTAGCGCCGCGCAACAACGCTCGCCGAACGTCGCCGTCGGTCAGAATGCCGGCAAGACGCCCGCATCGTCAACAATCAAGATAAACCCTCGGGCATTGGCATCGACTGCAGCCAGAGCGTCGAGCAACGTTGAGCCATCGCCAATCGTCAGGGATTTGATCGCATCTGACTTCATTGCAGCCCCCGATTCCCGGCCCGCTTCAGCAAGCTCTTATAAAACTCAACGAGCCGTGCACCTTGCGCCTCCCACGAATATTCACGCCGGATCTGAGCAAGCTTCTCCTGATTGGGCCGCAGTTCCTGCTGCCGGTCAATGACTTCGCGGCACGCCTGCGCAACTTCTTCCACCTGTTGGCTTTTCACAAACACAGCATTGCCGGCGATGGTGCAGAACCAGCGTGTAGACGTGAGATCCGTGACAACCAGCGGCAGACCGGCAAGCGAAAATTCAAACAGCTTGTTGGGTATCGTCAGATCGATGTTGCGTGTATCGGGCCACATAAAATAGATGCCGGCGTCAGCATCAGCAATGTAGTGGATGATCGCCTCGGAAGGGATCGGCGGCACGAGATGTACGCGCGCCTGCGAACCCTCCTCTTCCACCAGCTTTTCAATCTGTTCCTTCGCCAGATCGCTTAGCGGTCCAATCAATGCGAGATGGTATTCCGGATTTCGACAAACGCCGCGGATGATAAGATCGATTTTCTGATTGCCGTCGGCAATTTCCCATATCTTGCCCACGAATACGAACAACGGCGTCTGAGGTGAGACCGAGATCAGCACGGATCGTGCGGGTTTCAAACCCTTCGGGAGCCTCCAGGACGATCGGCGCGTTGAACACGACGGTCGGTCGCGCAACGCCAAGGTCATTCTGCATCGTGTCGGCAATGGCATGAGAAACCGTCACGCAGCCTGTTGCCAAGGGTGCGTAAGTCTTTTCCTGGTCAATGATCCATTTGGCCATAGCCGGCTTGGTGCCGGCCCTGCGATCAGACTCCAATTCGTGCGCGTCATACACCACCTCAGCACCAATCCAGCGCGCAATGCGGACGGCCGCTTGCAGAGTGTAAAGGTCGTGCGAGTGAATGACTTTTGGCTTCAGCCTAGCAACCGTCTCGCCATATTCGATTGTGAACAGAAAAAACCGAGCATAGCGGTAAACCTGAGCGCCTGTTCTGCGCAAACATTTGTGATTGCAACAGAGGGCCCTACCTATCCGGCCCATCCTGCGCAAAACCTTCAGCGTCAAGCGCATCGCACGAAACGCAACCCACCCTGCTGGCAACGAACAGGGTGCCTGCCAGAATGCTCAGTGGTAGCGTCACAACCGCGATGATCAGAACAGCAACCGCATGCAGAAGTTCAGCGCCTGGCGCCTGCTTCCAACCGAGTAGCTTTTTGACGGCCCTGGCAAGTGCATGCCAGCCTGCATCGAACCATAGGCTGCGAACTCTGCGCGGCGGCGCCTCCTCAGGAAAAGGCTGTTGACCGAGGGCGAGAAGCTTCTCAAGCAACGCACCGTTGACGGGAGGCGGTACGGATTTGGAATTAATCGAGAGGTTGGTGAAGCGAAAGATGTAATCAACGACACTCGCAATGACCTTTTCGCGAAAGTTCATGCGGCGGAAAACACCACCTTCAAGATGTGTGCGGCAGGTGGCTTGATCGAGAATCTGCGGCACGCACACAATATCGATACCGAACTCGTCCGTAAATCTGGGCAAGTCATTGCGGTTACGCCGGCGTCCGACCAACGTCACCGACAGTCCGCTGGCAGCCAGACTTCGCGCCTCCTTGAGCGCGCGCACATCCCAGCCGTCATTTGCCACGAGCATCACTACATCAGGAGAGAGATATTCCGTGCTCGGGAGAAATGCACGCTGCTGTCGTTGCAGTAAGTCCATTCAAGCACCTTTAGAAAATTGAGTGATCGTCTCAGTCGATGAGATCGTCAGGTGCGTAATCACGTTTTGCTGTCGTGCCTAGCGATTCAAAGTACGACAAGGGACAGATACCCGTCCCAGGGCGCTTTATAGTCAGGTTGTCAGCACTGAATGGCTCTCCTGCTTTGATTGCACGGTGCGCAACGAGACTTTTTCGCGCCACGGCGGCGATTGGTCGTTCGATTTCGGACGGCGTCTTGACCGCAGAACCGAGCGCTTTTTCGACGTCGCGAACACCGTCCACCATGGCTTTAAACGGCCCCGGCTCCATTGACGCCGCGTGATCAGGCCCCTGCATCGTCCTGTCGAGCGTCAGATGCTTTTCAAGCACACGCGCACCGAGCGCGACGGCTGCAACGCAAATGGAACCACTTTCTGTGGTCTGAATACCCAACCGGAACGCCGAATGCCGACGCGATGGTCCGCATGGCAAGGAGGTTCACATATTCAGCAGGCGTCGGATAGCTAAGAGGTACAGTGAAGCACTGTTACCCCGCTCTTGCACACGTTCGCGCAAAGAACGGTCAACCCGCCTCCTCGAATGCCATGCGCGTTGGACGTTCGGGCGGAACATCACTCATTCCCAGCGCCAGCACACCAAGCGACTGCTCAATATCGGCCATGTTCGCCATGCCCGTGGATATTATTATACGGACGCCGCTTCGGGCTGCCTCATATAAGAGCGGAGCATTGAGAAGCTCACCCGAGCCAAATTTAATTGTTGATAGCTTGAGATCGTTGATCAAAAACCGAAGCGACCCGAGATCAAAGGCGCTCGAAAGAAAATTGATCCCTAAGCCATCGCAATGCTGAATGAGTTCGCGATGCAGACCGTGAGATAATTGCAGCCGGGCAAGCATCGCCTGCTGGCTTTCCTTCGCATCACTGTGCTGCTTTTGATAATCAGCTTTGCCAGCAGCACTGGTAACGATCTCGGAGCTGTCGAAAGTCTGGAATTTGACCGAATCGGCGCCCGCGGAGTGGGCTGCAGACGCCAGCGCGAACGCCAAATCCGGAACACCATTATGATTGACGCCTGCTTCGGCGATGATGTGCGTCGGAGTTGCCATTGTGCCCCTGCTGCGAATCGGCTGGCAGACAGCCAGTTGGAGGGGGAACCCCGCCAAACACATACGTGCTGATTGACGCTTATAGCCGACTTGAAACTCCGTCAACGTAGCCCACTGCCACGTTCACGGAAGCCCATCCCGGCGCATTGAAAAGCCCACCTCGCTGGTCTACAACGCGGTCGCAGCTGAAGCGTCCCGGAACGGGCTCGGCTTCCCCACAACGCGATTGGCCAAATGTCCCGTATCCCGCTCTGCATTCCAAACGTCGGGGACCTGGAAGGTCTCAATTTGCAGTCGTGCATCAGCAGTGGATTCGTGTCCTACGCGGGTCCATTTGTCAATGATTTCGAGCGCCGGATGGCTGCCGAAACCGGCGCTGTCCGCAGCGTTGCCATGTCGGCTGGAACAACGGCCCTTCACGCCGGGCTTATTGCACTTGGCGTCAAACCCAATGACCTCGTCATCGTCCCAACTCTAACCTTTATTGCATCTGCCAACGCCGTCTCGCACTGCGCAGCAACGCCTTGGCTACTCGATTGCGACGAGGCGACATGGCTGTTGGACGCCACGTACTTATCCAACGCCCTTACGAACAGGTGTGATCGTTTGGCTGACGGTTCCGTGCGTCACCGTCCGACAGGCCGGCGTGTCAGCGCTGTATTGCCGGTCTTTACGCTCGGCGTGCCAGTCGATATGGACGCCATATGCGATGTTGCAGATGGTTGGGGCTTGCCGGTCCTGGCTGATGCAGCAGCGGCACTGGGTGCACGCTATAAGAACCGTCCGATCGGGCACACCAGAGCGCGGCTTTCCGCGATGTCGTTCAACGCCAATAAAATCATCACGACTGGCGGTGGTGGCACCCTGATCGGCAACGATCCAGGCCTGATGGACCTCATCCATCACATGACAACAACGGCACGCGTCCGGCCTGGTTATGACCATGACATGGTTGGTTTCAATTACAGAATGACCAACCTTCAAGCAGCCGTCGGCGTTGCACAACTTGACCGGCTTGCTCAATTCACGGCTGCCAAGGCACATATCGCCAAGCGCTACAGTGAGGCCTTTGAAGAACTCGCAGGTATAGAAGCGTTTCCGGTGCCTGCGTGGGCAGAAAGCAATCACTGGCTTTCCGGAATCTTCCTAAAATCCTGGGATGACGCGCGTGTTGCGAACCTCCGTCAGGGGCTCATCGATCCAGGAATCGACGTTGCACCGTTCTGGAAGCCTGTCCATTTACAGCCGCCCTACGCATCCGCCCCGCGCACGCTCTCCGGGGTTGCCGAAAGCATCTGGGTGAAAATTCTGCCGCTGCCCTGCTCGACCAGTTTGACGCAGCACGAACAAGACCGCGTCATCGAAGCGGTTCGCAAACAGATCACTGCGAAGGCACCGCCTGCCCTGGCGGCACACGATCAGGGGACCATCATGAGGTCAGCGTCTGAATATTATCGCACGGCGGATTCTCGCGCGCGACGCCGGCATGTTCGAAGTCGATTTGAGCAGACGCGCAGCCGACATTTCAGAGCGTGTCAAAAATCGCCGCATCCTGGCGATCGGCGCCGCCGGGTCTATCGGCTCCAACACAGTGCTCGTTCTATCAGGTTTCGCACCGGCGTGCATCCATGTGATCGACCAGAACGAAAACGCGCTCGCGGAACTGGTCCGTCAGATTCGCTCCGCGGCCCACCCGTTCGCCGTCGAAGACTTCAAGACCTTGCCGCTTGATTATGGCTCCACGGCCCTCCGCTATTTCCTTGCATCGGAGAAGCCCTACGATCTGGTTCTGAACTTTGCCGCCATCAAGCATGTGCGGTCGGAGAAAGATCCGTTTTCCACCCTGCAGATGTTCGACACCAACATCCTCAAGCAAGCCCGCCTGCTAGGCTGGCTGGCCGACGCCAACTTCAAGGGCAGATATTTTTCCGTATCGACGGACAAGGCGGCAAACCCTGCATCCATGATGGGGGCCTCGAAGCGGATTATGGAACACATCATGTTCAGCGATGCGACGACCAAAGGCCTCACAGGGCCGATTACGGCAGCGCGCTTTGCAAACGTGGCGTTCTCGAACGGCTCACTGCTGGAAAGTTTTGTGAACCGCATGCAACGGCGCGAGCCGATTTCCTGCCCGCGCGATATTTCGCGGTTCTTCGTCAGCCTGAAAGAATCCGGCCAGATTTGCTGTCTCGCTGCAACCTTACTCGATGACCGTTATATCTGCGTGCCGAAACTCGAGCCCGCCAAGCACTTGCGCCTGCTGACCGATATTCTGACCGAATTTCTTGACGCTTACGGCTTCGAGCCAGAAATCCATGAGACGGTCGCGGCCGCCCACGCGGCGTTGCCGAGCTCTACCGAAAATGGGCGCTGGCCCGTCATCCTCACACCACCCGACACGGCTGGCGAAAAGCCATCAAGAAGAATTCGTGGCTGCCGGTGAAACCGCTGAAGATGTTGGCCTCAACAGCCTGAACGCAATCCGCTATCACCCTGTCAATGGCAAGCTCATTACAGAGATGCTGGAGGAAGTCGAAGCACTTTTGCGGCCAACGCATCCTGACGCGGTGATTGGCAAGGCGCTGAACAAGAGTACCTTCAAGAAATTGATTGCCAAGATTGAACCGGAATTCGCGCGATCTCATGTCGAGCGCGAAAAGAACCTCGATGAACGTGCATAGCGACGGGAGGACCCCAGAGACACATTGGCGTCAGCCTCGCGTCTCACCGCATGGCTGAACTCAAATGCCGAAAAGCGACAGCACTCCGCGCGCCCCTCAGTAAGCATTGGAAATGGCTACCAGCATGAGTTCAGCTCTGGGCATTGTGATCTTCGCACTCGCCGCCATCATTGGCTATGGAGCCCGCACGCCCGGCGGCAGAACGCAACTATTGGCCCCCTTCGTGCTCGGCAGCCTCGGTTTGGCTGCTGCTATTCTGTCGGTTGGCCTGCTTTTCTAATGGGGAATTCTGACCAACGACACCGTCGCCGAACGGCAGCGCATTGGCCTGATCCGTCGGATCGCAGCGCTTCCAGCAGACGCAAAAACATTATCGTCGTCGATGGCGGCAGCTATACGCATCGCTCAGTCGATGGCGACGCGCTCAAAGCCCAACTCAAGTCCGCCGGCTATGCGAGCGAAGTTTTTATCGTCAGTTTGCCGGGTGCCAATCACTTCGAACGCGCCTCCCTGCTGGCGACAGCCGTAGAGCAACTTGCGGAAATACCCAATCGCGAGGAAAGGCGGTTCGTGTATTTGCGCGAACTGCACTCGGGATACGATCTGAACCCAACGGCTCAGATCCGCGACCTCAATGACCGCCTGATCGGTTATGCGACGTTGCCTACCGGATGGCGGGTCACCCGCGCGACATACCGGCTCCAGAGCGAGAGGACGATATGGAGTCGGCACGCGACCCACTCGTCTTGTTATGGCGCGCTTCATTGCTCAATACATTTGGTGTCGGACGGCTTTCGATCGCCAAAGACGCCTCAGCGCCTTAGAGATTATCCCGGCTTCCGTCCGATGGAGAATAACTCTGAAGTGCCGCTGACGAAAATCGATGATGCCATCAATGCCGCGACGGCATTACTCCAGCCTGAAGGTGCAACCAAGTACCTAGCCACTTTGAAGCTGCCGCTGACGTCTGATCACCGCGCGTGGCTCGATGCCGATGTTGCCCCCGAACTGCATCTACAAATGGCGTCAATGTTTCAGGCTCAACGCCAATTCCTACCGTTTACGACGCAAATTCGCGACCTCATCTATTTTGGCAAGCAGTGCGGTCAGCCAAACATAAACTGCCTCGCAATCGATGACAGTTATGTCGCTGCCATGTCCGAGCTCCGAGACAGTCGCTTCTGGATCGACGTCAATCATCTGAGCACTTCAGGTGCCGCGGTCTTCACCCGTTGGCTTTCTACCCACCTCATTGCCGAGGGAGTGCTGGCAAAGTGATCTTCACCGAGGGCATCTTTCTCGTATTCTTCGCAATAGTCTTTACGCTCCACTGGAGCGTTACCGGGAGAAGTGCGCGGCACATCATCCTGCTGATCGCATCGTGCATTTTCTATGGCTGGTGGGACTGGCGCTTTCTCGGGCTGTTCTGGCTGGTCATCATCATTGCTTGGGCGGTGCCGCTGCTCAGTCAGCGGCTTAATCACAAGCAATGGCCATTGACTGCCGGCATCACCCTGTGCCTGGCCATTCTGGGCTACTTTAAATACGCGAACTTCTTCATAGGGTCGCTGCAGAGCGCCGCCCAGTCGCTCCACATCACGTTAAGCACGCCAACTCTGCAAGTCATTTTGCCCATTGGCATATCATTTTATATCTTCCACGCCATTTCCTACATGATCGACGTAAGACGTGGTCACGTGCAGCAGAGCGAAGCTTGATCCGCGTGGCTCTCTACATTGCGTTTTTCCTCAGCTCGTCGCGGGGCCGATCGTTCGAGCACGGGACTTCATACCTCAGTTCAACGAAGACAAAACTCTCACAAACGACGATATCGTCGCCGGCACTCGGGCAATCCTCATTGGATTTCTGTACAAAGCCTTGTTCGCAGACACGCTGGCACTGTTCGTGGACCCCGTTTTCAACGATCCCCAATCGCACAGCGCTCATGCCCGCGTGATGGCAACGTTCGGCTTCTACAGCCAAATCTACTTTGATTTCGCTGGATACTCTCTGATGGCCATTGGCGTCGCGCGCTTTTTTGGCTAGCGGCTACCGGAGATTTTCCGCTTTCCGTATCTCGCCACGTCTATCGTCGATTTCTGGCGACGGTGGCACATGTCTCTGTCGTTCTGGTTGCGCGACTACCTTTACATTCCGCTCGGCGGCAGCCGCCTTCGGAACGTTTCGCCGCTACCTGAACCTGATGATCACGATGTTGCTCGGCGGCCTTTGGCATGGCGCCAGCTGGGCATTTGTTCTCTGGGGCGGACTGCATGGCGCCGCCCTTGCGATCAACCACGCTACTCGACATCTCCAAAACCGCTGCTGCGCGAAGCATTCTCGCCTTAGCCCTCGGCTGGCTGGCAACGCAAGCCTTGGTGCTGTTCGCATGGGTGCCATTTCGCGCCGCCGATCTGCCGGCAGCCCTATCTGTTTACAGCGCATTTTTGACTCCGCTCGACAAGGCCGGAACGACTGCGATCAAGATTCCGTATCTGCTGATCTTTGGTCCGATCCTCGTCGATAGCCTGATCCATGCACCGTTGGCGATGGGGACCCCGTTCGCGAAGATCCCGGCGCCCGTATATTGGGTTGCCATCGGCGCGCTATTCGGTCTCGCCTTGCAGCTCCTGCCCGCTCAACGTTGCACCGTTTATTTACTTCCAATTCTGAGAACCTGAATGAACGTGCCTGGAGGCACGACAAGGTGAGCCGACCGCTCTCCCCGTTCAATATGCCCACTATGTCACGCCCCGCAGCCTGTCACTTCGTATCACCGCTGCCACAGAAAGATTGGCAATCGATCATCCCGCAAGGGATTCCATATGCTCGACAATCCGCCGGGCGGATTTCCCTTGAACGAACTGCTGATTTACTTTCAGGAAGGCCAAGCGACTGTCACGAGTTACCGCGCGGAACGCTGGATCGGTCAGATATTGCGTGACCTGATCGTCAAGTTCATCCGGGTTTCTGGCCCTGAGTGCCAGTCCATCCTTTGATAAATCGACGGGGAAGTGGCCATCAAGCGCGATCGCGAGGACGTCGCGATTTAGAATCGCCGCTTCAAGGCCAACATTGCTGAAGAACGTTGCGACCAAATCGGCTTTCTCTACAGAGTCCCGAAGCGACTCTTCTTTCGGCGAAATTGCGCAGTAGTTGCCGGCCCCAGCCCTGGCAATGAGCGCCTCGTATCGATCAATGGCGTCGTCTCCTTCGCGCGGATGAAGGCGAATATTGAGTGACGCCCCATCCACAGCACCGACAGCCTTAATGAGATGCTCCGCCGCAGCGCCCGTTAGGACGGAATCCAAAGGCTGGCTGGCGAAAAGCACCGTCTTCGTGAAGGCCTTATCGGAGAGTGCTCCTGCTTTCAGCATCGAATCGATTCTCGCAGAACCGGCGACAAGAATTTTGCTTTTTGGAAATTTGAAATGACCGGCGAGCAGGTGCAAAGATATGGTCCCCATGACTGCCACCCAGTCAGTGGCTGGCCGTTTGATGCGGGCGTAGTCACTGAGGATTACGGCCTGCACGTCCATCGTCAGGATTCCACAGCAACGCGCCGCTTCGATCACCAGACGCGCAATTGGAGATCGACCGCTGCTGACAACAACGTACGCGGGCGGATTTCTTTCGAACTCGTCCAGAATGGCTTCAAACAATCCCGCAAGCATGGGTGCCTTCCGGGCACGCCAAACCGAGCACTGTTCTTCAAGAGCTTCGCGCAAAACCTTGTCAGGTTCTTCGTGATCGTGGATTCTGGGCCCGCACTGCTCTAGGGGCGCGCGACCGAGCGGCAACTCAATGGGCGCAACAGAAACATTTGGCAAGCCCTCGGCATGCTCGGGCGTAAATGTCCCGTACAGCGTCCAAACGCACACTGGGCGGAATGCACTCATTTCCCTTGCTATTGCCTCAACAACGGTCGTGTAGTTAGAATCCCCAGTCGCGATAATCAGACCGCAATTTTCCGAAAGCGCCGGTGCCTTCCAATGCGGCGCAGGAGCATGATCCGGACTTGGCGCAGAAATGATGCGCTTAACGGGCCTCTTGCTCCAATTTCGGAACGTTACTTCCCCGTGCTTTGCTAGACCTTTCCTCCATTTTTGAAAAACTATTGCCCCGCCCACAGGGTCGTCGGCGACCAACCAAATCGTGGTTTTAAGAGCGTCAACGCGTGCCAAGATGGACTTCATAGTCAAGGCCCGAAGACTATTGACGTGAATAAGGACACAATCAGGCTGGCGGTTCAGCAAAGTGTCTGCAATCGCAAAACTTCTAGCTGTGCTGAAAAGATCATCCTCAAGCGACAAGAGCATATGTTTCTTGATGCTGGACGAACTTATAGGTAGGTCGAGGGATTTCCAGCCCACCTCAATATACCGCGCAGACGTCGCTATTGCGGTCTCCACTGCCATCATGTCCATACGGGAGTATGGGGCCGCGATATCGATCCCAATGGATACGACTTCACCATGCCGACTTCGACCGCACTTTACACCTTCGATTTCGTCAGACATTGGACTCCTGACGAGAGCGACGGTGAGGGTATCAGCGTTTGAGAGACGACTGATCAGGTGTGCGACGCTGTCTTGATCTTCTGACACAACGAGAACTTTGCGGCCGTTGATCGCGTCGCGGAGTTCTTCGAACGGCACCCCAGCTCCCACGTCCCAGCCACCGTCTTGACGGTTTAGAAGTTCTGCGCCGCAGAGCTCGTGGCGGTTCGATTGAGATCTCCGGGCCAGCCTCGGCAGATCCTTGCGATGGGCCGTCGCTAAAGCGGACGCCACCCTCGCCTCCATCGCTTCCGGGCCGTCGCCGCAAATGATCACGCGATCGAAATAGGAAACGACTCATCGATGAATGCTGTCTGCTCGATCTGACTTGGGGAGAGAAAAAGAAGGAGCAAATGGTCTTTATTGCGATGCAGCCTCGCCTTAATTCCTTGGGTGCTGCCGTGCGGCCGAATTTCGTAGCCCAATGCATTTGCTTTGCCATGCGCCGATGCTGGTTGTGTGTCTCTGACCAGAACGCTGGCTTCCTTCGCTCCGGATAGAGCATCAAGGATTGGGAGCACATCGACGCCACGCGCAACAAAGGCAACAACCTTCTTTCCCTGGACAAAATCGCGCAAAACCGGCATATCTGCAGCCAGCCGCGTCGCACCAAAGAGCTCAGAAAGAATCACTGCTCGATATGCAGGTGCTGACACGTCCGCGGTGCCCCGCGGCCAATACCGGCGGAGCATCGATTTGATAGCTCGCAAATCTATTTCCCCGCAATTTACTGGACATAGTGGTGATGTCCCAGAATCAAAGGCGGACATGAAAATTCTGTCGCCTATAAGTACCCCATAGAACTCACCTAACCGCTCGAGTGATGGGCTCGCATCTAATCCAGACGTCTCGCATTAGTGGCGTTCTACCAAGCCTTCTTGACAAGAAGGCTACAAATTCTCCTTGGCGTGGCACAGCACAGCACACGTTTTTCATCTTTCATGTTTTAGATCCATATACACTATATGTTTTAAGTTACATTCACAACCTGGAATGATTCAGACTTTTAACAGCGAGGCAGCGCTCTCTCACTTCGCAATGAGATGGGCCATTTGTGTGTGCGGAAACACTAACGAACAGGTCAACACAACACTATGGCTGGCGCTTGCCGCACGAACTACATCCGCGGTGCGAACTTCTACAAATGGGCGGCGACACTTCACGACATTCGCTGCTCGGTTCGCTTGCGAGCGCCGCGCATGTAGCCATTCGCGGAAGAGCCTTGCTCGATAGGCGGAGATAATGACACCGCGTTGGCATCAAGAGCGATACTGCGCTGGCAGGAGAATGTTCGGAAATCCCGCTCATATTCACCGAATCGTTGCGGGATCGTGAACCCACTGCAACCGCGTGTAGCCCCAGACAAGCTTCGATGAACGAGGACTATGAAAGCTCACGAGATGGCCCTGCGCGGTCCAATCCGAGCGACCTTCACCTGTTGAACGAGCACCAATACTGGAAATGGGCACGTCTGCCGCTCAACGTCGCGCCGTTTATTTACTTCCAGTTCTGATGGAAGCGAGAACGCTTTACGGCTATGCCGGTCGCGCTGGTACGCCCATCACAACTTGCCCATCGGGCACATCAGCGACGACAACGGAACCGGCTGCTACCATGGCTCCCGCTCCGATCTTAATGCCTTGCAGGATGACTGCACCCGTCCCGATATGGGCGGCTTCACCTATTTGAACATCACCCGATAGCGTTACGCCTGGGGCAATGTGCACGAAGTCTGCGATGCGTGCGTCGTGATCGATTGCGCACCGCGTGTTGAGGATGACGTGCCGGCCTATGTTGCAGCCAACGTTGATCACCGCTCCAGCCATAACGACTGTCCCCTCGCCGATCGTCACATCGCGGGCGATGACCGGGCCTGGATGAACGATGGCAATTGATGGCAACCCAATCGCTGCGTAGTTCGCCGCAATCTTTTGGCGCGTCGTGGCACCGCCTTTGAGACTGCCGACGCCGATCACGAACGCATCAACGGCGCCGGACTTCGCAAGTGTTGCGGCCGCATCGTCTCCCCGGAGCACGGGGCGGCCTAGAATTTCTACGTTCCGGGCGAACTTGCCGTCGATCCAGCCGGCGAGATCGGCTTTGGTCTGGTTGGCCTCGATGCCAGCCAAAAGCGCATCGCCCACCACACGGCCATGCCCCCCGCAGCCTATGATGACGATTTTCGGCCGCCCCGGCTTGCCGTTCACCGACATGACGTTTTCCCCATTGCTCGAGCCGAATCTTGGCCCATTATCTTAACTCTGAAGTCTGGATAAAGGGTAATGAACAGCTTCTTATATCGTGGCGTTCCGTGCTAGCAATCTTGGCATACAAGTAGCCGCGAGCCACGCGGGCTTTTACGGCATCAAAGCACGCCAAAAAGAACTCCGAGCAATTGCCAATGAAATGCGCGATCGTCACCACCTCGCGGGCCGACTACGGTCTATTGAAGTCACCGATGACCGCTATTCGCGAACACGCGGGGCTGACGCTGCAGACGATCGTGTCGGGCACCCACCTCGCGCCTTCGCATGGCCGAACAATCAGCGAAATCGAGAATGACGGTTTCAAACCGGATTGGCTTGTCGATCTCATCATCGACAGCCCCAGCAAGGTGAGCCGCGCCTACAGTATGGGCCTGGGCCTCATCGGCTTCGCCACGGCATTCGAGCATCTGTCTCCCGACATCGTTGTGGTGCTTGGCGATCGCTTCGAGATGTTCGCGGCAGCGTCCGCGGCCGTGGTCATGGGGCTGCCGATTGCGCACATCGCTGGAGGTGACGTCACCGAAGGCGCCTATGACGATAGTTTCCGGCACGGCATATCGAAGGCAGCGTCCCTGCATTTTGCAACTAATCCTGAAGCAGCCACCAGGCTACGGCAAATGGGCGAACCGGAAGACCGTATTCACATGGTCGGCAGCCCCGGGCTCGACGGATTGAACTCAATGCAATGGATGACGGCAGACGCCGTGCGCCAAAAGCTCGGCCTTAAGAGTGCCCCGCCGCATTGTCCTCGTCACATACCATCCCGTGACCCGATTGCCCGAAGAATCCGCCGAGAGGTAACGGCACTTTGCGCCGCCATCCGGCAATTACCCAGCGACGTGGCCGTCGTCATAACCGGCACGAATGCCGATACCGGCAGCGAAGAGGTACGCCAGCACCTCGAAGCCCTCGCCCGCGAACGCGACAATGTCGTGATGCGCGCGTCACTCGGCCATGAATTGTATCTCAACGCGTTACGGATCGCTGACGCCGTCGTCGGCAATTCATCGAGTGGCCTCTATGAAGCGCCCTCTCTTCAAACCGCGACGGTCAATATCGGCGACCGGCAAAAAGGCCGGCCGAAAGCCGCGTCAGTCATTGACGTTGCCGGAGACAGCGCCGCAATCAGTGCTGCGATCGCTCGCGCGTTTGCATTGGATTGTTCGAAGATCACAAGCCCCTATGGAAATGGCGGTGCTGGCCAGCGTATTGCTCATATTCTAGCAGCCATTGAAACGCCCAGCAGGCTCATCATCAAACCGTTTGCGGATTTGGCCGCAGGCGCACGCTGACGTACCTTGGCTCGAAGAGCGCAAAAGTGATCAGATCCGCATGAAGGTGGCAAGCGAACTCAGCGAAAACCTGATGCGGCTTGACGCGGCGTTCCAGGAGCTGGCCAGCCAGCGCAAAGCGCTCGACTACACTTTCGCAGATATTGATCTCTACCAAATTCTAAAAGTCTTGGCGTATATGGCCGTCATGCTCGGTGCGGAGCGCGATGCCGAGAAGCGCACGGCTCGAAAGCGCGGGCCTAACTTTGGAGAGCTGCTTGCCGCAGCGAAGCGCCGGATTTTTACAGCCGTTCCTGCGTGCCCTACTGCCCTCACACACGCGGACAACCTGTTTATCGCGCACAGCGCCCCACTACGCTCATCCGGCGTGGCAGGTTTCAACTTTACTCGATCCATTGCGTGCAAAGCTTAGCGAGCGCGGCGAGACTTGTGTTGCCGCTTATTACGATTGTGACGAGCGGCCCCTTCAAGGCGCGCAAACACCCGCCGTCAGCTTGAAGCGCGTTGCCGATTGGTCTTATGCAGCCGCGAACCGCAGGGCCCGCACCCCAGGTGATCCAATCACGCGCCGATCGCACCAGTTGATCGCAGCGCTCAATCAGACGTCATCGCTCAAGAACGCCCTCACTGAACAACGCAGTGACTGCATCAGCTCTGGCCATGCGTGCCCACGCTACGCATTTGCTGTCCGGTTGGTTCGAAAACGTCTTCAAGGAGCAAGAGCGCCCGACCCGCATCTTCATCACGATCAGCTACACTCCGGCCGGATGGGCGGCCATTCGGGCAGCGAGGCGCACGTCGCGCCTTTCGGTCGACGTCCAACACGGTGTGCAGGGGCGCGGCCACTATGCCTACAATTGGACCGAGTGCGAGCAAACGCCTCCCGGTATGCTCGCCGACGCCTTCTTATGTTGGGATGATGTCTCTGCGGAATTTCTAACCAGTCAGCCCTGGCATGTCGGCCGGGCGCGCGTTGCTGGACTTCCGATGCATCACAGTCACCGATATCTCAACCAAACCGAGGACACTCGGTCCACTCCAATATTGGCCGACCACGCCGGCGCAACCGGCTCCACCATCAGAATTGGTTTATTTCTCCAGTACCGGCAAGACGCCGATTGGTGCAGACGCTTCGTAAGTGCTGCGACTGCAGACGGCGGCGTAGAGATCTGGTTGCGGCGTCATCCCGGCGCACGAGAAATGAATGCACTGCGGATTGAGGAACTTGGCCCCAACGTCCGATCGGCAG
>JADJVG010000002.1 GCA_016716675.1 Hyphomicrobium sp.
TGAACTTCGGCGCCATCTGGCCGTTCAAGCGTTATGACGTGTATCGCGAGGAAGCTTTCACAACGCTGATGGACCGTTGGATACCCCTGACGATCGCCATGAACCGCATTGCCCGCAGCATGGGGCACAATGATTTTTATCCTTTCGCACTGCCAGCACCGGCGTATGAGAAGCTGGCCTTCGTGCATCGCGTGGTTCGCGACCGACAGGGCAATGAGTAGCCCCGCCGTGGTCAGGTAGCCGAAGTGAGGCCGTCAGTCTCCGTTAGCCCAGCCCAGCCGGTGGGGGTAGCTGTCGGGCTGGGTGGGCGGCGTTACACACCCTGCTGAGGCGGTTTCGCCGAATTTGGCCCTATTTTTAGGCTTTCATTACGATGCTTTCTGTTTGTACGGAGGCGCGCCTTGACGCTTTCGGCGAATAGTGGCCTATGGAAACGATGTCTCGACACATGCGCCAGCTGGTCATTTGGGCCCTCGTTGCGGTTATCGCTTGCGGTAACGGGCTTGGCTTTTCGTCCGCTGCCTATGCGCTTGCGAGGACCGGTGTAGCCGATGGCGTAAGCCGCGCCGCACCGCACGACCACGCCAAGCATCACGATCATGCTCAGCACGATCACGCGAAGCCGCACGATCACGCACAGCATCATGGCCACGATCATTCCGCCACCGCAGATACTGCTGAGGTGGCTGATCTAGGAGACTGTGAGAACGTGGATTGCGTGCCGGATGAACCACCCGCACGGCAATGCTGCCACACGAATGCCAACTGCTCGATGACCTTCGTCACGTTGCCGGCTGCGGACAGTGATGACGGATACGTTCGCCGTGAAAGCGTCGTCCTGTTTGATGCCGGTGCTGCGTTGCCGCTCGGCGCGCTGTTCTATCCGCTTCTGCGCCCGCCGTGCGCCGCCGCCTGATCCACGGGATCGCGGCATTGTCGCCGGTCCTGTGTTGTTCGGCAGCACGGCTTTCGGCATTCCTGCGCTTGAGATTGCGACACCTGCGCCTTCACTGGTGCGTGGTTTAGCGAATTAAGAGCCCTGCTGAAGCCCCCGTTCCAAATTACCGGATAGGCTTTCGCATGCTTCGATCAATTGTCTTTTTCGTGCTCACGATGCTGTGGGCAACATTCGCTTTAGCCGGACCCGGTCACGATCATGGCGGCGGCGGACACGGCGACGAAACCGCTGCTCCTGCTGCGGACGTGCCGCGCATTGAGAGTGCAGGCAGCGACATAGAACTTGTCGCCACGGCCGAAGGCCACAAGCTGACGATCTACCTCGATACGATCGATACCAATGAGCCGGTCGACGGCGCTTTGATTGAGGTGTCAGGGGATGGCATCGCGGCAGCCGTTGCAACCCGCAGTGCTTCAGGGACTTATGAACTTGAAGCCGATTGGGTCGATATGCCGGGCGCCAAGCCACTGGTGTTCGCTGTGACGGCGGGCGACATGTCTGACTTGCTCAACGGCACGTTGACGATTCCTGAGGCAGTTGCGCCGAAACAAACATCTGAAACATTGCTGTCGCTGATGACCCGCTATGAGGTGCTAGTGGCGATCGGCGTGGCGCTCGTTCTAGGGTTCTGTCTTGCGGTTGCGCTTCGGCCGCGCACTGGCGGAAGCACCGGGATAAAGGACGCAGATACAGAGGCCGCCGCGACGGCAAAGGCAATGCGCGTCTTCACTGCGGCTGCCGAGATTATTTTGATTGCGGTTCTGGCGGGAAGCATCTTGCCATTGCCTGCCAGCGCTGGGCCGGGGCACGACCATGGCGATGGTGGACATGAGCTGGCGGCAACGACAAGCGGGAATGCGCCGCGCAAGCTGCCCGATGGAAGCGTGTTTGTTCCCAAGCCGTCGCAACGGCTTTTGGAGGTCAGGACCCGGCCCATTACCGCTGGACGTTTCGCACGCACCCACGAGCTTGTTGGCACGATCATTCCTGACCCATCGTCGTTCGGCCAAGTGCAGGCGCCGATGGACGGACAAATCGACGTCAGCGAACGCGGTATTTCTTTCGCGGGGCAAAATGTTGCCGCGGGCGAGGTGCTGGCCTTCTTGACGCCGACCATTCCGTTGGCCGATCTCGGGACGATGCAGCAACTGAGGGCCGAGGTTGATGGCAAGCTGATCATTGCCGAGCAGAAGCTGGCGCGGTTGACGCGCATTGCAGGCGTTATCGCGCAGCGCGATATCGATGATACTCAGGCCGAGCGCGATGCGCTGCGCGAGCAGAAGCGCGTTCTAGCATCCAAGGGCGTCGATAAGATTCCACTTAAAGCTCCGGTCAGCGGCGTCATTTCCGTTGCTAACGTGCGCGCTGGGCAGGTGGTGTCGGCGCGCGATACGTTGTTCGAGATCGTCGATCCGAAGCGCCTGTGGGTCGAAGGTATCGGCAGCAGCATTCACAGCGACACGGAAATTGCCGCCGCGAATGCTGTCGATGCCGACGGCCATACGGTGAAGTTGTCGTATATCGGCCGCTCCCCAACGCTGCGGCAGCAGTCGCAACCGTTCCTGTTCCGGATTGACGGAACGCACGCGGGATTGGCGATCGGCGCACCGGTGAAAATCCTCGTGCAAACACCGGCGACCGTTGAGGGATTGGTGGTACCGGACGCTGCGATCGTTCGCGGCATCAATGGTTTGCCGCAGGTGTGGGTCAAAATCTCGGCGGAGCAGTTCAAGCCCGTTGCGGTTCGCGTGTCGCCAATCGACGGCGAGGCGACGCTCATCCTCGCGGGTCTCGAAGCCGGAGCGCGGGTCGTGACCGGCGGCGCTGAACTCATCAATCAGATCCGCTGATCCGAGGCCCATCATGTTCAATGCCATTGTTCGCGGCAGCCTCGCCAATCGCCTGTTCGTGCTGATCGGTGCTGCCGTCATTGTGGTCTACGGTCTGTTGACGCTCAGATCGCTTCCGGTTGACGTGTTTCCCGATCTCAACCGCCCGACGGTCACGTTGATCACCGAAGCGGAAGGCTTGGCGCCCGAGGAAGTCGAGCTTCTCGTGACGTTTCCCATTGAAACGGCGATGAACGGTATGCCCGGTGTGACCCGCGTACGGTCGGTGTCGGGCGTCGGCTTGTCCATCGTCTACATCGAGTTCGACTGGTCGACCGAGATCTATCGCGCGCGTCAGCAGGTGTCTGAGCGTCTGCAACTCGTCCGCGAGCAACTGCCGACAAATGTTTCTGCTCAAATGGGTCCGATCTCCTCGATCATGGGCGAGATCATGCTGATCGCCATGTCGAGCGATGACGCAAGACCCATGGAGCTGCGCGAGCTTGCGGACTTCACCGTACGCCCGCAGCTGCTGACGGTGGCAGGTGTTTCTCAGGTCATCCCCATCGGTGGCGAGGTGCGCCAGTACCGCGTCATTCCAGACCCGCGGAAAATGGCGACCCTCGATGTTGGCTTTGATGCGATCGAGAAAGCCATCCAAAAGTTCGGCTCGAACACGGGCGGCGGCTTTGTCGATTTGAAGGACCGAGAATATCTGATCCGCAATATCGCGCGCACCACAAAAATCGAGGATCTTGGCAATCTCGTCGTCGCTTATCGGGACGGGCAAGTGATCTCTCTCGGGCAAGTCGCGAAGGTGGACTATGCTGCTCGCACAAAGCGCGGCGATGCGGGCTTCAACGGCAAGCCGGCCGTAATCCTGGCTGTGCAGAAGCAGCCGAATGCAGATACGGTCACGATTACCAAGCAGATTGAAGCCATGCTGCCCGAGCTTCAGCGGGTGATGCCAGGCAGCATCCACGTGACGGATATTCAATTCCGGCAGGCGACGTTCATCGAGACATCGATTGCTAACGTGAAGCGGGTGATGATCGAGGCGCTCGTCGTGGTTGCCATCGTCTTGTTTGCGTTCCTGCTGAACTGGCAAACAACGGCCATATCGCTTATCGCCATCCCGTTGTCGGTTCTGACAACCGTCATAGTCTTTCAGGTTTTGGGCCTATCGATCAACACCATGACGCTGGGGGGCTTGGCGATCGCCATCGGCGCCCTCGTCGATGACGCCGTGGTGGACGTGGAAAACATCTATCGCCGTCTTGGACAACATCGCGCCGCTGGCGATCGGGATAAGCGTCGCATCATTGATGTCGTCGCCGCGGCGTCGATTGAAGTGCGCTCCGGAATTCTCTATGCGACCGCCATCATCGTGCTGGTGTTTCTGCCTCTGTTCGCGCTTTCCGGGATTGAAGGCCGGCTGTTCACGCCTCTAGGTATCGCGTTCATTGTCTCGATCCTGGCCAGTATGCTGGTGTCGATGACGGTTACGCCAGTGCTCGCATACTGGCTGCTGCCGGGCATGGCGCAACCTGCCGAGCACGAGACGTTTGTGGTGTGTGCGCTCAAGAACGTGCAGAAGCGTGGGCTGGCGTGGTGTCTCGACAGACCAGCGTTCGTCATCGGGTTGCCGAGCGTGGCCGTTATTGCGGCGATCTATGCCGGCACATTGCTACCGCGCACCTTTCTACCAAGCTTCAACGAAGGCACCGTTCTGGTCAGTCTCATTCTCCAGCCTGGTATCAGCCTCATGGAATCCGACCGCATTGGGCGCTTGGCGGAGAAGCTCGTCGCCGAGGTGCCCGAGGTCAAATCGGTGGGCCGCCGCACCGGCCGCGCCGAACTCGACGAACATGCCGAGGGCGTTCACAGCAGCGAACTCGATCTTGATCTGAAGCCGACAAGCCGAAGCCGCGAGGCGGTGCTGGCGGATATCCGCAACCGCCTGGCGGTGTTGCCGGCAAGCATTTCGGTCGGTCAACCGATCTCACACCGCCTCGACCACATGCTGTCCGGTGTTCGGGCGCAGATAGCGTTGAAGATCTATGGCGACGACTACGACACCTTGCGCAGCTTGGCGGCTCAACTCGAAACGCGGCTGAAAGGCGTGCGCGGGATCACGGACCTTCAAACAGAAAAGCAGGTGCGCATTCCGCAACTGCAAGTGCGCGTCGACTACGACAAGGCCAAGCGCTACGGCCTTAACCCTAATGACATCACATCGGCGTTGGAGACGCTTTCGAATGGCCGTGTTGTTTCGCAGATCGTCGATCAATCGAAGCGCTTCGATGTCGTCCTGCGGTTGAGTGATGAAGATCGCAGTACGCGCGCGTTGGGCGAGATGTTGCTGGAAAGTCCGGCCGGGCGCATTCCGCTGAATGCGGTTGCCGAAGTTGTGGAGACGGATGGTCCCAATCAAATCCTGAGGGAGAACGGTCGACGGCGCATCGCCGTCTTCGCCAACACCGATGGGTCTGACCTCGCCAGAATTGTCGATGATATTCGCCGTGAGGTCGCCGCCGCCAAGTTCCCGCAAGGCTATTTCACCAGTCTCGAAGGCCAATTCCAGGCGCGAGAGGAAGCGTCGCAATTGATCGCGGTATTGTCGCTTGTGTCGCTCGCGCTGATTTTTGTGGTGCTTTACACGCGCTATCAATCCGGGGTGCTGGCGTTGATCATCATGGGCAACGTGCCACTCGCGCTGATCGGCAGCGTTGCGGCCCTGTGGATTGCGGGACAGCCGTTTTCAGTAGCTAGCGCCATCGGCTTTATCACGCTCGCCGGGATCGCCACGCGTAACGGCATCCTGAAGATCAGCCACTACATCAATCTCGTACTGTTCGAAGGCGAGACATTCGGCCGGAAAATGATCATTCGCGGAACGCTGGAGCGATTGACTCCGGTGTTGATGACGTCGCTGGCCGCCAGCATCGCATTGCTGCCGCTGATGATCGGCGCCGATGAGCCGGGTAAGGAAATTCTCAGCCCTGTCGCTGTGACGATCTTTGGCGGATTGGTTTCTGCGACATTGCTCGACGGCTTTTTGACGCCCGTTCTGTTTCTGCTGTTTGGACGCAAACCACTCGAGCGATTGACTTCGGCGGAACGCGAAAAGGTGCACGCAGAAGCATTCTAATTCTTATTCTAATTCTAAACCTAGAGGAGATCTGCATCATGAGAATGAAACGTATGCCGCTGGCACCGGCGGTCTTTGCACCCTATTGCTTTCCCCCGCATTCGCGGATGACAATCATGACCATGCCGGAACGCACGCACACGCAGGCAAGCATGGTGGAACGGTCGTCGAGACCCCCCATCATCATCTGGAAATTGTCGCCAAGGATGGTGTCTTGGAAGTTTATGTGAACGGCCTCGATATGGCGCCGGAAAGCGTCGCCGATGCTAAAGCCATCGCAGCTGTGATGGCAGACGGCAGAAAAAGTGATATTACGCTCACCGCCGATCCAGCGAATTTCCTTAAAGGCAGTGGAACATTCACGGCGGCAAAAGGCACGATCATCGTTGTCACGCTGACAATGCCGGGCCAGAAACCGGAACAGGCGCGCATCAAAGTCGATTGATCTGAAAGGGGGCGTCGTGGTTGCGCGGACCGGCCTCAAGTGCGGCATGGTGTTCCAAGTGCCTATCTACTGTGGTTTTGGATGGTGATGAAAAACGTGGGTCGAGACGTCTGCAGGCGCGCCGCGCGACAAAGCGTGTGGGCGCCTGCCGGCGCGGTTATAATGTTTCTAGTTGTGGCACTCTCGGCCCCCGTTGTTGCTGGTGGTCAAAACGATGGGCTCGATGTTGAGCTTGGCAAAGCCTTGTTCAAAAGGCTCTGGGTTCCCGCACCCTCTTCAACGCTCGCCAACGATGGTCTTGGACCGTTGTTCAATGCACGGTCGTGTGCGCAGTGTCATACCGCAGCCGGTGGTGGCCGAATTGCGATTGATAGCGACGGTCGCCTTGAGGATCGCGGCGCTGTCGTTCGATTGAGCCAATCGACCGGTGAAGGCGATGCAAACTACGGCGCGCAACTGCAGACACGCGCCATCCAGGGGCACCGTGCAGAAGCGTCCGTAAACTTAGATTGGAAACGGTCTAATGCAGTGCTCGGTGATGGCAGCAGTATCGAATTGCGCCAGCCGGAAATTATACTGAATGGCTTGGCCTTTGGTCCGCTGGCGCCGGAAACCCATGCAACGTTGATGTTGGCGCCAAGTCTCGAGGTCAGTGCGCAGATTGCGCGTGTCGATTTGGACGCTCTCGACGCGGCCGATAAATCACAGAATGGTGACGCAAAGAATGGCCGGTTGTCGCGTGATGCCGCCGGACACGTGCAGGTTTTTGGCCGCAAGGCGACAGAAGCGACGATCGAGTCGGCCATTTCCTTGGCCTTCTCCCGCGACCTGGGGCTGTCGACCAAAGCTCATTTGCAGCCTGCTGGAGACTGTTCGACAAAACAAACGGCATGCCAGTCCGCCATCCACGGCGCGGCACCGGGCGAAGCTGAGATGAGTGAAGAGATCGTGGCGGCAATGGCGGCGTATCTCCGCAGTTTCCATGGTCCATCGCACCAGGACGTGGCGAATGGTGACGGGTCGCGACTCTTTGAGACGTCAGGGTGTGGCCAATGCCATCAACCTGAATTACCTGGGCGGGACCATACATCGGTCAAGTTGTTTTCAGATTTGCGGCTGCATGACATGGGCGATGGTTTGGCGGGTTTGACGGAGGCTACCAGTCAAAGCGCGACCGAATGGCGAACGGCGCCTTTGATCGGAGCGGGCAGAAGGTTACGTGCGGGTGCGACGCTGCTGCATGACGGCCGTGCGCGCTCGGTGTCGGAAGCCATTCTCTGGCATGGCGGCGCGGCGGAAGCGGCGCGCGAACGCTTCAAAGCATTATCATTGGCCGATCGCGCGGCCCTTGAACACTACGTTTTGAATAGATAATGGAGGCTTTTGAGGGCATGTGGAAATCCTGCCAGCATGGAAAACCTCAATTAAGAAGCACGAAGGCTTGATATGCGCAGATTGATAACCGCAGCATGGAAGAATGCGCGCAGCGTGGTTCGGCAGAGGGTTGCGACGTGCGCCGTCTTCGTCGCCGTCGCCTCAGCCGGTATGATGTGGCAAGCGGTGCACGTCCGCTCTCAGAGCAATCCGCCATTCGATACTATTGAGAAACTCGGAGAAGCATTGTTCTTCGACGTCAATCTTTCGAAGAACCGGACTGAGGCATGCGCCTCGTGCCATTCGCCGGATCGCGCGTTCACAGATCCACGCAGCAGCGATGGTGTTGGGCGCGCAGTGTCTGTCGGTGATGACGGACATTCGCTTGGCGATCGCAATGCGCCGACTGCTGCCTACGCTGCGTTCTCGCCAACTTTTCGGATCAAAGCAAAGGGGAAGCCTGTAGGCGGCTACTTCCATGATGGCCGCGCCTCGACGCTGGAAGATCAGGCCGCCGGTCCACCGCTCAATCCGATTGAGATGGAGATGCCCGATAAGGCGGCCGTTGCCGCCAGGATCAAAGTGAATGCAGCCTATGTCACGGCCTTCAATGCGTTGTTTGGTGCTGGCACCTTGCAGGATGCGGATGCCGCGTACGCGGCAATGACCAAAAGCATCGCCGCCTTTGAGCGCACCGACGTTTTTCAGCCGTTCGATTCTAAATACGACCGGTCGTTGCGCGGCGAAGCGCAATTGACGGAGCAGGAAGAACTCGGCCGCGTATTGTTCTTCTCATCGCAATTCAGCAATTGCAGCCAGTGTCATAAGCTCCGTACATTTGGTGGCGCGGAGAGGGAAACGTTCTCGAACTACGAGTATCACAACATCGGAACGCCGGTGAATATGGCGGTGCGCGCGCACAACGGCAGCGCGCCGGGGCGCGTTGATCGTGGGCTGCAGGAAAACCCTGCTGCGTCAACCGAAGCGAACGCCGGAAAATTCAAGGTTCCGACGCTGCGCAATGTGGCCGTAACCGCGCCTTACATGCACAACGGCGTTTTCAATGATCTGGAAACCGTCGTGAAGTTCTACAACAAGTATAATTCCAAAAATCCGAGGCATAAGATCAGTCCGGAAACGGGAGCCGCCTGGGCGCCGCCGGAGGTGGCAGAGACCATCTCCAAAAAGGAACTCGAAAGCGGATCGGCGCTGAACAGCAAGCGCGTCAAGGCACTCGTCGCCTTCCTCAAAACGCTTACCGATAAACGCTACGAGCACCTGTTGAAGCCGTGAAGATTGCCCGCTAGGGCCTCAATGTTTCTACCGCGAGGCGGATCAGATCGGCCGTTCGATCGACGCCAAGTTTGACCTTCATATGCGTGCAGATATTGGCGACCGTCTTGTAGGCGATGCCGAGTCCTTCGGAGATTGCCGTCAGGCTCTTGCCTTGACCGAGCAGGCGCAGGATTTCAACTTCCCGCAGCGTCAGGGACTGCAGTGGATCGTCGTTGGTCGCGTGGCTGAGCGCGATCCGGGCAGCAAGCTCCCGGTCAACGTATTGGCCGCCGCTTTCAACGGCGCGGATGGCGGCCAGCAATTCTTCAACTGGAGCACTCTTGCCGACATATCCCGATGCGCCCGCGCGAAGTGCGCGCAGAGCGTAAAGCGGCTCATGGTGCATGCTGAACACGATGACTTTCGCGCTTGGCTCTTTGCCGAGCAGGCGGCGGAGCAGCTCCAAGCCACCGGGGCCATCCAAATTGAGGTCGAGGATGACGAGTGTTGGATGAACGGAGTGATAAATCTCCAAAGCCGCATCCACATTTGACGCTTCAAATGTTTCGACGGTGAAGTGGGTGGACAACAAACGGCTCAAGCCGTCGCGCACCACACCATGATCATCAACAATAAGAACTTTCATAGCCTGTCCTGAACATCCTCTTCATAGGCAGCGTGATGTTTGCCTGCTTGCTCTGCAATGGGCAGGACGGCGCGGACAGTGACACCGGCGCCATTAGGGCCTGCTTCAACGGTGATCGTACCACCGAGTAAGGTGATGCGATCGCGCATTCCGGCAAGCCCGAGGCCCTTGCGCGCTGTCGGGCGGATGCCGGCGCCATTGTCGGTGACGCGCACTTCTAAGGCGCCACTCTCGAGTTTCCGGGTTGAAAGTTCTATCCTGCTTGGCTTGCCATGGCGCACGGCGTTGCTGGTTCCTTCTTGCAAGATGCGGTAGGCCGCTTCGTCGATCTTCGGACCGAAGGTCTGATCCGAGCATTCAACGTCGAATGTAATGGCAGGATAGCGGGTCTGCCAGAACTCGACCAATTGATCCGCGGCATGGGCCAAGCCGAGATCGAGCAGCGTATTTGGCTGCAGGCGCTGCAGGATGGAGCGCAGATGCGTCTGCATATGGCCGACGGATTGGCGGATTGCCTGCGCGCGGGCCGCAGCATCTTGATGAGCGTTGCGCTCCAGTAGAGCCGGGATGGTTTGCGCATCAACATCGACGGCAAACAGAAATGGCCCGATTTCATCATGCAGATCGCGGGCAATCTCGGCGCGCTCTTCGTCTTGCACGGTGTTCAGCTGCTCATTCAGGCGGCGGTTGGTCTGTTCGGCGACCGCCAGCTTCGTGGTCATCGTATTGAAGCCGCGATAGATGGCGGCCAACTCGTGCGGTCCGGTTTCGGAGACGTGCACTTCATAATCACCGGCTCCCACTTGCTGCAGCGCCGACGACAACTCCTCCAGCGGCTTCAAGGCCCGGCCAAGCGTGATTGAAACCATGGCCGCGACGAGCCCACAAAAAACGCCGACGATCGCCAGCTTGATCTTGGCGTCGTCCCAGACTTCGGTGACCTCGTTGAGGGGATAGGCCTGCAGTTGAATGCGCCCTGCGCCGTTCGGCAGGTCGAGATTCGTGGTGTGCTCTGTTCCCGTCAGCAGCCAGATGAGCCACTCCGGCGCCGGTGCAGCAGGCATCTTGACGTGTGATTGCAGGCGCACGGTCCCGTCAGGCGAGAGCAGGCTGGCGCGGACATGGCGGTCGCCATTGAACGAGGTGATGATCCGCTGCAATTGCTCTTCGACGATCGGCCCCGTCAAAAGCGGAACAACCGCATCACGGACCGAGTTCTCGCCGACGCCGAGCGCCGACGACATCTCCAGTTCGATTTTTTGAAGACTGTTCCAATAGGTCAGCGCGCTACCGACAAGAAGGCTTGCAGCCAGAAGTACAGCGATGAGGGCCAGCAACCTGTGGCGCAGCGACATGGACAACCCCGTTTAGCGTTGGGTTCCTATAACGAGTGTACGCAAAGCCACGCAAGGCATTGGTTGCCGGGAAAAATTCCTGATCACATCAATTCAACGGTATTGGCAGATTTCCCGCATTCACGATTGAGTGTTTGACTGGGAATCTGGAACATGTCGGCACATTCTAAGAATGACGTTGTGAACGTGAACCGCGTCAGGCGGATCGAGCGCATCGATTATTACATCCTACAAGCTCGGAAAGAGAGCGCCCGATCGTCGTTGGTGGTCAATCCGCTGACGGGCGCCGCGTATCCTGAAGCTGCCGCATGGAAGCGTCTGTTGACGGGGTTGACAACTATCCCGTGCGACTGACGATGCGGCCCGGCCGAGCCGGTGAGCGCTTGCGCCGCGGGTAGCTGTAACTCAACTGCGGAACAGTCATCGAGGGGAGGCGTTGCGGCAGGCGCCTGACGATGCGATTGCCGCGCGCCGACGGCGGCACAATTAAAACGCGGCGCATCAGAACCGGGCGAACGTCACGCACAATCCGCGCTTTTCGCTCGATCTTGCGATCGCTGGCCATCAATCCCCAGACGACGCCGAGCAGTAAATAGAAGTGGCGCCAGTGATCGGTGTCGATCAGATAGCCCTCGATCATGGTTCCTGCCAGTGCCGCAAAGGCAATGACGAAAAGGTGCTGCGTTTTCGTCCGCTTCAGCGCGTGCTCGAACCCGAGATAAAGGGTGCCGACGCAAATGAGCAGGTAGAGCAAGCCACCGAGCCACCCGGCGTTCATTGCGATGCTCAGATAGACGTTGTGCGCTTCTTCATGGTGGTGGAACAGCGTGAAGGCCTGAGCGCCAATGCCTAACGGATTTTCAAGGATCAGGTCGAAGGCCTTCTTTTGGCCGCCGAAGCGGCCGTCGGGGCCCTCGTCATAGGGTTGCGTCAGGGCCGCGCGTTCGCTCAACAGCTGGGCGACGGCGTCGCTCTGCATTGCAACGGCCAGAACCAGACCGAGGACCGCCGTGCCGAGCAAGACTAGGCCGGCTAGTTTAATGCGTTGAATGTCGCGATCCGCGCTGTGCAGATAGACAAAGCAGTAAATGGCCAGAGCGATGGCGGTTGCCGCCCAAGCGCCGCGCGAGAAGCTGAATAGAATGGCGAGCGTAATGATGCCAGCCGCGAGCGCGGGGAAGATTCCACGGTGCAATGGTCTCACGAGGAACTGCTGCAAGGCCATCAGCAGGCCTGGGATCAGGAACGGGCCGAAGACGTTGGGGTCTTTGAACGTGCCGGCGGCGCGGCCGTAGCGCGTCAGCAGCTCGAATGCGCCCGGAAACAGATCTAGGTATCCCGCAACGCCGAGGATCGCTGCGCAAATGGATGCGGCGAAATAAGCATTCAGAATGAGCCGAGCGTGAGCGTAGGGCGATTTGGCGACGAAGCCTGCGAACAGAAAGCAGGCGCCATAAAGGTAGAACGAGATGAAGGAGTGCTTGGTTGCTTCACCGTAATCGCGCGCCAGAACGCAGGCGACGATGGTCGCCGTCGCGACGACCATCCACAGTGCAAATCCGGCGACGACACCGCGCTTGGCGTCGAACAGTCCGAGCACGGGCAGCAGGATGAACAGACCCATCGTCAGCGCATCGAACGGGGCCGGTTCCGAAAAGACGAAGAAGCCGGAAGCGACGGTCAACCAAACGATGGCAAGCGCAATGCGATGTGCCGCGCTCTTGCTGGCAGGCTTTGAGGTTACCAGCGTTAGGCTTGTCGTTTCAGGCGCTATGGTGAGTGCGGATGACATGGGGTGATCAGCCGGCCTCGCGTTTGCGGAACGCGCAGGTTTTAGCCTGTGCTGCCGTGGCCACGAGCGCCAGAAGCAGACCTGTCAACGCCATGATCGAAAAGGCCAGAAGGCGTGATGTGCGGCGCGACGCCTCCGTTTGCGAGCGTTCAAAGGCAGTACGTTTCACTACGACGGCGATCGCTCGGGTTGTGGCCAGGGGCGCCGCTTGCACGTGCTGCGCAGGTTCAATGGATTCGGCATTGGCGGGTGCTGCGTGGTGGAAACACAGCCCGCCGAGAAGCGCAGCCGACACAGCCAGGGTTGCCCGCAGCCGCGTGAGGCAGGGCCGGCTGGCGGGCAAAGTCACGGATGCTGTAGCAACGGGCTCCGTCATGATGTCCTCGAACGCGACCTCCACTGGTCGCCGTAGCGCCATGCAAGGAGCAGGCCTTACTGGGGCGTCTCTGTTTGAGACGGCTCAGTATGCGTTTTCGGATTTAATCAGCGAAATCGGCGTTTTGAGCAGAATGTAAAGATCGAAGAACACACTCCAGTTCTCGATGTAGTACAGGTCATGCTCGACGCGTTTCTGAATTTTCTCTTCCGTGTCGGTTTCTCCGCGCCAGCCGTTAATCTGTGCCCAGCCGGTAATGCCGGGTTTGACCTTGTGACGGGCGAAATAGCCATCGACGACTTCGTCATAGAGCTGAGTGCCGGCTTTGGCCTGCACCGCGTGCGGGCGCGGCCCGACGAGCGAGAGATCACCGAACAAGACGTTAAAGAGCTGCGGCAACTCATCGAGGCTGGTTTTGCGGATGATTTGGCCAACCCGCGTCACGCGCGCGTCCCCCTTGGTCACCAGCTTCTCCGCCGAGGCGTCGCACTGATCGGTATACATGGAGCGGAACTTGTAGACTTCGATCAACTCGTTGTTGAAGCCATAGCGCTTTTGGCGGAAGAGCACCGGGCCCTTGCTGTCGAGCTTCACGGCGATAGCCACCAGCGCCATGACGGGTGCCAGAAGGATGAGCGCCACGAGGCCAACGATCTTGTCGAACAGCCACTTGGCGATGGTTCCCCAGCCGGCAATCGGCTTGTCATAGAGGTCGATCATCGCGACCGAGCCGATATGCGAGTAGGTGCGGGGCGAAAAGCGTAGCGCTGTGGCGCGCGCCGGCATCTTGATGTCGGCCGGCAGAACGGAGATGCGCCGCACGACGTTCGCCAAACGATCTTCGGCGGCCAGCGGCAAGGCGATGATGACCAGATCGAGGCGCGTCGCCCGGCTCATGGCGATCAATTCGTTAAGGCCGCCGAGGCGAGGGTATCCGGCGATCTGGCGCGGTGCGCGGTCATCGTCGCGATCATCGAAAATGCCGGCAATACGCACGATGGACTCGGTGTCGGCTTCAAGCTTGGCAATCACATCGTCGGTTACACTGCCTGCGCCGTAAATGACGGCACGCTGGTAAAGGCGGCCGCTCTTGGCCCATCCGCGTATAATCCACGCCGTTACAATCCGTTCTGCAACAAGCGCCAAGGCGCCGGAAACGTACCAAGTGGCTAACCAAACGCGCGACACTTCTGCGCCGATCTTGAGGAAGAATAGCGAAGCGACCAAGGCTGCGAACGCAATTGTCCAGCCAAGTACGAGCGCGGGCATCTTCTCGACGAAGGACGAGAAAACGCGCAGCGTATAAAGGCTCATAAGCTGCAGCGTTGCGACCAGCGCCAAACCCGTCAAGAAAACAGCTGCGATGTATCGGTGATTGCTGAGAACGCCTGTCTCATTAATGTACATATGGGCAATGACGAGGCCCAGAACGACGACCACGCAGTAGTCGGCAAGGCGGATAACGCCACGCACAACCGCCGGAGATATCGAGCTGCTTTTGCTGGAGGTCCGCGTGTCTGCGAGACGTGCGCGATGCAATGGGATTGGAGCGGTTGCTGCTGCTGCACTCGCGCGCTCGCCACCGGTCGTGCGGGGTTCATAAGCCTTGAGCGAAAAAACCATTGGGACTGAGACTCACGTGTCATCGTTCTAGTGTTGATGACAGTGAGGAAGCATCGACCGTGCCAAGCGGCGTTAACCTGCTCTCATTGGCCGGCCGATCTGTGAATACGGTTAGCGCGCCGTTAATGCGTAGAAGTTGAGCACCGCGTCAGACATGCCGGCGACGGTGAATTTCTGCTCGACGTTGGCTCTGAGGCGCGCCGCCCGCGCTGCCGCAAGTTCCGGCTCCGCGAGGGTGTGGCGCAGAGCGGTTTCAATCGCTTTGGCGTCACCGGGCGCTATGAGTTCGGTGTCAGTCCCAGCGACGATCTCCGGAATGCCGCCGACGTTTGTCGAGATGAGGGGCAGGCCCGCCGCGGCAGCTTCCAGAACGACGTAAGGGAAGCTCTCGGCAAGGGACGGTACGACCATGATCCGTCCAAGGCGGAAGGCGTCGCGTGCCGGAAGAGCGCCGGTAAATCGAATGACCTCATCGAGGCCGAGGTCGTGCGCTCTGGCTTTGAGGCTGTCGGTGCTGGGGCCCGAGCCAACAAGCGTGGCAGTGGCCCGCCGATCCGCGTTCAGCGCCGCAATCGCATCGATCAGGAACTCGACACCCTTGATGGGGCGCAGTTCGCCAATGAAGACGATGTCCGTGGCGGCGGGATCGAGCTCGGCGACGATGAAGTCATCCGGTTGCAGACCGTTGGGGATAATCCGGATGGGCACCACGGGTTTGTGCACGCGATCAGCGTAGACGCGCGAGGCGTAAGCACTTTCAAAGATCAGACCGGACGAATAGCGCTCGAGGATGCGCTCAAGCCCTAGAAACAGGGCGGCTTCCAAGCTGCCGGGTTTGAAGTTCAGCGTGCCACCGTGCGGCGTGTAAAAGGCTTTCACGGACGACCCGGAGCGGTTGAGCGTGCGTGCGGCGAGGCGTGCATAGGCGCCGCCCTTGGCGCCGTGACCGTGCAGGACGTCGAGGTTCAGCGTTGCGGCGTGGGCGCTGACGGTACGGGACGCCTGCACGTCGCCGAGGCCGGGATTTCGGCTCATAGGCGTGCGCAGGATGCCGAGGCGGAGCAGTGGTTCGACGGCAGCAAACTTCGGCGAGGTCAGGCGGTCTTCCGCGTTGCTATCAGCGAGGATGCCAACGTCATGCCCGCGCCGCGCCTGTTCGGCCGCAAGATCCAGCACATGCCGGAATAGGCCGCCCACAGGCGCACGCAGGCAATGAAGTATTCGCATCAGGTGGCCCCGCACAGGTTAGGAACAGAACCACCTTGGGTCTCAAAAGAACCTTTCGAACACGTAAACCGTATCGCCCGGTTTCACGATGTAATCGCCAGGCGCCTCGATTTGTTCGACAAAACCGTTAACGCGGCGTGTAATGCGGTATTTCCGCTCGCTGGCGCGTTCGGTGAAGCCGCCTGCAATCGCGATCGCGGTCTCAACAGTCATTCCCGAAACGTAAGGATACTGGCCGCCGGTTTTGACTTCGCCGTAAATAAAGAACGGCCGGTTCTGCTGTATATCGACGGTAACCTGCGGGTCTTTCACGAATTCACTGCCGAGCTTAGAGCGGATGATGCCTTCCATTTCATTGGTGGTTTTACCGCGGGCGGACACGTCGCCGATCAAAGGCACCGAGATGCGCCCCTCGTGATCGACCGTATAGAGGCGGGACAGGTTCGGCTGGCCGTAGACGAAAATGCGCAACCGGTCGCCGGTATCGAGGAGGTAAGGACCGTCTGCATCTGCAACCGCATGTGGGCCCATGACTTCGCTTGGCAAGTGTGATGGGTCGCCCCAGGCGACCTGCTCAGCCTGAATGGTAGCGTCGCCCATATCGCCGCGCACGTTGATCGGCGGGCCTGAGGCAATCGGGTAGCCGTTGTCTACATCCGCGCTCGCAGCCACATCGTCTTTGACCGATACGGCCTCATCGGCAGTGACCTGCGCCTCCGCCACCGGATAGGAACCATAGTCGTGTGCGCAGCCGGCGAGCAGCGCCGTGGTGGCAGCGGACAATAGAAATAGACGTACTGACATGGACCTACACATCCCAACTCAAGGAAACGATAGGGGGCAGGCTACGCTCGCAAAGTTAAGGAAATCTGAGCGGCTGCTTTTTTTTGAAACGCTTAAGGACTTGCTAACCGCAACGCCCCTTTACTTTCGAATCACAAGGCAACATCCAGCACGAGTGCACCCAATGCCCGCAAAAGCCACCGCATCACCCGATGATATCGAATTGTCGTCGGTCTTCGGGGCGCTCAAGAAGAGCTTCAGACGGCAGCTGGTGATCAGCGGTCTGCTGTTCGGCTTGACCTATGCAACGCTGATGATGATTGCGCCCAAGTATCAGAGCGAGGTTGCGCTTGCGATCGTCGCCCGCAACGCTTCCAGCAATTTCACGGATTCGAAGTCGTCGAATTCGAGCATCGACTCGATCACCACGAAGATGGACAAGGAAGCCATCAACACCCATGTGCGCGCGCTGCGTGCGACCGAGCTTCTCGAAAAAGTCGCCGAGCAGATGTCCCTCAAGGACAAGCCGGAGTTCAATGCGGAACTCGGTCCGATCGACCAGATTGACATGCTATTGCGGCTGGTCGGGATCGGCGGGCCGCGCAGCGGTGAGAGCGAACGTGACCGGGTACTGAACACGCTGCGCAATCAGCTTGAGGTCTATTCCGCCAAGGAAAGCCGGTTCATCGGTGTCCGCATGACGTCGATTGATCCTGAACTCGCCGCCAAGATCGCCAACGGCGTTGCCGACACCTATCGCACGAGGCTGGCCAACGACAGCATTGTCGAAGTTGACGAGCAGCAGGAAGTCATCCAGGGCAAAATCACCAAGTTGATGCCCGAACTGGCGGCCATCGAGACTGAGGTCGATCGCTATCGCCGCGAAATCGACTCGTATCGCGGGGGTGCGCAGAATGTGGGTCTCAACGAACAACAGATGTCGGAGTTGACCGCCGAACTGGTCAAAGCCAAGGGAACACGGGGCGAAGCCGAAGCGCGCGCCAAGTCCGCCAAGGAAATGATGAAACTCGGGTCTGCCGATGCACTCCCGGATGTTCAGAAGTCGCCGCTCATTCAGAACCTCGTGCAACAGCGCGTGCGCATCGAGCGGCAGATTTCCGAATTGTCAGCGTCGTTGCTGCCGGGCCATCCGCGCATGCAGCAGCTCAACGCAGACCTTGCCGGTTTGAAGCGCCAGTTGACGGGCGAAATCAACAAGCTGGTGGATAGCCTCGAGAAGGAAGCGCGCGTTGCGCAAGGCCGCGAAGACAGCATCAAAAAGAGCCTGGACGACATCAAGTCGAAGGTTGTGACCAACGCACCCGAAGAAGCTAAGTTGCGCCAGCTTGAAGCGAACGCAAAAGCCAAGCGAACCGAGCTTGAAAGTCTGCAGGCGCAGCTCGAAGGTAACCGCAAGAAGCTCGACACGCGCGTGGCGCCTGTCGAGGTGAAGGTCATTTCCGAAGCGCAGGCGGCAAGCGTGCCGGTCTTCCCGAAGAAGGCATCGATGTCGGCGCTCGTCGCCGTCGCCTCTCTGATCTTCGGTACGGCGTGGACGGTGTTGCGATCGCTATTCACGGGCGCCCGTAGTGGTGGCTCCGCAACCACCTCGATTGGTTCGCGAGTGCCATCGGCCGCGAACCGCGCCGAGCCGGTTCTGGCAGGTGCCCCGCTTGCGGCCGAAGCCCGGACCGCCGGGGCGAAAGCGCCGCCCGTCACCCCCATCTCGCCGACCGCCTCGCTAGGCACGGAAACAGTCATGGCCAATCTGGTGCGCCGTTTGGCGCTGAAGCGGCCGGCCGAGGGCGGCCATCGTACGTTGATCACGGGTGAGGGACCATTGATTGAACCGGGCGCCGAGGCGATCGAGCTTGCCAAAGCTCTGGCCGAGCAGCGGGCGACGGTCGTGCTCGTTGATTGGAGCCCCTCCGGCCACGGTATCGCCAGTCTGGCCGGCGTTTCCAATAAGCGCGGTCTGACCGAACTTCTGCTGGGTGAAATCAGTTTCGATGAGGCCGTCAATCGCTTGCCGACCAGCACCGTGCACTTCATTGGCTGCGGCGCGTCGCTCGATTCGGCTGCGGGCGATATCGATCCCGATCAGTTGAACCTGGTGCTCGATGCCCTGGACGAAGCCTATGACCACATTATCGTGACGGGCGGCCACGAGGATGCACGTTTCCTGTTTGAAGCGATCCAAGGGCGTTTTGATGCCGGCGTGATCGTTGCCGAGGGCAAGAAGCGCGCGTCGGTGCTTGAAGATCCGGCAGGCTCGTTCCTCGGCTTCGAAGTCTCCGACATAGATGTGATCCGCTTCGAGCGCGAAAAGCTTCCGCAGGCGGTCAGTCAGCGGATCATGCGTGCAACGCAGCGCGGCGGTGGAGAAGCGCGCCCGGTCAATTAACCCTTAATTAACGTAACTTACGTGTTAAGCGCGTCTGTGCACGGTCTTTGCAACATCTCCTCCGATAATGTGCAGGACGATTGTTTTTCCTGCTAAGTATTTTCAGCTTGCAAAGACATAGGTTGAACATGTCGCGCCGCGCAACGAAGCTTTTCAAGGCCGCACTTTCGGCGCTGCATTATAGCGGCGCCGACGGCCTCATTGCGCCATTTACAGCGGGCAATGGCGTTATTTTTATGCTGCATCAGGTGTCGCCCGAGGCTCCGGAAGCGTTCTCTCCAAACCGTATTTTGAAGGTCACGCCAGACTTTCTGGAACGCGTGATCGTGCAGGTTCGCGACGCCGGGTTCGATATCATCTCCATGGACGATGTGCCGGAACGGATCAAAGCGGCCCCTGGTGGACGTCCGTTCGCGGTCTTCACGCTGGATGATGGCTACCGGGACAATGCCGAGCACGCCTATCCCGTGTTCAAGCGGCACAATGCTCCGTTCACGATCTACGTGGCGTCGGACTTCGCCGATGGCCGCGGTGATCTGTGGTGGCTGTCGCTTGAGGAAGCGCTGCGCCACCTCCCCGAAGTGACGCTGACGATCAACGGCGCCAACCGCCATTTCAAGCTAGGCACGCCGGATGAGAAAGATCAGGCGTTTCATGTCATCTATTGGTGGCTGAGATCCGTGCCCGAGCGTCTGGCACGCGCGATCACCGACCAATTGGCACGCGACGCGAACATCGACCCGACCGCGTTCTGCCGCGATCTTGTTATGACGTGGGATGAATTACGTACCCTGGCACAAGATCCGCTCGTGAGTTTCGGCGCGCATACCTGCTCGCATTTGATGCTCTCAAAGCTGAGCGAAGACGAGGTGCGCCAGGAGATCGGCGAATCCGTGCGCCGCATCGAGAGCGAGCTGGGCCGTCCGGTCCGGCACTTCAGCTATCCGTATGGATGCGAGACCAGTGCAGATGCGCGTGAGTTTGAGATCTGCCGGGAATTCGGCTTTGCCACTGCCGTGACGACGCGCAAGGGCTTGCTGTACACCAAGGATGCGGTGGATATGGTGGCCTTGCCGCGCCTGTCGCTGAATGGCGATTTCCAGGAGGCGCATTACGTCAAGGTGCTTCTGTCGGGCGCGCCCTTCGCGATTTGGAATGCGGCGCAGCGGTTCAGTTCGCCTCGCGTCAGCTCGCAGTCTCCGACGATGCCAGCGGCACGATAACGGCCGGCTTAGGTCTTATCCGGCCGCAGCATCCATTTGATAAGAACGCCGGCCGGCAGCACCCAAAGCAGGCCGGCAATCACATAGTAGAGAAGCTCAACGAACTTATTGGCGTTCTGGACCTGCAGCACGACTGCAACGGCCAGCGCCAGCATGGCATAGACGAAAATCAACACGAGCAGGGCGACTGTGCCGGCAAGTTTTCGTTGTCTGAGCGTCATGACTGATCAATCGCCTTGATTGCTGCGTAGGTGTAAGCGGTGCCGCGCCGGATAGGCGCATTCCGCATTTTTGCCGCCTTGGGTATTTCAGGGGCGAGCTATCGGCGCAAGGATTTAATGGCGATGACAGGTCTGACATCCAGGGCGAATGCGGTGAGACCGGCCCCTGCGGCAATCGGCGGGCAGCGCGGGGTCGAGATCTGGCTGTGGTGCATCGCGGCGCTCATTGTCGCAATGATCGTTGTCGGCGGCGCAACGCGGCTGACCGACAGCGGCCTTTCGATCACCGAGTGGAAGCCGATCCTGGGCGCCATTCCGCCGCTCAATGACATCGACTGGCAGATGGCATTCGAGAAGTACAAGCAGATCCCGGAATACCACTTGGTCAACCAGGGTATGGGGATCGAAGACTTCAAATTCATCTTCTGGTGGGAGTGGAGCCATCGTTTTCTCGGCCGCTTCATCGGCGTTGCGTTTGCGCTGCCGCTGCTCGCCTTCTGGGCGACAGGCCGGTTGCGCGCTGGGCTTGCCTCCAAGCTCGCCGGCGTCTTGGCGTTGGGTGGCCTGCAAGGCGCCGTCGGCTGGTACATGGTCTCGTCGGGATTGAGCGAGCGCGTCGATGTCAGTCAGTATCGCCTAGCGCTGCATCTCTCGGTGGCGATGTGCATTCTGGCGCTCGTCGTTTGGATTGCGCTCGATGAGCGGCGCGCTCGACTGGAGACCAGCATGGGCACGGTGAGTGCCGGCGTCCGATCGTTTGCGGGGGTTCTGCTCGCCATCATCGGCGTGCAGATTGTGCTTGGTGCTTTCGTTGCCGGATTGCGCGCGGGCCTCGTGTACAACACGTGGCCGTCAATGGATGGTGCGTTCGTGCCGTCTGATTACTGGATTTCAGAGCACGGTTTGTTGAGCCTGTTCGATAGTCATGCCGCGGTGCAATTCAATCATCGCATCATGGCTTATGTTGTGCTCGCCGCGGTGTTCTATCATGAGTTACGACTGCTGCTCGGCGGAGCGACGGGCGCTGTCAGAACCTCAGGCTTGGTCCTTGCTGCTGCCGTCGTTGCCCAGGCGGTGCTCGGCATTATGACGCTTGTGATGCACGTCCCGCTGGCTCTGGGGCTGATACACCAGGGCGGCGCAGCCTTGGTTCTTAGCATCGCGGTTTGGCATCTCTTTACAGCGCGCAACGCTTCTGTGGTGGATGGCTCCGCCTAGCGAGAGCCGCCCGCGCGATCACGCCAAACCCAACATCAACCGCAGGTTCTGTACGGCGGCGCCCGCAGCGCCTTTGCCGAGGTTATCGAGGCGCGCCACGAGCAGCGCATGGCGTTTGGCGTCGTTGCCGAACACGTACAGTTCGAGCTTGTCGGTATCGTTCAGCGCCTCCGGCTCAAGCCGTGACATGGCCGCCGCGTTGGCCACTACGTGCACGCGCTCCGACCCGGCGAAATGCTTGGCGATTGCCGCTTCAAGGTCTTTCAACGACGGCTTGCCCGGCAGCATGTCGAGATGCAACGGTATCGAGACGAGCATGCCCTGTTTGAAGTTGCCGACGCTCGGCACGAAAATCGGGCGGCGCGTCAGACCCGTATAGGCCATCAGTTCGGGGACGTGCTTATGCTCCAGGCCAAGCGCGTAGAGCTCGAACGCGGGCGCGGTCTTCGATACCTCGTAGGATTCGATCATCGACTTGCCGCCGCCGGAGTATCCCGACACCGCGTTGACAGTGATCGGGAAATCCTTCGGCACGATCCCGGCATCGATCAACGGCCGCAGCAAAGCAATCGCGCCCGTCGGATAGCAGCCGGGATTTGCGACGTGGCTCGCCTTGCGGATTGCATCTGTCTGCTTGGCGTCAAGTTCGGCGAAGCCGTACACCCAATCCTTGGCAACGCGATGGGCGGTGGACGCATCAACGATCTTCGGTGCCGCATCGCCGAGGCTCGCGGCAAGCGCCACGGCTTCCTTGGCCGCGTCATCCGGCAGACAGAGCACGACGGCATCGACATCGCGCATCATGGCGGCGCGCGCCGCTGCATCCTTGCGCAGTTTCGGATCGATGCTCTTGACGGTGACGCCGGGAAGGCCCGCCAGCCGATCGGCAATCTGCAGGCCGGTGGTGCCAGCCTCGCCGTCGATGAAGACCGTCTTCGCTTTCGTCATGTCAACCTCCGATGCCGAGCCGGTGCTGGATGCCCTGCAAGATGGTTTCCGAGCAGCCGACGCCCCAGGCCGCGCACGCAACCTGATGACTGTCGCGATAGATCATGTCGAGCGCGACGAAGAGGATAATGAGCAGACCAATCCAGGCGATCCAAGGATAGCTTTGCAGCAGTTTGGCGATGTAGTTCGAGGCAACGGCCATCAGGACGATCGCAATGGCCAAGCCGATGACGAGCACGAGTGTCGATTCACCGGCCGCGCCTGCAACCGCGAGCACGTTGTCGAGCGACATCGAGAGGTCTGCGAGGATGATTGTCCAAAGCGCCGACCAGAACGTCGCGCCAGAGCCGGTCGTAGACGTGGAGGCGAGATTGCTTTCGATCTCGTCCATGGACGGTTGATGTTCATCCTTGATCTGGTTGTACATCTTCCAGCACACGAACAGCAACAGCAGGCCGCCCGCGAGTGTCAGGCCGATGACCTGCAGCATCTGCTGGGCGACGGCGGAAAACATGATGCGCAGGATGACAGCGCCGGTGATGCCCCAGAAGATGACCTTGCCGCGCATCTCTTTGGGCACGCGGGACGCTGCCATGCCGACAACGATGGCGTTGTCGCCGGCGAGCGTCAGGTCGATCATTAGAATGTTGAATAAGGGTACCGTGTGGGTGCTCCACCATTCCGGCGACAGCACGTGCTCGATTTCAATGGCGAGCAGGTTGAACAGATCACCTAGGCTTGTCATCAACCAGTCCATGCGTGTGGTTCTCCGGAAGGCAGGATTTCGACAGCATATTCGCGGCCATGCTGGGCGCGTTTATCAACTGTTGGTGCGCTATGTGGCACCCCTGAAGGTTTGCGGCAAGTCTCGGGCCCAGAAAAACAGAACAGCCCGCCGGTGAGGGCGGGCTGTTGCAATGTCGCAGCTGCAAGGCGCGCTTAGCGCTTCGAGAACTGGAACGATTTACGAGCCTTGACCTTACCGTACTTCTTACGCTCGACGGTGCGGCTATCGCGGGTCAGGAAGCCTTCCTTCTTGAGAACGCCGCGCAGGTCGGGTTCGTAGTAGGTGAGGGCCTTCGAGATGCCGTGACGCACAGCGCCTGCCTGACCCGACAGACCGCCACCAGCGACGGAAATGCGGATGTCATACTGCGTGGCGCGGTTGGCGAGGTTCAGCGGCTGCTGCAGCATCATCTGCAGAACCGGACGGGCGAAGTAGGCTTTGAAGTCTTTGTTGTTGACCGTGATCATGCCCTTGCCCGGCTTGATCCAGACGCGGGCGACCGCATCCTTACGCTTGCCGGTTGCGTAGGCGCGGCCGAGCTTATCGAGCTTCTGCACGCGAACGGGTGCGGCTTCAGGAGCGGCAGCTACGGTCTTGATGCCGCCAAGATCGGCGAGGGTCTTTGTTTCGGTTGCCATTGGACTTAGACCCTCACGTTCTTACGGTTCAACTTGGCGACGTCGAGAACGACCGGGTTCTGGGCGACGTGCGGATGGTCTGCGCCTTTATAGATGCGCAGGTTGCGCATCAGCTGGCGCTGCAGCGGGCCGCGGGCGAGCATGCGCTCGACGGCCAGTTCCACGATGCGCTCAGGATGCTTGCTGTCCAGGATCTGGCGCGGCGTGCGCTCCTTGATACCGCCCGGATAACCAGTGTGGCGGTAGTAGACCTTGTCGTCGCGCTTGGCGCCGGTGAAGACAACCTTGTCAGCGTTGATGATGACGACGTTATCTCCGCAATCGACGTGCGGCGTGTAGGTGGCTTTGTGTTTGCCCTTGAGGCGCATGGCGACGAGAGAAGCGAGGCGGCCGACGACAAGCCCTTCGGCGTCGATCAGGATCCACTTCTTTTCTACCGTTGCCGGCTTGGCGACATAAGTTGACATAGCGAGGTAAGGCTCCTGCCTGCTGCCGGATGTGAGGCTTAAAAATGCAAGGCGCGCCGGTTTGCCGACGCGCTCTGCACGGTGCATACACAGATGCGGGGGTGTGTTCAATTTAAAAATTCACGCATTGAGAAAATGTAGTAATAGCATATGGTTAGGCAAAGCGGTAGCGAAATACCGTATTGTGGTATTCTAATACCGCTTGATTCGGGTACGCCGCCCCGCGCGGCTTCCCCCGGCGCCTCTAAGCCCCCCGGGGTCTCGCGCTGCCGGCTTGGCGCCCCCGGCTCTGGCCGGCGCGCCCTTGGCGGGTTGTGCCGCGCGAGGGCCGGCACGCCTCGGCGCCCGACTCTTGCAGGGGGCGGTGTCCTTGCCGCCCGCAGGAGGGCACGGCCGTGGGCCTCCATCCGCTAGTGGGCGCTGGGCCGAGACTTAACCTTCAAATCAAGAAGAGATATAAGGCCTTACCTGTGGGTTTGTCAAGCCGATAATCGCCGATGCCCAGGCACGGAAACCCGGTCGATATCGCGCAACAGGCTTCGTGCATAGCTGCGCAAATCATGATTTGCTCGCGAGGTGTGTGCGGAGCTGCTCTTCTTAATAATGTCGCACTCCCGATGTCACTGTCGCGGTTGCCCAGTGCCAATCGTGGGCCGGGCTTTTCGAGGAGAATTTTTCTATGACGGGCTATTTCGATCGTATTGCCAAGTTGCTTGGTGTTGTGATCGCCGGATTGTTGATCAGCCTGTCGGGTGCGGGAGCGCAGGAGGTCAAGCAAATCAAGCTGACGGACGCGCAAGTCTCGAACTTCATCAAAGCTCAGAGCGACCTCGCCGCCATCGCCTCCAAAATTCAAGCCGCGGGCGAAACCGCCGATCCGGCTTTGCAGGCCGAACTTGAGGGCATTGCCAAAAAGCACGGCTTCGAGAGCTTTGCCGAGTTGGATGACGTCGCGGCCAACATTTCGATCGTCATGGCCGGTCTCGATACACAAACCGGCGAATTCACCGATCCTGTCGAAGCGCTGCAAAAAGAACTCGACGACGTCAAGAAAGACGAGAGCATTCCCGACGCCGACAAGAAGCAGCTCGTCGATGAATTATCAGAGGCGATCAAGACGACGCCGCCCTTGCAGAACAAGGAAAACATTGAAGTTGTCAAAACGCATCGCGCTGAAATTGAAAAAGCCCTGCAATAGCTGCGAGCGGAAGGTTTACGCAGAATGACGGATGTACGCGCACCCGAGGGGGGTGACCTGCTGATATCGCGCCCCGAGCCGGGCGTCGCCATGTTGACCCTCAATCGCCCCGGCGCGCGTAATGCCCTGTCGCTGTCTCTGATCCATGCAATCCACGCGGCCATCACCGAAGCCGGTCGCGACGCGGACGTCGCGGCCATTGTGATCGCGGCGAACGGGTCGGTGTTCTCAGCCGGTCACGATCTCAAGGAAATGACAGCACACCGCACAGACGCGGACGGCGGGCGTGCGTTTTTCGATGAAACGATGTCGTCGTGTTCCGCCATGATGCAGGCCATTGTGGCGTGTCCCAAGCCCGTCATAGCGGCGGTGCAAGGCACAGCAACGGCCGCCGGATGCCAGCTTGTCGCGACGTGCGACCTAGCGATCGCGTCTGACACCGCGCACTTTGGAACGCCCGGCGTCAACATCGGATTGTTCTGCTCGACGCCGATGGTGGCGCTGTCGCGCAACGTGCCGCGCAAGCAGGCGCTCGAAATGCTGTTGCTCGGTGAGACCATGGCGGCCGATGAGGCCGTGCGTTATGGCCTGGTGAACCGCGCGGTGTTCTCTGATCTGGTCATGCCCGAAGCGCTCGAGATGGCGCGACGGATCGCAGCAAAATCCAAGGCGACAGTTGCCATCGGCAAGGAAGCTTTCTATCGCCAAATCGAGTTGCCGTTGACCGAGGCTTATGCCTATGCTGCGGCGATCATGGTCAAGAACATGATGAGTGCTGACGCCACTGAGGGCATCTGCGCGTTTGTTGAAAAGCGCCCCCCTGTTTGGAAGGATCAGTAACGCATGCAGCCGCGACTATCGCTCATTACGCTGGGCGTTGACGATGTGGCGGCTTCGATTGCCTTTTATGAGCGCCTAGGTTTCAAGGCATCTTCCGACAGCACAGCGGACGTTGCGTTCTTTGACGCGGGCGGCGTTGTGCTTGCGGTGTTTGGGCGCGCCGCGCTGGCGCAAGATGCCAACCGCGTCGTGTCTTCTGCCGCTGGGTTTTCCGGTGTGACGCTCGCCCACAATGTGGCCACGGAGAAGGACGTCGATACCGTGTTGGCGGAGGCCGTCGCAGCTGGCGCAACGCTTGCCAAGCCTGCCGCGAAAACCTCCTGGGGCGGCTATGCAGGCTATTTCGCAGATCCTGACGGCCATTTGTGGGAAGTGGCTCACAATCCATTCTGGTCATTTGACAATGCGGGGCGCATCATCCTGCCGGGTGTTTCGCCATGACAGCTGATAGAAATAGCGATGAGGTCATCGACCGGATTTTGAAGTCCGCGCGGGTGTTCGCCGTCGTCGGCGCCAGCAACAAGCCGGAGCGGGCAAGCTATGGCGTGATGTTGGCCCTGATCGCCAAGGGATACGTCGTCCATCCCGTTAATCCCGGTCTCGCGGGCCAGTTGGTTCTGGGCCGCACAGTCTATGCGACGCTTGCCGACGTGCCCGCGCCCGTCGATGTGGTCGATATTTTCCGCCTGCCCGAGGATGCGCTGGTCGTGGTGCGTGAGGCGATTGCCCTCAAGGACGCGCTGGGCATTTCGGTCGTCTGGATGCAACTCGGCATCGTCAACGCACAAGCCGCCGACGAAGCCGAAGTGGCTGGTTTGACCTCAGTCATGGATCGCTGCCCTAAAATCGAATTTGCGCGCGGCGCAGGGCGCTAACGGTGATTGGCCCGATATGAGGTCATTGCGACATCTTGCGTATCAGCCGCCGCTTACCATTTAAATGGCGTAAACGTGAGTTGACGCAGAGCCTTGATGGCGTCGAATTTCAACGTGTTAAGTGATCTGTGAGATATCGATCGACGTACTTAATTGAGCGGGTGGCTGTGGCCAATATAGGCACGCCGCCTTTGCTTTATGCTGCCGAATGGGGCATATGCGAATCTGCTGTGGGAGTTATGCGACGTGGGTGCTTTGAAATCTGCGAAATTGCCAGCCGACTGGTCCGTCGAAACGGTTCTGCCGATCGCTCTTGAAGGGCGCGAGCTGACGCTGGAGGCTCATGCCTATCAGGGTGACACGACGGAAGAGCAAGTGCTGGTTCTCATTCACCGGGCGCCCAACGTTGCGAAGGATGAAATTCCGGTTGTCCGCATTCACTCGGGTTGCGTGACGGGCGATATCTTCCACTCGCTGCGTTGCGATTGTTATCAGCAACTCCAGGCCGCTTTGAAGGTCCTCACGACCGCGCCGTATGGTGCCATCGTTTACGTGCCCTATCATGAAGGCCGCGGCATCGGCTTGTTCAAGAAGATTCAGGCTTACGCGCTGCAGGACAAGGGCCTCGACACGGTCGAAGCCAATATCTCAGTTGGTGCCCCCGTCGATAGCCGCGACTACGATCTGTCGGCGCGTGTACTCGTCGATCTCGGCATGAGCGAGGTGAAGCTGCTGTCGAACAATCCCGCCAAAGAGCAAGCGCTCAAGGCGAAGGGCATTCGCATCGCGGAGCGCGTGCCGATCGTTGTGCCGCCCAACAAATTCAACAAGCGGTATCTCGAAACCAAGCGCGCGCGTATGGCTCATAAAATCTGAGCCGGTCGGTCATCAGCACGTTATCTTGATCGCAATACGACGGGCGCTTCTGCCGGAGCGCTGCTCTCGCCCGTCGTCTTCGGCACCGTAAAGCCGCCTTCGGCAACGAGGCGTGCAAACAGCCCTGTACCCTCCGCAAGCGTCTCGAATGTGCCGCGTTCGACGATGCGGCCGTGATCGAGCACCAGAATTTCATCGGCATCGGCGACGGTTGAAAGCCTGTGGGCGATCACGAACGTCGTGCGCCCCCGGCGCAAGGTATCGAGCGCACGCTTGATCTTGGCTTCCGTCTCGGCGTCAAGCGCGCTGGTCGCTTCATCAAGGATCAGGATCGGCGCGTCTTTCAGAATAGCGCGTGCGATTGAAATGCGCTGGCGCTCGCCGCCAGACAGCGAGGCGCCGCGCTCGCCGATGACGAAATCGTAGCCGCCTGGCTTTTGCGAGATGAAGGTGTGCGCTTCCGCAAGTGTTGCGGCGCGCTCGACTTCGGCGTCCGTCGCGTCCGGCTTGCCGATGCGAATGTTCTCTCCGATCGAACGATTGAACAGGCCGGCGTCCTGGAACACGACCGCGATCGACTGGCGCAGCGACTGCATGGTGACGCGCGCGATGTCAGTATCGTCGATGTTGATGCGGCCCTTCTGCGGAACGCGGAAGCGTTGCAGCAGTGCGATTGCCGTTGATTTGCCGGCACCCGTCGGGCCGACTAGCGCGATCGTCTCGCCGGCCTTTGCGGTGAAAGTAACGTTATAGATCCCTTGCGGGCCGCTGCCGTATTTAAAGCTGACGTCGTCGAAGTGGATATTGCCCGCGACGGGCGGCAGCGGCTTGGCATCCGGCGGATCGGCGCTGGCGACCGACTGGTCCATCAGGCCGAAGAGCAGTCGCAGCGTCGGTGCCTGCTGATGCACGCGCACGACGAAGCCCGAGAGCTGGTCGAGCTTGCCAATCAGAAGCGTTGCGAAGGCGACGAAGCTGACGATTTCACCAACCGTCAATTCGCCACGTCCGGCGAGCGTCGCGCCGGCAACGAAGATCGTCACCATGGTCAAAGTGGCGGCGGCGCGCTGCAGCACGGCCAGAATGCCCCACCAGCTCAGCACGGGATATTGGGCCTTGAGGAGATCCTGCATCAAAGCCTTGAGGGCCGCCGTTTCGGCCTGAAGCCGCGCGTAGCTTTGCACGACCGTGACGTTGCCGATCACGTCGACCACGCGGCCTGACAGTTGCGTCTCATAGCCCTCGACGGCGGCTTGCCCCGCCGATGTCTTGCCCATAACGAAGACGTTCAGCAGCGTATAGGCGGCGGCCAGCGCGAATAGGATGATCGACATGCGTGCATCCATGCTGATCGCCGTTGGGATCAGCAGTATGATGCCGAACAGAGCCGTCAACTGATCACGCATGGCGCCGAGCCACAGCCAAAACAGCGAACTGGTGCCGGACAGGATGGTGCGGATCACTGCGCCCGAGCCGCGCTCGGCGTGGTAATGCTGCGGTAGCGCAATGGCGCGCTCGAACACGTCGGCCATCTGCACGAGCTTCTGGCGGTGTGCCAGACGATCAGCGTAGGTCGCGACGATGACGCCTGCGAGAATGCTGAACAGGCCAAGCGCGGCCCAGATGCCGATCAAGCCAAACGCATTCTCGTTCTTGCTCAGCGCATCAACGACGCGCCCGAACAGCACCGGCTCTGCCAGCTGGATGGCGGCAATGACGACGCCGGCGGACGCCAGCAGGATGGCCAAATGCTTTTCCGGCGCGAGCAGGGCAAGCGCGCGTTTGTAGATTTGCAGCAGGGTGAGGGGGCCGGGGGTCATGCTGGACTTTGCGAATTGCCGATGGACGTGCGGTCTTTACGGTCCCTGTAAGTCTGCGCAAGCGGTTATTTAGGCTTGGGCGCCGTCAGTTGCACCCAGGCGCCCCGCAGCGGCTCAAAGGTCATCGTAATTGTGTGGCGCCCTGGCGGCACGGCAACGGCCCGGAACAACACATTTGCCTTGAGGATCGCAACGTCCTCGCCATTGAGCGTTGCGAACCACCACGGCTGCCAGATGTCGTTCAAGACGGCATAGCCGCCGTCGGGGCTGTCAACGCCAAGGACGATGCGGGTGTTGGAATACGATACGATGCGGACCGTACCTGGGCCGCGCGTTGTGCTGTCGGCGGCTTGTTCCAGTACCACGGTCTTTGCCGGATCGCTTGGCGGCCAGTCCCCGGTCGTCAGAATGGATTCGAAGTCGCCCGTCACGCTTTGCGATACGAACATGGCGCGTGGCAGGGCGCGGGGATTTTCATAAACAAAACCGTCGGCGGTCTTGGCGACCAGCATGACGTCGCCCGGTTTCAAGGTTTTATCGATCTGGTCGATCGGTACGCTCGTTGCGATGTAGCGCAGCCCGAGCAGGTCGGCGAGGCGCGAGTGATAAGAGGGAAAGAGCGGCGAAAAGCCTTTCTGGTCCGGCAGGCCGACAGTATCGCCGGCACCCGTGGCGCGCGCGTAGATGCCGAGCCTTAACGGGTTGTAGCCGAGCGTGCTCTCGAGGCTGTGCGTCAACGCCGCGTTTGGCCAATGGAATCCGAAGCCAACGATCTCGACGCGATCGCGGCGCGTGTCATTCGCCGATGCGGCGGTCAATTTCTTCAGCAGCGCCAATGTTGGATTGTCGGTGTGCGGGTCGAGCGAGTCATAGGTGGCGGGCGGCAGTCCGGTCGCGCCGCCGGGCGCGTTGGAATACCAAAGATCCGCGCTCATAAAGAGCGCAACCACGAGCACGGCGGAGGCAGCCGGCACGGGACGGCCCGACATGCCATAGAGCAACGCGGCGCCAGCCAGCGTAATCGCAGCGGGTATGACAATTTTCGGCAGCGCCTGATCAAGCATGTCGAAGCTGTAGGCAAGCGCGAACATCGCCACAAACGCCGCCACCGGGACCGCCACCAGCAGCGCTTTCTGCCAGCGTTCAAGGCGCGGTGCGGGGGCTGACAGCAGTTCGTTGAGCGCATGCCCGGCCAGTACGCTCGCCAGAAATCCGATCAGGAAGACGGCGTCTGCTGGGCGGCGAAAAAGATCGACGCCGGGTAACGTCGCATGCACCAGTTTGAAAACCGGCGTGTACCAGCCAAGCGCATAAATAATGCTGAAAACAAAGGCTATCGCGAACACGCGGATACCCGGCTGCCACAGCACGCCGCTGATAAAGCCCCAGATCAGCAACACGGCGGGCAGAGCGCCGAGGTACATCTGTCCCATGTTCTGCGCGATATAGAGGCCGGTATCGTTCCAGCGGAAACTCGGCGGACCCCAATACTCGCTCATGTTGCCGGTTGCGCCGAACACATCGGGTGACAGCATCGACAGGAAGAGAGCCGGATGCAAAGAACCCCGGCCCGCACCTTCAAAGTCGATTGACGGGCGATTGGACCCGGCAGCCACTAGGGTCGTCAGCACGACCGGCACCACGATCACCGCGAGCCCGGCTATGGTCGCGGCCGTCAGCGGCGCAAGTGGGCGGCGCACGGCATGGCCGCGATCGCGGCCGCTTAGCCATCCGGCGATGACGTAGCTGATTAAAAAATAGACCGACAACAGCGCCACCTGATCGCGGCCGAGCACGAGCAGTCCGGCGACGGCCCCCGCCGCCAAGCCATAGAGCACGGACTGTCGCGACAGCGCCCGGTCGAGCAACACTAGCGTGATGGGCAAATAGGCGAGGCTCATCACCTGGCCGACGTGCTGGATGCGCCACGCCATGGCCGCCCCAAACGCAAATGCGATGGCCGACAGCAGGGCCGCCGCCGCGTGCCAGCCTTTGTCCGTCAGCCACAGGAAAAGTGCCGCCGCACTGATCAGCACCATCGCAAAGAGCGTCGCGTCGGCAGCCCAGGCCGATGGGGCCGGATTAAGCCACGCCAGCAGCACGAAGGGCGGCGAAAAAATCAGCGATTGCGGGTCGGCGATCTGTGGATGGCCGGAGAACACATACGGCGCCCAGAATGGGCTTTCGCCCTTCGCGAAGCTGGCGGCAAGGAACTGGAGTTGCGGCAGGAACTGGGCTTTCGCGTCCCAGGGGATGGTGACGGCGCCCGAAAGCCACGGCCACGCCAAGACGGCCCAGGCGGCGGCAAGGAAAACTAGCGCCATCAGCCGCGAGCCTTGTTCGCGCCCAACGAAACGACTATGGAAAACCGTCATGAAGTCCCTGTACGCTGGCTGTTGGTGCCATTCCATGGGCTCTATAGCACTTCGTCAGGGCGTCAGTTGACAGAAAGCGGACGGCTTTATGACGGCCCGATTGATCAGCCAACCTGTGGTGCATATGAGTGCTGCCGAAGCGGCGGGCAGCGACGATATTCTGGCGCCATTGATCAACGCGGCTCCCGGCCGCCCTTATGTCATCGCTCAACTCGGCCAATCGCTTGACGGCCGCATTGCCACACCGACCGGTGCGTCGCGCTGGATTAACCGGGATTGCGCTCTCGACCATGTTCACAGGCTGCGGGCCAACGTCGATGCGGTTGTCGTCGGCATCGGTACGGTTGCGGCGGACGATCCGCTGTTGACCGTTCGGCGCGTTGCTGGGCGGCACCCGGCGCGCGTGATCATCGATCCCAACGGCCGGATGGACGCCCACGCCCGCGTTCTGCTGGACGACGGTGTGCGCTGCATCGTGGTGCGCGGTGAGAGTGGTGCTGTACGGCCCGGCCTGGAACAGATCGTGGTCGGGCGCTGCGGTGCACTGCTGGATCCTAATGAAATCGTGACGGCGCTGTTCAACGCGGGTTTGAAAAAAATACTGGTTGAAGGCGGCGCGTCGACGATTTCAGCCTTCATCGATGCCGGTGCGGTTGATCGGCTGCACGTTCTTGTGGCGCCGATCATTCTCGGGTCCGGCACGCCGGGGTTGTCGCTGAAGGCGATCGCCGGCCTCGATGAAGCGCGTCGCCCACCGACAACGGTTCATGTTCTTGACGATGGTGATGTGTTATTTGATTGTGACTTGACGGATTGTGATTGAGGAGCAACGCATGGCGCACTCAAGCGATACTGATGTTGCCGTCTACACGCCCGCCGCAAGGCGCTATCATTGGTGGGTTGCGGCGCTTGTTTTCATTCAGGTCCCTATCGGCCTTTATATGGTCTATCGCGGCAAGGAGATGGTGGGCGTCAACGACCTTGGCGAACCTGTCAAAGGTGTGTGGGATGGGCTGACAAATACTCTTTATTCATCGCATAAGACGTTGGGTTTGATAATTTTGTTCCTAGTGATCCTGCGGCTTGCCTATCGCCTCACACAAGGTGCGCCTCGCTCCGATCCGAGTGTGCCGCCGGCGCTCACGGGTATCGGCCATCTCGTCCATTGGCTGCTGTATCTCTTGCTCATTGCCGTTCCGATTGGCGGATATGTTGCCAGTTCCTTTGGAAACTATCTCGACGTGTTCGGCGTCCGCTTGCCGACGGTGACGCTTGAGAACAAAGAGATGTCGGAGCAAGTCTACGAGCTGCACGAACTGGGGGCAAAAATTCTCATTGTGCTTGTGCTGCTGCACATCGGCGGCGCGCTCTATCACAAACTGATCCGCAAGGACCGGGTGGTCGAGAGGATGCTGCCGAAAAAGAATCCCGTCGCCTGATGGCTGGATCGGAGGCAAAGGCAATAGTTCACGCGGGCGCGGCGAACGTGTCCGTGTGGCCGACTTCGGCGCCGCTTCGCTGCACCTTGATCCACCCTTCGATGGTCTTGGCATCGACGATGCCTGTCTCGGCGGCCGCCATCGCGTAGCCGCGTTGCAATTCTTCGAGCAGCATCCGGTCATTGCGGCCGAGCACCCAATAGCTCTCACCTTCGAGAACGGTGTAGCCGTTCAAACGAAACTGATCGGCCAGGATAGACGGCGCCATCGGCCCAGCGGCCGGACCAAAGCCTTTGTCGCCCAGTTGGTGGCGATGGAAGGCACTGGCGATTTGATTGTCAGCCGGGCGGTGTGGGCTCCAGCGCTGCACGCCGTTGTACGTTAAAACCGTATAGAACGCCGCGTTCCGTTCGGTGCACAACCGCGCGATTGTTTTTATGAACGTTTCCGAGACAAGATCGAACAGGGCGGAAGCGGTAATAAGCGCGGGGGCGCCGTCAAAAGCGCGCTCAATATCGGTCGCCAGATCGAGCTGCGAAAACGATACGCGGATATCGGCATGGCCCTTGCGCAAGATCAGCTCGTCACCCTCGCGCAGTGCCGTGTCGGCCCAGCGAATGAGGTCTATCCGGGCGGCATCAAGCAGCGCCGGGTCGCTATCGATGAGCCGCCACAACTGGCGGTTTGGCAGCAGCGATGCCGTGGCGCGCAGGTTCGCGCCCGTGCCGCACCCCAGATCGACGACGCTGATCGCGTCGCGTAGTGCGAAACGCGCCGATACGGCATTGGCGATCTCGCTATTGCGGGCAGCTTGATCGGCGCCTTCGCGAAGCTGAAGCCATTCCGCTGAAAAGGCTGTCATAGACGCATCCCAAGGATGACGGCCGCTACGCGCCGCGCCGTTTCATTCCACGTCGGTAGGGCGCGGCCTGCGTCCCAGGCGGCATCCGCCAGCCGGTCGCGCAGCTTCTTGTCAGTCAGCGCACGCTGCATGGCGGCGGCCAGTTCCTCGACATTGCCAGATTCCACATGCAGTGCCACCGCTTGCCCTGCGGTATCGCCGGCGGCGCCACCCGTTGCCGTCACGATCGGAAGGCCGCGCGCCATGGCTTCCGCGAGCACCATGCCGTAGCCTTCGAACAGCGAGGCCGAGACGAACAGATCGGCGCTTTCGTAAAACCGGTCGAGTGTCGCGGGCACAACTTTGCCGGCCAGATGGATGCGATCCTGCAGGTTGTGGCTGTCGATCAAGGCGCGCAGTTGCTCGACGGTCGCCGGATGGCGATCGAGCGCGCCGGCGATGGTCATGCGCCAATCGAGATCGGTGATCTTGGCAAGCGCTTCGACGAGCACATCATAACCCTTGCGCGGCATGACGGCGCCGACGGCAAGAATATGCAGCGGCATGCCGGTGCCGGTCGCCCGACCGGCAGGATCGGTGCCCGGTTCCGCAACCGTCATTTTTTGGGACGGAAGGCCCATGTGCTCGGTCAGGATGCGCTTGGTAGCGCGGCTCGTGACGATGATGTGGTCGGCACGCAGCAGGGCCGCCGTCTCGGTATTGCGCAGTTCGACTTTACGCGCGTGCGGCAGGCCGGTTTCGAGAAACAGCGGATGGTGGACAAGTGCGATCACACGCCCGTCGAGGCTATCGAGCAGCGGCTGGGTGAAGGCGCCATAGGCGAGCCCGTCGACAACCAGGATCGAGGGTTTCTGCCGGTCCTCGATGATGCGGATGGTCTCTTCAACGTCATCATCGCTCGGTGTGGGGAACGAGTCCGGCAACGGCAGATGTACAACGCTGACGCCGAAGTCCGGCAGTCGTTCCATGACGCGCCGGTCATAGGCGTATCCGCCCGTCGGACTTCTCAAATCACCAGGTACTGCAAAAATGGCTTCAGGCACGCAAAGCCCCTTCAAATGTCGCGCGCGCCAGATCGGTTTCCGAAAGCGTCACGCGGATGCGCGAGAGTTGTTTGCCTTCCTCGCCAAGTGCTCCAGTCTTGGCCGCCGCTGCGATGGCATCGAAAACATAACGGCACAGGAATTCCGTCGTCGTCAGGATACCTTTGAATTGCGGCAGCGCATCGAGGTTCTGATAGGACAGCGGCTTCAAGGTTTTCGAGAGCACATCGAGCGCCGCGCCGATATCGACGACGACGTTCTGGCGGGTGAGTTCTTCGCGAAAGAACGCGACATCGACGACGAACGTCGCGCCGTGCATGTTCTGCGCCGGACCGAAGAACGGGTCTGGAAGAGAGTGCGCGATCATGATGCGGTCTCGGACTTCGACAGAATACATGGGCGGTTCTGTTCCTATGCGTTTTGATAGCGAAGCAGCGGGCAGGGGCCCGACGCGGCGGCATTAAAGATCTGCGTCAGGCGGGCGGGCGCGTCGTCAAAGGCAATGTCCTCGCTCACCAACGCGTCGAGCCTTGGATCATCCAGCAGAGCAATAGCCTTTTGCAAACGCTGGCGGTGGGAAATCGTCGAGCGCTGCGCTGGTGCGACGTGGCCGACTTGAGACGAAATGATTTGCAAGCGGCGGCTGTGGAACGCGCCGCCAAGACGGACGGTTGCAGGCCGCAGGCCATACCAGCTCAATTCGATGACGCGGCCTTCAAACGCGGCGGCGTCGATGGCGGTTTCGAGGCCCGGGCCCGTCGCCGAAGTATGAATGACGATGCGGTTGTCCTTAGGGAGGTCGCCGGGCATGACAAACGTCAAGCCGAGCGCGCGTGCGAGGTCAGCCCGGCCCGCGTCGATATCGGTAACAACAACCTCCGTGCCCGCGATCCGCCGTGCGAGGTAGCCGGTCAGCAGGCCGACAACGCCAGCCCCGACGATTGCCACGCGGTCGCCCGGCTGGGTGCAGGCGTCCCAATGGGCGTTCAGCGCCGTTTCCATGTTGGCGGCCAGCGTCGCGCGGCGCGCCGGGATGTCGTCCGGCACCACCGCCAGCATGTCTTCGGCCACCTGAAAATGATCCTGGTGGGGATGCAGGCAGAACACGGTTTTACCGAGAAGTTTGTCCGATCCTGCGGTTACGACGCCGGTCGCCGAATAGCCGTATTTCACGGGGTAGGGAAACGCGCCGGTCTGGAACGGGGCGCGCATACGTGCCCATTCGCTTTCCGGCACCTCGCCGTTCGCGACGAGGCGCTCGGTGCCGCGGCTGATGGCGCTGAACTGGGTGGCGACGCGGGCTTCACCGGGGCGGGGTGCTGCAAGGCGCTCGCTGCGCAGCTCCGCAACACCGGGCTTGACGTACCACAAGCTGCGCGCCACCACGATCTGGCCGAGACTGCGGCGCGCCGCGGACCCGGGTGGGGTCGCAGGGACAGGCGAACGGGAACCGGCGGGCTTTTCGTGCATAGCGGGATCGATTTGACCAAAACGATGAGCGAGCGGACCGACAAAGTAGAGCCACCCGTTTCCGGACAGCCGGCAGGTGCCGACGGTCCGTTGAACACCACAAGCCTTAGCTCACCCGCCGGGCTTCAGGCAAACGCCACGCTTAACGGCCGGCGGCTTGCGGTCCTAAGTGTTAATCTGGTCACGTGGGGCTTGCTGCTGGCGTCGTTTGCTTCGCTGCTTTCGGTGGGCGGGTGGACGTGGGTGGACCGCATCCTGTTCGTCTGCTTCGTTTTCGGCACGCCGTGGTCGGTGCTGGGCTTCTGGAATGCCATGATCGGCCTTTGGTTACTGGCAGGCGGCAAGGCGCGGCTGGCGGACGTCGCTCCCTTCCTGGCGGCAGCGGACGGTAAGGAGCCGCTGGCGATCCGCACCGCCGTTCTGATGACGCTGCGCAACGAAGACCCAACGCGGGCGATCCTGCGCCTGAAGACCGTCAAAGCCAGCCTCGACGCCACCGGTGAGGGGCAGGCCTTCTCCTATTTCATCCTGAGCGATACCAGTCGCGACGATGTGGCGGCCGACGAGCAGGCGATCATCGCAGCGTGGCGCGCGGCTGACCCAGATGGCGCGCGCATCGTTTATCGGCGGCGCACGGATAATGCCGGGTTCAAGGCCGGTAACGTCCGCGACTTCTGCATGCGCTGGGGGCAGGACTTCGAACTCATGTTGCCGCTCGATGCCGATAGCTTGATGACCGGCGCCGCGATTGTCCGCCTCGTGCGCATTATGCAAACCCATCCGCGCATCGGGATCTTGCAAAGCCTCGTCGTCGGCACGCCATCATCGTCGGCGTTTGCACGTATTTTCCAGTTTGGCATGCGCCACGGCATGCGGGCCTACACCATGGGACAAGCCTGGTGGGTCGGTGATTGCGGCCCCTATTGGGGGCATAACGCGCTCGTTCGCATCGCGCCGTTCGTCGAACACTGCGATCTTCCGGTTTTGCCGGGCAGGCCGCCGCTTGGCGGCCATGTGCTGTCGCACGATCAGGTCGAAGCGACATTAATGCGCCGCGCCGGGTTCGAGGTGCGCGTGATGCCTGTTGAAGATGGGTCGTACGAAGATAATCCGCCCGATGCTTTGGTCTTTATCGGTCGTGACGTGCGCTGGTGCCAGGGCAATATGCAGTATCTGAAGTTGCTGGATCTGCCAGACTTAAAGCCGATCAGCCGGTTTCAGTTGCTGTGGGCGATTCTGATGTTCGTTGGCATTCCGGCCTGGACACTGATGATCGCGCTGCTGCCGTTGGCCGCGCTTGATGCGCAGGCACAGGCAGATTTTCCGGTTACGTCGGCGAAGCTGCTGTATGGCGTTTTCCTGGAGATGTACCTCAGCCCGAAAATAGCGGGCCTGATTGATGCCGCAACGACGACCGGCGAAATACGCCGCTTTGGCGGTGCTCTGCGGTTTAGCGTCAGCGCGGTGATCGAGATCGTGTTCTCATTCCTGCAAGGTGCGGTGACGACCATCCGCACGTCGCTGTTCATGCTCGGTCTGCCGTTCGGCCGCTCTATCATCTGGAGTGGGCAGAAGCGCGATAGCGATGGTGTCTCATGGCGTGAGGCGTTTGCCGCGCTCTGGCCGCAACTCGTGTTTGGGCTGGCTGTTTGCGGCGCGCTGCTCGCGATCTCGCCTACCGTTCTGCTGTGGAGCCTGCCGCTGACGGCCGGCTATCTGCTCGCCATTCCGTTTACGGTTGTCACCGCTTATCCGCCGCTTGGCCGGTTTATGCGCCGGCACGGCATTGCCGGTATTCCGGAAGATTTTGCGCCGCCGCCCGAGATCTTGGCCGTCGAAAAAGCAGGTGGGTACTGAGATGGCATCGGTTGCTTTGCAAGGCGTGTGGCGGTCGTTGCGCGTCTACCATGGCGCTGAGGCGCCGCGCGTCGCGATGGATGCGCTGTACGCGCGTTTCATAAAGCCTGGCGATCTAGCGTTCGACATCGGCGCGCATGTGGGTGATCGCGTATCGTCGTTCCGCAGATTGGGCGCGCGTGTGGTGGCCCTTGAGCCGCAGCCGCTTTTGCAGCGCGCGCTGCATCTGATCCATGGGCGCGATCCGGCCGTCATCCTCGTGCCTGCCGCCGTCGCGGCCGAGCGCGGCCTTTCCACGCTGCACGTCAACACGCGCAACCCCACGGTCTCGACGCTTTCGAGTGCGTTCTTGGTCGAAGCCGATGGCGCTGAAGGGTGGCAGGGCCAGTCGTGGGATACGACTTTGACGGTACCGGTGGTGACGCTCGACCGGCTGATCGCGACGTTCGGCCCGCCGGCGTTCATTAAGATCGATATTGAAGGCTATGAGGACGAAGCCTTACGTGGCCTCACGCAACCGGTCCCCGCCTTATCGTTTGAATTCACGACAATTGCCCGAGATGTGGCGCAGCGTTGCCTTGAAATGCTCATGAGCCTTGGCGACTATCGCTTCGATGTGGCATTGGGGGAGAGCCAGACGCTCACGTTCGGGCGCTGGATCACTGCCGCCGAGATGTCGAAATATCTGGAGCTTTTGCCGCACGCTGCCAACTCCGGCGACGTCTATGCGGTACTGTCTCCGAATGCGTAACCTGAACCTCTCAAAAATCAATCTGGAGATCTCAATGCGATCAGCGCACAGTTTCGCAACCGCACTTCGCGTTAGCCTGGGGTTCGGCCTTTGGCTGGCCCTTTCGTCCGGTGCGATGTCGGCATCTCTCGATGGTCTGGCGGTTGACGTCAAAAATGAAAGCGAGCAGGTGCTGTGCGCCGAGAAGGATAACGTCGCGGTATCGTTCCAGAACAAGGACGTCCGGTCGTTTCGCATCGAGGCGGCGCATCCGGTGTATCTGTCGGCGGGTATGCGTGACAATTTCGAAGCCGATTGGACGGCTTGCGATATGAGCGCCGATCCGTCCTACGCGGCACCCGGCCAGCCGCGCAAAGTAACGCTCTACGAAGAAACCGATTTGTGGGTCGTCGGTTATGCGTTTCCGGCGTTCTGGCGGCCATCGTCTGCCACCGTGCGCATTGGCGATCGCGTCGAAAAGGGCCTCCATTTGCTGCAAGTCTGGGTGCTGCGCACGGATGGCGCCGAGGAGGTGCTCGTGCTCTATCCGCAAGACGGCTACTGGCGCCCACGGCCGATGACGCCGCCGAACATGCGCAACACGGGTTACGGCTCGTCGTTCCTTGTCGGCCCGATCGATTACGATGAGCGTCCGCACGTTAAAATCAAGGAAGTCGCGTTCGACCCGAAGACGCGGACCTTCACGCTGGATTTCGAAAAGGGCGGCTCGGCAACGGTGCGCATGGCGAAGGTCGATACCAACCGCCTGGCGCTTGATGTTGCCTTCGATAAGGGCATCAATGATGGGCCGTTCGCGATGATGCGCTCGATGTATGTGACCGAGTTCAACAACGACGTCGCCCGCATCGCCGTGCGCGAAGCCGGCGCGAAAAGCTGGCGCGAGGACAACATCATGAAGTTCGATAAGGCGAAAGCGACCGACATCTGGATGGGGCGACTTTCGCCATCGCAGCAACACGTCGTCACCCGATGTGGTGTTCAACAGCTTCTCTGACGGCCCCTACCCGAAGCGCCCGAAGAACGAGCCGCCGCCGACCATCGAGCCGAAGAAATAGGAGACGCCTACCAGGTCAATTCGATCATCGCGCCGACGGCGGTCGGCGTGCCGGGTGGGAACAGCGCGGCGAGCTTGGCTTGTGAAAGCCGCTCGCCGTCCATGGCGTCGTGGCGGTGAATGCCAGACGCAACGAACAGCGCGTCGCAGCCGAAGTTTTCAGCACCCTTCAGATCGGTGCGGATCGAGTCACCGATGACCAGCGCCTTTTTGCGCGACACGTTGGCGTCCCGCAGTGCTTCGGACCTATGGTGCGCCGTCTCATAAGCGCTGAGGTGCGGTTTGCCGGCCCAGAACACCGCTCCACCCATATGCTGGTAGATGTCGGCAATCGCGCCCGCGCAGTAGAGGATCGTGCCGCCGACATCGACGATCAGATCGGGATTGGCACACACGAACGGCAAGCCGCGCTCAAGGGCGCGCTCAAGCATCGGCCGGTAATCCTCCGGCGTCTCGTTGCGATCGTCATTGAGGCCGGTGCAGATGATGGCTTGCGCCGATTCAAGATCGACGGACTGGGCGTCGAGAGCTTTGAACATCGCTTGGTCGCGATCCTGCGGTCCAATGCAGTAGAGCTTTGTGAACGCGCGCTCGTTGATATGCGTCAGCGCGATGTCGCCCGATGAAACGATGTCATCCCAAGCGTTGCGCGGTACATGACGCGAGGCCAGCAGATCGGCAACGCGCTTCTTCGGCACCGGAGCGTTTGAGACCAGAATGACGGTGCCGCCTTCATCGCGAAACCGCGTCAGCGCAGCGCACGCACCCTCGAACGCGGTGAGGCCGTTGTGCACGACACCCCACACATCGCAGAACAGAACGTCGTAGCGGCTGAGAAGTTCGCCGGCATACTCCAACACCGGCGGTGCGCAGTGGGTGCCGCGATCATGCGATTGTTTGGACACGGGGTTCCGGTCAAGAAAGTGCTGGCTCCAGGTTTTGACCTGCATCCCCTGATTGCAAAATCGGGGTCGAGAACCAGCGTTGAAGATACTGCAGGGGAATACATGCGGAAAACAGGGGTTTCAAGTGCTAAAACCGCCCGCCAGCGCTAGCGCGCGAAGCCGTGATGAATGGCGTAGAACGCTACAACCGAACGCATCTCGCCAGTGGGCAGAGTAGGCGCACGCTCTGATCTTGATCGCGATTTCGCGTGCCCTGGATGGGGTGGTCGAAACCCTTGCTCGGTTCTAGCTCGCTTGCGGCTTGCCAATTGTCGCACTGAGCAAACGCAGCAGCATATGCGCCAAGCCAAAGAGTGTGGTGACCCAGGCAACAAGCGCGCAATACAAGAAGAACTGGGGAATCGCGGAGAGGAAATCCAGCGATAGCGCATGGTTCATCTGAAACGTGCTGGCAGAGTACATGCCGAGCGGGAAGACCGCGCCCCAATACAGAGGATCGTAACGCATCGGGAACCGCTTGTAGACGTGGCGCCACAAGGCCAGCACCACCAGCATCGGTATCCACCACGTCCCCGTTGCCCAGAAGAAGACGGTGAACCCCTTCAGAAACGGCAGCAGTGACAGCAGGAATGGCGCTTCCGGAGCATTGATGATGAGCAGCGACCCGGCAAGCGTCGAGATCGCCATGGCACCCATGTTGATCCAGTAGGGCGGCGAGAGGTCAGCGGGCGAGAACGTGAAGAACGAATAGCGATAGAAGATCAGCGACATCAGCCAGATGTACAGCATCCCGCCCCACAACCACATCGACAGGGCTAAGAAGTTCATTTCGAGTTTGTAGGGCTGTTCGAGTTGAGTTGCGAGCAGCGCGCTCAAGACGGCGATCGACTGTGTCGCAACCACGGCCAACAGCCATCCACCGTTGATGCCTTCGTCAAGTTGCGGCTTCTGCTCCTTGACCGTCAACACGGCGAAGATCGTATATGTCAAACAGAACCAAAGCGTGATGGCCAAGACCCATAGACACGTGCCCCAGAAAAAACTGCCAGTAAGAATGACGCACTGGCTGCCGAGCACGCCGGTCGCTGCGACCATCGAGAAAAATCCTGGCCCGCTGATATGAGCGACAAGTTCGCTGATCAGTCGCTTCGGGTAAAGGTACAGTCGCAGTGCGGTCAGCAGCCAGAGGACCACATAGGCGGCAATGTTGAGTAGGAACAGGACGTGGGCGATTGTGGGCCTGTCGAGCATGTGGGCTGCCAGGGAGACGATGCCTGTCGCCATGACCATGCCGAAGTTCGGCGCCGAGAAGTCCGCGAGGCCAATCAGCTTCGGCTCGGGATGTTGAGGCCGCTCATCGATAACTTCCATCCCGCTCATTCCTCGCTTAGAGGCATCACGCTTCGCCGGTATTTGTGAATGCGCTGTCCAGGTCAAACGGGCCGCCGCGCGGTCCGGATTTCATTGTGTTGCTGTTATCGCCAGAGTGGCGCACCCCATGCCGAGCCGTAATCAATCGGTCTTTACGCCCAACGGTGGCGCGATGAGCATGACGCTCGAAAATTTAATATGTAACGCGAAAATGGTGCCGGCTGCAGGATTTGAACCTGCGCCCCTTGATTGCATATGGTAGTCTATTTTGATTTATGTCGCGTTTCAGAAACTTTTGGATTCGGCATTTTGGTATTCTTCCTAGTTTGTTTCTTTAAAGTTCATGGCACTTGGCACCTTGGTACGACTGTACCACCAACGCACCTGATGACACAGAAAAAGTGACGGAAAGCATCGCGCTTCAGAATAATCGCCGACCCTTTGCTGGCAAAAAGTTGCCCACTGCTAACACTCGAACCTGCACTTGGTAATGTTAGCATCGCAGAGTATTCGATCATCTGCCCGCGGCGGAGCTGCAGCATGACGATACCCCTGCCTTCCCTATCGACGCCATGCACCTGGAACACGTTCTTAGTGAGATCCAAACCGATCGTGGCAATCTGCATGCAGATGATCGCCTCATGTGGTTCGTTCTCCAGCGATCACGCTTAGGCACATTCGATGCCGGGAGCGGGCGTCGTCCACCTCATCAACAACTACGCCAGCCACCTCAAACGCTGTATGCGCTGCTTCAATGGCGTCGCCACCAAATAACTCGACAGCTATGTCGGATGGTGGCGCATGATCGCCCCACGATCAACCGTATGTTCGCCGTTGCACTAGGCTATGCCACCACATGATTTGCGAGCAGCGCCCCCGGACCTGCCTCAATTATAACGAGATCTGCCACGCCAAATGCATATCGCTTTACGCCAGTCCTGGGGCGGTGTAGCAAGCTTGTGCTCGTGGGGTAGAAAGCTTGTCTCTCGGTTCCAGAGTATAGAATTGACGGTCATTCGTAGACCACTTTGACCAATGTCGCTGAGCAATGCTGAACCCGGGACCGCCGAGATGCCCGCACGTGCTGGCCAAAAGGGCGAGCTGCCTTTCCTGCGGCATCAACCACTCCGAATACTGACCCTCTGCTACGAGTGGCCGCCTGCTGGTGGGGGTGGCGGGCGCGTGGGACACGAGATCGCCAAGCGCCTCGTCGCGCGCGGTCACCAGGTGAGGGTACTCACCTCGCACGTTCGAGGGCTTGCCCATGAGGAGCTCCTCGATGGCGTCTCAATACGCAGAGCTTTCGCAGGCCGGCTGCAACTCGATCGCTGCAGCGTGTCGGAAATGCTCGCCTACGTGATCGCGCATCAAGCCCCGGCTCTCGCAGAAGCCCGGCGTTTTCGTCCCGACGTCATGCATGTCCACTTCGCGGTGCCGACCGGTACCGTAGCTTGGCTCACGTCCCGGACACTGGGCATTCCCTATCTCTTGACCGCACACCTCGGCGACGTTCCGGGCGGTGCACCGGAGCAGACGGACCGCCTGTTCCGGGTCATCAAGCCACTGACGTCGCCGATCTGGAGCGCTGCGGCCGAAGTGACCGCCGTTTCCGAATTCGTTGCCGGTCTCGCCCAAAAGGCCTACGGCCGGACACCGATCGTGATTCCGAACGGCGTAGACATGTCGCGATTGGCGACACGTAAGGGCCAGACCGAATTAGGGCCAATGCGCGCCGTGTGGGTGGGTCGGATGCAGGCGCAGAAGAACCTGCCTGCCGGCGTCGCGGACCTCATGCAAATCCGGGATCTCGACTGGACGCTCGATCTCGTAGGGGACGGGCCTGACCGTGCGGCCGTCGAGAAATCATGCGCCGCGCAAGATGTAGTCGAGCGCATGCGATTTCACGGCTGGCGGTCCCCTGAAGACGTGGCGCGGATCATGGAGCAATCGGACATATTGTTTCTACCCTCGCTCAGCGAGGGCCTTTCGCTTGTAACCACCGAAGCCCTGCGGTCGGGACTTGCGTTCGTCGCCAGCCGCATCCCAGGTGTGGAAGGTGTGATTGAGGATGGCGTCAATGGCATTCTCTGCGAACCGGACCTTCCCGGCGCATTTGCGGCGGGGTTCAAGACGCTGATCGAGAACAGACCCCTGCTTGAGCGTATGCAGCAGGAAAGCTTGGCGCGTGCACCTTCGTTCGATGCCGGGCGTATGGCGGATGCCTACGAAGCAGCCCTCCTGTCGATTAGGAAAGTCTCGTCATGACGCTCATCGCACCGCGCGTCATACGAGGCAACCGGGGAGACATCGCGAGCCGATATGCCATCCTTGCCGAGCTGGAGAGCGCTGGCGTCCCCGTAGGTGCGGTCTTTGCCAGCCGCCCAGAGCACGTGCCGTCCGCCGACCGCACACACATTCTCCCCTATGGACCTATCTACAATTTGTGGCCGGGCGCTGCCGGGCTGAAGGCGCTCAGAAATGCCGACATGGTGCTGTGGACGGGAGGCCTTGATCTTCAGGACGACTCGAGCCTGTTGAAGCTCGTACATATGTGGCTCGTCTTTGCCACCTACAGACTGCTCGGCCTCGACATCATTCTCGTGATGCAAGGCGCCGGGCCGATCGATACACGTGCCGGCCGCTGGCTTTCACGGCGGGTTTTGGCCCTCGTCCGGTTGGCGCTCGTGCGCGACAAGGAGAGTTTTGATCTTCTGTCCTCCCTCGCCAACCCAGATAAGCTTCGCCTCTCGGCTGATGGAATTTTTCTGTCTGGTTTTGATGAGGCACCGACTCCTCAGTCCACCTCTCTCATTGAGAAACTAACAGCCGGTGCGCGCGGTCCTGTCATCGGCCTCAATGTCCGACTCTGGTTCCATTTTGCAAATTCGATTGTGCCTTATCAGTTTGCACGCGATGCCTACCGCACCAGGTCGGAGACACATATGTCGATCCTGATCGATCAGCTCGCCCATGTGGTCGCTACACTTCGCAAAGAACACGATGCGCGGATTGTACTGCTGTCCATGTACGAGCCGGGCGTCGAACCGTGGGAGGACGATATCCAGTTTCTCGAACGTCTCAAGGAGCGTTTCGCTGGCGACGAAGAGGTGAGGCTGCTCGTCGAGGATATCCCAATCACCGCCTTCTCTGCACTTCTAGGCCGCTTCAACCTTATGATCGGCATGAGGCTGCATTCGGCGCTCATCGCCTTGCGAATGGGGACGCCAGCGATCCACATTGCCTATACTCGGAAGGGGCATGCGATTTACAGTGGATTGGGGCTCTCGGATTGGCTTGTCCCGGTTGAGGCCGTGATGAAGACTCCCAACCTGCTGATCGATATGGTACGCAGTATTCTTGCTGATCCCAAGTCGCTTGCACGCGTTCAATCCGTGCGCGATACAGCCATCGCCCAAAACAGAGAGGCGCTTCTCGGCGCTGTTGCCGCAGCCACCGGAGCGCAGACCTGAGATGTGCGGAATTGCAGGTTTCCTCGGCCCATTTGACCTTCCCCGCCTCAAGGCCATGACGGATGCCATCGCCCATCGCGGTCCCGACGACGCCGGCACCGAGGTGATCAAGGCGACCGAATCTGGACAGAATGCCGGCCTCGGGCATCGCAGGCTGTCGATCATCGATCTAGCGGGTGGGCACCAGCCGATGTGGTCGTACGATCGCAGCGTTGCCATCGTTTTCAATGGCGAGATCTACAATTACCGCTCTCTAAGGAGCGAAATCGAAGCCGGTGGCGGCCGATTTCAGACGAATTCGGATACAGAGGTCATCGTCGAGGGTTGGAGGATTTGGGGTGAGCGCATCCTGCCACGGTTGGGGGGAATGTTCGCCTTCGCTCTATGGGACACGCGAACGCGGGAGTGGATCCTCGCCCGCGACCGGCACGGTATCAAGCCACTCTACTATGCCGTGCCATCTTCCGGCACTCTTGTTTTTGCCTCTGAGATCCGCCCGCTCTTGCCGTTCCTGGGTCAAACAGGGATAGAACTCAAAGCGCTCTATGAATTCCTTCTCTACGGCTGGAGCGCCGGACCCCAATCGATTTTCCAGCGCGTGCAGCAGTTATTGCCGGGACACGTCCTGCGCGTTAGGGCGGATCGCGCGTCTGCTCCCGGGACCCCAGTCGCTTTTGCTCGCCGCAATCCTTCGCAGCCCATCCGGTCGCATGCAGCATGGGTTACTGCTGTGCGCGACGGATTGGATCGCGCCGTGGCATCCCATCTCGTCGCCGACGTTCCCATAGGGGTCAATCTATCTGGCGGACTGGATTCGAGCGCGGTCGTGGCCAGCATGATCCGTCAAATCGATCCCGGAAGAATAGACAGTTTCACCGTCGGCTTTGGACGCGACGACGACGAGACGCCCCATGCCGCCCTGATGGCGAAGCATGCAGGCATTCGGCATCACACACGGAACGTGCCGCAGGAGAGTATTGCGCGCGATTTCAAGCGGATCATCGGCATAATCGAGGAGCCTATCGCTCATCCTGTCCTGCAGACGACCTATGAGGCTGCCCGGCTTGCGCGTGAGAAAGTGAAGGTTGTGCTGATCGGTGAAGGGGCGGATGAGCTTTTTCTTGGCTACCCCCAATACCGCGTTCTGACGTCACCGTTTCGCTACTTGCCGGCAGCCCGCAAGCGCGACATGTACCTCGCCATCTGCTGTGTCATGCCGACCAAGCGTGCCATTGAGCGCATGCTGTCTCCGCGCTTTCTGGATCGCGATTTGCTCGACAGCGTTGCCGGCCGGTTCGATCCATATTTCACGGCCTCCGGCTTCGACCGGGGTGCACAGGAATTTGAACTCGATTTCCCGCTGGTGGCCAACCAGCTGATGCGCATCGACAAGCTGACCATGGCACACGGCCTCGAAGCGCGCGTGCCATTCCTCGACAACGAACTGGTCGATTTAGCGCTTTCAATCCCGGTCGCCAGCCGGGTAGACCATGGCAGAAGCAAGATTGTGCTTCGGGATGCAATGGAAGGCCGGCTGCCCCAAGCATCATTTACCGCCCGAAGACAGGCAAGGGAGGAACCCAAGCTCTCTTGCCCTATCTCGAAAGTATCGTGCACGAAGGTCCACTATCGGACTTGGTGTCACGCGAGGCCATTGGCAGCCGAGGCTGGTTGAATCCTGACGAAGTTCTAGGCTATTTTGGCGCCCGTTCTACTCGCCGTGTTGCGTGGCATCCTGTGGAGAGTAGGCGGCGTCAAAAATTTGGCTTGGCTCTAGCGGCGCTCGAGCAGTGGGCGAGAATATTCTTGGAAGGAGAAGCTCCTCATGCTCCAAACGCCTGACCGAGTAGACATATCGAAGTACCTCGATAAACTGCGCGACCCGGTTGATGGCGGCGCCTTGCGCCTGCGCGAGGACGGCAAGCTCGAGGGCGTTACATCCGGTGCGGTCTACGGTTTCTCGGGAGCTTTTCCCGACTTGCGGCCCGGCCGTGGGCGCCGTGCCGATGGCGGCGTTGCCGAAGTTCCGAACGTGCCCGCCATGGCCCACGAAGAAGTGCTGGAGCACTACGACGACAAGCCTTGCAAGAACTACCTGGCCCTCGATAATGTGCCGCTCGGGCGCTATCTGCGCGACGCCTCCTACGATTACTTGTTCAAAGATGTTTCATTCATGGTGGAAGTGGGAAGCGGCAGAGGAGCCATTGCCCGCGCCTTCCAGGCCAACCGTAACATTGTTCCGTTTTGCGTCGACCTCGCATACGGCTCGCTGAGGCATGTTCGCCAGCCGCCACTCAATGCAGATGGCGTTTTGGGATCAAATCTTTGCCTGCCGTTGGCCGACGGCTGCGCCGATCTGGTCGTATCTTACGGTGTCATTCACCACACACCGGATCCACTCCGCTGTTTCATGGAGTTGTCCCGCATTTTGAAACCTGGTGGCCGGATGCTCTTCAACGTCTACAACTGGGATAACCTTTATCGCTCACTCTACTTCTTCTTCAGCCCACCGCTGAAAGCAGTACGCAAAGTCTTCGGAGAAAGGCTCGGCGACCTCATCCTCAAATTCACAGTCTATCTTCCGTATTACATACTGCTCTGGCTCGTCCTCGGACTGGTTCAGGGACGTTGGACCCTGCCACCATTCGAGGAAGGCTATGAGCAGTTCGGAGATTTCTTTCTGACGCCAATCGCACGCTTCTACCATGCCAACGAGATGAAGACGCTGGCAGACGCGTTCGGCCTGGAAGTCATTGAGCAGGAGGCGGGCGGCTGGCCTTCCAACGGATTTGCGCACTTCGTCTGGTACCGTAAAAAATGAAAGTACTCCTGCCCCCCGAAGTTCGAGCACAGTTCTACAATCGCTTGCTTGCGCAATACTCAGGCTATTTCGGCAGGGTCGCTGCGAGCCGTTCGCATCTTGAACAGATGACGCGAGACAACCTCGACGAACAGCGCTCTTGCGAGCAGATCGATGCATTTGAAAAAGCGATCGGCTGCTCGATTGCGGGCATGCGGCTTCTGGAGGTGGGCTCCGGCATCGGGCTCACAGTCGCGACCGCGCGCAAGTTCTATGGTGCCCAAGCATTCGGTATCGAACCGGGAGACGAGGAGTATGAGGGAACCCTAAAGGTTTCTTGGGACATTTTGGCCGCTGCGGGCCTCGACAAGGCCTCGATACAGCATGGCGTAGGCGAGGCCATACCTCATCCCGACTGCTCGTTCGATCTTGTCTTCTCCTCGAATGTTCTCGAGCATGTCGACAATCCTCCGAAGGTCATCGCGGAGATCATCCGTGTCTTGAAGCCGGGTGGATACGCACAAATCGTCGTCCCGAACTACGGCTCGTGGTGGGAAGGACATTACGGCATCATCTGGCTGCCGCACCTCCCCGCTATGCTTGGCAAGCTTTATGTACGCGCGATCGGACGCGATCCGCAGTTTATTGACACCCTGCAGCTTGTCACGCGCGGCAAGCTCGAACGCTGGGTGGCCCCGCACAAGGACCGGCTCGACATTATGGGGTGGGGTGTAGAGACATGGAAGCACGCGTTCGCGGTCTTGGGTTCTCCGAGTATTCGGCGCTTGGCCGTCTCAAGGGCATTTTGAGAACCCTGCATCGCCTCGGCGTCATTCCGATGCTGATCACGACAGGAAAGCTCCTGCACTGGGAGACGCCCTTGATGCTGACCTTCCGAAAAGTGCGGTGACGTGAGGATGGAACCTGCGAATGCAAGCTGAAGGCCGCCGATGGGCAACCCCCTGGCGTCTCGCGCAGGCCGCCGTCAGTTTAGGTCTCATCGGCTGGATGGTCAGCACGGTCGACAAGAGCATGCTCGCCGCCGCGGCCGTGCTCGATCCGGTCATCTTTCTGCTTGCGGCCCTTCTCTTCGCATCGGCCCAAATCTTCGGCGGTCTGCGGCTGGCCACACTGTTTCCAGGTGAGGTCACGCCCCGCGATGCCGTCGTGATGACGTGGGCCGGGTACTTTCTCTCCAATTTTCTGCCGGGCACAATCGGCGGCGACGTCTACAAGGCGGTGCGTCTCAAGTCGGCCGGCATGACGCTGCCGGCCGCAGCGGGCGGGCTCTTGCTCGACCGGCTGCTCAATACGGTAGTGCTCGTCATCTTAGCGGCACTGACGGCGGCGCCGGTGGTCTTGGCGATGGCCGGCGGCATCGACCCGAGGCTTGCTGCCATAGCGGGACTGGCGCTCGCCGCGATTGCCGCGGCGGGCGTGCACATGGCACGGCGCCAGAGCCGTATCGGTGAGATCATGACCCTCGCGGCGGGACCGTTTGCGCGTCTCCTGGCAAGCCCCGGCCGGTTGGGCACAGCAGTCATCCTATCGATCTGCAATATCGGCGTGGCCATTATCGCCCAGTGGATTGTCGCGCGCGAACTCGGTCTGGGGATTAGTCTCCTGGAAATGGCCGGAATTTCTGCCGTCGTCACGCTGCTTGTCATGGTCCCCGTTAGTTTGAACGGCCTGGGATTGCAGGAGGCGAGCTTTATCGTGCTGCTGACGCAGGCAGGGGTCGCACAAGAGTCAGCACTCCTGTTCTCCATCCTGGTGCGGATGCTCATTGTGGTCGCGAGTATTGTTGGTGGGCTGACCTTTGCATTCAACAGGGGGCTTCGCTAAGGTCTAGTGTGATCGATATTGTGTAGTCGGCGCCTAAGCTAGCCGCACGAATGAAGCGGAATTCGCAATATCGATCACACTAGAATTAGTGGTTTGCTGGTGTCCCGAGCCACCGAAACGCTTCGGCGGGCGCCGTTCACGTCCAGCGGGACTCCTGTGGCAGGATAGTGAAACAGGATCGTCCCCGGCACATAGGCGGGCTCCGATTATGGACTTGAGTTGGCTCGGCGGCATCAACACTCTCGAATTGGTTCTCGCTGTGACCTTCGTTTTGATGGCCTGGGTCTACTTCAGGCCAATGCCAAATGCTTGGGAGCGGGCGGTCGCGCTGGCGATTGTCGCACTTGTCGCCGTCTTAACCGCTGCCGAAGCTACCCAGTTCATGACGGCTGATGAGCGGGGGATCAGCCTCCAACTCCTGACGCATGACCAGCGTGCCGTGCGCCAGCTCGAACTAGGCGCATTCAAGTCCGGTGCGATCCTTGCCTTGCCGACCGTGCGTGTCCTCGAACTTGCCGGTGCCACACCTGAAGCAATCCGCATGGCTCTCAAGGCGCTATGGTGGCTCGCAGGTAATCTGATCGTATTTATGCAGGCCATTGTGGTGACACGCGTGGCCATTGGAAAAGCCGCAACACCGTCATTCTTTGTTGCTCCGGCTTTCGCTTCGCTGGCGCTCCTTCCAACAACCCAGCTCGCAATGAAGACGGTCAACTACGATCTGATATCGTCGGAATTGGCTGCACTCTCGGTTCTAGTGGCAATTGTTGGCGCTCTCGAAAAGTCCTGGCGAGCCGCGCCGGTAGCGCTGGTGCTCGGTGCTATTGCCGCTCAGGAAAAACTGACGGCATCACCCTTTCTGATATGTCTCATGGTTGCGATGTCCGTGACATACGGGCTCTCGGCAACAGATCGCATCGCGGCGGCCCGCCGCGCGGCGTCAACCGCGGCATTGTCAATTCTAGGTTGCGCAGCCGTTTTTCTCTTCTCCGCTTTCTTATACGTGCTTCTGGCGTGGCCGGCAGGCAAACCGCAGCTTTGGTCCGCCGCTCTCGATCCATTCGGCTCCTGGAGTTGGGCCTTACTGACGCTCATCGTCCCCATCGCCAGCAGTCTCGATGCTCGCATGCTGATATCCATCGCTTCGATTGCGTGCATCATCATCGTCGCTGCCGCAATCGGGTACCTCGCCCCAGAACTGACACGGGTCACTTCTGCCTTCACCCGGCGGCGATGCGTAGGCCCAGTCATCATTGCCATCGTTCTAGCCGTTCTGTTCATTATCGGTAGTGCAGGTGCACTCTCAATTATAGGATACTGGGCGCCGTTCCACCCGTCGCCCCTCGATGGATCCATTCTAGCCCAATCACTCAACGGCATTTCGCTGCATGTTGATGCGACGACCATTCCTGGACATATGGCCGGATTGGCATGGTACGCGCTGGCCGTGGTCGTGGTTGCTATACCTTCGGCAATCTGGGCCGGAAGCATCGCAGGCGTATTGTATCTTCGCACGAGCGGCTCAGACAGCTTATGCGGAATCTTCGCCGCAGTTGCTGGCCTGATCGCGATTGGCATCGGATTCCCGCTCCTTGTGGCCCTGACAGGGACGCCTTTTTGCACACCGCTATTTTAACATCAGTCTTGTGCTGTTGGCCGCCGGCATGATCATTCCTGAGATACTGGCATTGGACCGTCTACGGCAATCGCGGACCGCCGCAATGGCCCTCGCATTGGCTGCAGTTTTCAGTCTGGCGCTCGTTGCCGAAGCCGCTCCGTTCCGTCCGCTGTTTGCTGCATTCCGGCCCTTCTGGCTCACCTACGACGATGCCGCGCGAGCCGAGCCGGGACGACTAAATCCGTCGTGGATGGACTGGGGCGAAAGCGTCATGCTCGGCGGCAAGAAGCTTGAACAGGCCTGCCTGACAGAAAAACTCGCCGTTGCACGCGAGAATTGCGGGTACATCACTTTGTATCTGCTGCCCAACGGATTGTGGCTTCCGGGCCCCCAATCCATTCACTTGAAACCATGGCCGCGTCGCGGCAGCCAATTTAATGCCACGGATACGGACTTTTACCTCTTCTCCCGCCTGCGTCTCATCCAATCGAAGCGGCCGATGCCCGACATCGAGCCTGATTTCGTGGTTGAGCATCGGGGATACGTCCTGGGTTGGATTTTCCGCGGCGACCGGCTTTCGGCGAGCGGCTACGACCCCCGGCAACCATAATAGCTGGAACCGTCGCGAGGTACTTCCTTGTCGCCACAATGCCAAGCGTGTATAGCACGCCAAAGGTACTCCGGAAAAGGCGGCCAAGACGCCAAGTGATCGCGAGCAAGGCTCTCAGACCATGACGTCAGTCCAGGCGGCATCATCCACCGCGCATACAGAGACCTCGCAGCCGGCTCTTGTCTCGAACGAATCTCAAACGGCGCACGTCCGTCTCGACGTGTCTGTGATTGCCCCGCTGTACAACGAAGTCGAGAGCATTGGGCCTTTGATCGCTGCCTTGCTGCCTGTGATGAAGTCGACAGGCAAGTCGTTCGAGATCATCCTGGTCAACGACGGAAGCAGCGATGGCACGGGTGAGGCGGCAGCCGAACTCTGCAAGAGTGACAGTCGCGTCAAACTCATCAATCTGCGCAAGAACGCCGGACAGACCGCCGCGTTAATGGCGGGCTTCGACCATGCATCGGGCAGTGTGATCGTGCCCATGGATGGCGATCTTCAGAATGATCCGATCGATATTCCTCGCCTGCTCGCCAAACTCGAGGAAGGCTATGATGTCGTGTCCGGGTGGAGGAAGGACAGAGCCGACAAGCTCATCGTCCGTAAGCTGCCGAGTTGGGCGGCAAACCGCATCATTTCCTGGGTGTCGGGCGTCCCGCTGCATGACTACGGCTGCACGCTGAAAGCCTACCGCCGCGATGTCCTGTCCGGCGTCCGTCTCTATGGAGAGCTGCATCGCTTCATTCCCATCTTCGCCAGCTGGCAAGGCGGACAGATCACGGAGATGGAGGTCACCCATCACGCCCGCCAATTCGGCAATTCCAAGTATGGGCTGAATAGAATCTTCAAGGTCGTACTCGACCTCATGCTCGTGAGATTTCTCACCAAATATCAATCGAAGCCCATTTACGTGTTCGGCTATGTCGGCGCCATTTTTTTTGTTATCGCCCTTCTTGCTGCCATCTATGCAATCTGGCTCAAGTACGTGGACGGTATCAGCTTTATTCAAACGCCGCTTCCGCTGCTGTTCGCGATGGGATTCATGATGGGGTTCATCTGCATCCTGCTGGGGCTCATCTCGGAGCTGCTGGTGCGGACTTATTTCGAGTCCCAGTCACGGACCCACTACATCGTGGGCTCTCGCATCAACATCGCTGACAAGTAGGTGCCCGATGTGCGGCATCGCAGGTTTCCAAGGCGAGGGAGATCTCGATATCCTGGCACGTATGACGCGCAGTCTCGCGCATCGCGGGCCGGACGGAGAAGGTTTATACAATAACGAAACTGACCGGGTCTTTCTCGGCCATCGCCGCCTCGCTGTGATCGATATCGCGACCGGCGCTCAACCGATGAAGAACAGCGACGGCTCGACAGTCATTGTCTTCAACGGCGAAATCTACAATCACCGTGAGTTGCGCAGAGAGCTCGAAGCGCTCGGGCAGATTTTTACGTCAGACCATTCTGATACCGAGGTCATCGTTCGGGGTTACGACGCGTGGGGCACAAACGTTGTCGATCGGCTCGATGGCATGTTCGCATTCGCGATCCATGACATGAAGCGTCGGCGCATCGTGCTGGCGCGTGACCGATTTGGGGAGAAACCGCTCTTCTACAGCATCGGCTCACACGGACTGGCCTTTGCCTCGGAATTACAGAGCCTGCGCTGCCATCCGGTAGTTGCGCGACGCGGCCTCGATCCCGTCGCCCTGCAGAAGCTGTTCGCCTATACGTTTCTTCCGGGCGCCATCACGCCCTATACCGGCGTGCGCAAGCTGCTTCCCGGATCGACCTTCGTCTACGATTGTACGAGCCGGGCGGGAACCGAAAGGCGTTATTGGCGCTTCGCCATAGAGTCACGCAATCCACCACCCGGTCGCGTAGAGGACTGGATCGAGGAACTCGCAGTTCGGCTGAAGCATGCGGTTTCGACCCGGCTTGAGAGCGACGTTCCGCTCGGAATCTTTCTGTCTGGCGGACTTGATTCCAGCACGATTGCCGCGCTGGCAACGGAGTGCGCCGGGCGGTCCCGTGTCTCCACTTTCACGATCGCCTTCAATGAGGCGTCGTTCGACGAGTCGACTTACGCTGCCATGGTCGCGAAAACCTTAGGTACGGCTCACTCCGTCGAAACTTGCGATCAGGCCTACATGGTACGCGCGGCGCCGCTCGTTCTCGGACGCGTTCACGACCTCCCTCGGTGATCCTTCGATCATCCCGACGTACATGCTGGCCGAGACGACGCGGCGGCACGTCACCGTCGCACTAGCTGGTGATGGTAGCGACGAGCTGTTCGGAGGCTACGAGCCGTTCAAGATACTTGCCAAAGCCCGGGCCTACAAGAAACTCATGCCGAAGCCGGTGCACACGGCTCTGCGCGTTCTATGGGCCCGGGTTCCTGTCTCCGAGCGGTATCTGAGCCTCGATTTCAAGGTGGGGCGCGCGCTGCGCGGCCTGTCGTATCCGGAAAAGCTCTGGAACCCCGTTTGGCTTGCTGCACTTTCGCCTGAGGAGATCTGCGCGGCATTCGACGAGCCGATTGCACTCGAGGAGCTCTATTCGGAGGCGATCGAGGAATGGGATCGGAGACCGGAGCTCGATGCCGTCGATCGCACGCTCGAGTTCTTCACCAATATCTACCTGCCTGACGACATTCTCGTGAAGTCCGACCGTGCGGGCATGCTCAACGCCCTCGAGATCAGGTCGCCTTTCCTGGCTCGCGATCTTGTGGACTTCGTATCCCGGTTGCCGCATTCTGTGAAAGTGCGCAACGGCAACGTTAAATGGATACTCAAGCAAGCGATCAAGGGTCGGCTGCCGGACGACATCGTCAATCGCCGCAAGAAGGGCCTCGGAATTCCAGTTTCCCGCTGGTTGCGCGATTTGGGTCCGCCGGCTTGGGCACCCATCGCTGGACTGAACGAGTCCGCATTTGAAGGGTGGAGCCGCGAACATCTCACTGGAAGCGCCGATCACCGCGGTGCACTCTGGTGCCGCCTCGTTCTCGATGAATTGTATCGTGCTGACAGAAACTTCTCGCAAGTGGCCGAGCCGGTGCCCGGCAAAGCGCACTGAAACACCATCTTGGACGTCACCATGTCACTGCAAAGCCGGTGGAACAACATCTGCTCCGCCACCATTGGAACTCCCGACTTCTGGACCGTTTGCGTCGATCATCGCGCAGCGCGCCAAGCACTGCATCCGCTGATCGAGAAGTATGCGAGCGGAGTGGCGCTCGATGCCGGCGCGGGGCGTCTCGCTTGGCGAGAGATGATCTCGCGGAAATGCGAGCGTTACGTTTCTGTCGACTACACCAAAACACATCCCGAATTGACCGCCGTCGGAGATCTCCTCAAAGGTCTGCCATTCGAACCGAGAACGTTCGACACGATTTTCTGCTGCTCAGTACTTGAGCATGTCGAAGACCCAGACGCCGCTCTAAAGGAACTGGCGCGCGTCCTCAAGCCAGGTGGAAAGTTGATCTTGTCAGTGCCGTTCCGCTATTATCTTCACGGGGCGCCCATCGACTATTTCCGTTTCACTACCCACGGCGTGCAGCTCTTGGCTGGCCGCCAAGGGTTCGATGTCGTCTCTCTGACGTCCAGCGGTGGACTGGCACACGAAATGGGCCAAGCACTTTCGATGCTCGCAGCGGCCCTTTTCGGCCCATCAAAAGTGGGAATAGCCGCTTCGCAAGCGATGGCAGGGGTGCTCTGGCGCGTGGCTGCGATCATTGACCGGCTCGATTCGGAAGGCCGGTTCGCCCAGAACGTCAACGCCGTGCTGGCACGTCGCCTTTAACGAACGCCAGATGCCCAGATGCCGGGGACCGGCATCACTCCTGTCGTGCTGCGGGCGTGCTGCCGGTTACTGAGGCGTTCCTCCGGTACACGCGAACGAGGCGCTTTCTCTTCCCGGTTCCGACCTCGACCTCATCTGAAAGTGTGAAGTGCCGGGCCAGAAGTGGAGCGAGCCTTTCGTTGTCGGGCCGCCACGGTAACGTCTGATTGTACTTGCTCCGTGCTTCGACAAGGATCACGTCGTACTCCGTCGTAATCCAGCGCTCCGCCGTGCTATCGGTCCACAATGTCAGGCCCTCGAATTCGGCCGTTGCCGCACGCGCATCGGATTCAGAAACATCGCTTCGGATCTTAAAATAGCTGTCTCCCAGATTGATGGTGGTTGGGTGGAACCGGACCCCAAGTGCTTTGAGCGCTATGGTGCGCGGCCCGCGACCAGCCATCACTCCGACACGCGCGCCTTCTGGTATTCGTCCGGCGAAGGCGGCGATTTCATCGCGCACACGCCCAGCCGCCGATTCCATTTTCCAGTTGAGGATCTGGGGCGAAGGAAATTGCCCGGTGAGAGCGAGAGCTGCCGCATGGACGAACGGAAGCACGATGGCACTCGCGATCCACGCGGAGCGCCAAACAAACGATGCACTTTGCGCGTTCGCCGCCAGCGGTCCCGGGAATTGTGCCTCATCGAAGCAGCTTTGGACCGCCAAGCCGGCTGCAGCGAATGCAAATAGATTGAAGTAGTTGGCGTAGGCTTGAATGCAGTTCTGACAATAGAGCTGGCTGACAATATGATGGCTCGCTAAACCGCAGAGGTAGAGTCCGAGCAGCAAGAGAATCCAATCTCGCCGCCGGCTTGTGCGCCACACTAGGCATGCCGCCACGATGGCCGCAATGACGGCCAGCCCGTGCGGAACAATGAGCCGCTTCAACAGGCGCTCTGGATCGAACGCCGACAACAAGAGCCCGCTCGCCGTCGTGGGATCGGTCGATCCGGCCCAACGCGGAAACGTCTCAACATACGGAAAATAGCTCGGCAACAGACCCAACGCATTGAGAATGTCGGAGAGGAGTGGAATGCGAATGCTGAAGAACACGAAAATATGCCCAAACGCGAGTGCCAGCACACCCCACAGTGCGAGCCACGAACCGAGCACACTGACCGCGAGCAGTGCGCGTCCGCTTGCTGCGCGCCACATGAGCCACAACGTCAGGGGTCCTGTGCTGGCGATGAGGTTCGGCCGCACGAAATAGATCGCAGCCGCGAGACCCCCGAAAACAAGCGACCGGCGCAGAGTGACCTCGCGCGTCAAAGCTAGGCTGACATGTAGAAGGCACAACGTGAGCAGGTTGGCTAATGCATACGGTGCTGCCGCGGTTCCATAATGCAAGCTGTAGGCGGGGAGCACATAGAGCCCTCCGGCGATGACGGCAACGAGCCCGTCTGCGCCGAGCTTGCGCAGAAAGGAAATGAAAAGAACGAGATTGATCGCACTCAGCGCGACAGACGACAGACGAATGAAAAAGAGATCGTGCCCGGAAACGATTTGCCAAAGGCCCAGAAGCAGGAAATAGCCCGGCATGTACCACGTGGCGTCGTCGGAGCTGTAAGGCTGCACCGCTCCCGTCAGATACCACCAGGACTTCACGACATAGTTGGTTTCATCGAGCCATGTGAATTGCCGTTCGGCCGACACGAGAGCAGCTGTCGCCCACACCAGCACGAGTACGAGAAACGCCGGCCGCGCCAACCCTGGCAGCAGTTCCCTAAGCGGCCACTTCATGCGCAAACTGCCCTCGACTGAATAGCCTACGATTGCATAGGACGCTGTGGTCCACAAGCTGGCGCACGCTGTGCTCCTTCGGCTTCGGAGCGGCATTCCTACCATCCTCGTGAGCGCATTCTCTACGATCGAGCGGAGCCCCCTTCGTCGCACAATGCTAGAGTCTGGGACGTGCGCGGACTACGATCCGGCGCCGGTCGTGTCCAAGCAATTTCTACGCTCAGGTCAGGTCTAGCGAGACCGGACTACAAGGTCAGGCCACATCGAAATTGAAGTCTCTGGCATCCCATGCGGCGATTGAGGCCACGCGCTGCAGAAATCGCAATGGTCATAGGGGCCAGTCATTTGCCCCAAGCGATGTCCGTCAACAATCTGAAGGTTCAGCGTCTCTCAGCCAAGCGAAGCGAAATCGCCACCGCGTCGTCAATTCAAGGCGGTGCGGAGGGCATGAGACGAGCAACGACTTGGAGTGCACGCTTCGGCACCGGCCTCGGTCGCGAATTTGATACGACCTCGGTCTTTGAAATAATCGACAAGCGCGGAACGCTTAGCGGCAGACGGAGCATCCGTAGCAGCACCCCATGCCGAGCCGTAATCGATCGGTCTTTGCGCCCAACGGTGGCGCGATGAGCATGACGCCCGAAAATTTGAAATTTAACGCGAAAATGGTGCCGGCTGCAGGATTTGAACCTGCGACCCCCTGATTACAAATCAGGTGCACTACCACTGTGCTAAGCCGGCGCTGATTATGAGACGAGGGGCGGCGCTGCACCCTGCATCGGGCGGGCTTATAGCGCGATTGGCGAACGATAACCAGCCCTGAAGGCCGCGCGAAGCGCGCTTGGGCGGGCAAATACGTCAATGACTTCAATCCCGCCAGCGCGGCAGATTGTATGGGGGCCGTTGAGATGCAGGCGGCGGCCGAACGCCAACGTGCCGAGTGTCTGTTCGGCAAACGTCTCGGGCGTCAATTCCGTGACAGAAGTCAGTGTGAGTGCGCTGCCGATGCCGCCGGTGCAATCCTGGGTGGGGCGATACAACTGGCCATCGCGGCGCCAGAGCGGACCGGCCGGACGCGCGGCGCGCGCATCGACGACGACAGGGTTATGCGTGTGCGCATGCCATGGGCCAAGCAAGCGGTCGGCCCAATAGAGCGCCATGCCATCGGCCGTCGAACTCTGAAAGGCTTCGCATCCGGCCGTGATCCACAAGCGGCCATCGTGATCGAAGAGCGTCGCGTCATGCAGTGCGCCGTCGATCAGGCGGCGCTCGAGCTGCCATTGATCGGGAAAGCGCGTACAGCGATAGAGATTCAGCCCGCCGCCGTTCGCTTGCTCGGGCAGCATCCAAAGTTCGCCATCGCGCTCGAACACGAAAGGATGGCTGAGAGACTGCTCCGATGTCATGACGTGGGTAGGTACGCCGGGCCGGTCGCCGTCGAACACAAAGTGTGAGATCACGCCGACGCTGGTTGCTTCCGGCAGTTCAGCGACGAAGACGTGAGCGGCGCCGTCACGCACGACGATGCATGGGGCGGCATACGTGCGCGCGGCGTCGTCGCCCAGGATGTGATAGTCTGCCAAGTTCAACGTGCCGGGCTGAATGTCACGCCCATCCGCAATCGCACGCCACGCGACGTGCCAGCGCGGAGAATTGCCCGAGAACGTATCGCCCAAGCGGCGTGCTTTGCGCAGGGTTCGCGAGGACACGAAACCGCCCGCCGATTTGAGGATCGACGCGGTTGTGCCCGGAGATAGGTGCAGCGGCGGCGCGCTGCCGTGCGGCAAAAGCAGATCGCCGTTACCGGTAGATAGAAAACGCAGGAGCCCTTCGATCAGCCGGGATGTCGTCTGATCGAACGAAATGGCCAGTTGCGACGGTTCGTCGAGCGCGGGCTGACCGATGTCAAAAGCTTGAGCAGCTTCGCTGTACCAGAGTGAGAGGTGGGGCGCTCGGCGCTCAAGCAAGCAATGAAACAGGGCATAATCCTTCGGCGACCCGTCGTAGAGCGGACGCAACACGGGACCGGCGACGCGCTGTACGGTGACGGACGACGAGAGATCGATCGTGATGGCGGAGGGCTCAGCGGTATCGTCGATAAAGGCGTCGAATGCTTTGGCTTTGATATGCTGCGAAAAGCGCTCCGGCCCGGCGTGGCTGCGTGCATGATCAAAGTCGAGGATGGCGGTAACGCTGATGGGCAGCGGCTCGGCGGTGTCGCGAAAGCGAACGACGGGCGTGTGGCCTGCTTCGGCCATCGCGTCCAGCACGGCTGTGTGCCATCGAAACAGTCTGGCACGATCCAATAGAACGGCGATCCGCATGAATGCCTCTGCCGGTGTTGGGTGGCTGTCCCGCGCCAGCCATTACAAAAAAGGTCTCACATTCCAACGCTAATCACCAGCGGCGCAAACGCCACGCCGCAGAAATTTTCTGGCGATGCCAACGATCAGCCTTGGTAGCGCAGACTACAACTCAACGCGCTGCGCGCGCTAGCGATGCTAGAAACTTCGTCTGTGGCGGCACAACGCCGTCAGTGCCGGGCGCCAACCGGAATGGCTCTGTTTGCGGCCAATGCGCGCCTGTGGCCCACGCCGTCCACCCAATCCATACATCGCTGTTACGTTCGACCTCGCGCAGCATGGCGCTCATTGCGGCAAGGCTTGCAGCGTCGCTTGCCGCGCCAAATTCGCCGAGAAACGCTTTGAACTTTTGCGCTCGCGCCCACGCCTGAAAATTCTGTAACCGTTCGACGCCGATGGTCTCGGAGACAACCGCGCCGCTAGTCCCGGATGAATCAGCGTCGAGATATTGGTGCACTTCGATTGCAAAATTGCCGGCGGAATCGCGCACACGCGCGAGAGCGGTGTTGCCGGCCGCGATCCAGGAATGTGCGCCGCTATAAGCTGTGCCGGGCACGAGGAGCAGAGTGCCGGTGTTTTGGCGGCGAATGGCGGCGATAGCTTCGTTGGCGGTGTCGAGCCAGGCGTCCGCCGACAGGCCTTCGGGTTCGTTCATGATGCCATAGATGACGTGTGCGTCCTTAGCTGTGCGCTTGGCGAGTTGCGACCAGAACGCCGAGAAAGCGCTCGATGGAACCGCAGGCGATCCGATCAGATGATCGACCGTGAAATCATCATCGCGTACGCGGCGGTGCGCGTAGTTGTGCGGATCGAGAATGAGTTTCAAACCGAATTCTCGAGCATTCCGGATGGCTGACTTGAGCAACCCCCACTCCTGCGGATCGAAAGGCGCGTTGAGATCCGGCTGCAGCCGCTCCCAGCGGAACGGCAGACGAACGGTGTTGAAGGCTTGGGCGCGGCAGAACCGGAAGTCGGCGGCGGTCGGGTAGAAATAATCGCGATCCACCTGGCCTGGAACAAGTTGGCCGAACTCAGCGCCTGCAAGCGCGACACCTCGCAGGTAGATGCCGGATTTTCGCTTTGCATAAGCGGCCAGGGGCGCGGCGCACGGCAATGCTAGAGCACCCAGGGCAACGGTTGCTGCACCCTTCAGAACGTTGCGGCGTGTGGGGCTAGAAGCCTCGCCTACGGTGGGTGACTTAGCCAATGATGCCTCTTAGCGCTGGCGTCGCGGCGCGTTCCGAAGGTTTGCGACACTCTCCGGCGCAGCGTTGAGGAGCACGCCAAACACAAACCAGACCGGCGCGGCTGTTTTGATGCTGAGGAACGAATAGCTGACCATCATTGTCAACGACAGATACAGCAACAAGCCATTCTTGTAAATTTTCTGGTCCAGCCGCTCCTCGCGGGCCGATAACGTTATGGCGGTCCACAATGCGATGAGGCCGAGTAACGATTGCGTAAGGATCAAATAGACCACGCCCGCATCGACGGATTCTGCAAGGTGCAGATCGGAAAGGCCCGCGTAGTCGATCAGCGTCAATTTTGAGAACAGCTCGGCCGTGTAGGCGATGCGGCCATCGAGATCGTCGACGCCGGACTGCCAGCCGAAGGCCCAGGTGGCTGTGATCGCCAGCGCTGTCACGCCGAGAACGAATAGTAGAGCGGCATGGCGCGGCATGAGGCGGTGGCCAATCGATATGATGATGATCGCTATTGATGCAAGCGCAGCGAGACGCCCGTCGCTGGCGAAGAGCATCAGGACGAGCGACGAGACGAACAGCGCCTTGAGCGCAAGGCCGAGCCGCGACCAGTAGGCTAACGTCATACACAGCGTCGCGACCATGAAGTTGCCAAGCGACACGGGTTCAAGAAAGACCGACGACAGGCGGTGCAAATCAAAGAACGGCAGGAAGCGTGCTTCCGGTCGCGTCGCGCTCACGTAAAGGTCTGACGACAGGTTGGTGAATTCTTCTTCTCCGATGCCACGCGTGTTCATGTAAAAGTCTTTGACCGCGAACATCGAGCCGAAACATTCAACGCACGTCGCCTCATACAGAATGCCCGCAATCACCGCGACTTGCAGGATGGCCATGGCCTGGATCGCGCGGCGGTCATTGCTCGTCATGCCGAGCAGGATGAAGGTCACAATCAGGAAGATGTCGCGGAAATACTTGGCATCGACATTCTCGGTCACGCTGATGCGCAGTACGGCGAAAATTGCAATTCCAAGCGCTAGGAAATACCAGTTGACCATGCGCGCCTGAAAATGCCGCATGATATAAAGATGTGATGCGATGACGATCAGAACTTCACACAAAATCACCGTGTTGCCGGACATAGCCGTCACATTGGCATTGACCAGGGCGAGGCCTGCGTTGAACAGGGTGGCCGCCACCACCAGCAACATGGGCAAAATGCCGGCCTGATCGTCCGACTCGGCGATCGACTGCTCTGGATCAAAGGTATGCGCGGCAGGTCCAATCATTCGGCGGCCTCCGGCGCCACAGGGTTGCCAGGAAGGTGTTTCTCGACAAAGACTTTGGCGCGGCCTTTGAAGCGATCGTAGCTGTAGAGTTTCCAAATTTCATAGAGCATCGGCGGTGGTGCAGGCGCCTGACGGACGCGCGACAGTGACACCGGTTGTAGTTTCTGAACGCCGCTGGTCGCGTATTCACGTATGAGCAACGGCAGCAATTTCGCGATGACGCGAAGCTGTGAGCGGTAGTTGGCCAAAAGGCTCAAATAGCGAAGCCGGCTCAAGAGCGGAATGCGCGTTGTCTCGACGACACCGTTGGCCGGCAAAGGCCTTGCAAACGTCATGGTCCACCGGCTGGCGGGCATCCGATAAAGCGGGAATTGACGGCTTTCAGCCAACACATCGAACTGGTGGGCCAGCGCCACGCCCAAGAGATGTCCGGCATCGTGATCCTGATGGCCGCCTTCCCATGCATGCATCACGATGCGCGTGACCGGTGTGCCTCTCGCTTGAAGATCGGTGATGAGCTCGCTGACCGCGTCGAAGCAGAGCTCGAGATGTTCGATGAGGCCGCCATCCGGCACGCCGATATCGGTTCCGAGGAAATGGGTTTCTGAAGGTGATACGCCAAGCGCCGCCAGGGTTTTTGTGCTTTCCGCGTTACGCTCTGCGCTCGTGACGCCAGCCCAAGCGCCGTTGGTCAGGAAGACGCACACTGCCGTGCCACCCAGGCGCTTGATTTCGGCGACTTCGTGGAGCGCGCCAATTTCATCGTCTTGGTGTGCGAACAGGAAGAGTGTCGTCATTGCATCAACTCCGCGTAAAGCGCATTGTACCCCTGCATCATGCGCCTTTCGCTGTACTTGTCCTGAATGATCTCGGCGAATTGTTCGCAGCGGGATCTCAAGCTGGCGTCATTGAGACATGCAGAGATTGCTTTTGCCCATACGTCAGCGTTACGGCTTTCCACAAATTGAGTTGTTGTCATTCCGTCGATCGTGAGCACCTCGCGCAGGGCTGGAATGTCCGAACTTACGATGGGGAGGCCGGTCATTGCCGCCTCGACGGCTGCAAGGCCGAAGGTTTCCCACGTCGATGGAAATACGAAAAGAGTTGACGCACGATACAAATCCATCAGGTCCTGACGCTCAACGTGCCCGAGGAAATGCATGCGATCCAAGACGCCGGTTTCCCAGCCGAGTGCTGTCAGATTGTATTTTTCAGGTCCGGAACCAGCCATGACCAGATGCGCATTGGGTAGCTTCGCAAGCGCTGCGACCGCGAGGTTCTGTCCCTTCTGATTGTCAAGACGCGCTGCCATCAGCAGCAGAGGGGCATCGGTCGGAAGGCCGAACTTGGCGCAGATGTCCGCCCGGCTCAATGCATATTGTGGCGGCGGAATGCCGTGTTCGATGAGGGTAATTCGGTCCTTATAGGATTTGGGGTAGTGTTCGAACTCGTGCAATGTGGCGCGCGAATTGGCGATCGTGACGCTATAGGCGCCGATCGATCCGAGCAGTTTGTCGATCACGCGCACGACAGGATGCGATTTTACCGGGCTGTTCGATTGATGCACAATAAGCATCTGGCATCCGGAAACCTTGCCTGCAACGGCGGCAACCGCCGACGCGGTCGGCTGGAACGTAATCAGCACGTCCGGCTTCGTGGCTCGCACCATGCCGATTTTCGTGATGACGCGGCGCATCTTTGACGTCGTGCTGTAATTGCCGTCGGGATAGATGAAGCGCGTTGAACAGCGCGCGCCCTGTTGCTGCAGTTCGCTGCTCAGAACCTTGGCCAGATACTCAACGCCACCGCCTTCGTCGCGATTGATCAAAAGCACGACCGATTTACCGGCCATTGGCGAAGGCGATTGAAATGTCATGGCAGTGATCCTTCCCGCCGGCGTGCGAAATAATTGGACACGAAGCGGCCGGCTTCATTGATCGAGAGTATCCGGTAGCGCCAAGCGGTCACGATTGCCGTCAGTCCAAAAGCAAGAAGATTGACCAGGTCGACGAGGATACCACCGCCGGTCACTGCCTCGAGTGCTTTCATGGCAGCAAAGACTGCCAGCGCGGCGAGGGCAATAACCGCGGAATCTGCGTATGGAAGTTTCATCACATACAGACCGCGCCACGACCAAACGTAATGCAGTAGCGCAACGAGGTGTCCCATCATCAGGGAGAAGGCTGCGCCGGCAGCACCGTAGTGTGGGATGAGGGTGAGACTAAGTACGCCCGTTACGACCGCATGGCTGGTATTCGCTAACAGCATCAACCGTGAGCCATTATCGACGAACAGGATCTGCGCGAAATAGTAGGCGCGAAACACCATGATGGCGTTGCTCAAAACGATCAGGAGCAGGATTGGATGCACGGCTTCAGCGATGCCGGCGCCGAACATCAATGTGAGAACGTCATCGCCGAAGAACATGACGAAAGATGCCGCGAAGGCCGTCAACATGACGTAGGCGCGGAACGCCTGACCGAGAATGAGGCGTGCCGATTCCTGCCGGTCATTGACCGCGTCGGCACGCGCAAGCGCCATATAGGCGCCGGAAATCGCTTCAGATCCAACAATCAGAAGCTGCCGGATGAAGTCGGAAACGGCGCCGTACGGACCGACGTCGGCATATCCCTCGTTGTGGGCGAGGATCAGGCGATCGAATTGCAATCCGAAGGAATCGACGGCGAAGGCCGGGATCAGCGGCCGGCCAGAACGCCACAAACGGCGAGCGGCTTCTGGCGACCAAGGCGCCCGCTGCAGGTTTGCGGCGCCAAGTCCAAGCGCAAGCGCGCCGCCCCAGTGTGCCGCGCCAAAGGAGATGGCGAGTGAGAGCGGCGTACCATAGGCCTTCAGCGCAACGACGCCGAAGATGAGAATAAGCAACGAGCGGATCACCACGCCGATGGCAACGGTGCGGGCTTGCAGTCGTGTTCTGGCGATTTCATGGAAGGCGTCGTAGGCAGCAAGACCGGCAACGACGACGAAAACCGCGAGAGCCATGTCAGGGCTCGACCACCCGGCATACGCTATCGTGGCGCAGATCACAGCGACCAGGGCGATACCGGCTGCCAGAATACGCAGGTACGTTGAGATCTGCGCGGCGCTCATATTTTCGCGGTATGAGGCAAAAAACGCGAAGCGCATCCACTGCAACGACATACTATAGGCGATCGCGGCCCACGCCATGGCAACGATATAGCCGCCGTAAACATCTTGCCCGGCAAGGCGCACGAACAACGCCATGGAGAGCAGATTGAGAACCGCCGCGAACAGCTTCGAGCCGAAGTAGTAGCCGACGTGTTTGCCGATCATTGCCGCACGCCCTTCAATAGGATGGCTTGCGAGCCGATATAGGAGGGCAACGGCTTTGGGCCGCAGTTCATAAACAGCGGCGCCCGCACGGGTTGCGTGGCGAAAGCTCCGTCACTGGTTAGACTGCGGTTCATCGGGTCGAGATGTGTCCAAGTTTGGGTGGCGGTCGTGGTGTGACATCCTGTGTCATGCTGCCGCCAGAAAGGCACCAGCAAGAAGCGCGTCCTGCTTTGGGTGATATCTGCAAATGCCGAGCCAGCGGACGCGGTTGTTAACCGGTAACGATCGTCGCGGACCGGATTTCTCGCGATTGAAACCACACACACCTCGCGGGTGGAAGGTGTTCATCTTTTGCAAAGCATAAACGCTCGAATTCGTGTTTACTAGGCTGCGGGGCCACGGTTTTGCATAGTGAGGCACTATGCTACTCGGACGCCGCAGGTTGGGACTGTATCGTCTCAGATTGAGGCGTTGGGGTGCTGAATTGGCGCCCGCTGTCATAACGCCGCCACGAGCGCGACCGACACATCATTCGTATAGTACGTGCGAGGTTACCTGTGACTAACCCAATCATTACCGAGTGGACGCCTCATCATATTGAGGCCTTCGGCAAGGAGCCGTTGCGGTTCAATCATCAAGCCCATCTGTCGCCACTTTTCAGCAATGAGACGTTGGCCGATTTGATCGAGCGAACGCCGCGCGAAAGCTATTATGTCAATACCATGAAGCGTGGCGCCAAGGACCGCTCCAGCCGACGCGAGGGCGAGATCCGTAACCTCAGCGGGCTGGATGTGCTGGACGCCGTTGCTAAAGGCCACATCTGGATCATGCTACTCAATCCAGAGAAGGTGATTTCCGGCTATTCGCATCTTCTGGATCAGATCTACTCGGAGTTCCAAGAGCACGTTCCCAGCCTGAACGTCTTCAAGAAGAAGATCTCCATTCTCATATCGTCGCCGAACATTCCGGTGTTCTACCACTGCGACCTTGCCGGCCAAACGTTGTGGCAGGTGCGTGGCGAGAAGACCGTGTATGTCTATCCGAACTATGAGCCCTATCTGCCGCAGCCCAACCTCGAGAAGATCATCCTGAACGAGGCGCATGAAATATCGTTGCCCTATGATCAGGCGTGGGACAACGTCGCGTCGTCATTCACGATCAAGCCGGGCGACATGCTGCACTGGCAACTCTATGCACCGCATCGCATTCAGAACGGCAACTGCGTCAACGTTTCATTTACGACGGAACACGTTACACCAACGGTCCGCCGCAACTTCGTGGTCAACTATGCCAACGGCATTTTGCGCCGGACGCTCGGTGTCAATTCGCTCTCGCAGACCACGTCCGGTCCGCAGTATTGGAGCAAATTGGCCACCGTTGCCGCCGCCAAGTCGCTTCGCCTCCAGAAGGGGCGCGAGCAGAAGTTCAAGATTGATTTCACAGTAGATCCGGCGGCCCCCGATTGTGTTCGCGACATCCCAGCCTATCAGTTCAGCAAGTAATAGCAGGGCTGATTCAATGCCTCTCGAAATAACGGCCGCCGCTGATATCAGCGGCGGCCTCGTTATGCATTTGGTCACGTCTTCCGCAGAGTTTGCGAGCCTCAAGCCTGCGTGGCTTGGGCTTGAAGCCCAGTCGGCGGATCCATGCTTCTTCCAGTGCTATGCGTGGTGCGGGCACGTTGCTGAGGTGCTGGAGCGGACGTTTGCCAGTGATTATATGGCGATCATCACCGTGGCTTATCGCGACGATGTCCCGGTCGCGCTGCTTCCGCTGTCGCGCCAAAAGCGGACCGGTATCTGGCAGCTGCGCACGCTGGACGATCCGTTCGGCCAGATTGCCGGCATGGTGTACCGCAATCGCGGCGATGCCGAAGCTCTCGTTGCCAAGACGCTCGATCTAATGCGCGAACGCAAACTCGTCGATGTCGTGCATATCGACCGGGTTCTTGCCGGCAGTCCGCTTGAAGTGGTGCTCCGTCAGCGTGGCGCATCTGTGCGCGGCGAGGTGGGCTCGCCCGTGATTGATACGGCGGGCTTCGCAGATATCAGCGCGCTCAAATCAAGCCGCAACAAAAAGACAATGAAGAATCTGCGCAATTCAATCAACCGGCTCACTAAGGCGGGGGATCATGCGCACACCGCCGCGTTAGGTGGCAAGAGTGTTGCGCCGATCGTGGCAGCCACGCTCCGTCGCCGGACGGCATGGATGGAAGCGAGAGGGATCACGGCGCCGCAATTTCGTTCGCCCGCACACGATGCCATTTTGGTGGGCGGAGAAGCCTGGGGTCTTGATGCTATCCGCGCCGGGTTTGAATTGCAGAGCAACGGTCAGCCGATTGCCCACCAATGGGGCTTCGTACACCAGGGGCGCTACTACGCCTATATGTCGGCAACCGATCCGACGGCGGCGCTGTTGAGCCCGGGCCGTCTGCATTTGGCGTTTGTGATTGAAGATGCCATGCGCCAGGGCGTCCGGGCGGTGGAAATGCTGACGCCCGCCAGCGACTACAAAATGGTTTGGACGGATACGGCGCGGACGCTGCACGACGTCGTGCTGCCGCTGTCGTTCAAGGGACGCATGCAGGATCTGATTTGGGGTCGCTTCGTGCGCCCTATGATGAAAGGGCTGTTCTATGCTCTGCCATCGGGGCTGCGCCGCCGGATCAAAATATCCGATGCGCACGCCGCATCATCCGACGCCCATGCTGGCGGCGACTAAGGCTGCGCGCCGCAATCATTTAAAGCCGACGCTGCAATTAATGGACGTGCGCAACGACTTAATCGGTCGCTGCACAACGTGGTGTGCTGCCGCCGTCGTTCAAGGAACGCATGGAGGATCTGATTTGGGGTCGCTTCGTGCGTCCTATGATGAAAGGGCTGTTCTACGCTCTGCCATCGGGACGGCGCCGCCGGATTAGAATATATCCGATGCGCTCGCCGCATCACCCGATGCTCATGCTGGCGGCGACTAAGGCCGCGCTGCAATCATCTCAAGCCAACGCTGCAATAAATGGACGTGCTGCAAAACGACCTAGTGCCGCGCCGAGCTAACGCCGCAACAATCTCATGAATGTTGAGCGCGCGGTCGCGCAGTGCGCGCGCTGAGCGGTTCGGTCGCGAGCAGATAGGCAAACATCGCCGCGCTTTCCGCATACCGCTTGCCCAGCCGACGCGGGTTGCTCATGAGGCGCCAAGCCCACTCAAGCCCATGGTTGCGCATAATCTCAGGGGCGCGCACCTGTTCGCCGGCAATGAAGTCGAGCGCGGCTCCGACGCACACCATGCAGCAGGCAAGGCCCTTGCGCCGGGCGTAATTGGCAAACACTTCCTGCTTGGGCGCGCCCAAGGCAACGAAGCAGAGCTGTGCGCCGGTGCTGCGGATCTTGTCGATCGCAGCGTCCGCTTCTGGACCTTCTGGATCGAAGGCTTGTGAGGGCGACAGTGTGCCAGCGATGTCGAGGGTGCCTTCCGTTCTCATGCTGAGTTCGTCGCCGACGCGCGCCATGACGCCTGGCGACGTTCCGAACAGAAACACCGGCACATGTTGTTCAGCGGCCGCGTCGATCAGGGGCAGAAACAGGTCGGCGCCGGTTGTGCGTTGAATTGACGTGTCCTGGCGGCGTGCGATCCATGCGATCGGCCATCCGTCCGCCGTCACGACGTCGGCGTTCTGGTAGGCGGCACGGAAGCGGGCATCGCGTCTCAGCTTGACCGCATGATCAAGGTTGAGCGTGAAAACCGCCGATGGCGTCTCCGATTTGGCAAGACGCAGAGTTTCTTGAATTGCGGAGCTGAGATTGGGAGACGTTATTGCGATACCGCAGACCTTGGGCAATTCGCTCATCGACGCATCTGACATAATACTTCCAACCCCTTGACGCTGACCAGATTTTACCGGCCGGTACTCACAAGTTCTGCAAGTCATAGGCCAATTTACAATTTTTCTCAAATTTGAACGATGCCGCAGGTCTTGTCCCGCAGTGAGCCCATCACCGCCTGTTCTTCAGCTCCGTGACTGGGGAGGACCGAATGTCAGCACCGCACCCGCGATCCGATCCCGTGCGGGATCGAGGATCTCGAGCATCTCATCGACATCAGTGCGGCTGGTGACGCCAGCCCGGCCGACCAGGAACACCTGGTTGGTTGCAGGCAGCAGCGTGGTTGCGGCTTCATCGTCAAGCAAGGCGCCGGCGTCGATGAATACCCAATCATAATCCTGGCTGACGAGATTGAGGCCGGCAACCAAGCGGCGGCGCTGCTGAATGCGAAGTGTCCTCAGATCAGCGAGGGCGATGGGCAGGAACGACAGCCCCGAGCGGGCGTCGCGCGTCGTGATTCTGTTGAGGTGCTCTTTGCTATCCAGAATGACCGTCGTCGATTTGGCGAGATTGGCCGCAAAGACGGACGAAAGTTCCGGGTTGATCGATGTGGCATCGACGAGCAGCACGCGCTCGCCGGAGAGTGCGGCGCTGTAGGCAACGGCCAGGACAGCCGCTGAATTTCCAGTGCCCGAACGTGGTGCTGCGAACATGACCGTATTTGGCCGGCCGGCGCGCACCTGCGATTTAATTTTCGAGAGCAAGCGCAAGATGGCTTGATGATAAGCGCCTGCATCGCGATCCGTGCGCGTGCCGAGGGCCGACAGGAGATCGCTGAATTGAACGCCATACGGCAGATCGCGTGCTCCGGCGGAGGTCGAGGCTGAGCGCAATTCCGGAATGACCGACACGCTCGGTATGCCGGTCTGTTCAAAGAAGTGACCGGCAGTCTTCACGGTCGTTTCCGAATTGCCGTCGCGCAATGCCCACGCGGCGCCGATACCAAGGCCAGAGAGCAGGCTCATGGCGAGTACCAGGAACGGCATGGGTTTCGACGGTGCATTCGGCACGTCCGGCGGGCTGATGACGCGCGCATCAGGTGATGTAATGCTTTCCTGCTGCTCCGTTTCCTTGGAGCGCGCCAGAAATGTCTTGAGCAGATCCCGGCTGGCCGCCACGTCCTGATCCAGTTCGCGGGCGCGGATTTGTGCGGTATTGAGCGTTGAAACTTCCTGCTTGGACTTGTCGATCTGCTGGGCGAGTTCCTTTACGCGGTTAGCGGAAACCTGGAACTCGCTTTCCGCTGCCGTCGCGACGCGGTGGAGTTCGGCGGCGATCTGCTTTTTGACGGAATTAAGCTGCGAGCGCACGTCGATCATCACCGGATGACCGGGCTGGAGCTGCGAGGAGAGCGATGCTTCGCGGCGTGCAACTTGTGCATATTGTTCGCGCAATTTCGCAATGAGGCCGGTGCGGCCGGCGTCCCCCAAGACGTCAGGTTCAGCGCCGGCTTTGATGGCCGACTGGATCTGATCACGGCGGGCCTTGTCTTCAGCGGCAACGGCGCGGGCGGCAACCAGCTCGGCGTTCATGCGCGTCAATTGCTGCTCGTTTACGACGTCGCCTTCGGACGTCAGAATTTTGTTGGCTTTCTTGTATTCATCGGCCCGCAATTCAGCGTCACGCACCTGTTTGCGCAGTTCGTCCAAACGCGATTCAATGAGCATGGTGGTGCGCTTGGCATCATCGCTCTTCGTTCTGGTTTGATCGGAAAAATAGGCGTCGATAACGGTTTGCGCGATCAGCGCGGCTTTCTGCGGCACGGCGGATGATGCGGTGATATCGAGCACGTAAGTCTTCTGTGCGCGCGACACCTTCAGAAATTTCCGCAATGATATGAGTGCCCGCTCTTCGGGGCTTGTTTCGGTCTTGCCGCGGATGAAGAAGCCTGAGATCGCCCGCTTGAGCGGCGATGACTCAGCAGCAAATTCAGGATCAGAGCCAAGTTTCAGTATTTTGACGACCTTCTTCAGAACGCCATCCGACGTGATGATGGCGACCTGGCTTTCGAGCAAGGTCGTGTCGGAGCCGATGCCACCGGGCACGGCTTCATCTACCTTGCGGGCGCGGGGATCAACGAACAGTGACGCTGTTGACGAATACATCGGCGTCGCCAACCACAGATACGTCAGGCCGAGGAGCAAGGTTGCAAGTGTTGAAATTCCAACCTTGCGTTTGTTTGCCCAGAGCCGTCCGAGGATACTGCCGAGGTCACTGGTGTTGGTCTGGCGGGGATCGACAGCATTGGCAAATGCACCAAGTCTGCGGCCGGGCCACGGGTTCGTAACCACACTTGGCCGCCAAGGGGCATTGAAGGAACGACCTTCGGTAACCTGGCTCAAACGCGACGCAGACTGTACCATTTTAGAACCTTAGCGGCATCAATAGGGGAAAGTCGTGGTGTTTTCAGCACCCTGACATCGATCTTTGGCAGAGATCAGACGCGTGATCTCCTGCGACGAGGGGCTTTGCAAGCCGCGTGCCCTGTTGAGGGATGAGCCACGATCGCACCAGCAGGAGGCGTCAACCTATGCGGATGGCGCATTCCAGTTGACCGCCTACGGACCCTGACTGACATATAAGGCCGACTTATAAGATGGCGTCCGTTAAGTGGAATATGCGGTGCGTATAAGTGTTTCTACGAGGCACCCATTTTAACTGCTCGAAGAAAACGTCACCTCAAACGCGCGCGTTTGAGGTATGAGTTTCGCACTGATGTCCACACTGGCATCTATCCACACTGGCATCTAATAGGGCGATCTCACAGGCGATCGACGAACTTGAGGTTGTTATTTCGAAACCAGACTGAAATTGGAATTGGCGGGTCATCGTGTTTGGTAGCATTGGGCGTAGCGGAATTAGCAAGACACAGTCGGTGTCACGATTTACATTTTCAAGCACGGCGTTCGCGGCAGCTTCATTTCTCACCGAGTTGATGTGCATCTTCGCGACGGCCACTATCACCGGCGTCATCTACCATTCGGCGATGTATGGCAATATCGGTCCGCTTGGGTCCTACGCGGATATCGGAGGCATCACCGGCCTCGTCTACGCTCTGACGTTTCTCATCCGCGATGAATACAGTGTTGTGAGCTTGCTCGAAGGCCATCGCGACAACATGCGCGTGCTGCTGGTCTGGAGCCTCGCATTCGTAACGCTTGCGGCTGTCGGTTTCTTGACCAAGAGCACGTCGCTTTTCTCGCGTGGTTGGCTGTTGACGTTCTATTCGAGCGGTCTGGTTGTGGTGCTGGCGCTCAACATCGGCGTGCAGCGTTCTCTTGCCGCGTTGATCAATCGCGGTGTCGTGCGCCGTCGCAAGTTGATGATTGTCGGCACGGAAGACGACGTGGTTCGTCTCGAACGCGAAATTTCGGACGGCGCCGCGAGTGTCTATGTTGCTGCCCGCGCAATCATGCCGACGTCCGGCCATGACCCGGCAGCCAGCAAAGTGGCGCTGGATCGCGCTGCCGCCAACGCGCGTGCGCTTGGTATCGAAGATGTCGTGATATCGAGCGGTCTGTCGCGTCCGGATTTCCTGGACGCGTCGATTTCCGCATTCCATCTGCTGCCGGTTGCCATCCACGTCGGCGCGGGCGGGCTTTTGAGCCGGTTCAAGGACGCGGAGATCGCGCGCTTTGGGCGCGCAACCACATTGTCATTGACGCGCCATCCTCTCGGCCCGTTCGAGGCGCTGTCTAAGCGTGCGTTCGATATCGTTTCGTCAGGTCTTGCTCTCGTGCTGTTGAGCCCGCTGTTTCTGGTCATTGCGATTTTGATCAAGCGCGATTCTCCAGGACCAGTGTTTTTCCGGCAGCGCCGCCGTGGCTACAACCTCGTCGAATTCGGGATCTGGAAGTTCCGCACCATGACGGCGCTCGAAGATGGTGCAGTGGTGCGTCAGGCGACCCAGAACGATGCGCGCGTGACCAAGATCGGCAAGTTTTTGCGTCAGTATTCGCTCGACGAGTTGCCGCAATTGATCAACGTGTTGCGCGGAGAAATGTCGCTTGTCGGGCCGCGTCCGCATGCCGTCGCGCATGACGAGTTCTTCGAAAAGCGGATCGCCATGTACCCGCGCCGCCTCAACATGAAGCCTGGCATTACGGGCTGGGCGCAGGTCAACGGCTTCCGTGGCGCGACGGAAACCGACGAGAAAATGAGCAACCGCGTCGATCACGATCTGTATTACATCGACAATTGGTCGGTCGCGTTCGACATTTATATCGTGTTGCTGACCATTTTCTCGCGCAAGGCGTCTCAGAACGCCTACTAACGCTTGCGGCGGCGCATCGATTGAGTTGCGCGGCAGTCGCTTCAGAAACACGCGAGCCAGCGCCGATAATCAGCGCTCACGGAAGCTGTGAGACATCATGTCGGACAGCGGTTTCAAGAAATACGACAAGATCGTGCGCGACTGCGTCTCCAAATAGACCTCCGCCGGCATTCCTGGCACTAGGCGTTGAGCGCTGTCGAGCTTGAGAAACTGTTCGGGTGGCACTTCGACTTGGGTCGTATAGAATGCGCCACCATCCTTATCGGTGATCTCCGCCGCCGATATCTTGCGCACGATACCTTCGAGACGTGGCGTGACGTGGCTGTCGAACGACGAAAAGCGCACATTCGCGATTTGCCCGATGCGAACCTTGTCGATCTCCTGCGGCTTGATCCGGGCCTCGATGAGAAGCTTGCGATCTTCAGGGATGATCTGCAGCAATGAACTGCCGGGTTGAATGACGCCACCTTCGGTGTGGACCGCGATGGCGTGGACAAGACCCGCCGCCGGCGCGCGAATGTCAGTGCGCGCCAATTTATCGGTGATCGTTTTCAGCGCTTCGGATTGTTCGGCAAGACCGGCCTGCACCTTCTGTAGGTCTTCGGCCGCCTGCTGCGAGTATTCCTTTTCGATCTGGGCGAGGCGGGTCTCGGCCTCGCCTTGCGCTGATTTCAACTTCGCGATCTGCGCCTTCAGATTAATGAGGTCGCCGCGAATGCGGACGTTTTCACGCTGCAGCGGCCCGATGCGCTGCATATTGACGAAGCCCTTTTCGAACAGCGGCCGCACGTTCGAGAGTTCGAGTTCGTTGAGCACCAGTTCTTTCTTGCGCGATTCAAGCTGGCCGTTGGCGCCCGTCAATTCGCTGGACGTCTGCGCGATGCGCTGGTTCAGCATTTGCTGTTGACCGAGGAAGGCGATGCGCCGGGCGTCGAACAGCGCCTTCTGTGCCTCGAACAGCCGGATATTCTGCGCCGCCGTCATATCGACGCTTGCGGGTGCGCTGAACTGCTCGTGTAGGTCGCGCTCTGCCAGCAGGCGGGCTTCCTGGATCGCGAGGTCATTGAACTTGGCGGTTGTCGCGTCCATGTTGGCGCGCGCTTGCGTATCGTCCAGGCGCACGAGAACGTCGCCCGATTTTACGCGGTCGCCGTTGTGCACCAGGATTTTCGAGACGATACCGCCCTCCAGATGCTGCACGGTTTGGTATTCGCCTTCAACGGCCACCGTGCCGCTCGTGACGACGGCGCCCGATACCGAGAACAGCATCGAGCCGGCCAGTAGTCCGCCGCACAGGTAGGTCACCGTGCGCATGCCGTAACGCACCCACGGCTCTGTCGCATGCCAATCCATGCTGACTTCGGGGGCGGGGGGCGCGGCGCTGAAGTATGACAGGAGCTTCATCACCCATCGCTCCCGGTCGCCCGCACGGCGGGGGCGTCTGGATTGGGTGAAATCGCTGAAGACCCAGCGGGCGTGTCCGGCGCTATGCGGTCGGTCGCGCGGCGCGCCGGGGTTGTACCCTGAAACAGCTTCATGATCTCGGCGCGCGGCCCGAATGCGCGCTGTTGACCCTTTTCGAGCAACAGCAGCAGGTCGGCTTTGCCGATGGCTTGCACGCGGTGCGATACGAGAATGACGGTCTGACCGCGTTGACGCATACCGTCAATCGCCGCTGACAAGGCTTCGTCGCCGATGCGATCCAGGTTCGAATTCGGCTCGTCGAGGACGATGAGCGGCGGCGTGCTGAACAGCGCCCGTGCCAGCGCGATACGCTGGCGCTGGCCACCGGAAAGATATGTCGCGTAGTTGCCGAGTTCGGTCTCATAGCCCTTCGGCAGTCCGAGAATGAGCTCGTGGGCATACGCCTGCTTGGCGGCCTCTATGACCTGTTCGTCAGCGGCGTCGTCGCGGAAGCGAGCGATGTTTTGTTTGACGGTGCCGGAGAACAGCTCGACGCTTTGGGGCAGGTAGCCGATGTGCTTGCCGAGGTCTTCTGCGTGCCATTGATCGAGGCGTGCACCATCAAGCGTAACCGCGCCACCAAAGGTCGGCCACAGCCCGGCGATCGCGCGCACCAAGGTGGATTTGCCCGATGCACTGGGGCCGATGATGGCCAGCATCTGACCGGGAGAGACCTTGAAGGAGATGCCGTTCAAAATGACGTTGCGCGTTTCAGGGGCCGCGACGCGAATGTTCTGCACCTCAAGAACGCCGCGCGGACGCGGCAACTCGGTGCGGCTGCGTTGCGGCGGCGCGTAGCTCAACACGTCTTCGAGCTTATGGAAGCTCTCGCGCGCTTTTATGAACCCGCGCCAGTGGCCGATGATTTGCTCGACCGGAACCAGTGCGCGTCCGAAGATGATGGTCGCGGCGATGATGGCGCCAGGGGTGATCGCACCCTGAATGGCGAGGCCGGCTGCAATCGCGAGCATCAGCGATTGCAGCAGTAGGCGCGTGGCCTTGGTGGTGGCTGCGATGCCGCCGAGCCGGTCGGAGGCGAGCAGTTGCCAACCGAGGCCTTCCTCGTTGAGGGACTGCCAACGCGAGCGGTAGGCGCCGAGCATGCCCATGGCGGTGATGGCTTCGGCGTTGCGTTGGCCGGTCTCAGCCATGTCTAAGCTTTTGGCGACGGCTTGATTGGCGTGCAGCAGCGGCAAGCGTCCGCGCTGTTCGCTGAGCCAGGCAAGCCCCAGCAGGATGGCGGTTCCGATGACTGCTGTTACGCCCAAGAGCCAGTGGGTCATGAAGATTACGAAAAGATACACCGGCGTCCATGGCGTATCGAAAAACGTAATGGGGGCGGGCCCCGACATGAATTGCCGGAAACTGTCGAGTTCCCGCAACGCCGAACCGGCAGCCCCTTGGGTCGCTAGGCTCTTGCGCAGCGCGGCTTCGAAGATCCGGTTGCTGAGGCGTTGGTCGATCTCGGCGCCGATGCGGCTGATGATGCGCGAGCGCGCCAGTTCGAGCATGCCGATGATGCCGTACAGGCCGGCTGTGATAGCCGTCAATGTGATGAGTGTCGGGAACGAGCCGGACGACAGGACGCGATCGTAGACTTGCAGCATGAACAGCGGGCCAGCCAACATCAAAATGTTAATGACGGCTGAAAACAGAAATGTTGCGTTGAGCGCGCGACGGCTGGCGGCAACCGCGTCTTTGACTTCGCTTTCTTTGGGGCCGAGCAGCCACGACAGAAAAACGCCAAACACCCCGCCGGATGATGCTGCAGCCGGTTTTTTGACACCCGGCCGCACACCCTTCGGCAGTTCGATTTTCTTTTCAGTGGGCTTCGCTGCGCGCTGAGGGGGTGCCACATGTCCGATGCCTAGCCGCTTGGCCCACACGGATTCGCGTGGCAGCTCCAGCGCCGGATCGGAGTCTGCGGCAGCGGGCTTCGCGGGCGGGCTTAAGGGCGATGCCTCACTGGAGAGATTTGCAGCTGGCACTGCCGCGTCGTCCGGCGCCTCATCAGGTGAGTCGTCCTCGCGCACGCCCTGATTTTCGCCTGGAATTGGGGAGATGCCCGGACCAGGGCTGACCAACAGATCCTCGAGCCGCCGCATCGCTGCGGTAAGGCGTTCTTTGTCTGGATCTTCTTTTTTTTCTTTGCGTCTCGCCACGTGCCTGCCCCAGATCAGTCATCGACGATTCGTGCCTGTTGGCACAGCTGGGCAGCGGCTTTTTTCCGGCGATGCAACCGATTGGCATCACTTTATATATTAGAGATAAAGTCTTTCATTAACTACGCGAAGCGGTTTTGCCTCGGCCAGTGCGCCGGGATATCGGAAGGCCCGATTTTAAAGGCGTTTTGACGAATCGTTTTTAACGCCGCTTTAGGTGGAGTAAGTAATGCTTACCGCAGCGTTTACCGGGGTTTTGCAGTTCAGTCGCCCTGGCAGCCGAGGAGTATGAGTAATGCGTTTGAAGAGCCTGATGGCGCTGGCCGTGACGATTGCGTCGCTCGGTATGGTCGCCGCCCCCCAACCCGCGTCCGCAACATTTTGGGATCGTCCCGACCAGCCAGCCGGCTGGGGTCATGTGCGCACCGTTCGTCACTGGGTTTATTACCCGCGCTACCGCCACGTCTACGTGAAGCACACCACCACCGACCCTTACGCCTATCGCTACGCGCCGCGCGGCTATTATCCGTACTACAATTCAGGTTACTGGGGCGGGCCGCGCATCAAGCGTTTCCGTGGTCATCTACCGCCGTATTATGAAGCCTGGGGCACATCGCGCCGTGGCTACAACCACGTCCAATGGCATCGCCGTCACCATGATGGCCATCCCCGGGGCGATTGGTAAGTCCTGAGCATTCCAAGCCTGTCTCGAGCGTGAATTGTGGCGTGAAACACCCGTATTATTACGTGTTCACGCCACATTCATGTGGTGTCGGTCATTTTGCGCCAACACGGTGCGCCAAGCGCGCCGTAGCGGGATTTGACGATCAACCCGCCGCGATGAGCGGCCAGCAGACCTTGGATTGAACCCATGTTGAAGAAATTGACCCACGCATTGATGGCGCTGGCCATGGTGATCGGTGTTGCGATCGCCTCAGCGCCGCAGGCCGAAGCGCGCCACGGTCGTGGCTTGGGCGTCGGCATTGCCGCCGGTATCATCGGACTTGGCATTCTGGGCGCAGCGTCGAACGCACGCGGATATCCGTACCGCTCGTACTCAGCTTATGATGACGATGAAGTGTGCTATCGCGGTCGCCGCGAATGCCACTGGACGGGCCGCCGCTGCTTCGAAAATCGCTGGGGCGATACAGTATGCCGGGGTGGCCGGTATATCTGCGAACGCCCGCTGATCTGCGAGTAAGCGGATCGCGCATTGATTGAATCAAAACGCCGGAGCCAACCGCTCCGGCGTTTTGGCGTCTGTTAAGGCGCCTTGCGGCGCGCCAAGGCAGCGGTGTGGAGCGCCACGGCTGCGGCGTTTGACACGTTCAGGCTGGCAAGCGCGCCATCGGTGGTAATGCGGGCCAGCACATCGCAATTCTTTTGGGTCAATTCGCGCAGACCCTTGCCCTCGGCACCCATAACCAACGCGATCGGCCGCGAAATCCAATCCGTCTCCTCGATCACTGCGTCGGCCGTGCCATCGAGGCCGATGACAGTGAAGCCTGCGTCCTTCAGTTCATCGAGGGCGCGCGACAAGTTCTGTACCAGCGCCACGGGCACCAGTTCGAGTGCGCCAGACGCTGATTTTGCCAGGACGCCGTTGAGCGGTGGGCTGTGCCGCCGCGTCATCACCAAGCCGGCCGCGCCGAACACCGCCGCGGATCGTAAAATCGCGCCGACGTTATGCGGGTCGGTCACCTGATCGAGTACCAGCAGCGGGCGGCCAGCGGCATTCTCGGCCAGTGCGGCGAACTCCGGCTCGGGCAGCTCTTCGGTCTCGAGCATCGCGCCTTGATGCACGGTATCAGCGCCCAGGATGCGGTCGAGATCGCGCGGCGTCGTCTGTTCAATTTTGTGGGTGATCGCACCCAACGCCTCGACAAGGCGGCGTTCGGCATTCTCGGTCAGTACGAGGCGATTGACCTTGCGGGCCGGGTTGCGCAGCGCCGCTTCGACGGCGTGTAAGCCGAACAAACGCAGCGGACCGTCGTTGCCGCCGTTGCGATCACGCTCGCGATCGCGATCCGCTCCCCGGCCGTGCGGTTTGGGGCGGCCTTTATCGAATCGCGGCCTGTCGGGGCGCCCGCCATGGGGTTTCGAGCCCCAGGTCTTTTTGGATGGGTCTTTGGTCAGGGGCGGCCTCGAAAAAGGTTTGATGCGGTCAGGCGATGGCTGTCAGCACAACACGAATGACGGCACTGTCGCAGGGAAACGGACCTTGCCGCTTTTCTGATTGACAGGGAAGGGCTTCCGCGAACATAAACCGCCACGGGCCCCGCTTCCACTGGCGGGGCACTTTCGTTTGGATAGGGCTTACCCAGCGTCACCGCGGGCGGCCCTCCTGGCGGTACGGAGAGGTGCCCGAGTGGTTAAAGGGGACGGACTGTAAATCCGTTGGCTTCGCCTACGCTGGTTCGAAACCAGCCCTCTCCACCATCCCGCCCATCTTGGTCTCCTACCTCGATGATCGTTGATATTCGGCGGCAGTCGAAAAATACTTTAAAATCTGGTAGTTGATGGATCGGCTGGTCAGCTGGACCCCGTTCATCTGTTCACATGTGTTCGCCCCAATTCGCCTGACTGCTTTAGCGATCAAAAAGCGACAGCGCCCGCTGGACGGCAGGCTGACGCTTCGTATCGGCAACTCTGGTTCCAAGTTTTGGGTGCTGCGTATTCAGCTTGGCAAAAAGCGAAGCGCCACCCGGCCGGTTACAGAATGAAGTCTGTGGCGGCGAGCATCTTGGTGCCCGTCAGTTGGATCTGGAAGTCGGCGTGGCCATCGCCATTTATATCGCCTTCAATGATGCCGCCGGTCTTGGTTGACAGCATATGCAGTTCGCCCGCGCGGTGATGGAAACCTTGCGCGCCGATATATTTGAATGCCTGATTGCCGGCGATATTCAGATCGGCATCGATGCGGCTCAAGTCGATATGGTCCTGGCCGCGCAGGAAATCACTGATGATGTCGCGCGCCGAGGCGCCAACAGCCGATTCCTTTGCTGAAGCAAATAAGAACGTGTCGTAACCAGCGCCACCGATCAATTTGTCGGCACCCAACCCGCCGCTCAAGCGATCATTTCCAGCGCCACCGATCATGTGGTCGGCACCCGACCCGCCACTCAAGCGATCATTTCCTGTGCCGCCATCGATGCGGTCGCGCCCGGCAAGGCCCGACAACACGTCGTTGCCGCCAAGGCCGATCACCCAGTTGTCGCCGTTCGAGCCGGTGAGCGTGTCGGCGTGTTGCGAGCCATCGACAGCTATAAAGCCGTAAAACGTGTCGCCTTCCGCATGTCCGCCGTGTGCCACGCCGGTTTGCAGATTGACGGTGACGCCTGCTGTTGATGACCAATAGCGGAGATGTCCATGATAGCCGCCGGCGACCATGGTATCGGCACCGGCGCCACCTTCGATCCAATCGCGCGCGCCGCCGCCTGTCAGCTTGTCGTTGCCTGCGCCCCCGAAGATCGTGTTATCGCCTTCGCCGCCGATAATGACGTCGTTGCCACCCTTGCCGTCGAGCCGATCGTCTCCGCCGTTGCCGGAGATGATGTCCTGCACTTCCGTTCCGGTCAGCACATCGGCGCTATCGCTGCCACTAAGCGTCGAATAGGCTGGCAGCAGCATGGCGGAGGGCGCCGGCATTGTCGCCGACGTTGTCGTCGGCAGATTGGCCAGAAAATCCTTGAACACTAATCCCGACGCCTTGAGCGTGCCGTCGGCGGTGCGCATTCCAAACTCTTCGCCTTGGCCGTCGAACAGGCGATAGGCGATGGCCGCGTCGACGAAATCCCAACCCTGCACGAGCTTCAAAGCTTCGCCGAGAAATTCTGCCTGTGCCGCAGCGCTTCCCGCACCGCCCCAGGCCGAGCTGCTCGACCAGCCGAACTCGGTGAACCACATGGCTTTGCTCGCATCGCCGTGCGCAACCATGACATCACGGACGTGTTCGACGCCGGTTTTGAAGCTCCACACTTGCGACAGGGCGTCCTGAGTGTTGGTCTCGGTCGGCCCGTAAGCGATACCGTCATGAAACGGATTGGCTTTTGTATAGGGGTGCAGTGCCAGACCATCAAACTTGGCGCCGGCGGCATACATCGCATTGAGATAATCGGTATCGCAGGCGGCGAGCGAACCTCCGAGCACCACGGCGTCGGCATCGGTTGCCTTGAGAGCGTCATACGCGGTGTTGAGAAGCGCCACGTACTGTTTGGCTGCCTCGAGGTTCACCTGCACGTCCGTGCCGGCGCGAACCGTGCCGGTCGGCCAGAACGTCGTGGTATTGGGCTCGTTCCATACTTCCCAGGCTTTCACCGAATTCAACAAGCCAGCCTTTTCAATGGTGTCGTGCAACGTCACCAGAGCCTTGGCATAGGCAACGGCGCTGGCACCGGTGGGCGGCGACCAGATGGCTGCTTGGCTGTCCGGATCATGCGTCTTGTCGGTAGCCCAGAACGGCGTCTGCGCAAACGTCATGGAAACGGCAATGCCCTTGGTCTGGGCATAGGCCAGCGTCTCGACGACTTGTTTCAGATAGAAACTGTCGAAGCTGTCGGCTGAAGTCGGCTGCAGTGCCCGCCAGTCACCTGGAAAGCGGATCAGCTCGACTCCCAATTCGGCCGCCGCATCGATGTGCGCCTTCATTCCGGCGATCACGTCGCCGCCGGTACGATCATACAGAGTCTGGTTCTGGAAAAGTACCTGTACGCCAAACTGTGTCGAAGCGCTCATGTTGCTAGCCGTCCTGGTGTTGTCCTGGGCGGCATCTAAACATGTCGGATTTTCGCCAAAATTGCGCGACGCGGATTGAATTGAATAAAACTCGATGGAACGCGGAAAGGCTGTGGCGACGTCTGCAGGCGAGCACCCGCGCAAAGAGCCCAAAAATGGGCCCTGTTAGAAAGAGTTTAGCCAAAATTAACGTAAAATTGGGCGGCGCATCCAAACGCCTCGGCAATAAATTTCTTGCCGGAATGGATCGTGTGAGTGTTTTGCGGCCAGATTTTTTACTGCGTTTTGTGCCGGAACGAGACCGGCTGGCGTGCTTTCGCTCGATACAAGCAGGACTCGCGCCAACGTGCATGAAGGGCAAGGTTGACGGCAAATGCGTCACAGCGCGAAAGCCGGCCATGTCCGTCATTCGTTAAATCGGTCTGCTGGTTTTGATCGGCGTCTTCACATGCCTGCCGGACCCCGGGGCATGCGCAGCCGTCCGATGCCGGCATCTGCATCGACACCGACATGGAATTTGCCATCGCCTGCGACGTCTATGGTGGGTGAGTTTAGGCAGCTGGCAAAAGCCTCAGGTCCATAACCGGGCCTGGGTGCTGCGATGATGTGATCGCGACGGGCTTCGACTTGGCGAGAGACGCGTTTCGGGGCTGGTGGGATGCGTGCTCCCACCCCAATGCCGGAGTCGTGGCGCGTGTGGGGCAGACGTCTTGCCAAACCACAGCCAAAAGGCAGCCCGTTTGAGCTGCCTTACTGGACTTCGTCGCTCCCGGAAACACTGAATTCCAGCAATCGAGGTCGCCCGGGCGCTGCGTTAGGCGCGCGCATGGACACCGGCGAGGCGACCCGGCTAGAAGCTGTAGCTGGCGATCACATCACCGGTCGTCTACTGCGCTACAGCCAGAGTGGAAGGCCTCCAATGCATCCAGTTGAAGTGTTCGAGCTTGTGCTGGTTATGTTGCTTGCCATCCTGACGTTGCATTGGATTGCAACCCGGCTGGGCTTTCCGCCGGCGGTAGCGTTTCTGATCGGAGGCGGCGCACTGGCATTCGTCCCCGGATTGCCGGTCATGACACTTGATCCTAATCTCGCGCTGGTACTGTTTCTGCCGCCCCTGCTGATGGACGGCGCGTATTTCACTCCCCACTGGGAATTCCGCCGCCATCTCGCAGGCGTACTATCACTTGCGATCGGCGCGGTGATTTTCACGACTGTCGTGGTCGGCGCCGTCACCCACTGGCTGATCCCGACGTTGCCTTGGGCGGCCTGCTTTGCGCTCGGTGCTATTATCTCACCGCCGGATGCCGTCTCTGCGCGCGCCGTCCTACAGCGTGTGCGCCTGCCGCGCCGGATGTCGATGCTGCTAGAGGGAGAAAGCCTCCTCAACGACGCGACGGGCCTCGTTCTCTTTCGCTTCGCTGTAGCGGCGGCTCTAACGGGCACCTTCAATGCCAGTGAGGCGGCGGCTGGATTTCTGGTGCTAGCGATCGGCGGCGTGGTCGTCGGTGCCGCAGTCGCTGGCCTGGCGGTCCTGTTGATCCGCCGGCTTGGTGGTGAGGATGAATATCTCATCATCTCCTTTTCCTGTCTTCTGTGCTGGGCGGCATATCTGGCGGGCGAGAAATTACACGTCTCAGGTGTGATCGCGACGGTGACGGCGGGGCTGGTGTTCGGCTGGTACCAGCATGTTGTATTCTCGGCGCGCGTGCGCCTGCGTGGCTCAGCGTTCTGGCAGGTGATGATTTTCTTATTCGAGGCGTTTGTTTTCATCCTCGTAGGGCTGTCGCTGCGCGGTGTTCTCACCGATGTCGGTGGGATCTCCGTCGTCATCGAGACGATGGCGTGGCCGGTGGCTGCAATCGTTCTGGCGATGACGGCGGCACGATTCATTTGGGTGTTTGGCGCCGATGCTGTGCTGTGGCTTCTCCGCAAGGCCGGGATAGGGCATTCGCAACCCCTTGGCCTGCGCGCTGCTACCGTTCTGAGTTGGGCCGGCATGCGCGGCGTCGTCACGCTTGCAGTTGCGCTATCGCTTCCCGTGTCCATGCCTGGCCGTAACTTTATGCTGGTCGCGGCGTTCGCGGTAATTCTCATCACCGTTCTCGTGCAAGGCACCACGCTTGGCGTGATCATCAGGCTTGCAGGCTTAAGCGACAACGAAACTCTACGGCATCGGCTCACTGCATCCGAAGCCGAGGCCGCGGTACGTGAGGCACAACGGCGTGCCGTCGAGGCCCTAGCCTACGATGCAGACGGCAACCTTGTGCATTCCCAGTTGCTTGAGCGGTATACGGGCTGGGCCAAAGCGGCGACCAACTATTCCGGCAGCGAAGCGAGCCATAAGGACAAGATCAACGCTCATTTCAACGTCGTACTGGCGGCCATCGCCGCAGGCCGTGCCGAACTCGTCCGGCTACACCGCGCAGGCGACATTGACGATGAAACATTGCGCGATCTTGAACGCGATATTGATATCGAAGAAGTCGGTGCTCTGGCGCAGCGTGTGTGAGGTCCGCACGAACGATGGAGCTGACGATAGCAGTGCGCGCTGCATTGAGAATTGAATAGGTGCGCGTATCTTGCAATTCCGCCAGAGATAAGTAGCGGGCAATTCGAACGGCTGGATAGATTCAATGTGGCCGCTATCAAATCTATATTGATCTTAGTCTCGGTACGGATATTGCTGCTGTAATATCCTTCAAGCCATAGCGTGCGCCCGGCATATCGCTCGCAAAGCCAATACATTCGATAAGATTTTCGTGGCCATCGCTGTTCGCAGCGGTGCTCGTAGGTGCGGCTACGCGTTGTGCTCCGTGGCTCTGCGCTCTTCGGCGATTGTCGGGGTCGCAGTGCGAGTGGTTTGGAGGCGGCGGTGAGAAGGCTGCGCATTTTGCTGTGTTTGCATTGCTAAACTCAGAAAACCGCAGAGGCGAATTCCATGAGTGATCGTCAGGAACAGTTGCTTGATGGCGAGCATCGCCGTCTTGCGAAATTCGCTGCGGAGGCATTGCCAGAGTCGCCTTCACAATGTTGATCGCGTTTTTCTGGGTGCGCGAGACTCTGGCGATCGCATTGCGACTTGCAATATAACGCGCAAATTCTTTTCAAAGAAAACAGCCCTCCATTTTCAATCATTTCATCAATTGCAGGCAAGAATAAAGCGTGGATGAAAGTGATTCGAAAAGGCGCATATAACTTGCGTAATTATGCATCTAACTTGCGAAGTAGGCTTAGCGAAAGTGCGAATGCCGCTATATGTTTTGCGATGCTGGATGGTGGCCGAGAGGCGACGCAAATGCACAAGCAGAAAATGCGCAAAAGGATACATCAAATGAATTCCACCAATGAAAGCGAACTCCCCAGAAAGATCAAAACTCGTCTCGTCTCACGATTGAGGAGAAGACCATGGAAAACACAAGGCCCACGCCTGAAAATGAAGCTCAAACGAAACAAGATGTATCGCGCAAATCGCCTCGCCAACTGCTCGTTGAATTCCTGAGGGAGAGCGAGGAGAATTTTTTTTAATGACGTGTCAGGCGAAGTTGGTGGTGAAAAAACGCCGGCGAACAAGCCTCACGGGACTCCACTAGGGCGGCAGCCTTCAAAAGGGCAAGGGCATATAAGTTTGCGCTGGCTGCGGTCGCAGTTGTTGCCGTCGGAATTGGGCCGATCATGCGGCTGAGTGCCAACGAAAGCGCCCAGGCCGTTCTCAATGCACGCGTTGTTACCGTTCGCGCCCCAATCAATGGCGTTCTTTCCCATTATGGCAGCACCACAGTCGGCACCATGACGTCGTTCGGTCAGGCTGTGGTGACGATCAATAATGATCATGCAGACCGGTCAACGCTCAACATCATCAAGCGGGACTGGTTGAAGACGAATGCCGAGAAGGATGGGCTATCGCAGCGCATCAAGACGGCAGAGGAGGAACGAAACAGCCTTCTGGAAGCCGACAAGCAACATAAGTCCGCGCGCCTTGAGCAATTCCGCTTTCGCAAGCAGCAAATCCTGGAGTTGATCTCTGCCGCGAAAGCGCGTCTAGAAGCGGCAAATGCAAGCTACACCCGAATTTCGTGGCTTGCCGAACGTGGCCTTTCCACCACCGCGCAATTGGAGATCAAACGACAAGACAATGAAATCGCGGTGCGCGCCGTATCGCAGCACGAGAGCCAGTTGGCTGAGGTTCAGGTCGAATATGATGCTGAGCAAAGAGGCATAAGGCTTACTGACGACCACAACATTAGCACGAGCATGAAAGAGCGCGCTGACCGGCTTGCTTTCGAGATTAATAACTGGAAGCGAGATCTGGAAAAGCAACAACATCTGCTCGCTGAACTGAATGAAGATCTTGAACGCGAAAAAATGCGATACGCCGAAAAGGAGATGCGCGTCGTCAACTCCCCCGTCGGTGGTCCGATCTGGGAAATTCTCACAGCGTCGGGTGAACTCGTCAACGAAGGCCAGCCGCTATTTCGTGTTCTCGATTGCTCGGGCATCCTCGTCAGCACCTCGGTCAGCGAAGCCACGTACAACAAGCTGCAGGTCGGCGATCCGGCGATATTCAGATCCGGCAGTGATCTCACTGAATACGAAGGACGCATCATCAAGATGCATGGGCTCGCCGCGCCACGGGCCAACCTGGCCATTATGCCGGAAGCTCTAAGCTATGAACCTTTCCACATCACGATGAAGTCGGATAAAATCAGCGACCGCAACCAGTGCACCGTGGGGCAGACCGGCATTGTTAGTTTCAGGCCGCTGCGCACGCAGAGCGTATTCGTCAAATTCACTCATTGGCTCAAGTATTGGGTGAGGTCGGTATGAACGAGACAATCGCATATGCATCGGGGGCGACGCTATTTGATGTCGTCGTCCCAAGCCTGGTTATGGTGGGAAGTCTTGTTCTCGTCCTGCCATTTCTCAACTCAAGGAGCGCCAGTGCGCGCGGCGTGCTGATCGCACTCTGCTTGTTTCTGATGTGGCGCTATATGGCGTGGCGGATTACGGAGACGCTTCCGCCTGTTGAGAATACCCTCGAATTTTCGATCGGCTTGGTGTTCATCGTCATCGAATTTCTGTCGGTCATTGCGGCATCGCTTGGCTTATTGTTTATGCTGCGAAAGCGCTGGCGATCCAAGGATGCGGATGCCGGCGTCGCGCGGTTGCATCGCGACGGCGCAGAGCCTCGTATCGATATTTTTATCTGCACCTATAATGAGAATGTCAGCGTTGTGGCGCCTACAATTTTAGGCGCCCTCAATATCGACTATGCCAACAAGCGCGTCTGGGTTCTCGACGACGGCAGACGGCCCTGGCTGAAACACCTCTGCGATGTGGCTGAGTGCGGATATATTGCCCGATCTGACAACAAACACGCCAAGGCCGGAAATATCAATCATGCGCTGAGCTACGTCGCCCAGCTTGAGGAGACGCCCGAATACATTGCGATCCTCGATGCCGATTTTGTTGCCCACCCGAAATTTCTCGAACGCACCCTGGCATTGATGCACTACGACAACAATGTTGCGGTGGTTCAGACGCCACAACATTTCATGAATGCCGATCCGATCCAGCGCAATCTTGCTGCGGAACACGTTTGGCCGGACGAGCAGCGTTACTTTTACGACGTGATCCTGAAGACCAAGGATGCCTGGAATCTGGCGTTCTGCTGTGGAACATCTTCCCTTATCCGGTTCAGCGCGTTGTGCGAGCTCGGCGGGTTCCCGACGAGCTCCGTGACCGAGGATTATCTGCTTTCGGTATGCCTGCGCGAAGAGGGCTACCAAACGATCTATTTGAACGAACGGCTATCCGTTGGCTTGGCGCCGGAAAGTCTGGAAGCGTATCTCACGCAACGTGGGCGCTGGAGCTTGGGCTTCGTGCAGATGGTCCGCGGACCGCATGGGCCGTTTTCAATGAACCCGAAGGTTTCCCTGCTCGAGCGCATCTCAATGTTTGAGACGTTCCTTTATTGGAGCGCGAGCCACGCATTCCGGGTGCTCGCCATCATTGTTCCAGCCATCTATCTGCTTTTCGATATCAAGGCCGTCTACGCCGGATTATATGCCGCCATAGACCATGTTTTGCCGTTTCTGTTGGTTAGCGCGCTCGTCAACGGTTGGCTCACGCAATGGCGTGTGTTGCCGCTCATGTCAGATGTCAGTCAGCTGTTATCGGCGCATACCGTCTTGAAGTCCGTCATCGCTGGAACGCTTCGCCCAAAAAGTCAGCGCTTCAAGGTGACTTTGAAGGGCGCCAACCGAAAACAAAGTTTCGTCGCCTGGCCGATGATGACGGTGTTCTTGGGATATCTGGCGCTGACCACAGTGGCCATCATTTGGGCGTTTGCGATCAACAACAACATGGGTCTTAGAGATTCGACGGCCGTTGCGCTTTTCTGGTGTTGGTACAATACGCTTGTCCTCGTTCTGGCATGCTTGATTTGTATTGAGGAACCTCGCCAGGATGCGCGCGTTCGCGTGGAAGGCGAGTTGGAAGTGGCGCGCGATGGACACTCGGTGAATTGCCAGACTGTCGACGTCTCCTTGGGCGGCGTGCGCTTGAAGGGCACTTGCCCGTTTCCATTGCACGCGGTCGTTAGCGTCGGTATGGGTGGATATTCCGTCGATGGATGGGTCGTCCGCGTGACCGACGTTGATTTCGCGATAAAGTTCGTAAGCCGGTCGGAAAAGCTAAAGCGGCTACTCGTGCACAGGGATCATGATCTCAAGACCGCCGCCGGCGTTTCTCACCCCCTAAGCGTGGCGCATGCCGTCATGGGCCGCATTTTCAGGTAGACGACATCGCGGCTGAAATGGGCGCAAACAATCACCAATGTGTCCGGTATGGACAAAGGAGGTATCTGGCTCCGCGGGCAATAGCCGTCCGACTTCGAAACAATTCTGGAAATTGAATTGTATGCCCGCGGATCTTGTGGCGATGCACAGGTGGTCCCCGTAACGGATTGTACTATGAAGGTCGCCGAGTTCCTTGATCAAAGACACTAGCCGATAAGCCGGGTTCGCCCGACTCTAACGGTCGGTGAAGTGCTGCTGAATTTTTGGGCAGAAAACTCCGGCGCCGTCATTGTGAGTGACGACGATGGCGTGAGTGCCGGCGATGGGGCGCTTGCTGGCGTCGCAACAGAGCGCGACGCCGCCCGCGCAACCGTACACGATCGCGCCGGTTCACGTGATCTTCTCGTATTAGCACTAACGACGACAGCCGTGGTCAGTTGCTCGCCGACTGACCATATTTCAGATGTGGCGCCGGTGGTGGCGGAACGACACCCATATCATATCTCGGTCATGAATCATATCTCGATCATGTCCAACGGGCGTGTCCGCGATGTCATCAATATTGTTGAATTCCTCAATCAATGGCCGCAAGATCGGCGGCGCGTGTCCCGCACACTGATTGGATGTCAATGTTTGGCCATCACCGAATATTCGAGGGCCGCCCGTTGTGAACAGGGGTCTGCGGTCGCCATCACAGCAATACACAGCAATATTGCTTTTCCAACTTGTCGAGCGATGGAGAGTGTCATGAAAGTTGCCGATATTTTAAAGGCAAAGGGTAGCGCGGTCATGTCCGTCCGCCCCAACGAGACTATCAAGTCCGTGGCCAAGCGTTTCCAGAAGGAAAGTGTCGGCGCACTGCTTGTCATGAGCGAAAGCGGGACGTTGGAAGGCATCATCACGGAGCGAGACGTCTCGAACGGAGTCGCTAATCATGGATCGGTTGCGCCCGATTTGCTGGCCTCAGCGTTGATGACGACCGGCGTCGTCACATGCTCGGCCCAGGATACAGTGAGCACCGTCGCCCGGATCATGACTGAGCGCCGTATGCGCCATCTTCCAGTGAAGGATGAGAATAAGATCGTAGGCGTCATCAGCATCGGTGACGTTCTCAAATGTCGCCTCGACGAAGTTCAGCTTGAAACCCACGTGTTGCGTGATCTCGCGCTCGCCAGCCGGTGAGTGTCACGGTGCGAGAGCGCCGACCGGTTTCAATGAGCCCGCCTAGCAAGTAGAACACCGATTGGCGGCGCGTTGCTGCCGGGCACTCTACGTCGCGCTTGCTGGGGGAGGAGTATGGCTGGCGTTTCGAACGACCGCCTATACGGTGCCTGCTGCTGCCTCAGCGTATGAGGGGCCTCCGAGCGGTCTCAACGCGACTACGGTCGAGGATAGGTATCCATAAGAGTTTCAAGGCTCAACGGTGCGTGAGTATCGCCCGCCAGAACGGGCAGAGTTATTGATCTCTAACGAAAAAAATATGGTGCTGCCGGCGGAGGTTCAACTCGTGACCGCTCCGTTGCCTGGGGCGTGCTCAAAACAGAAGCTTCGCGATAGCTGCTGGGTATGAGAAGTGGCAGAAGATCTGGGAGAGAGATAGACTTCGGCACGAAATAACAAAGCAAAAACAATGATGTTATAGTGCAGCCCTCTCCACTATCATCGTTTTTGGGCCGATAAGGTCGCCCAAAAAATCGATCCGTGTCGCGCCGGGACGGCTGGCTTTCGCCAATTCGAGCCAGCAACCGGGTTGACGGATGGCGTGGAAACGCAGCTGCATTCCTCCTGTCATCGATCTGTCTGTAATTGCCGCCTGTAATTGAAAGGCTGCCGCCCGTGTCGCAACCCAAGAAAGACCTTCTGCAACCGGTTGATGCCGATGCCCGGCGTCTCGCCAAAACATTGGTACGAACCGCGCGCTTCGCGGCTCTGGCAACGCTCGACCCGTCCGACGGCAGTCCGGCCGTCAGCCGCGTTTCGGTCGCGACTGCGATGAACGGAGACGTGGGGTTCTTAATTTCCGGGCTTTCCGGGCATTTCGGCAATCTTGAAGCCGATTCGCGCTGCTCGCTGTTGATCGGCGAGCCCGGCAAGGGTGATCCACTCGCCCACCCGCGTCTGACGGTGATCGGCAACGCCCACAAGCTCGCGGCCGGGTCGGAACTGGCGCACGTCAAGGCGCGCTATCTGATGCGCCATCCTAAGAGCGCGCTCTATGCCGATTTCGCGGACTTCGCGTTCTGGCGATTCACGGCGTCGCGGGCGTCGCTGAACGCCGGTTTCGGCATGGCCTTCGTGATGGCACCATCGGATATTGCCACGGATATGACGGGCCTAGCGGCGCTCGCCGATGCGGAAACTGGCGCCGTTGCCCACATGAATTCCGACCACGGTGACGCGGTGGACCGCTATGCAGCGCTCGCCGGTGGCGACGCGGCGGGGTGGCGGCTCGCGTGCCTTGACCCGGAGGGGTTGGATCTGGCGCGCGGCGACCGGGCGGTGCGGCTGTGGTTCGAGACCCCGCTGACCTCGCCTGAACAGCTGCGGCCGGCATTGGTGGCGTTGGCCAAGGTGTGACCGCCGGACCCGGTCCAAGGGCGTTCGTGTCCGGTCGAGACCGTGGCGAAGCCGTCTGTGCGCGGAATTTAACCTCGCGGGCCGCCAGCATCTATTCGCGACCACAATTGCCGGGTTAAAAGGCCGGCTAGCACTCAATCGGGTATTGTCGCCCGACAAGCGCAGCCACCCGGCCGGCGATGACGTTGCGGAGATGAATATGGTCGACAACTTGTTCCTACTTGCCGTTGCCTCGTTGGGCTGGGGTCTGTCGTTGGCAACCTACCGGCTGTTTGCCCGTTCGAATGGTTGGCCCATGGGTGCCTTGCACGCCGACCTGCCGATCATTCCGGTTTTGATCGGTCTGGCGGGGTTGGTGGCGGGGCTTTTGTTCGCGACGGCACGTGGCGCCGACGACGGCGGATGGGTGATCATCGCATTCGGCTTCGTCTTGGCAGCGCTATGGACGGGTTTTGTGCGTGTTGGTTCGCAGATCACGCTGTTTCTGGTGCCCGTTGTCACATTCCTGCTGTTGCTCGGCTGGCTAGCTGTGCCGCTCGGCTATTCGGAGCGCAAATGGGCGACCGAACAGCCCACTGAAACGCTAAAGCGCCGCGGATTGTTGAAGCCGGACGAAGTGCCCGGTTCAATGATCAAGCCTGATGGCGGTCAGTAAGCACGATGACGCACTCGTTCTAAGGTCGGCGTTCGTATTCAAGGATTTTTGTCGCACCCCGCTGGCGTAATCGCCGTGCGGGGTGTTTTTGCACCAGACGCATTTATTCCGACCCTGCGTCATCGCTTGCACGCTTGATTTGATGGGCGTACTGGACCGGGCGATTGCTGCAGGGTTAATGTTCGCCGCGCTGCGAGATTCTTACTGCGCAAGACTTTATCCCCCGGGTCACGGGTCGCGATAGAATCCTGCGTCACACGTTCTGGTCTTGAGGAGCCGCCAATGGCCGTCCGCCGTCTTGATTCCGATCAGCCCGCCCATTTCGCCTTTACGGCTGAAAACGAGGCCTGGGCGCGGGAACAGATTGCCAAGTATCCGGAAGGCAAACAGGCCGGCGCCATTATTGCGCTGCTGTGGCGTGCCCAGGAGCAAGCCGGTTGGCTGCCGGAGCCGGCCATTCGCTATGTCACCGATATGCTTGGTATGGCCCATATCCGCGGCCTCGAAGTCGCAACGTTCTACACGATGTTCCAGTTGTCGCCGGTGGGCAGGAAGGCGCATGTGCAGGTTTGTGGCACGACCCCGTGCATGCTGCGTGGCTCCAATGACCTGGTGGAAGTCTGCAAGCGCCGGATTTCGCCGCATCAACACGAGCTGAGTGCCGACGGCACACTGTCGTGGGAAGAAGTCGAGTGCATGGGCAATTGCGCCAACGCGCCGATGGTTCAGGTCGATAAGTCCACCTTTGAAGATTTGACGCCGACCCTGCTCGAGGCGGTGATCGACGGTTTTCTCAAGGGCGAGGCGCCCTTGCCGGGGTCGCAGATCGGACGCGCAGCCTCTTGCCCGCAAGGCGGGCCGACATCATTGACCGACGCGTCGTTGTATGACGGTTCGTGCATCGGCGCCTGGAAGGTACGTTTTGAAGAAGCGGCACGGGAAGCTGCGTCGGCCGCAAGCGCCGCGCCTGCTGCACCGCCTCCCGCTGCACCGGCCCCTGCGGCCGCGACACCGCCCGCTGCTCCCGCCGTCCATCCGGCGGCGTTGACGGCGATGGCCAATGCCGGGCTGGTCAAGGAATTGAACGCGCGTGGCGACGGCAAACCGTTGTCGGCCGACGAACTCGAAAAAATGAAAGCGTCAACCGTATTGCGAGCACCGCAATTCGGCGGTGGCGCTGCGGCTGGCGACGCCAAGCCCGAGTTGCTCAGCGCGCCGCGCGACGGCAAGGGTGACGATCTCGGCTTGATTTGGGGCGTGGCCGAAAAGCTTGCTGAAAAATTGAACACCATGGGCATCTGGCATTTCGATCAGATCGCCAAGTGGACGCCGGCCAACGTTGCCTGGTTCGAAGCGCAGATGGATGGCTTTAAGGGCCGGATTGATCGCGACAAGTGGATCGAGCAATGCCAGAAGCTAGCTTCTGGCTGGCGGCCGGGCAGTGGTGTCGGCGAACGGCCAAAGGGGTAAGTGATGCGCGGGGCCAAACGTTTTGTGATTGCAGCCGGTGGTTCGGCGGGAAGGCGTGTGAACGATGCTTGAAGATCGCGACCGCATTTTCCGCAACCTCTATGGCTTCCATGACGCGAGCCTGAAGGGCGCGATCCGTCGTGGCGCCTGGGACGGCACCAAGCTGTTCATTGATCGCGGTCATGACTTCATCATCGATGAAGTCAAAAAGTCGGGCTTGCGCGGCCGCGGCGGCGCCGGCTTCCCGACGGGCCTCAAATGGTCATTCATGCCGAAGGCCGATCCGCGCCCGAGCTATCTCGTCATCAACGCCGACGAGTCGGAGCCAGGCTCGTGCAAGGACCGCGAAATTCTGCGCCATGATCCGCATCTGCTGGTCGAGGGCGCGCTGGTCGCTGCCTTCGCGATGCGGGCCCATACAAGTTATATCTACGTGCGCGGCGAATACATTCGCGAGCGCGAAGCCTTGCAGCGCGCAGTCGATGAAGCCTACGCGGCCAAACTGATTGGCAAGAATAACGTCCACGGCTGGGATTTCGACCTCTACGTCGTGCACGGCGCCGGCGCTTATATCTGCGGCGAAGAAACCGCGATGCTCGAATCCATCGAGGGCAAGAAGGGCCAGCCGCGCCTGAAGCCGCCGTTCCCGGCCAACGTCGGGCTATGGGGCGCGCCGACGACGATCAACAACGTCGAGAGCATCGCGGTTGTGCCGGAAATTCTGCGGCGCGGTGCGCTGTGGTTTGCCGATCTCGGCTTGCCCAACAACACCGGCACCAAGTTGTTCCAGATCTCGGGCCACGTCGAAAAGCCGTGTGTCGTCGAAGAGGAAATGGGTATCCCGATGCGGGAGCTGCTCGATAAGCATTGTGGTGGTGTGCGCGGCGGCTGGGATAACCTGCTGGCGGTTATTCCGGGTGGTTCGTCGGTGCGGTGTATCACGGCCGAACAGGCTGCCGACGTAACCATGGACTTCGACGCGCTCGGCAAGCTCGGTTCGGGGCTTGGCACGGCCGCGGTGATCGTCATGGACAAATCGACCGACATCATTGGCGCTATCAGGCGCATTGCCTATTTCTATAAGCACGAAAGCTGCGGCCAGTGTACGCCGTGCCGCGAAGGCACCGGCTGGATGTGGCGCGTTCTGGAACGCATGGAACGCGGGCAGGCCGAGAAGAGCGAAATCGACATGCTGCTCGACGTGACGAAGCAGGTCGAAGGTCACACGATCTGCGCGCTGGGTGATGCGGCGGCTTGGCCGGTCCAGGGTTTGATCAAGAATTTCCGTCCCGTCATCGAGGCGCGGATCGACGACTACAAGAAGACGCATGCGCGTCAGGCGGCGGAGTAGGAGATGACTAAGAAACTCATCATCGACGGCACGCCAGTCGAAGTCGAAGATAGCACCACGCTGATGCATGCGTGCGAAGCTGTCGGCGCTGAGATTCCGCGCTTCTGCTACCACGAACGCCTGTCGATCGCCGGCAACTGCCGCATGTGCTTGGTCGAGGTGCAGGGGTCGCCAAAGCCGGTCGCGTCGTGCGCGATGCTGGTCAGCGATTTGCCGCCGAACCGTGACGGTTCGCCGAAAGTCGTCAACACCAACACTCCGCTCGTCAAAAAGGCGCGCGAAGGGGTGATGGAATTTCTGCTGATTAATCACCCGCTCGATTGCCCGATCTGCGACCAGGGCGGCGAGTGCGATTTGCAAGACCAAGCGATGGCCTTCGGCATCGGCGGCTCGCGCTACCACGAGAACAAGCGCGCGGTCGAAGAGAAGCACATCGGTCCGCTGATCAAGACGATGATGACGCGCTGCATCCACTGCACGCGCTGCGTCCGCTACATGACAGAGGTTGCCGGCGTCGAGGAACTGGGGCTGATCTCACGCGGCGAAGACGCCGAGATCACGACCTATCTCGAAAATGGCATTATGTCGGAAATGAGCGCCAACGTCGTCGATCTGTGCCCGGTTGGTGCGCTGACGCATCGCCCGTGGGCGTTCAACGCGCGTCCGTGGGAAATGACCGGCACTGAGAGCATCGACGCGATGGATGCGGTCGGTTCGGCAATTCGCGTCGATACGCGCGGCGGCGCTGTCATGCGCATTCTGCCGCGCAACAACGACGCCGTGAACGAGGAATGGATTTCCGATAAGACGCGCCACGTCGCCGACGGTTTGAAGACGCAGCGTCTGGATACGCCGTACATCCGTAAGGATGGCCGCCTGCAGCCGGCCACCTGGGACGAGGCGCTTGGCCTTGTCGCGGAAAAATTGAAGGCGACCGCGCCGGATCGTATCGGCGCCATTGCCGGTGATTTGGCGGGTGCTGAAGAGATGTTCGCGCTCAAGGATCTGTTGACGCGCCGCGACGTCAAAAACCTCGATTGCCGCCAGGCCGGCGACAAGCTCGATCCGAAACTGGGACGCGGCAGCTACCTGTTCAATTCGTCGATCGACGGCATCGAGCAGGCGGACGTGATCCTGATCATTGGATCGAACCCGCGCATCGAAGCGCCGGTGCTGAACGCGCGCATTCGCAAGCGCTGGCGCACTGGCAACCTCAAAGTCGGTCTGGTGGGCGTCAAGGCGCCGCTGACCTATCCGGCTGAATATCTGGGAGCAGGTCCCGATACGCTGGTGCATCTGGCGAGCGGCGAACATCCGTTCGCAGCGACCCTCAAAGCCGCCAAGAACCCGCTGGTGATCGTCGGGCAAGGGGCATTCGCGCGGGCAGACGGTCTGGCGGTTTTGTCGGCTGCGGCTCGCCTTCTGCTGGCAGCTAGTGCTGGAAAAGACGCCAACTGGAACGGCTTCAACATTCTGCACACGGCGGCGGCGCGCGTCGCCGGTCTCGATCTCAGTTTCGTGCCGGCAGCGGGCGGCAAGGACGTCGCTGCTATGCTCGCGGGCGGCGTTGATTTCCTCTACCTGCTTGGCGCCGACGAATGCGACCTTTCGCGGCTCGGCAGTGCGTTCGTCGTCTATCAGGGCAGCCACGGCGATCGCGGCGCTGAACGTGCAGACGTGATTTTGCCGGGCGCGGCCTACACCGAAAAGAGCGCCACCTACGTGAACACCGAAGGCCGCGCACAACAGACGATGAAGGCCGGATTTGCGCCGGGCAACGCCAAGGAAGATTGGACCATCATCCGTGCGCTGTCGGAGCGCGCCGGCAGCAAGCTGCCGTATGACACGCTGCCCGCGTTGCGTGCCGCCATGTACAAGTCGGTGCCGCAGCTCGCAGCGCTCGATAGCGTAGAAACGCGTGCGGTGTCTGGTCTCGAGACCTTGGCCAAGCTATCGGGCGCGACGTCGTCGGAAGCGTTCGCTCCGGCGATTACCGATTTCTACCTGACGAACGCGATCGCACGGGCATCCGCTGTGATGGCCGGGATGAGTCAATTGCGAGCGGCTCAGACGCAAAAAATGAGCGCGGCGGAGTAGGCGGAACATGAGCGATCTTTTAGCGACTCTCACCGACTGGGTACTTTGGATTTGGTCGTTCGCGGCGGTGCAGAGCGTCGCGATGCTTGTCGGCCTGTTGGTGCTTATCGCGTTCCTGCTGCTCATGGACCGTAAGGTCTGGGCGGCGGTGCAGATGCGGCGCGGCCCGAACGTGGTCGGACCGTTCGGTCTGCTGCAATCATTCGCGGACCTGCTGAAGTTCGCCTTCAAAGAACCGGTCATTCCGGCGGGTTCCGATAAGATCGTGTTCCTGCTCGCGCCGCTGGCCACCGCAACGTTCGCATTGGCGGCGTGGGCGGTGATCCCGATAAGCGAGAACAGCTGGGGCAAGTGGGTGATCTCCGACATGAATGTCGGAATTTTGTATCTGCTCGCGATCTCGTCGCTCGGCGTTTACGGCGTCATCATGGGCGGATGGGCGTCGAACTCGAAGTATCCGTTCATGGGTGCGCTGCGTTCTGCAGCCCAGATGGTGTCTTACGAAGTCTCGATCGGTCTCGTTATCATCTGCGTGCTGCTGTGCGTTGGTTCGCTGAACCTGACCGCAATCGTCAATGCGCAGCAGGACGGCGTCGGCACGCGCTTGGGCCTCACCAATTCGTTCCTTGATTGGCATTGGCTGACGCTGTTCCCGATGTTTATCGTGTTCTTCGTTTCGGCCTTGGCTGAAACGAACCGCCCGCCGTTCGACCTCGTCGAAGCGGAATCGGAACTCGTTGCCGGTTTCATGGTCGAGTATGGCTCGACGCCGTACCTGCTCTATATGCTCGGAGAGTACGTCGCGATCACCACCATGTGCGCGCTGACCACGATCCTGTTCCTCGGCGGGTGGCTGCCGCCGATCGATGTGGCGCCGTTCAACTGGGTGCCGGGTATTTTCTGGTTTATCGGCAAAAGCGTGCTGGTGTTCTTCATGTTCGGCATGGTGAAGGCATTCGTGCCGCGCTATCGCTATGACCAGTTGATGCGCCTCGGTTGGAAGGTGTTTCTGCCGCTGTCGCTGGTCATGGTCGTGTTGACTGCCAGCGTGCTGCACTTCGGAGGTTTTGCGCCATGAGCGTCGCCCGCGGGATCAAATCGCTTTTCCTCATTGAGTTCGTCGCCGCGCTCGGCTTGTCGCTGCGTTACTTCTTTGCGCCCAAGAAGACGCTCAACTACCCCTATGAGAAGGGCCCGCTGTCGCCGCGCTTCCGCGGTGAACACGCGCTGCGCCGCTATCCCAATGGCGAAGAACGCTGCATTGCCTGCAAGCTGTGCGAGGCGATCTGCCCGGCACAGGCGATTACCATTGAAGCCGGTCCCCGCCGCAACGACGGCACGCGGCGGACGACGCGCTACGACATCGACATGACCAAGTGCATCTATTGCGGGCTGTGCCAGGAAGCCTGCCCGGTGGATGCGATTGTCGAAGGACCGAACTTCGAATTCGCGACGGAAACGCGCGAGGAGCTTTTCTACGACAAGGCGCGGCTGCTTTCGAACGGCGACCGCTGGGAACGCGAAATTGCGAAGAACATCGCAACTGATGCGAAGTATCGGTAGGGCACGCCATGGTGACGGCATTCTTCTTTTATTTGTTTTCGACGCTGGCGATCGCGTCGGGCGCATGCGTCGTGCTGGCTAAGAACCCAGTTCATGCGGTGCTGTACCTGATCCTCACGTTCTTCAACGCGGCCGGATTGTTCGTGCTGTTAAATGCCGAATTCCTGGCGATGCTGCTGATCGTCGTCTACGTCGGCGCGGTGGCCGTGCTGTTCCTGTTCGTCGTAATGATGCTCGACGTCGATTTCGACGAGTTGAAAGCAGGCTTCATCAAGAATGCGCCGATTGGCGCGCTGGTCGGCGGCATTGTGCTGGCGGAACTGGTTGCCCTGTTTGCCTTCCAGGGCCTCACATTCGCGCCCGGTAAGATCGCTGCCGCGGCGATGCCGTCGGGCCTTTCGAATACCGAAGCGCTCGGCCACATCATCTATACGAAGTATGTTTTCTTCTTCCAGACCTCCGGCATGATCCTGCTGGTCGCGATGATCGGCGCGATTGTGCTGACGCTGCGCCACCGCCAAAACGTCAAGCGGCAGTCGATCTCGGAACAGAATGCGCGTAGCCCGGCAACCGCAATGGAAGTGATCAAGCTTCCGAGCGGTGGATACAATGTGCCCGCGGCCGTCAAGCCTAAGACGGAGGCCGCCGAATGACCAAACTCAACGGACATGGAAACGGCCACGATCAGGCGAACGTGACGTCGCTCGATGAGGCGCGCAAGCGTGCGGCTGAGAAAGCGAAGGCTGAGAAGCGCGCGGCTCGCGCCGCTGCGTCAGACGTCAGAGGTCCACGCACGGCGCGGGATTGGTTGATTGGCGGTCTCGTGGTGGTGATGGCGCTTAGTTATATCGCCTCGTTCTTTGTGGGGTCGCCGCAGGTGTCGACCGGGGGAGTGCAATGACGATCGGGCTTGGACACTATCTGACGGTTGCAGCGTGCCTGTTCACGCTCGGCATGTTCGGCATCTTTTTAAACCGCAAGAACGTCATCGTCATTTTGATGTCGGTCGAGCTGATGCTGCTCTCCGTCAATATCAACCTCGTGGCGTTTTCGAACTTCAACGCCGATCTCGTCGGCCAGGTGTTCGCGCTGTTTATTCTGACCGTCGCGGCGGCGGAGGCGGCCATCGGGCTGGCGATCATCGTCGTCTATTATCGTAATCGCGGGTCTATCGCGGTTGACGACATCAACATGATGAAGGGCTGAGGCGGGAATGATCTACACAGCCATCGTCTTTCTGCCATTGATCGGCGCACTTGTGGCCGGTTTGTTTGGCCGCGTGATCGGCGATCGTCCGAGCGAAATCTTCACCACGGCGCTGCTGATGATTGCGGCGGTCCTGTCGTGGGTCGTGTTCGTGCAGGTCGGCTTCGGTCACGAAACCCACAAGGTGCAGGTGATGCGATGGATCACGTCCGGCGAACTCGATACCTCGTGGTCGTTGCGCATTGATACGCTGACGTCCGTCATGCTGGTCGTCGTGACGACCGTATCGTCGCTCGTGCACCTCTATTCCATCGGATACATGAGCGACGACGATAGCCGGTCGCGCTTCTTCGCGTATCTGTCGTTCTTCACGTTCGCGATGCTGATGCTGGTGACCAGCGATAACCTGCTGCAGATGTTCTTTGGCTGGGAAGGCGTCGGTCTGGCGTCGTACCTGCTGATCGGGTTCTGGTACAAGAAGCCCGAGGCCAATGCGGCGGCGATCAAGGCTTTCGTCGTCAACCGCGTCGGCGATTTCGGTTTCGCACTCGGGATTTTCGGGCTGTTCTTCGTCTTCCAGTCGATCAATTTCGACGCGGTCTTCGCGGCGGCCCCGACGGTGGTCGGCAAGACGATGATGTTTGCCGGCTACGAAGTCGACACTCTGACCGTGATTTCGCTGCTGTTGTTCATGGGCGCGATGGGCAAGTCGGCGCAGTTCCTGCTGCACACTTGGCTGCCGGACGCGATGGAAGGCCCGACGCCGGTCTCCGCGCTGATCCACGCTGCCACCATGGTGACGGCTGGGGTGTTCATGGTGGCGCGCTTGTCGCCGATCTTCGAATTGGCGCCGAATGCGCTGGCCTTCGTGACGGGTGTCGGTGCGCTGACCGCGTTCTTCGCGGCGACCGTCGGTCTCGTTCAGAACGATATCAAACGCGTGATCGCCTATTCAACCTGTTCGCAGCTCGGCTACATGTTCGTTGCCTGCGGCGTCGGCGCGTATGGCGTCGCGATTTTCCACCTGTTCACGCACGCCTTCTTCAAGGCCCTGCTGTTTCTTGGCGCCGGCTCGGTGATCCACGCGATGCATCACGAGCAGGATATGCGCAACATGGGCGGCCTGCGTAGCAAGATTCCGCTGACGTTCTGGGCGATGACCATCGGTACGCTGGCGTTGACTGGCGTCGGCATTCCGCACGTCATCGGCTTTGCGGGCTTCCATTCCAAGGATGCTATCATCGAAGCAGCGTATGCAGCAAACACGCCCAATCAGTATGCCTACTGGTCGCTGGTCATCGCTGCCTTCATGACGTCGTTCTACTCATGGCGTCTGGTGTTCATGACGTTCTTCGGCAAGACGCGCGCTGATCATCACACCTTTGACCATGCGCACGAGAGCCCGCCGACGATGCTGATACCGCTCGGTGTGCTGTCGCTCGGCGCGATCGCATCTGGGTTCGTGTTCAAGGACTACTTCATCGGGCATGAAGAAGCCGCGTTCTGGGGCGCCTCGCTGTTCCGGGCCGAGAGCAACCACATCCTGCATGAGATGCACCAGATTCCTGCGTGGGTTGGCCTTGCGCCGCTGGTTGCGATGGTCATCGGGTTCGTGATCGCTTGGCTATACTATATTCAGATGCCGTGGCTGCCGGCCGCGACGGCACGCGCGTTCCGTCCGCTGTATCTGTTCCTGCTCAACAAATGGTACATCGACGAGCTTTATGACTGGCTGTTCGTGAAGCCGGCGTTCGCGATCGGGCGCTTGTTCTGGAAGGGCGGCGATGGCGCCATCATCGACGGTACGATCGATGGGACGGCGGCGGGCATCGCCCGCATCACCGGCCGGGTCGTCAAAATTCAAACCGGCTACATGTATCATTACGCCTTCGCGATGCTGATCGGCGTCGCGGCGCTGCTGACGTGGCTGACCTACAATGCGGGATTGATGGGTGTCGTGCGATGAGCAATCTTCTCTCCGTCGTCACCTTCCTTCCTCTGGTTGGTGCGCTCCTCATTGCGTTTCTCAACGCGGATGCCAAAAGCAACGCGCGCTGGATCGCGTTTTGGACAACGCTCATCACGTTCCTGCTGTCGCTGCTGATCTGGTGGAACTTCGATTACACCACCGCCAACTTCCAATTCGTTGAAGAGCACGCTTGGCTTGGGCCGATCAGGTACAAGATGGGCGTCGACGGCATTTCGATGCTGCTCGTGATCCTGACGACGTTCCTCATGCCGATTACGATTTTGGCGTGCTGGGAGAGCATCCAGCAGCGCGTCAAGGAATGCATGATCGCGTTCCTGGTGCTTGAAACGCTGATGGTCGGCGCGTTCTGCGCCCTCGATTTGGTGTTGTTCTATCTGTTCTTCGAAGGCGGCCTGATCCCGATGTTCCTGATCATCGGGATTTGGGGCGGCAAGCGCCGCGTCTATGCGAGCTTCAAGTTCTTCCTCTACACCCTGCTCGGCTCGGTGCTGATGCTGCTCGCGATGATGGCGATGTATTGGTACGCCGGTACGACCGACGTTCCGGCACTGCTAAACACCAAGTTCCCGGCCGATATGCAGTGGTGGCTGTGGCTGGCCTTCGCGGCGTCGTTTGCGGTCAAGTTGCCGATGTGGCCGGTGCATACATGGTTGCCCGACGCACACGTCGAGGCGCCGACAGGCGGCTCGGTGATCCTGGCGGCAATTCTGTTGAAGTTGGGCGGTTATGGCTTCCTGCGGTTCTCGTTGCCGATGTTCCCAATCGCATCGGAACAATTCGCGCCGCTGGTCTTCACGCTGTCGATCGTCGCGATCATCTACACGTCGCTGGTTGCGCTCGTGCAGGAGGATATGAAAAAGCTGATCGCCTATTCTTCCATCGCCCACATGGGTTTCGTGACGATGGGTATCTTTACCGGCAGCCAGCAGGGCATTGACGGCGCGATGTTCCAGATGCTGTCGCACGGCATCGTGTCCGCAGCACTGTTCTTGTGCGTCGGCGTGATCTACGACCGCATGCATACGCGCGAGATTTCTGCCTATGGCGGCCTCGTCGAGCGGATGCCGAACTATGCGTTCGCGTTCATGGTGTTCACTATGGCGAACACCGGCCTGCCGGGCACCACCGGATTTGTCGGTGAGTTTCTGACGCTGATGGCCGCCTTCAAGGTCAATACGACGGTCGCTCTGTTCGCGACGACGAGTGTGATCCTATCGGCCTGTTATGCGCTCTATCTCTACCGGCGCATCATCTTCGGAGCACTCGAGAAGCCAAGCCTTAAGGCCATTCTCGATCTGTCGCCGCGGGAAATCGCGATCCTTGGGCCGCTGGCCCTCCTGACGATCTTCTATGGTATCTACCCGGCGCCGGTCCTCGATGTGACGGCGGCGTCGGTGAAGAACATTGTGCAGAATTACGAAGCAGCGGTGAAGCCGGCCGCCGCACCCTTGGCGCCTTGAGGAGCGGACACTGATGGACTTTTCATTGATCGCTCCCGTGCTGCCTGAGGTGATCCTGGCCGTTGGCGCCATGGCTCTGCTGATGATTGGCGCTTTTACCAGCAATACGGTGACAGCCGGACGCCAAGGTGGCTGGCTGGCTATCGGCGTATTGATTGCTTCCGCCGTCGCGTTGCTCATGGCGACGCCGATGGGCACCACGTTCGAGGGCGTGTTCATATCCGACGGGCTGACGACATTCCTCAAAATGATCGTGCTGGTTGCGGCGGCCCTGACGCTGCTGCTGACCTTTGATGATTTTGGCCGCGCCAAAGTCATGCTGTTCGAATATCCCGTGCTGTTGCTGCTCGCGACGCTCGGCATGTTGGTGATGATTTCGGCCAACGACCTGATCGCGCTTTATCTCGGACTGGAGCTGCAGTCGCTGGCGCTCTACGTGATCGCCGCCTTCAAGCGCGACGACGTCAAGTCGAGCGAGGCGGGGTTGAAGTATTTCGTACTCGGCGCGATGTCCTCGGGCATGCTGCTGTACGGCGCATCAATGGTCTACGGCGTCACCGGCTCAACCGGCTATGGCGGGATCGCCGCCGCCATGAAGGCCGAGGGTATGACCGCCAATATCGGGCTGATCGTCGGCCTTGTGTTCGTGATCGTCGGCTTGGCGTTCAAGATCTCGGCCGTGCCGTTCCATATGTGGACGCCTGACGTCTATGAGGGTTCGCCGACGCCGGTCACTACGTTTTTTGCCGGTGCGCCGAAGGTTGCAGCGATGGCGCTGCTCATCCGCTTCACGCAGGGCGCGCTGCCGGATGCCGGCACGCAATGGCAGCAGATCATCATATTCCTGTCAATCGCCTCGATGGTGCTCGGCGCTTTCGGGGCCATCGGGCAGAACAACATCAAGCGACTGATGGCCTATTCCGCCATTGGTCACGTCGGTTTCGCGCTCGTCGGTCTGTCGTCCAACAACGTGGAAGGCACCGCTGGCGTGCTGATGTATCTGGCGATCTACGTGGCGATGACGCTTGGGACGTTTGCGGGCATCCTGTCGATGCGCCGCGGCGATAAGACGGTCGAGGATATTTCTGACCTTGCCGGATTGGCCAAGACGGATCTGCGGTTCGCGAGCATCCTCGCGGTCATGATGTTCTCGCTGGCTGGCATTCCGCCGCTCGCCGGCTTCTGGTCGAAGTGGTACGTGTTCCTGCCGGCCATCAAGGCGGGGCTGTATCCGCTTGCGGTCATCGGCGTCGTGGCCAGCGTCATCGGCTCGTTCTACTATCTGCGCATCGTCAAGATCATGTTCTTCGATGAGCCGGTGACGGCGTTCGAGCCGGTGGAAGGCAAGGCCATGTTCGTGATGGCGCTGTCGGCGGTGTTCCTCATCGCATTCGTGCTGCCGTTTATCGGTGGCTCCCTTGTTGACGCCGCGACGGCGGCGGCGGCTAGCGTTACATTCGTGAGCCGATAGGCTTACATGGGCAGGTCGCGGCATCGCATCATACACCTTGCCGAGACGGGTTCGACCAACGCCGACGCGATGCGTCTGGCGTTGACTGGTGAGGCGTTGCCGCTGTGGGTTACGGCGGAACGGCAGACCGCCGGGCGTGGCCGGACCGGCCGGACTTGGGCGTCGTTGCCCGGGAACCTGCAGGCCAGTTTGGCGTTTCATTCGAAAGCGCCGCTACAGCAGGCGGGAGAACTCTCGCTTTTGGCGGCAATTGCGGCCATAGAAGCCATTCGGGCGATATCACCACTTGCGGATACCACTGGTATTCGTCTCAAATGGCCCAATGATCTCTTGATAGGCCCCGCGAAAGCTGGAGGAATTTTGGTCGAAACGACATTGGCGCGCGGGGAGGCAGGCTCTCAGACGGGGGCTGGTTTCCTGGCCGTCCTGGGGTTTGGCTTGAACGTTGCGTCGTGCCCTGATGACCTCGGGCGCGCGGCGACGTCGCTTGCGCACGAAGGCGTGACGACCACGGCTGCAACGCTGCTCGATGCGCTTGCCGATCAATGCGACCTTTGGATTGCGCGCTGGGACGAGGGACGCGGCTTTGGCGCGATCCGCGACGCCTGGATCGAGTGTGCCGGTCCACTAGGCGAGCCGATCACCCTGCAATCGCCATCCGGTCCCATCGCTGCGACGTATCAGGGTCTAGCGCCATCCGGCGCGCTGCTGGCCGGCATCGACGGCCGCATTGAAACAATCACTTATGGCGATGTCGCACTCATTGCCCCAACCGGCAAAGGCAAGGCGCAATGAACACTACGAACAAGAGGCCGCCACGCGGGCCCAAGGGCGGAGACGAGCTCGTCTTCCTGGCGCTTGGTGGGCTCGGCGAGATCGGCATGAATGTCTATCTGTACGGCTTCGGTCCGGAACGGAACCGGCAGTGGCTGATGGTCGATCTCGGCATCACGTTTCCGCATGAAGCCGAACCCGGCGCCGACGTCGTTCTGCCCGACCTGCGGTTCATCGCCGGAGAGAAGCACGCGCTTGCCGGGCTGGTGCTGACGCACGCGCATGAAGATCATATCGGCGCGGTCATTGATCTATGGCCGCAACTCAACTGCCCGATCTTCGCGACGCCGTTCACAGCCGGTATGCTGAAAACCAAGGTCGGTGAATACGGCAAGAACCTCAAAATGCCGATCACCGAGGTGCCGCTGGGCGGTCGCTTGAAGATCGGTGCGTTCGACGTCGAGTTCGTGTCGATGGCGCATTCGATCCCGGAACCGAGCGGGCTTGCCATTCGCACGCCCGCCGGGCTTGTGTTCCATACCGGTGACTGGAAGCTCGATGACGAGCCACTGGTTGGTTCGCCGCCGGATGTCAGCAAGTCGTGCGCTGCATCGCGTGATTCAGGTTGCCATTGAAACGGGCTATCTGCCTGAGAATTTCAGCTATCTCGATCAGCAGCGTTTCGACGACATCGCCGCTGATAAGGTGCTGCTATTGTGCACCGGCAGCCAGGGCGAGCCGCGCGCCGCGATGGCGCGGCTGGCCGAAGATCAGCATCCCGATGTGTCACTCGATAAGGGTGATCTGGCGATCTTCTCGTCACGCACGATTCCGGGCAACGAGAAATCGGTAGGCAAGGTGCTGAACGCTTTGGCGCGGCGCGGTGTTGATATCGTGACCGACAACGAAGCGCTCGTGCATGTCACAGGCCATCCCCGCCGCGACGAGCTGCGCGAAATCTACGGCTGGATGCATCCTGAGGTCGTCGTGCCGATGCACGGCGAAGCCCGGCATCTCAAGGAAAATGCCAAGCTGGCGCGCGAATGCGGCGTCAAGGAAACGCAGATCATCGTCGATGGCCAGATGTTGCGGCTATGGCCGGGCGAACGCGGCGTGATTGACGAAGCCCCCGTCGGCCGGTTGTTCCGCGATGGCAATCTCATTGTACCGGATGCAGATGGTCCCGTAAAAGAGCGCCGCAAACTGTCGTTTGCCGGTATCGCGGTGGTCGCCATGACCATGTCGCGGCGCGGCGATATTCTGGCCGAACCGGACGTCGTGCTGGAAGGCGTGCCGGCGGTCGATGTGGCCGGCGAGGACATGGTTGAGATCGTGCTCGACGCGATTGACGGCACACTGCGGTCGATCCCGCAGAAGCGGCGCGGAGACCTCGATATGGTCAAGGAAGCCGTGTTCCGTGCGGTGCGTGGCGCCATTAACGAAGCCTGGGGTAAGAAGCCAGTTGTCAAAGTGCTGATGACTGTGGTGGATGGCCGGGGCTGAAGCACTTCAGCGTGATGTGATAATCGCCGCGCCGGACGGGCTGCGGTCTGACTGACGGAGACAGGACGATGATCGGACGACTGAATCACGTGGCTATTGCGGTGAAGGATATTGCCGCCGCATCCGCCGTGTATCGCAACGCGCTCGGCGCCAAGGTCGGCCCCGTCACCGAACAGCCCGATCATGGCGTGTCTGTCGTATTCATCGAACTGCCGAACACCAAGATCGAACTGCTGGAGCCGCTGGGCGCTGGTTCGCCGATCGCGAAATTTCTTGAAAAAGCGCCGGATGGCGGCATCCATCACGTCTGCTACGAGGTCGATGATATTCTCGCGGCGCGCGATCAGCTGAAGGCGCAGGGCGCGCGTGTGCTCGGTGACGGCAATCCCAAAATCGGCGCACACGGCAAGCCGGTGCTTTTTCTGCATCCGAAGGATTTCTGCGGTACACTCGTCGAGCTTGAGCAGGTTTAAGGCTCAAGGCAACTCTCAAATTTTCAACTCTAACGGCGAAAGGGTCCGCCGATGCGCATGTCCGTCGCCATCGCTACGTTTTTCTGCATGTGGTTCATCACGCTGTTCACGGTGCTGCCGTTCTTCGCGCGCACCCAGGATGAAGCGGGCGAGGTGGTTCCAGGCACGCCCGAAAGCGCGCCAGCGAAGATCAACATGTTAAAGGTGTTTTTGGCCAACACCGTCGTTGCCAGCATTGCGTTCTCAGCCGTTTACGCGATCATCGCGAATATTGATGCCGGTCCGTGACTTACCGGTGATTGCCGGGTGCCAGACGTGGGCGGCGCAACCCCGTCCACGCCTGATCGGGGGGCAACCATTGCAACGCCTGCCCGAAGGCGGTATTCGGCACGTGGTTTTTGCCCCATAGAAAGAACGACAGTCTCATGCGCCATAGCCGCTATGTTTCGCCCGTGTTCCGCATCCTGACCCGAAAAGCCGGCACGGCGCCGGGCATGGTCACGTCGATGGTGGAGGCCGGCCAATGAGCAAGCGCGCGCTGGCGATCACACGTGATCAGAGCTTCCCCGATTGGTATCAGGCCATAGTGCGCGACGGCGACATGGCGGAAACCAGCCCCGTGCGCGGCTGCATGATCATCAAGCCGTGGGGCTGGGGTGTGTGGGAGCGCATCCAGGCCGAACTCGACGCCCGTATCAAGGATACCGGCCACGAGAACTGCTACTTTCCGCTGTTCATTCCGATGAGCTTCATCGCCAAGGAAGCCGAACACGTCGAAGGCTTCGCCAAGGAAATGGCGGTCGTCACCCATCATCGCCTGATGAACAAAGACGGCAAGCTGGTGGTCGATCCCGACGCCAAGCTCGAAGAGCCGCTGATCGTCCGGCCGACGTCTGAGACGATCATCGGCGACGCCTTCCAGCGCTGGATTAAAAGCTATCGCGACCTGCCGCTGCTGATCAACCAGTGGGCCAACGTGGTGCGCTGGGAAATGCGCACGCGGCTGTTCCTGCGCACCGCAGAGTTTCTCTGGCAGGAAGGCCATACCGCGCACGCCGACCGTGACGACGCGATGGCCGAAACGCTGAAGATGCTGGAAGTCTATCGCGAGTTCTCGGAAGGCGTGCTGGCGATGCCGGTCATCGCAGGCGAGAAGCCGGCCAACGAGCGTTTTCCGGGCGCCGACAACACCTATTCGATCGAAGCGATGATGCAGGACGGCAAGGCGCTGCAGGCCGGCACGTCGCATTATCTCGGCACGCATTTCGCCGAAGCCCAGAACATCCAGTTTCAGAATGCCCAGGGGCAACTGACGCACTGCCACACGACGAGCTGGGGTGTTTCAACGCGCCTGATCGGTGGCGTGATCATGACCCATGGCGACGACGATGGTTTGCGCCTGCCGCCGAAAATCGCGCCGCGCCAGATCGTCATTGTGCCGATGCTGCGCGAAAAGCCGGAAGACGCCGAGCTGCTCGCTTATTGCGCCGAACTCGAAAAGCAATTGAAGGCCGCGGGGATCCGCGTGCTGGTCGATGCCAAGCTCACCAAGTCGGCGGAGAAGCGCTGGAACTGGGTGCGTCGTGGCGCGCCGGTGATCGTCGAGATCGGTGGTCGCGATGCCAGCGGCGGCAACGTCACGTTCATGCGCCGCGATGCGTTGCGCGACGGCGATAAGATCGTCTCGCATACGCGCACGCGTGATGAATTCGTCAGCGGCGCGCAAGCGCTTCTCGATGAGATTCAAGCCAAGCTGTTCGCTGAAGCCAAGGCGCGGCTTGATGGCAACATCGTTTCCAACATCACGACGTTCGATGCCTTGGCCGAATACTTCGGCGCGGCAACGAGCGATGATGAAGGCGGCGTGTTCAAAGGCTGGGCGAAGGTCGCTTGGTCGAAGCCGGACGGCGCCAAGCTGGACGCGATCGCCGAACGGCTGAAAGCCCTGAAACTCACGATCCGCAATGCGCCGTTGGCGCAGGAGGCGATCAAGGGCACCTGTTTGTTCACCGGAGAACCGGCCAAGGAGTATGTTTTGATCGCGCGCGCCTACTAAGAAAAGGCACGCGCTGATCGTTGCCGCAAGGGTAGAGCGGCTGGTTGTCAGCGCATTCTAGCCTGATTGCCGCTGTAGCAGTGCAGCGCCGATGATCAGGAACAAGGAGTTTCACCGGGATGACGGCGGCTGTAACGGATACCAAGCCTTTCTCTGCATTCGAATGGCTGCTCGCGGGACGCTATCTGCGCGCTCGCCGCAAGGAAGGCTTCATTTCCGTCATCGCCGGCTTTTCGTTTCTCGGCATCATGCTCGGCGTTGCGACGCTGATCATCGTGATGGCGGTGATGAACGGGTTTCGCAAAGATCTGTTCACGAAAATCATGGGGCTTAACGGTCATGTCATCGTGCACAAGATTGGTGAGCCGTTCGAAGATTACGCCGAGATGGCTGCCAAGCTTGCAAAGGTGCCCGGCGTTGTGAGCGTCCTGCCGCTGATCGAAGGCCAGGTGATGGTGTCGTCGAACATCCAGGCGCTCGGCGGCCTCGTGCGCGGCATCGATGAGAAGGGGCTCAAGTCTCTTAGCCTCGTTTCCAATAACATCAAATACGGCACGCTCGATGGTTTTGACCAGCAGACCGGAATCGCGATGGGCGCGCGCCTTGCGCAATCGTTGCGCGTTGGTCTCGGCGATACGGTGACGCTGGTGTCGCCTCGCGGCGCATCAACTCCGTTCGGCACGGCGCCACGCTCGAAGCCATATGTGATCTCGTCGATCTTCGAGCTTGGCATGTCGGAATACGATCGCATGATGATCTTCATGCCGCTCGCCGAGGCGCAGAAATATTTCTCGAAGAACGGCGAAGTCGATGTGCTTGAGCTGGTCGTCGATAATCCCGAGGCGGTCGATAGATTCGACGCCGAGATCAAGGCTGCGGGTGGTCCGACGATCAACGTCTCGGATTGGCGGCAACGTAATGAATCGTTTTTCAACGTGCTGGCCGTCGAGCGCAACGTGATGTTCATCATCCTGTCGCTCATCATTCTGGTGGCGGCCATGAATATCATTTCCGGCATGATGATGCTGGTGAAGGATAAGGGCCGCGATATCGCGGTGCTGCGCACAATGGGCGCGACTAAGGGCGCGGTGATGCGGGTGTTTCTGATCACCGGCGCGTCGATCGGGATCGTAGGCACGATCGCAGGGTTCATTCTGGGCGTCGTGTTCTGCTGGAATATTGAATCGATCAAGAACTTCGTGTCATGGATCACCGGCGCGACGATCTTCGATCCGAGCATTTATTATCTGACCAAACTACCGGCCGAAATCGATCCGCACGAGACAGCGGGCATCGTGCTGATGGCGCTGGCGCTGTCGGTGCTGGCGACGCTGTATCCGTCGTGGCGGGCGTCAAAGCTCGATCCGGTCGAAGCGTTGAGGTACGAGTGACAGCCATGGATCACATAACCTCAGCGCCCGCCGTGCAACCAATCCTGAAGCTGGACGACGTCTGGCGTTCGTTCAAGCAGGGGCCGCGCGAAATCACGGTGCTGAAAGGCGCGAGTGCTGAGCTTTGGCCCGGGCAAGCCGTGGCGCTGGTGGGGCCATCGGGCGCCGGCAAGTCGACGCTGCTGCACATATCGGGGCTGCTGGAGCAGCCGACGCGCGGGCGCGTCATTCTCAATGGCCACGATTGCGCTGAGCATTCGGAAGCCGAGCGCACGCGGTTGCGTCGCAAGTCGATCGGCTTCGTCTACCAATTTCATCAGTTACTGCCGGAGTTCTCTGCGTTAGAGAACGTCGTCATTCCGCAGATGATCCTCGGTCGCCGCCGCCGCGATGCGGAAGCGCGTGCCCGCGAATTGCTCGGCGGTCTTGGTCTTGGCGATCGCGTCGATCATCGCCCCGCCGAACTCTCGGGCGGCGAACAGCAGCGCACGGCGATCTGTCGTGGCGTCGCCAATGCGCCGCAGCTTTTGCTGGCCGATGAGCCGACCGGCAACTTGGACCCCCATACCTCGGAGTTCGTGTTCCAGGAACTCATCGAGCTGATCCGGCGGCAGGGCGTCGCGGCGCTGATCGCTACGCACAACATGGATCTGGCCCGCCGCATGGATCGTGTTTTGCAGATGCACGATGGGCAGTTGCACGAAGTGACGGCGCAAATGCACGCCTAGGTGAGCGATCAGCCGAGCGTCTTGCGCAGTATGGCGCGCATAACGCGCGGTTTTGGGTTGACCGGCGAAGCGGGGCAATTACCTCTTTGAACCATGGCTGACCCGCAGAATCAGAACTCCGCGACGTACGTGCACCTCAAGGTGCACAGCGCCTATTCGCTGCTGGAAGGAGCGCTGCCCGTCGGCACGCTGGCCAAGCTGGCGGTTGGCTATGGTTTTCCGGCAATCGCGATCACCGACACCAACAATCTTTTCGGCGCACTCGATTTTTCCAACAAACTTTGGGATGCAGGCGTGCAGCCGATTGTCGGGTGCAGCATCGATGTCGATTTCGCAGACCATCGCGAAAGCCGCGATATGCGGCTGATGCGTCCGGGCTCGAATGAGCAGCGCGCTCAATCGGCAGGCCGCATCACACTGCTGGCGATGAATGCCGATGGCTACGGCAATCTGATGCGGCTCTCGAAAATTTTGTATTTCGAGCCGCTGCCGGATGAACCCGTGCACGCCAAGATTTCGCGCATCGAAGAGTGCTCGGCCGGTCTGATCGCGCTGACGGGCGGGCCAGATGGTCCGGTCGATAAGGCGTTGAAGGAGGGGCAGGCCGAACTTGCGTTTGGGCGCATCAAGACGCTGGAGAAAATCTTCGGCGATCGCCTCTACGTCGAATTGCAGCGCCATGGGTTGACAGCGAAGCGCGCGTAGAGCCGCAACTGCTCGACTATGCGTATGAGCGCAAAATTCCGATTGTCGCGACCAACGAAGTCTACTTCGCGGTGAAGTCGGATTACGACGCCCACGACGCGCTGCTGTGCATCGCGGAAGGCCGCTACGTTGTCGAGGATGACCGGCGGCGCGCGACGCCCGAGCACTACATGAAGAGCGCCGAGGAAATGGCGGCGCTGTTTTCAGACTTGCCGGAAGCAGTCTCCAACACCATCGAAATCGCCGAGCGCTGCGCGTTTCGCCCCGAGGGGCGCAAGCCAATTCTGCCGCGCTTTGTAACGAGCGACGATAGCCTCAGCGAACTCGAACACTTCCGGCTTGAAGCCGCCGAATTGAAAACTCAAGCCAAGGCTGGATTGAAGGTGCGGCTGGCCGCGACGGGGCCTGCCGAGGGATTCACGGTCGAAGATTACGACAAACGTCTCGCCTACGAGATCGAAGTCATCACGCAGATGAAGTTTCCGGGCTACTTCTTGATCGTAGCCGACTTCATCAAGTGGTCGAAAGCCAACGGCGTGCCGGTTGGTCCGGGCCGTGGTTCGGGTGCCGGTTCGCTGGTCGCCTACGCACTGACGATCACCGATCTCGATCCGCTGCGGTTCGGGCTGCTGTTTGAACGCTTTCTCAATCCCGAGCGCGTATCGATGCCGGACTTCGACATCGACTTCTGTCAGGAAAAGCGCGACCGCACCATCGCCTACGTGCAGCAGAAGTACGGCGCTGATCGCGTTGCGCAGATCATTACGCACGGAAAATTGCAGGCCCGCGCGGTGCTGCGCGACGTCGGCCGCGTGCTGCAAATGCCGTATGGCCAGGTTGACCGGCTGTGCAAGCTGGTACCGAACAACCCGGCCAAGCCGGTGACGCTGCGCCAGGCGATCGACGGCGAACCCAAGCTGCAGGAAGAACGCGACAACGAACCGATCGTCGCGCGGTTGCTGGAAATTTCGGAAAAGCTCGAAGGGCTTTATCGCCACGCATCGACGCACGCCGCCGGCATGGTGATAGGCGATCGCCCGCTGGAAGAACTGGTGCCGCTCTATCGCGATCCGAAATCGACGATGCCGGTAACGCAGTTCAACTGGAAGCTGGTCGAAGCCGCAGGGCTCGTGAAGTTCGACTTCCTCGGCCTGAAGACGCTGACGGTTCTTGAAAAGGCCGTGCAACTGGTCAAGCGCGGACGCGGCATTACTGTCGATCTGCCGGCATTGCCGCTCGATGACGTCAAGACATACCAGTTGCTGGCGCGGGCTGACACGGCGGGCGTGTTCCAGCTTGAAAGTACGGGCATGCGTGAGAGCTTGAAGCGCCTGAAGCCCGACCGCTTCGAGGACATCATCGCGATGGTGGCGCTGTATCGGCCGGGTCCGATGGACAACATCCCGACCTACATCAACCGCAAGCACGGCGAAGAGCCGGTCGATTACCTGCATGACATGCTGAAAGGCATTTTGAAGGAAACCTACGGCGTCATCATCTACCAGGAGCAGGTCATTCAGATCGCTCAGGTGATGGGCGGCTACTCGCTCGGCCAAGCCGACCTTCTGCGCCGCGCCATGGGTAAAAAAGACAAGGCCGAGATGGCCGCACAGCAGGCGCGCTTCGTCGAGGGTGCCGAGAAGAACGGCGTCAAACGCAACGACGCGGTGACGATTTTCGAACTGGTCGACAAGTTCGCCGGCTACGGCTTCAACAAATCGCACGCGGCCGCTTACGCGCTGGTGAGCTATCACACCGCCTACATGAAGGCCAACTACTGCGAGGAGTTTCTCGCGGCTTCCATGACGCTCGATATGGGCAACACCGACAAGTTGGCGATGTTTGCCAGCGAAGCGCGGCGCTCGGGCATTCAAGTGCTGCCGCCGTGCGTCAACGCTTCCGGTGTTGATTTTGGCGCCGAGCCACCGAGGGGCGGCGCTGACCGCGGCGTGATCCGCTATTCGCTGGCCGCTCTCAAGAACATCGGCGCCGGTGCGGTGGAGACGATCGTCAGCGAACGCGACGCGCATGGGCCTTATGCATCGCTCGCCGATTTCGCCAACAGGCTCGATCCGAAGGCGCTCAATAAGCGCGGCGTCGAAACGCTGGCCAAAGGCGGCGCGTTCGATGTGTTCAACGGCGATCGGGCGCTGGTGACCGCGAACGCCGATACGATCCTTGCGTTGGCGCAGCGCCGCTCGGCCGATTCTGCGGCGGGCATGAGTGATCTGTTCGGCGGCGGCGATAAAGCTCCTGATCTCGTGCTGCGCGCCACGCAGGCGTGGACACCAATGGAGAAGCTGGCGTCGGAATTCGAGGCGGTCGGCTTCTATCTCTCGGGCCACCCGCTCGATAATTATCAGCGCGTTCTGACCAAGCTCGGCGTCAAGAAGTTCACTGAGTTCGAACACGCAACAGAGCGTGGCGCGACCGCTGGGCGGCTGGCAGGAATCGTGATCGCGGCGCGCGAACGCCGGTCGCAGAAGGGCAATAAGTTTGCGTTTGCGATGTTCTCGGACATGACCGGGCAATTCGAAGCCGTCATTTTCTCAGACACTCTGGCGGTGTGCCGCGATCTCCTGGAGCCGGGGACGCCGGTGATCATTTCGGTCGAAGCCGAGCGCGACGGCGATACGCTGAAGATGCGGGTGCAAGGTCTGGAGTCGCTCGACAAGGCCGCCTTGGGTGTGCCGCGCAACCTAAAGGTGGTGCTCGATCGCAAGGTGGTGATGTCGAACGCCTCCCGCATCGGTGATATGAACGCCAGCCTCAAGCCGAGTGCGCGGGGTGGCGAGGTGCGCCTCGTGCTGCCGCTTGAGGACCGTGGCTGCGAGATGGAATTTGTATTGCCGGGCCGCTTCGAGATCTCGCCGCAAGACGCCGGGCGGATATCGGCCATGGCCGGAGTCGCTGAAATTTTCGAAAGCTAAATTGCGGCAAAGACAGGGCTTTTTGGCCAATTGTGGCGAAAAGATTTTTCGACGGCTTTCCATATCCTCGCCCGTTGTACCCTCCAGACGCTCACAGTGCGTCTGTCGATCAAGAGGAGTTTTCTGATGAGAAAGAGTATCCTAGCCGCTGCCGCCCTGGCCGCACTCGCATTCGGCACGGCCGGCTCGGCGTCGGCTGGCGTTGTCGGTGGCAGCCTTGGCGGATTGAATGCGTCGGCCCCGGCTGAACTCACGCAGCAGGTGCACTGGCGCCCCTATCAACATCGGCGCCACCACTGGAAGAAGCATCGCAAGACCCGCCACTGCGTTTGGCGGCACGGCCATCGCCGGTGCTGGTGGCGCTAACGCATTGCCGATAGTATGAAGGCTAGGTGGCCGTGCGTTGTTCATCCTCAAGTCATGTGAGGTCGCGTACGGTCACCGGGCCCTGCTGAAGGGTTCCAATACGGTGGGGCAATTTCGAGTGAGGAGAATTCGGTCGTGATGAAGCGTGCACTGTTTGCCGTCGCTTGCTGTCTTGCAGTCTCGCCTGTTCAGGCGGCGGGCGTGGACGCGGCGACGATTACCAAATCTATCGACGCGGCGACTGCCGATCCGGTAAAGGCCAAGGCCTACTGTGATCTGGCCGCCAAATTCGACGAAGTCGGTGACGACGAAAAGAAAGCCGAAGCCGCTGGAAGCGAGATCGACGCCTATTTCCAGACGCTTGGCGCGGAATTCGAAGCGGCATGGGATGCCGGTCAGAACGCGGAAGAAACTTCGCCTGAAGGCAAGGCCTTCGACGCCGCGATGACCAAGCTCGATGCGACCTGCGGGGCCGCTGCTGCGCCTGCTGATGCACCGGCAGAGGCCGCGCCGGCAGAGGCGCCGGCCGAGGCTCCGGCAGACGCACCAGCTGAGGCGCCGAAAGACGCGCCTGCACCGTAGACATGTGGCGCATGGCCCGGCCGTGATACGGACGGGTTTTGAAGGCCATTGATGACAGCAAGGCCGGGGGCAACCTCCCGGCCTTTTTGCTTTGAGACGCCCATGAACGGGGGCCCCTCACTCTAAGCGAACCATGCTGCACCTGCGGGCCGGGTGTATTGCTTTGCTGGCGCGGCCTGAGACAAGGTGGGGCTGGTTGCAATATTCCACCCGAAGGTGCCCGGCGTTTCATGTCAGCAGACCCGATGTCAAAGTTCGATGCCGCGCGCGCCGAGCGCACGCTGTTTGCCGCTCTGATCGATGCCGCGAATGCAGCGGGATCGTCGAAGCCGATCCTGGAGGACGTCGAGCGCAACCCGCTCACCTACAAACGCTTGATGCTGGCTGCGCTCGTTCTCGGCAGCAAGCTCGCCGATCACACGGCGCGGCGGGATACCGTCGGTGTGCTGCTGCCGAACGTCAATGGAATGATGGTCACGATTTTTGGTCTGAATGCGTTCGGCCGGATTGCGGCGCTGTTGAATTTCACAGCCGGCGTCAAGAATATCAAATCGGCAATCGAGACCGCCGAAATTAAAACGCTGGTGACCTCGCGACGTTTCATTGACACCGCCAAACTGGACGATGTGATCTCAGCAGTCGCGGCACAGCAGCGCGACAAAGCCGTGCGCATTATCTATCTCGAAGACCTGCGCCGTGGGATTTCGACGATGGATAAACTCAAGGGCGCACTTCGCTATGTGTTCCGGCGCGGCTTTCATCGCCGCCATGGTTTGAAAGCGCACGATCCGGCGGTCATTCTATTTACGTCCGGCACGGAAGGTGTGCCGAAGGGCGTTGCGCTTTCGAATAGCAACCTCGTCGCCAACGCGATGCAGATGTGGCAGCACGCATCCGGCGCGTTGTTTACGCATGACGTGTTGATGAATCCATTGCCGATGTTTCATTCATTCGGGCTGACGGCCGCCAGTCTGATGCCTGTCTTCAGCGGCATGAAGACCGTGCTCTATCCCAGTCCGCTACACTACAAACAGGTGCCGGCTCTGATCCGCGAGACAAAATGTTCGGTACTGTTTGCAACAGACACGTTTCTGCAGGGCTATGCCCGCGCAGCCGACGTAGGAGATCTCGATAGCGTTCGCATCGTCATATGCGGCGCCGAACGTGTGAAAGATACAACCCGCGCCCTCTGGAACAAGTGGGGCGCGACAATTCTCGAGGGTTATGGCGCAACCGAATGTTCGCCGGTGATCTCGTGCAACGTGCCAGACAACAATACGCCAGGAACGGTCGGCTCCTTACTGCCCGGCATTGAGGTGCGGCTTGATCCTGTCGAGGGCATCCACGAGGGCGGCAAACTGGCGGTGCGCGGACCAAATGTGATGCTCGGCTATATCCGCCGTGAGGCGCCGGGCGTGATTGTGCCGCCCGAAGGCGGCTGGCACGACACTGGCGATATTGTCGAGATCGACAGCCAAGGCAGGGTGACGATCAAGGGCCGTGCGAAGCGCTTCGCCAAGATCGGCGGCGAGATGGTGTCGCTCGCGGCCGTCGAGACGATGGTTGCAGGTCTGTGGCCGAACGCCAACCACGTCGTCGTGGCATTGCCGGATGCGCGCAAGGGCGAACAGCTGGTGCTCGTCACCGAAAAAGCTGATGCCGATAAAACTGCACTGTTGAATGAAGCGCGTGCCCAAGGCTTTGCGGAGCTGTGGGTGCCGAAAGCCGTGCTCGTCGTCGGACAGATTCCGGTGCTGGGCTCGGGCAAAACCGATTTTCAAGCGACTAACGAATTGGCGCGCAAATCGCGTGCGCTTCTATAGGCTGGGACAGTAGTTTATTTCTAGGAAACGCGCATTGTGGCGGATGCCAAACTCAATAATGATATATTTTTGATGACGCATTTAGGCGTCAGAACGCGATCCAATCGTCGCGCTGATGCATTGCGGTGTGATCAGCCACTGCGAATTTGATCTCGCACAAACGCGAAGCAACCGCTTCAGAACTGCGTCATGTTACAACAACGAGTGTTTCGCTACTTGTGTAACACGCCAAATAATCTGACACTCTTTTTGCTTACCGCACAGCAATGGAGATTGGAATGGCGATCACGACGCGCCTGACGGCGGCCCTCAAAATTAAGCACCCAATTATTTGCGCACCGATGGCATTTGCTGCGGGCGGTAAACTCGCCGCTGCTGTCAGCGCGGCCGGCGGACTTGGTTTGATTGGTGGCGGTTATGGTGATGCGACGTGGATCGAAGCGGAATTGAAAGCGGCAGGCCGTGAACAGGTTGGATGTGGGTTCATTACTTGGTCCCTCGCCAAGCAACCGCAATTGCTCGAAACTGTGTTGTGGCATCGGCCACGTGCAATCTTTCTATCGTTCGGCAATCCCGCGCCATTCATTCCAAAGATCAAAGCCGCGGGGGCTCTGGCGATCTGTCAGGTGCAAACCCGCAAGGATGCGCAACACGCGATTGAGTCCGGTGCCGATCTGATTGTTGCTCAAGGCACGGAAGCTGGTGGCCATGGTGAGCGCAGAGGAGGGATGACACTCGTTCCCGAAGTCGCCGATCTCATTGCCAAGACGCGACCTGAAACGTTGCTGTGCGCAGCGGGCGGTGTTGGCGACGGCCGCGGATTGGCGGCAGCCTTGATGCTCGGTGCCGATGGTGTGCTGGTCGGATCGCGTTTGTGGGCAACGACGGAAGCCAACGTCAGTGCCGCGATGCATAACGCGGCCTTGGCGGCGACGGGCGACGACACCATCCGCTCGCAAGTCATGGATCTGGCGCGCAAACTGGATTGGCCGCCGCGCTACACCGCACGGGTTCTCAAGAACACCTACATCGCCCGCTGGCATGGGCGCGAAGCGGAGCTGATGGCGGTTGCCGATCAAGAAGCTGCCAAATACAAAGCCGCGTGGGCTGCAGGTGACCCCGAAGGCAGCAACACGTTCGTCGGCGAGGTCGCAGGCCTCATCAACTCGATCGAGCCGGCCGCCGAGATCATCAACCGGATCATCGCGGACGCCGAGTTCCGGCTGTCCCGCAGTGCCTCGTTCGTTGCCTGAGTTAGATATCCCAGGGCCTCGTGGCGACATGCCGGGTTGCCAAAACCCGGCAATTCGGCCATAAGCCCCTCATCTCACACGCGAGACAATGCGCCTGACGGATGAAAAGCCCCGTCGGCCGCTCCGGTGGAATTCTGCTAAGCCTCTCAAAAGGCAGGTGGTTTTCTTCTCAAGTCTCGCGGAGGATTAACCGGAAAAGGAAGATTTCTGATGGCAGTTCCCGCCTTCAATATGCGTCAGCTTTTGGAAGCTGGCGTTCACTTCGGCCACCAGGCTCACCGCTGGAATCCCAAGATGGCTCCGTTCATCTATGGGTCGCGCAACAAGATCCACATCCTCGATCTCACCCAGACCGTGCCGATGCTGCATCAGGCCCTGAACAAGGTGTCCGATACGGTTGCAGGCGGCGGCCGCGTGCTGTTCGTTGCAACCAAGCGTCAGGCTGCCGATGGCATCGCCGAAGCCGCCAAGCGCTCGGCCCAGTACTACATGAACCACCGCTGGCTCGGCGGCACGCTGACCAACTGGAAGACGGTTTCCCAGTCGATCCGCCGTCTGCGCCAGCTCGACGAAATTCTGGCCGACCCGCAGAAGCGTACGAAGAAAGAAATCCTCAACATCACGCGTGAACGCGACAAGCTCAACCAGTCGCTCGGCGGCATCAAGGACATGGGTGGCACGCCGGATCTCCTCGTTGTCATTGACACGAACAAGGAAGCCATCGCGATCCAGGAAGCCCGCAAGCTCGGCATCCCGATCGTCGCGATCGTCGATACGAACTGCGATCCCGACGGCATCGACTTTCCGGTTCCCGGTAACGACGACGCTGGTCGCGCCATCACGCTGTATTGCGATCTGATCGCACGTGCAGCCCTCGATGGTCTTGAGCGTTCGCAGGGTAACTCGGGCGTCGATATCGGCGCGCTTGCTGAGCCGCCGGCTGAAGATCTGCCGAGCGTCGTGTTCAAGGGCATCGAAGCGCCGCGCGGCGAGGCCGATGACCTGAAGCGCATCACCGGCATCAACCCGAAGCTCGAACAGCGCCTCAACGACGCCGGCGTCTTCCACTTCTGGCAGCTCGCCGACCTCGATGCCGACCACGTTGCGGCCCTCGATCGTCTGTTGAAGCTGAAGGGCCAGATTGCCAAGGACGACTGGGTTGGCCAGGCCAAGAAGCTCTCGGAAGTCGCCGTTTAATAGGCGGTTCGCACCTTTCGACGGCACGACAGAACTTTGAGAGAGGCGCCCATGTGGCGCCTCAACCACTCCGGCGGCGCTCACGCAGCGCCCGGCATTTTTGATGAAGGGCGCTCGAGTGAGCTGCCCAAAACCGCAAGGCACGCTCGCTAGAGCTGACCATAAACCCAACGGGGTGACACCATGACCACGATTACTGCAGCCGACGTGAAGAAGCTGCGCGATATGACCGGCGCCGGCATGATGGACTGCAAGACCGCGCTGACCGAAGTCAACGGCGATATCGAAGCCGCTGTCGATCTGTTGCGCAAGAAGGGCCTGTCGAAGGCAGCCAAGAAGTCTGGCCGCATCGCCGCCGACGGTTTGATCGGCATTGTTGTGTCGGGTACTACGGGAGCTGTTGCGGAAGTCAATTCTGAAACGGACTTCGTTGCGCGCAACGAAGAGTTCCAGGGCATGGTGCGCAAGATTACGTCGGTCGCGCCGGCTGCCGGCGGCGACCTCAGCAAGTTGCTTGCTGCAACGTATCCAGGCACGTCGAATACCGTCGAGACGCAGGTCAAGGAAATGGTGGCGACGATCGGCGAGAACATGAGCGTGCGCCGCACGGCGGCCATCAGCGTCAAGACCGGCGCGGTTGCAGACTACATGCACTCCAAGGTCGCTGACGGCCTCGGCAAGATCGGCGTGCTCGTCGGTATCGAAAGCACCGGCGACACGGCTAAGCTGGTGGAATTCGGCCGCAAGATCGCGATGCACATTGCAGCCACGCCGACGACTTTGGTCGTCAACGAAAATGAGATCCCGAAGGACGCGATCGATCGTGAGCGCGCCATCTATGTCGAGCAGGCCAAAGCCGAGCCGCGCAACGCCGGCAAGTCGGATGAGATCCTCGCCAAGGCCAGCGAAGGCCGTTTGCGCAAGGAGTTCTTCGGCTCGGTCGTTCTAATGAACCAGATTTACGTCATGGACGGCAAGGCAACTGTGGCGGAAGCTGTGAAAGAAGCCGAAAAGGCGATCGGCGCTCCGGTGAAGGTCACAGGCTTCATCCGCTACGCGCTGGGTGAAGGCATTGACAAGAAAGAGGAGGATTTCGGCGACGAAGTCCGCAAATTGGCCGCTGGTGGCTGATCTCTCCGGCCTCTGCCGCTAGGCGGAATCAGGTCAATGCGCTAGGTATCGAACCGGCCGGAGAGCAAATCTTCCGGCCGGTTTTTCTTGATTTGTAAACACACGATGCAAGGAGCGGGTCCGGTATGGCGGCGGCTGACGGTCTCAAATACAAGCGGCTTCTGCTGAAGCTGTCGGGCGAAGCGCTGATGGGCAAAGGTGCCTACGGCATCGATATGAGCGTCTGTGACCGCTTGGCGGCGGATATTGCCGAGGCGGTCGAAGCGGGTGCCCAGATCGCGGTCGTGGTCGGCGGCGGCAACATTTTCCGGGGTTTGTCGGGTGCTGCCAAGGGCATGGATCGCGCGACCGCCGATTACATGGGCATGCTCGCCACGGTGATGAATGCCCTCGCGTTCCAGAACGCGCTGGCCCACAAGAAAACCCCAGCCCGCGTGCTCTCGGCGATCCCGATGCCGACGGTCTGTGAAAGCTACGTGCGGCCCAAGGCGTTGAGCTACATCGAAAAGGGGCACGTCGTTATTTTTGCAGCGGGCACGGGTAACCCATTTTTCACCACCGACACAGCAGCGACGCTACGTGCCATCGAAATGAATTGCGATGCGGTCGCCAAGGCGACACAAGTCGACGGCGTGTACTCGGCCGATCCGAAGAAGGACCCTAAGGCGACCCGCTACGACCGTCTGACGTATGCCGAAGTTTTAGCTAAGGATCTCAAGGTGATGGATGGCGCGGCAATCGCCCTTGCCCGCGACAACGCCCTTCCGGTAATTGTGTTCTCGATCGAAGAGCCCGGAAACCTGCTGCAAGCGTTGCGCGGTAAAGCCCGCCAGACGGTTATTACAGGCGAAGGGACGTAAAGGCCGGACAATCGCGCGCTCAGTTTTGAGAGTGCTGCCCGGTTTCACGACACTAAGGAGCAAGTATGTCACTTTCAGCATACGACATCAAAGATATCGAAACGAAGATGCGGGCATCGATCGATGCCTTGAAGCGCGAATTCACGGGGCTGAGAACCGGCCGTGCCAGCGCCCATCTTTTGGACCCGGTGCATGTCATGGTCTATGGATCGCGCATGCCGATCAATCAGGTGGCGACCGTCTCGGTGCCCGAGCCGCGGATGATCTCGGTTCAGGTTTGGGATCGCAGCAACGTTCAGGCCGTTGATAAGGCGATCCGCGAAGCCAATCTCGGATTGAACCCCATTATGGATGGCCAAGTGCTCCGCCTGCCGATTCCGGCACTAACGGCCGACCGCCGCAATGAACTCGTCAAGCTTGCCCACAAGTATAGCGAAAACAGCAAAATTGCGATCCGCAACGTCCGCCGTGACGCCATGGACCTTTTGAAAAAGCTAGAAAAAGACGGCAAAATGAGCCAGGACGACCATCGCGGGAACTCCGAAAAAGTGCAGGAGTTAACCGACCGGCTGATTAAGGAAGTGGATTCCACAACAGCCACGAAAGAAGCGGAAATCCAGAAGGTGTGATATGAGGTGCGTCGCCTTTGTGGGCGACGTGAATCGGTTCACGTTTGCATTCCTTAAATCCCATCCATGTTGCGTGTGTTTTCGTCTGACAATCGCCTCCTCCGACAATCGAAGGTCCGCTGGCCGTGAGCGATAGAAGCAAGACAGTCGACAATGGGCACGGTCGCGCAGGTGTGCCGCGCCACGTTGCGATCATCATGGATGGCAATGGGCGCTGGGCGCGTGAACGGGGATTGCCGCGCACGCTCGGGCATCGCCAGGGTGTCGAAGCGGTGCGCCGAACGGTGCGCGCGGCTATCGATCTCGGGATCGATTACCTGACCATCTTCTCCTTCTCGTCGGAGAACTGGAAGCGGCCTCTCGAAGAGATTGACGACCTCATGGGGCTGATGAAGCGCTTCATTCGCCGCGATCTTGCCGATCTGCATAAGGCCGGCGTTCGAATTCAGATGATCGGCGAGCGCCAGCAGGTCGATTCCGAACTGATGACGCTGATTGACGAGGCCGTCGATGTGACGGCCAACAATACGGTAATGACGCTGGTCATCGCCTTCAACTATGGGTCGCGTGGCGAGATCGCCAAGGCGGCGCGCAAACTTGCAGAGTGTGTGCAGGCGGGTTCGCTGAGCCCCGCCGAAATCACGACTGAGCGCATTGCGGCAGCCCTCGATACCGCCGATATTCCTGATCCTGATCTGCTGATCCGGACCTCGGGAGAGATGCGGTTGTCGAATTTTCTTCTCTGGCAGACAGCTTATACGGAATTCATTTTCCTCGAAACGTACTGGCCCGATTTCGATAAGGCGGTACTTGAAAGCGCGATTTCAGATTTTCGCTCGCGCGAACGCCGCTTTGGTGGACTGACAAAGCGATCGACAGCTTGAGAGGGCCGATGACGGACCCTGCGCCACAGGTGCCAGATCCCGATGCAATGCCGCTGATCTCGCGCGAATTGCAGCTGCGCATTGTGTCCGGCGTTGCCGTTGGCGCTATTGCGCTGGCTGTTCTCTATTGGGGCTCCGTCCCGTTTGCGATCCTGCTCGCGGCCATTGCCGGGGCGATGAGCTGGGAATGGGGCCGCATCGTGCGCGGCGGTGATACCGATATTTTCACCGTGCTGCACATCGCCACCGCTGTGGCCGCTGCGTTGCTCGCGTCGTTCGGTATGGCGGGTCTGGCGGTTGCGCTGATTGCTATTGGGGCGATTACGGTGGCCGCGCTGGCAGCGGGCAGTGGATATGCCGGGCTGACGGGAGCCGGCGTTCTCTATACAGGATTGCCTGTGATCGCGCTCGAATGGCTGCGCAGCGATGGTGCTCTGGGCTGGCTTGCGGTGCTGTTCGTGCTCATATCGGTCGTGGTCACGGATACGGCCGCTTATTTCACGGGGCGCGGTGTCGGAGGTCCGAAACTTTGGCCAGCCGTTTCGCCGAATAAAACGTGGTCGGGTCTCCTCGGCGGCGTTACTGCCGCGGCACTCGCGGGTGCACTTTTTCCTTATGCGACGGGCAGTGGGTCTCCGGTTTGGATGGCGGCGCTGGGGCTCTTTCTAGGACTCATCGCGCAAGGCGGGGATTTGGCGGAGTCGGCGCTGAAGCGCCACTTCGGCCGCAAGGACGCGAGCGAGTTGATCCCGGGTCACGGCGGATTTATGGACCGCATGGACGGCGTGGTGACGGCAAGCGTCGCCGCGGCGCTGATCGCACTTGCTGTCGAAGCTTACAATCCAGCGCGCGCGCTGCTCTACGGGGGCTAGTGCGCATGGCTGTTACGTCGAGCGTACCGATGGCCCCGGTTTCGGGCGGGCCGACCGAGAGCGCGACGGGGGCTGGACCCGACCGGCCCTGCCGGTTGACCGTGCTCGGCGCGACTGGCTCGATCGGCAGTAGCACGCTCGATCTCGTCGGTCGGAATCCGGGATTGTTCGAGGTTGTTGCCGTCACGGCGCAATCGAACGTCCAGGAGTTGGCGGCGCTCGCCAAGCTGCACCGTGCGAAAGCCGCTGTGATCGGCGACGCAACGCTTTTCAAAGCGCTGGTTGATGCTTTGGCGGGCACGGGCATCACGGCGATGGCGGGTGATGCGGCGCTGGTGGAATCGGCGCTGATGCCGGCCGATTGCGTCATGGCGGCAATCGTCGGCGCGGCCGGATTGAAGCCGACGTTCGCCGCAGCCGGGCAGGGACGGCGCGTGGCGCTGGCCAACAAAGAATGCCTCGTTTCCGCCGGTGATGTCTTCACCTCTGCGATCGCAAAATCTGGGGCTGAACTGCTACCCGTCGATAGCGAACATTCGGCGGCGTTCCAGGCGCTGGCAGGCGCCGATCCGAAGGCCATCGACAAAATCGTGCTGACCGCATCAGGCGGGCCGTTTCGCACCTGGACGCGCGCGCAGCTCGAAAGCGCGACGCCCGATCAGGCGCTTAAGCATCCGAACTGGTCGATGGGCGCGAAAGTCACCATCGACAGCGCGACGCTGATGAACAAGGGTCTCGAACTCATCGAGGCGTTTCATCTGTTCCCAGTCGGTGTCGATGCACTCGATTGCGTGGTGCATCCGCAGTCGATTGTGCATTGCCTCGTCAGCTACAAGGATGGGTCGGTGCTGGCGCAGATGGCGCCGCCAGACATGCGAACGCCCATCGCCGTGGCGCTCGCTTGGCCGCGCCGCATGGCGGCACCGACGGATAAGCTCGATCTGACACGTTTGGGTTCGCTGACCTTCGAAGCCCCTGATGAAGCTCGCTTTCCGGCGCTTCGCGTGGCTAAAGCCGCGATGCGGCGTGGAGAAACGGCGCCAGCCGTGCTTAATGCGGCCAACGAAATCGCGGTTGCGGCTTTTTTAGAGCGGCGATTGAAATTCCTGGATATTGCATCACTTGTTGAAGACACGATTGAAATCGCCGAAAAGCAAGGCGCGGTGTGTGCTGCAACCTGCCTCGACGACATTCTGGCCATCGACGCCTTGGCAAGGCGGCTGGCGGTAGCGCAGTTGAGCAGCTATTAAAAACAACGGAATCACGGCGATTCCCGATGTTTTGCTAATATGAACTTTGCGCTTCAAGACTTGGTGCCCAGCACTTGGTTGTCCAGGACTTGGTTGCCCAGGACTTGGTGCTAGCGGGACGCTGAACGTCGTGCCGACAGGCCGCGACACGGAGATTGGTGACGAATGGAACAACTCGCGGCACTGGCAGGCTGGATCTGGCAGTATGGTATCGTCTTCTTGCTGGTTTTGACGCTTGTCGTGTTCATCCACGAACTCGGTCATTTCCTCGTGGCCCGCTGGTGCGGGGTCGCGGTGAAGGCGTTTTCGATCGGGTTTGGACCGGAAATCTTCGGTTTCAACGACAAGCACGGCACGCGCTGGCGCTTCGCCTGGATACCGCTCGGCGGCTACGTCAAATTCGTTGACGATGAAAATGCGGCCTCCAAGCCGTCGCAGGAAGCCCTTGCAAAAATGTCGGAAGAGGAGCGCCGCGGGTCGTTCCACGCTAAGCCGGTGTCGCAGCGCGCGGCCGTGGTTGCGGCCGGTCCAATCGCGAATTTCATATTGGCGATCGTGCTTTACACCGGATTGAACATGGCCGTCGGCATCCAGATCGTGCCGGCCTACGTCGATGCCCTGGCGCCCGACATGCCGGCCGCCAAAGCCGGCTTCATGCCGGGCGACAAGATTTTGAAGATCGGCGACACCCCAATCGAGAGCTTCGATGATCTGCAGAGGATCGTCATGGGAAGCGCCGGCCAGGAGCTGTCGTTCGTGGTCGAGCGTGGCACTGAACAGCTAACGCTCAAGGTGACGCCGGCAGTGGACGAGAAGCGCGACAACTTTGGGCGCAGCTTCCGGCGCGGGCTGATCGGCATTCAGCGGTCTATTTCGCCCGATAAGGTGCAGCATATCTCGGTCGGCCCGGTAGACGCGCTGGTGCGCGGGGTCGGGGAGACCTACGGCAACATCAAAGCGACCCTCTCCGGCATTGGCGACATGCTGACGCGGCGCCAGTCGGCGGAGCAGATGGGCGGTCCGATCATGATGGCTGAAGTGACCGCCAAGGTCGCGGAAATGGGTTTCGAGCCGATGCTGCGCTGGATCGCGTTCATATCGGCCAACATCGGCTTCCTGAACCTGCTGCCTATCCCGGTTTTGGATGGCGGCCACCTTTTGTTCTACGGATACGAGGCGGTCGCACGTAAACCGTTGAATGAGCGTCTGCAATTGGCAGGCTTCAAGTTCGGCTTGGCGCTGCTGATGATGCTGATGGCCTTTGTGTTCTACAATGACATATCGAGCATAGTCCGCCGCACGCTAGGGGGCGGATAAGATTCTCGTGCAGTGGCGTAAACTTACCACTTCCCGACTGGTTTCTGAATCGTTAAAAGCGTGACTGTGGTAGTCGATCTTGCTGGCCTGATTCGGGGGGACTGAACAGGCGCGTGTGGGTTGGTTACTGGGTGCTTTCAGCACCGGAATGAATGCGTAGTCGCCGCTGACGGCACGCATTTACAAGGGGGTCAGCGGCAGACGAGGGCGCAACCGCGGATGCATATGTTTCGGATCATCTTAGCAGGCAGTCTACGCCTAGCATTGGCGTTGGCGGCTGTAGCGCCGGTGGTTGCGATGGGGGACGCTGCCGTATTCTCGGGCAAAGCGTTCGCTCAAGGCGTGATCAAATCCATTGAAGTGGTCGGCAATCGCCGCGTTGAACCGGAAACGGTCCGCTCGTATTTGCAGATTTCCACGGGCGAAACCTACAGCGCCGGCAAGGCGGACGAGTCGATCAAGGCTCTGTTCGCGACGGGCCTGTTCTCCGACGTGGTGATTGAGCCGGAAGGCTCGACGCTGGTCGTGAAGGTCGTTGAAAACCCGGTTATCAATCAGGTTGCCTTCGAAGGTAACAGCGAAGTCGATACGCCGACTCTGCTGGCCGAAGTGCAATTGAAGCAGCGCTCCGTTTTCACCCGCGCTCGTGCGCAGGCTGACGTGCAGCGCATTCTCGACGTCTACCGCCGCCAGGGCCGCTTCGCCGCGTCCGTTGAGCCGAAGATCATCGAACTTGAGCAGGACCGTGTGAACTTGGTGTTCGAAATCACCGAGGGCGGCGCGACCAAGGTCAAGGGCATCAATTTCGTCGGCAACCGCGCTTTCTCGGATAGCCAGCTGCGCGACATCATCTCGACAACGCAGACCGGCTGGTTTGACTTCCTAAAGGGCACCAGCATCTACGATCCGGATCGTATGAGCCTCGACCGCGAGTTGATCCGTCAGTATTACCTCAAGAACGGCTACGCTGATGCGACCGTTACTTCGGGCAACGCCGAACTCGATCCCGACGGTACGGGCTTCATCATCACGTTCTCTGTCGAAGAGGGCGAACTCTACAACTTCGGTGGCGTCACGATCGAAAGCTCGCTGACAGAAGTGCCGGCTGAGCGCTATTCGGGCGAACTGTTGACCGAGTCGGGCGACGTCTATGACGCCTCGCTGATCGACAAGACCACGGAAAAGCTGACGCTGGCGATCGCCGAAAGCGGTTACGCATTTGCGCGCGTCCGGCCGCGCGCCGTCCCTGATATGGCCAGCCACACCATCGGCATCACCTATGTCGTCGATGAAGGTCCGCACATCTATATCGAGCGCATCAACGTCATTGGTAACGAGCGCACCAAGGATCACGTGATCCGTCGCGAATTCCGCTTGGCGGAAGGCGATGCGTTCAACCCGCTGATGGTCGATCGCGCCAAGAAGCGCCTCTCGGCTCTGGGCTTGTTTAAGTCGGTCGAAGTCAAGCGCCGTCCCGGCTCTGCCGAGGACCGTGTGGTGCTCGATGTCGAATTGGTCGAACAGTCAACGGGTGAACTTTCGTTCGGTGCGGGCTTCTCGTCCAGCGAAGGCGTCATCGGCGACGTGTCGATCACTGAACGCAACTTGCTCGGCAACGGCCAGTTCCTGCGTCTGAAATTTGCAGGCTCCTTTGAACGCCAGCAGGTGGACTTGACCTTCACTGAGCCGCGCTTCCTCGACCGCAACCTGTCGGCAGGCTTCGACCTGTTCCATAAGGAAGTTGACCAAACCGATCAGTCGGGCTTCCGTCAGCGCAAATCCGGTGGCCAGATCCGCCTGGGCTTCCCGCTGGCTGAGAATCTGTGGATGCAGGCAAACTACGGTCTGTCGCGTGACGAAATCTTTGATGTCGAAAGCGACGCTTCGCTTGCGATCAAGCAGGCTTGCGGTGACGCGAACCTGCGTCGCCCAGAAAATGTCGATAACAATCCTTTCACGAACGCACCGGTTGCTTGTAAGGACGAGGCGTATTGGACGTCTCTGGCAGGCACCACGCTCACCTATGACGCCCGCAACCATCCGAAGAACCCGACACGCGGATTCTACTTGCAGCTCCAGGATGAGTTTGCCGGTATCGGTGGCGACGTGAACTACTGGAAGGTTGAAGGCGAAGGCCGCGCCTACTACCCGATCACGGAAAAGATCACGCTCATCGGTCGTGTTGTTGGCGGTCACATCCAGGGTTGGGGCGGCGACGACGTCAAGATTCTCGACTCGTACTTCAAGGGTGGCGAAACGGTTCGCGGCTTCGAACGTGCCGGCTTCGGCCCGCGCGACATGGTCACGGGCGACGCACTCGGTGGTACGACCTACTGGTCGGCAACAGCGGAAATCCGCTTCCCGATCCCGTTCATTCCTGATGACCTCGGCATCTCGGGCGCTGTGTTCGCTGACGCTGGTTCGCTGTGGAACGTCGGTGGTGGCGCGGAAGATATTCTGGGCGCAAACCTGTCCGACGAGAACAAGATCCGTACCTCGGTCGGTGCAAGCTTGATGTGGAACTCGCCGGTTGGTCCGCTGCGTATGGATTACGCCGAGATCATCAGCAAGGCTGACGCCGACAAGGAGCAGAAGTTCCGCTTCGGCGCCTCGACCAAGTTCTAACTTGAGGATTTTGCGCCGAGAGGCGCAGACCTGGGTCCTTTAACCAAGAAACCGGCGCGCTGGCAGACTTGCCATCGCGCCGGTTCTGTTCTCAAAGTCTTTCCAACATCCTTGAATACGTGCGTGCCGGAGGCCGACTAACTATGGAGCATCCCGGGTTTTTTGACCGTGCCGGGCCATTTACGCTTGCAGACATCGCTCATGCGACGGGCGCGACGCTTGGGCTGGATACCAATCCGCATCAGCTGATCGACGACGTACGTGCGCTGTCGGAAGCTGCCGGGAACCATGTGTCGTTCATCGACACGAACAAGAAATATCTCAGCCAGGTTGCGACGACGCGGGCGGGCGCCTGTCTGATCGCGCCGCAACTGGCGGACCGTCTGCCGAAATCAGCGGCCGCACTGCTGACGGCGCAGCCGTATCACGGCTTTGCCCGCTCGCTGCTGCTGTTTTATCCGCAATCGTTGCATCCCATGGCGGCACGACCGGGGGCTCCGCCCATCGATCCAACAGCGAAAATCGAAGAGGGTGTTTTCATCGAGCCCGGCGCGATCATCGGCGCAGGCGCTCAGATCGGCCGGGGCACGCGCATTGCAGCCAACGCCGTGATCGGCCAACGCTGCACGATCGGCCGCGACAGCTATATCGGCGCGCTTGCAACCGTCACGCACGCGCTTGTTGGTGATCGGGTCATCATTCACTCGGGCGTCCGCATCGGTCAGGACGGGTTCGGCTTCGCCATGGGCCGCAATGGCCACCTGAAAGTCCCGCAAATCGGCCGCGTCATCATCCAGGACGATGTGGAAATTGGCGCCAATACAACCATTGACCGGGGCGCGCTTAAGGATACCGTGATCGGCGAGGGTTCGAAAATTGATAATCTCGTGCAGATCGGGCACAACGTCGTCATGGGTCGCAATTGTGTGATCGTCGCGATGACCGGCATTTCCGGCTCGGCCGTGCTCGGCGACTTCGTAGTCATGGGCGGTCAGTCGGGTAGTGTTGGCCACATTAAAATCGGCGACGGCGCACAAATTGGCGGCGCCTCGCATGCGACCCACGATGTACCGGCTGGAGCGCGCTATTTGGGCACACCCGCCAAGCCGTTCCGCCAGCAGGCGCGCGAGTATGCGCTGATGAAGCGGTTGACGGATCGCGGTAAAGGTGGCCGCGACGACGACTAGACGTTGGAGCATGATTGATGTGGCGCGGCAGTTCGCTCCGCGCTTTTGGAATTTCAGGTTTCGGGAGTTTGAGGACTATGGACGAGAAGACGCCGGCGAAGGCCGCTCTGGGCACCGCTGACATCGCAAAAGTGATGAAGCTGTTGCCGCATCGTTATCCGTTTCTGATGGTTGACCGGATGTACGATATGGACGGCGACAACAGCTGCGTCGGTGTCAAGAATGTCACGATCAACGAGCCGTTCTTCCAGGGGCACTTCCCGCAGTTTCCGGTGATGCCGGGCGTTCTGATCATCGAGGGCCTGGCGCAGACGGCGGGTGCGCTGTGCGTGTCGAGCATCGGCGAAGACTACAAGGCCGAACTCGTCTACTTCATGGGCATCGATAACGCCAAGTTCCGCAAGCCGGTGCTGCCGGGCGATCAGATCCACTATCACGTCCGCAAGATCCGCAATCGCGGCCGCGTCTGGCGCTTCTTCGGTGAGGCCAAGGTCAACGGCGCCACCGTTGCCGAAGCTGAGATCAGCGCTATGCTGGCTGACACCGCTGATGCTAAGGCGTTTGCGAGCAAGCATGGCTGATACAGCAATCCACGCGACAGCAATTGTCGAGGATGGTGCGAAACTGGGTGCGGGCGTCAAGCTCGGTCCGTATTGCGTCGTCGGTCGCGATGTGACGTTGGGCGACGGTGTCGAACTGATCAGTCATGTGGTCGTCGCTGGCACCACGGCGATTGGCGCCGGAACCAAGATCTTTCCGTTCGCCTCCATCGGCCATCAGCCGCAGGACTTGAAGTTCAAGGGCGAGCCGTGCTCGCTCTCGATCGGCTCCAACTGCATCATCCGTGAAGGCGTGACGATGAACCCGGGCACCGAAGGTGGCGGTTCGGTGACCACAGTCGGCGACCACTGCGCGTTCCTGGCTAACAGCCACGTCGGCCACGACTGCCGCGTCGGCAGCCACGTCATTTTTTCCAATAACGTCATGCTGGCCGGCCACTGCGTGGTCGGGGATTATGCCATCATCGGTGGCGGCGCCGCTGTCATTCAGTTTGCTCGCGTCGGCGCGCATGCGTTTGTCGGCGGCATGTCGGGTCTTGAGAACGACCTCATCCCCTACGGCATGGCGCTTGGAAATCGCGCATATCTTTCGGGGCTGAATATTGTCGGTCTGCAGCGGCGCGGTTTTTCGCGCACTGACATCCACGGGTTGCGTCGGGCCTATAGGCTTTTGTTTGCCGCGGAGGGAACGCTGATGGAACGTGTTGAAGACGTCGCCCAGGAGTTCGCCGGCCAACCTATTGTTGACGAAATCATCGCTTTCATACGCGCTGGCGGCAAGCGATCGCTTTGCACGCCGAGTTCCGGCACTGACGCGTGAGGCGGGGCCATGACCGGCCCGAACAATCAAGGTGAGCAGTTGCGCGTCGGTATCATCGCCGGTGGCGGCAGTCTGCCGCTCGAAATCGCCCGCAGCGTTGCGGCGCGCGGCGGCTTTGTCCATATCGTTCTGATCGAGGGACAGGCGCAAGGCGCGCTCAGGTCATTCGCGCACACCGATGCAAGCTGGGCCGAAGTCGGCAAGGCGATCAAGGCTTTCAAGCGCGCCGGCATCACCGACATCGTGATGGTCGGGCGCATGGTGCGTCCGCGCTTCAAGACGGCGCGGCCCGACTTTGGATTCATCAGATCTCTGCCGTCGATCTTGAGGATATTCCGTGCCGGCGGCGATGACGCGGTGTTGCGCGCGGTCATCTCGATGTTTGAGCGCCGTGGCCTCAAGGTTCGCGGCGTTGGCGAAATCGCACCGGAGCTGCTGGTCAGCGATGGCGCGATGACCGATCTGCTGCCCACGGATGAGGACGCCGCCGATATCATCAACGGATTTGCACTCATCGCCGCGCTCGGCCGCCATGACATCGGCCAGGCCGCCGTTGTCTCGCAAGGCCGCATCGAGGCGATCGAAGGGGCCGAAGGCACCGACCGGATGATTGCGCGCGTCGCCCAACAGCGGCGCGATGCTAAAGGCGATCCAATCATTCGCTCGCGCGGCGTGCTCGTGAAGCGTCCGAAGCCGGGACAGGATTTGCGCGTCGATCTGCCGACCATTGGACCCGATACCGTGCAGCAGGTGGCAGATGCGCGCCTCGATGGCATCGCAGCTATGAGCGGCCACGTGCTGGCCGCCAGCCGCTTCGAGTTGATCCACGCCGCCGAGCGTGACCGGATCTTCGTCGTTGGCGTACCTGACGAACCGCTCGCGGACACCGATCATGCCACGACGCGCCTCGTCGATACCGACCCACTAGTGTTTGGCAAAATCGATCCACCAGCCGCAATCAAAGCCGACATTCAGCGCGGCGTTGCGATCATGAGCACGCTGGCGCAGTTCTCCGTCGGCACCGCGCTGGTGATCCGTAAGGGCCGTGTACTGGCCATCGGTACGCATGAGTCGTCCGCCAGCGTCATCGAGCGCGCCACGCAGTTCTATAAGGTCAGCCGCAAGCCGAAAGGTCTTGCCGTCATCGGACACCGCACGCCGGTTGACGAGACGCTCATTGAGGCAATTGCGGCCGCCGGTCTCGAAGGCTTGATCGTGATGTTCGGACGTGAAGACCGGCCGCAGCACAAGGGCTCGATTGTCGCCCGCGCCGATGCACTCGGCATTTTCATCGCGGGTGCTCCCGTCGCCGTCCTCGAACCTGCATGAGCCGGAAGACCGCGCTGGAGCACGCCGTGCCGACGCCATCGAAGATCAAAATTTTTGTGGTCGCCGGAGAGCACTCGGGCGATGCCCTCGGCGCCAAACTGATGCAGGCGCTGGAGCCGTTACAGCCCGGCGGCATTCAATATGCGGGCGTCGGCGGCCACGACATGGAAGCGCACGGTTTCACGTCGCTGTTCCCGATCGACGACGTTGCTGTGATGGGCCCCATCAATATTCTCGGCGCGCTGCCGCGCCTGATGCGGCGTGTCTATCAGACGGTCGATGCGGCGATCGCGTTTAAACCCGACATCGTCGTCATCATCGACAGTCCGGAGTTTACGCACCCGATCGCTAAACGCATCCGCAAGCGCGCGCCGCATATTCCGATCGTCGATTATGTCAGCCCGAGTGTGTGGGCATGGCGCCCGGGCCGCGCCGCTATAATGCGGGGCTACATCGATGAAGTGCTCGGGCTGCTGCCGTTCGAGCCTGAAGCCCACAAACGCCTCGGCGGTCCGCATTGCACCTATGTTGGCCATCCGCTGATCGAACGGCTTCCGGAGATCGAGAATGCGGACGCGATTGCGTTCAGCCGCAAACTCGGTCTCAGAGATGAGCAGCCGGTGCTCCTCGTTCTGCCTGGCAGCCGCCGCTCGGAGGTCGAGCGCCTGCTCGACGTGTTCGGCGGCACGGTCGGCATCCTGGCGGACCGCTACCCGGATTTAGCGATCGTCATTCCGGTTGTGCCGCGCCTCAAAGCCTTCGTTGCGGAGCGGACGCGACAGTGGCGCGTCATCCCGAAGCTGATCGAAGGCTCTGCGGATAAATTCGCCGCGATGAAGCGCGCGCGGGCTGCACTCGCAGCTTCCGGCACGGTGACGCTGGAGCTCGCCTTGGCGCAACTGCCGATGGTCGTCGCCTACAAGGTTGACAGGGTCGCCGCGCCGTTTCTGCGTCGGTTGATCAAAGCGAAGACCGTGGTACTTGCCAACCTCGTGCTCGACGAAAACGCGTTTCCAGAATTTCTGCAGGAAGACTGTAGCGCCGAAAAGCTCGCCGCCGCGCTCGTGCCGTTGTTTGACGGTGGCGCTGCGCGCGACGCGCAGGTCGCGGCATTGGCGCGGATGCCAGGCCTCGTGCGCTTGCCCGACGGCACGCCGAGTGGAGCCGCTGCTGCGCGGCAACACTCGCTGTTCTGCAACGCGCGGTCGTCAAGCCACTGAGCCGCTAGGCTGCCGGGAAGTCGCGGCGCGGATGTCCGATGTAAAGCTGGCGCGGACGACCAATGCGCTGCTCGGGATCTTCGATCATTTCCTTCCACTGCGCGATCCAGCCAACGGTGCGCGCTACGGCGAACAGCACCGTGAACATTTCGACCGAGAAGCCCATCGCGCGCAGCGTAATGCCCGAATAGAAGTCGACGTTCGGATACAGCTTCCGCTTGATGAAGTATTCGTCCTGCAGCGCGATGCGTTCGAGCTCGAGCGCGACCTTGAGCAGCGGATCATCCCTCATGCCGGTGGCTTCGAGAACCTCGTGACAGGTCTTCTGCATTACCTTGGCGCGCGGATCGTAGTTCTTGTAAACGCGATGGCCGAAGCCCATCAGGCGGAAGCCCGAGGTCTTATCTTTCGCCTTCTTCACGAATTCCGGCACTCTGTCGACTGTGCCGATTTCCTTCAGCATATTGAGAGCGGCTTCGTTGGCGCCGCCGTGAGCCGGGCCCCAAAGGCAGGCGATGCCGGCTGAGATGCACGCGAATGGGTTTGCGCCCGACGATCCGGCAAGACGCACCGTCGATGTCGAGGCGTTCTGCTCGTGGTCGGCATGCAGAATAAAAATGCGATCGAGTGCGCGCGAGAGGACCGGATTGACGACGTAGGGTTCGCACGGCACGGCGAAGCACATCTGCAGGAAGTTCGACGTGTAATCGAGATCGTTGCGCGGATAAATGAACGGGTGGCCGAGGGAATATTTGTATGCCATGGCTGCGATCGTCGGCATCTTGGCGATCATGCGGTGGCTGGCGATCTCGCGCTGGCGCGGGTCGTTGATGTCGGTCGAGTCGTGATAGAACGACGACAGCGCACCAACGGTGCCGACCATGACGGCCATGGGATGGGCGTCGCGGCGGTAGCCGGTGAAGAACCGCGTCATCTGCTCGTGCACCATCGTGTGATTGGTGATGGTGCGGCGGAAATTGATGAACTCGCCGTTGGTCGGCAGTTCTCCGTGCAGCAGCAGATAGCAGACCGCCAGGAAGTTGGTGTTCTCTGCAAGCTGGTCGATTGGGTAGCCGCGATACAGCAACTCGCCCTTATCGCCATCAATGAAGGTGATGCGGCTCGTGCAGTTGGCTGTCGAGGTGAAGCCCGGATCGTAGGTAAAGCTTCCGGTCTCTTTGTAGAGCGTACTGACATCGACCACTTTCGGTCCAATTGTGCCCGAGCGCAGCGGAAGCTTTACGGTTTTCCCCTCAATGTCGATGGAAACCGTTTCGTCCGGCTTGCCAGCCCCTGGTTTGGTGTCATGCACGTTCATGGCCGTTCTCCTGATGCACACCGCAAGGCAATCGACGACTTGGGTGTTCGCGGCGTAATGCGTGTTCACTCACGGCCTAATGGCTGTCGCTCAAGCGCGAACACGAATGCTAAAAGAAGCTATCAAGCAAAGGTTTAGTCGATTTTTTGCAGTGCGGCAATATCGTCTTTCGCAGGAGCCGCGTAGCTCCGGGACTGCAAGATTTCTCATCAGCCTGCGCAAATCCTAATCCTTTGAAGCGCTTCCGCCCGCCCGAGCACTTCGAGAACCGTGAAAACCGGAGGCGACACAGCGCGGCCCGTCAGTGCGGCACGCAAGGGCTGCGCGATTTTACCAAGTTTGGCGCCTGTCTCTTCCGAGTATGCGCGCACCTCTGCTTCAAGGGCATCTGCTGTCCATGTTTCGGCTTTTTCGAAGCGCGGGATCAGCGCCGACAAAGTTGTGCGCGCGTCGTTATCGATCAGCTTCCTGGCTTTCTCGTCAAGCGCCAACGGCGTATCGGCGACAAGGAACAGGGCCCCCATCACAAGTTCGGCAAGCGTTTTGGCGCGCTCCTTCAAGGCGGGCATGGCGGTGCTTACCTTGTCCCATCCCACGTGTGCAAGGCGCGCGGCGAGCGCGTTGCCGTCGACGATGCTCGGCGCGAGCGCCGCGACCTCATGCGCCAGCGTGACGTCTGAACGCGGCGGCGCCTTCGGATCGATGTCGAGCGCGCGCAAGCCTGAGAAGTCGAGATGCGGCAGCATATCCTTGATACGCGCGAGCAGTTCTTCGTCGCTCGACTGGCGGATGTAGTGGCCATTCAGGTCATCGAGCTTCTTGAAATCGAAACGCGACGCGCTCTTGTTGATACCGTCGATGTCGAACCATTCAATGAGCTGTTGCGTCGACATGATCTCGTCGTCGCCGTGGCTCCAGCCTAGACGCACCAGATAGTTGCGCAGCGCGACCGGCAGATACCCCATGCTGCGGTAATCTTCGACGCCTTGCGCGCCGTGGCGCTTCGAGAGCTTGGCGCCGTCGGCGCCGTGAATCAACGGAACGTGCGCGAATTCCGGCACGTCCCACGACATGCCCTGGTAAATCTGCGTTTGGCGCGCCGTGTTGGTCAGATGATCGACGCCGCGGACGACGTGCGTCACGCCCATGTCGTGGTCATCGACGACGACCGCGAGGTTATACGTCGGGTTGCCATCGGAGCGCAGGATGATGAGATCGTCGAGATCTTTGTTCGGAAAAGTGACGCGGCCCTGTACGTGATCGTTGACGATCGTCTCACCGTCGCGCGGCGCTTTGAGACGCACGGTCGGCTTGACGCCTGCGGGCGCTTCTTTCGGATCGCGGTCGCGCCACGGGGAAAGAAAGATCTGCGGACGGCCTTCGGCCTTAGCGGCTTCACGCGCGGCGTCGATTTCCGCGGGCGAAGCATAGCAATGATAGGCCGCTCCACGCGCCAGTAGATCGTTGGCGACGGCGCGGTGGCGGTCGGCCCGCGCGAATTGCGATACCGCGTCGCCGTCCCAGGTGAGGCCTAACCACGTCAGTCCATCGAGAATGGCTGCGACAGCCGCCGGGTTGTTGCGCTCGCGGTCTGTGTCTTCGATGCGCAACAGGAACCTGCCACCGCGCCCCTGGGCATACAACCAATTGAATAGGGCCGTACGCGCGCCGCCGATATGCAGGTAGCCGGTGGGTGAGGGGGCAAAACGAACGACGGGTGCGGCCTTTGACATAGGACCTTCTCGAAAATTTCCGATGATTGAGGATTTGATCAGGTGCTCGTAGCATAGCACAACTCGGAGCGTAAGGGGCGGCAGGGCAGGGTGTGATAGCCACAACGGCAAGGGCTGACGGCAGCGGTGAAATTGTGCCGCATGTACCGTTCGGGGCACGGGCTGCGGCGCTTGTCGAGCGCGAGCGTGTGCGCTTTTTCCTGTGGTCGCCGGTTGCGCTAGGCGCCGGGATTGCCGCTTATTTCGCGCTTGGGTCTGAGCCGCCGCTGTGGCTTGCCGTTATGCCGGTCATCGCCGCTCTGCTGGTGCAGCAGGTCGTGTCGCGCGGAACGCTGACCGCTACGGCAGTAGCGGCGCTGCTTCTCGCCGCAAGCGGGTTCACGCTCGCGAAACTGCGTGTTGAAAACGTCCGTGCGCCGGTGCTCGAGAAAAACATGCGGGGCGTGCTCGTGACCGGCAAGGTGACGCGCGTTGAGCCGCGTCCACCGCGCGGCGCGCGCCTGACGATCGCTGTCGAACAGCTCGGCAACCTCCCCGACAGCAAACGCCCGCAGACGATCCGCGTCCGCATGTTGTCAAACGGCGTCGCTGTGAAACCCGGCGATCGTGTGCGCCTGACAGCATCACTCGCGCCGCCGGCCAAGCCCGCCGTTCCGGGAGGTTTCGACTTTGCGCGGACCGCGTGGTTTGAACGCTTGGGCGGTGTCGGCTACACGTTCTCAAAACCGATCATCACGCCGCGAGGCGAGGCCGAGACGCTCCACGAGTGGTGGTCGCGCGGTATCGAAAGTCTGCGCCAATCGATCACGGCGCGCATCCAGGCCGTGCTGCCCGGTGAGACGGGCGCCATCGCATCGGCGCTGATTTCCGGTGAGCGCGGCGGCATCACGCAAGCAACTAATGATGCCTATCGTGGCTCTGGGTTGTTTCACATCCTTTCGATCTCCGGTCTGCACATGGTCATTATGGCCGGCGCAGTGTTCTATTCGGTGCGCTTGCTCCTGGCGGCGATCCCATCGATTGCGCTGCGCTTTCCAATCAAAAAATGGGCGGCTGTTGCTGGTATCATCGGCGCGCTCGGCTATCTCTCGATTTCCGGCGGCGCGTTTGCGACGGTGCGATCGGCGCTGATGATCGTCGTGATTTTCGGCGCGGTTCTGCTCGACCGGCCGGCGCTGGCGTTGCGCAACGTCGCGCTGTCCGCGTTCGTTATTCTGGTGCTGTATCCCGAAAGCCTGTTCGACGCCGGGTTTCAGATGTCGTTTGCGGCGGTCACCGGTTTGGTTGCGACCTACGAAGAAGTGCGCCGCCGCATGGGCCGGCGCAACGAGCCGCATCCGGTGCTGCGAGTTCTGCTGTTTTTTGGCGGCATCGTGTTTTCGACAGTCATCGCGAGTGTCGCGGTGGCGCCGTTCGCCGTCTATCATTTTCACCAGAGCCAGCAGTACGCCGTGCTCGCCAATCTTGTTGCCATTCCGATCTGCAACATCGTGGTGATGCCGGCGGCACTCGCGGCGTTGGTTTTGATGCCGCTGGGGTTGGAGGCGTTGGCGCTGGTGCCGATGGGGCTTGGCATCGACGCGATGTCGTGGTGCGCGAATTTCGTGGCCAAGCTGCCGGGCGCGGTTGGCCATTTGCCGGCCATTCCGCAGCTGGCGTTCGTGCTCATGGTGCTGGGTGGGTTGTGGCTGGCGCTGTGGCAATCGCGACTAAGAATCCTCGGCATCGCGTTTGTGTTGGGCGGGGTTTCGCTGGCGCCCTTTGCGCCGAGGCCTGACGTCTTGATCGCGCGCAACGGCGAGTTGGTAGCGTTGCGCGGTGCCGATGGGCGACTGTCGGCGTTGCCTGCGCGCCAATCGAAATACGAACTTGAACGTTGGCTGGAGCACGACGGTGACGCGCGATCCGCTAAGGAGGCGCAAAGCGGTACGGCGTTCTCCTGCGACGGCGTCGGGTGCGTTGCGCGCGTGAAGGGTGCCGAGGTCGCCGTCGCCCGCCATCCGGCTGCGATTTCCGATGACTGCACGGCGGCGCGCGTTGTCGTGTTGAACGAACCACGGCCAAAGTTCTGCGACGCGAAGGGCCTCGTCATCGATCTGTTCGACGTGTGGCGCGAGGGCACACATGCGCTTTACATCGACAACGCGCCAACGGTTGGCGAAGCCCAGGGCGGTTTCATAAAAATCCGCGTCGACACGGTGGCCGCGCATCGCGGCGAACGGCCGTGGGCCCCCAGGTGGACGCCGAGTTTGAAGACAAGGTCCGCAAAGAAAGACGCCGCGCAAGTGCTGCTGCAACCGATCATCGGGGATGCGCCACCAAGCGCGCCCGACAAACCGTCGAAGGGGTTGCCAAAATTTGCCGGCCGGCCAGAGTTTCTGACGCCGCTACCGCCGCGCCCCGAAATCGAAGACGACGAAGACGCCTTCGACGCGTTATCCGACGGAGAGCAATAAGCGGCGTGCGCCGCTCCTCATAGAGACGCGCCGCGATTTAGTAGCGGCGCATCAAGCCGACGAGACGGCCCTGGATATCGACCTGATCGGGGCCGAAAATGCGGGTTTTAAATTCCGGGTTGGCGGCTTCAAGGGCGATTGTCGAACCTTTTTTGCGAAGGCGCTTCAACGTCGCTTCTTCCTTCTCGACGAGCGCCACGACGATGTCGCCGTTTTCCGCGTTATCGCAGCGGCGAATGATGACGGTATCGCCGTCATGGATGCCGGCTTCGATCATCGAGTCGCCCTTCACTTCGAGAGCGAAATGTTCGCCGTTGGTCAGAAGGTCGGGCGGGCAGGCGATGTCGTGGGTGTGGTTCTGGATGGCGCTGATCGGCGTACCGGCGGCGATGCGGCCCATGACCGGCACCGACACCGTGCGGCTGTCGATGATGTGCGAGGGCGGCTGCGGCGGCATATAAGCCGCTTTCGGCGGACCGGACCCCTCGATCACGCTCGGCTGGAAGCCGCCGCGGGCGCGCTGTTCGCCGGGTGCGGGCGCCTGGTTCTCGGGGAGCTTGATGACTTCAATGGCGCGGGCGCGGTGTGGCAGGCGGCGGATGAAGCCGCGCTCGACCAGCGCCGTGATGAGCCGATGGATGCCCGACTTCGATTTCAGATCGAGTGCGTCTTTCATCTCGTCGAAGGACGGCGGCACGCCGCGTTCCTGCATACGATCATGGATGAAAAGGAGCAGCTCTTTCTGTTTTTCGGTCAGCATGAAAGTCTCTCTTTTGTTGGCGCTTCCGACTCTCCTACGGAGAGCTTGCTGGGTCGGCCGGGGTTCTTTTGTTGGCGCTTCCGAACTCTCCTGCGGTGAGCCAGCCGGAAGTGCCGGGATTTCTCTTTTGAGGGTGCGACCGAACTCTCCTGCGAAGAATTGGCCGGAAACGTTGGGGACCCCCTGGGTTCGGCTGTTAATGGATGCCAGTACAAATCATGTCTGTACGCTACACGTTCCCTTGATGTTCTGCAAGGGGGTGCTGTGAATTGGGTGGGGACGCCGGTTTAGCCGGGGTGGGGGCGACTGGCGGAGCGCACGGCTGCGCGGCGGTTGGCTCGCGGGGGCGAGTCGCCATGGACCAGAAAACAAGAGACGGGGCGGCGAAGCCTCGGACTCTACAATTGGTTTTCGATGCGGCTGCCGCCGCCCCGCATCGTGCCAACCTCGGGGTGATCGTCCTGCCCAGCGACTTTGACGGTTGCGCAGGGGACGCCCGGACTGAGGCTCCTTTGGGTGAGCCTTGAGCTGTTGATACCACCCCCGTCCGCGCATCGCTTTCGAGCGGACGTTGAACCTCGCTATCGCACTCTGCCATGCGCGTCGCGAGGCCGGCAGTCTTGCCAGAGGCGCAACAAGCGCCCCGGACAACATCTCCAGCGCTCTGATCTCGCTGGCAGCCCATCACGATCCCAGCCACATTTCGAAGCACTCAGCGCGCCTGAACTCTTGTCGCGTGTGGCGAGGTCGAGCGGAGTATGCGTGCGATCGCGCGACCGCGAAAGATGCGCGCCCGGAATGTTCGCATTCGCAGTTAGCAGCGGGGATAAGTGGCGCCTATTGTTACATCTGGCGGGCGGAGCAGAAATGCTTTGATGAGTGCCGCCAATTATTGAGGAGCGTTCACAACGCACGTTTCACAAAGCGATCTACTTAGCCACTCTGATCTGACTGAAAACCTCTGTACAGCCCGCAATACTGGTCGCATAGTTAAATGGGACCTGCCGAGTAGCAGTTTGCGTTGGGGAAGCAAGTATGAGTGGCGATATCTGGCATGTTGTACTCGAGCTATGGGCCGGTGTTGCCGAAGGTGTGATGTCTGGCGGAACGACGGCAAAGTTCGTGAGCTTCCTTATTCCAGCAATTCCGGCCTCTTACGGAATTTATGTGAAATGGCGAAATTCTGGCTACCGTTTAGTAGACCGACTTGAAGAGTTTATTGGCGATCAGGAAAAGCGTTTGGTGGACGCGCGGGCTAAACTCGCCGACCTCGTTGAGGTGCCATCGCCCAACCGCTCAATTGAGAAGCCTGCGATTTCATCTCACTCTCTGGGGCGCGCCCTACGCAAAATGCACTGGGGGTACGGAACGGCTGCAGCCAATGATTTGGATAATGCTTCTCGCATTAGCTCTCAGCAGGCTAAACTCGCGATGCGGCGCAGCAGAGAACACGAGCAGCGCCAAGCTCTCGCGCATCTCTTGCTAGGGGCACGATCAGCATCAAAGCAGATCAAGGATCTGAATGAGCGCAATGCTGCGCGCGCTGAGGCGCTAGCGCATTTTGAAAAGGCATTAGAGATTGATGCTAACGATGCAGACGCCGTTGAATATGCTGGCATGATGCTGCTTGAGCTTGCCAATCCTGCGGGTGCTCTTGATAGGTTCAATCAATTGATCACCCTGCGAGAGAATGCGTCCGGAGCACCACTCGCGCGAGCCTATCGATTGCAAGCGACCGCTTACGAAAGCCTTCCGCTACCACTCTACAGAAACGCTAGCACTGCTCTTGGACGCGCTCTGCAGTTAATGCCGGCCAGCGCAGCGCTGGATCGTGCATTGACGCACGAACACCAAGCTCAACTGCGAATACGACTAAGGAACTTCGGTGTTGCCAACACCAGTCTCCAAAATGCACTTACGATTTATCAAACGATCCGTACCTCTCGCGAGGGCAAGATGGGTCTTGAGCGCGTCATGAATGCACTCGCAGATCTTAATCGCATGCAGGCCGGAGAAAGTCAGGCAGAGAGTTCCGCTTCGGGTGCGCAGATGGAGGCTGGCTCTGAGCCACAACCAAGCTGGGTGGCGCTGCTAACTAAAACTGCAAAACTGCGCGACTGAGGGCTCCCAGAGCATAGCCAGCGCCGCTGGCTAACAATGCTTGGCCGCCGCTCTGCCAGGCAGCCATGTTCAAAATATTCGATGATTGGATCGCTTCGAAGCGCGATGTGAATCTGGACAATTCTCTAAGAGACGAGACCAGAAGTATGCCGGCGCATGGAAGAACGGCCCAAATCGGCGCACCCAAAAATGCGGCAAGGGCGGTAATGAGGATTGCGAAGTAGGCGATCATGGCGTTCTCCCTCGATTTCTCTGGGACTCAACCGTGATTCGCCAAAAGTTAGTTCAAGTCACCTGTTGATGACTGTCACATGTTGTGGACGTGGTGGTTCGGCATGACAACTTGGCCGCGAACGCGTCCGTCGCGGTGTCGCGGCGGATCTTGTTTATGGGGTGTGCGGCGCCATGTGATAGGGTGATCGGAGAGCGGCGGGCCGGATTGCTAAGAGATTGCCAGGAGTGTGACGCATGAAAAGAGTAATGCTGGCCATGTTCGGCGGTGGCGCATTGCTGGCCGCGGCTGCAGTGCCGGCTTTGGCGGGCATGGGTACCGCGTATGAACTCGAACATGCGCGCGCCACCGTTCGCGCTGGCGGACCGATCAGCGATTATGATGCGGAATTGCTGGAGCGTTGGGGCAATTCAACGGGCGGTCCCGATTGGCGCAAAATGTATCGCGAAGAACGCGGCTACGACGACGCGCCGGTGCGCACCGAGCGCCGTATGCACAAGCGCCACATCAAGCGCGATTAGGTTCTTAAAAGTCGCGCGCACGTTGCATGCGGCGCGCTAGGCCGATGCGGGCGGCTTGCGGACTTCGGCGGCGCGCCAGCGGCGGACGTTGCCCTGCACCTCAAGACGGCGGTCTGACGTCATCGCGTAAATGCGCGTTGCGATGGCCTGCGTGGTCACATCAAGCGGCAGTGCGCGCGCCGCATCCGTCACGCGCGCGATCAACATGGCGACCTTGCGCCACTCGCCTTCCGCGCACTCGAGGATGAGGCCGTCGAGGCGGGGATCGACCGTTGTGGTGTCGGCGGGATCGCTGGTCAAAATGCACGGGCCTTTTAATGGGTGATCGGGAATCACAATGTGATCTGAGTGAGCAGAGGCATTTGCCGCAGCTTTAGCGCAGTCATACGGTGCGCGCGGGGTTGCGGCCATGCGGCGCAATACGCGGCGTTGCTCTTAAATTGACCAATAGAATGGTGTCTGAGGCCGATTTATGGACTGGAGAGGCTGCCTGGTGCCCATGACGCCCGGGCGGCGATGTTGTAATGCACCAAGATGCAGCTTGCAGATGCGAACCAGTTGAGCGCGGAGGCAGTTGATCCGCCGTCAGATGCGCCGGAGTTGGGCGAGGGGCTTGTTGCCGAGCGATCGGTGCAGGCGCTTGTCGTGCGCGACCGGACCTTCTGGGTGTCGCTCGGCATCGCGGTGCTCTTGCATTCGACGCTGTTCCTCGGGCTGCTGCGCCACCAGCCGCGCGCGATCGGCGATGCCGACGGCAGCGATGACGGCATTAGTATCTCGGTGGTGACGGAAGCTGATCTGCAAAGCCAGTCGAGTGTGGCGCAGGAGGGTGGTCCACCGCCGGGCATGCCAGCGCCCGCCGTGCAATCAGCGCCGCCACCACCTCCCCCTCCGCCACCTGAGCCGGAAGCCAAGCCGCAGGAGCCGACGCCGCCCCAGGAGGCGGTGCAGCCTCCGCCGCCGGCACCGCCCGTGCCGGAGTTGAAGCCGTCGGTTGATGTCAAGGAGATGACAGAAGACGTGCCGGATCTGCTGGCGCTTCCGGGAGAGGCTGCCGCGCCTTCCAAAAAGGAAACGCCCTAAGCCGCCCGAAAAGCCATCTGAGACCAAAGCCACCGACGCCAAGGAAGCGCCCGATGCGAAGGCCCAGCCGAAAACGCCGGCGCAACAAAAACCCAAGGCGCCTCAGAAGCGCACGGCGGCGCTTGATCTGACGCCACCGCCGGGCTCGTTCAGCGGATCAGCAGGCGGCGGCGGGCGCAGTGCCGGTTTCGAGCGGCCGCCCGGCATTACAAAATCGGGAGCCAATGATGCCTTCGCGCGCGGCGTCATTCGAGCGTTGCAGCAGACGATGCCGCAATTGCGGGAAACGCTGGGGCGCGTGACGGTGCGCATCATTCTCAATCAGAACGGGAACGTCGAGTCCGTGCAGGTTGTGCGGCCCTCGAAGATTGCCTCGCTCGATCAAAGCGTTCTGTTTGCAACCAAGCAGACCAGCTATCCATTCCCGCCGCCGAACGCCACGCTGGCCGACCGGACGTTCGTCGTGACCTATATCTATCACTGAGATGCAACGTTCTAAACAACGTTGATGGCAATTTGGCTGTCGCAGCGTTGACAGGCGTTCGTCTGCATGGCTCAGTTTATCCATACAACTTGAGCGGCGGCGACGGTGCTGCGTTTGGCGATGCTCGCTGCATAAAAACGATCCGGGAGGTCACATGCGCATTCTATCCACCAGCGTTGCTGCAGGTCTTGCAGCGCTTACGCTTGCCGGTATCACGATGACCCGTGACGCCGATGCGCAGGACCGGCGCTGGAATCCGGTAGGCAATTGCCAAGACCCGATCGAGGGGGCGGCGACAAGCCAAGGCATTCTCGGTCTCGGAAGTGCGCGTGCACGTGCTGCTGCTCAGTCGAATTGGGAGATCAACGTCGAGGACAAGTATGGTCCCGAGTTCGCTGATTTCCGTTTCGCTCGCAACGTCCAATGGGATTGCAAGAAGGGCGCAGTGCTGTTGGCGAAATGCGTGGTCGTCGCCAAGCCGTGCGCGGCGCGCCTGAAAGGCTAAGCGCGAGCCTGAACGACTAGCCGAGGTTGGGGGAAAGCACGCGCGCGGGTCGCGCTGCCATCAAACGCGGCCTTCATCAGGAATCTTGAGTACGTCACCGCAGGCTTTGCAGTGGACTGCGTCGGCCTCATGCCGTCCGAGGCCACAGCGTGGGCAGCGATGCCGGACCTTGGCCGGCTGTAGGATCGTGCGCACGAGATTCAAGAACAGCGTGACACCGAGGATCATGATGACGACGGCGATCAGCCGTCCGGTCGTGCCGGGCAGAGTGACGTCGCCGAAGCCGGTGGTGGTCAGCGTCGTGACCGTGAAATACAGCGCATCGACGTAGTTTTGAATCTGCGGATTGGTGAGGTGTTGCGTCTCGTAGACGACGGCCGTCATGATGAAAATGAAGACGAACAGGTTGACTCCGGCGAGCACGGCTTCTTCGTTGCGCCGGAACCACTCAAAGTCGCGCCGCAACTGTCTGAGCAGGTGATAGGTCCGCAGCAGCCGCACGGTGCGCAGCACGCGCAGGAAGCCAGCGCCTTCGCCGATGATTGGCGCCATGAACGACACGACCGCGGCCAGATCGGCCCAGGTCGAGGGATATACAAATTCATGCAGCGGGCGGCGGCTGATCCAGATCCGCAGTGAAAAATCGGCAAGGATGGCCATCCCGAAAATAGCGTCGAGAACTTCGATCAGCGTCGTGCGCGGCATGAACGACGTAACGACGATGAACAGAATGGTGACCACGTCGAATGCCAGGATCGCATAGCGGAACTGGCGGCCCTCGGTCGTATCCGAACCATAGTAATGTCGAAGCTTGCGTTTGAGCGGCGATAGCTCAGGTGCTTTGGTGTCGGCCATTGCAGTGTTCCGCTGTCGGCGAGGATGGTCGAGGATCATGCCCGGAGGAGCGAACCGCCGGAGCCTGTGCGTCGGCCCCATGCATACGCATAGTTCCCGGGCGCTGTCGCCGGTATTAATGCACTACGGTTGGCGTTCGCTGGTATGGGTCGTTGCGGGACCGTGCGAGGGGGCTGCTATTTGCAGGCGCGTTGTGTCGACTGGCATTCCGTCATGACCATGATCGGCTTGCACGCCGTTTGGATATCGCCTTCGGCCTTCAGGCTCTTGTTGGCGATCAGGGTTGCCAGCGCCTCCGTCGATAGGGTGGTGGCGGCAGCCTTGGTCAATCCGGTCCCTGATGCGGATATGACTTCGCAGGTGCCAGCCTTCACCGCCGAGGTGAGGAGGCAGAGCGCGCCTGTTCCGTACACGACGATTCTGAGCATGGAGCTTCCCTGAGGCTGGTGACGAGGCGAATAGGGTAGCGGCTTACGTGATTGCGTGCCAGCCCCACAGGCGCACGCGTAGAGGCACAGGCGGCTCAGTGTCGGTCGTCGTTCAATTCGATGGATTGGGCTTTGCCACTGCGTTAGAGTTTTTCACATGCGCTCCTGCGCGCGGCACGCAAAGAGACAGTCCGTGGATGAAGCACTAAAACTGAAAATACTCGACGTGTTTCAGTCCCAGCACTTGATGGCCATTGCGACGGTTCGCCCGGATGGATTTCCGCAAGCTACGTGGGTGAACTATATCAACGACGGACTGACGCTCTATTTCGCGGCCGATGCAGCATCGCAGAAAATCGGCAACATCCGTTTATGCGAAAAGGTGTCGGCAACAATCGCCGCCGAGACGCAGAATTTTTACAAGCTGCGCGGCGTTTCGCTGGCGGGGCATGCGGCGCGCGTTCGCGATGCGGCGAAGGCTGCCGATGTGGCGTTGCGCCTTTTCAAGAAGCTGCCGCAGTCGCGCCGGTTCGTGCCTAATGATCCCGCGAGCCTCGCAATCATCGAGATCAAGCCGATCGCGATTTCGTTGATCGATTATTCCGGCGGATTCGGCAAAAGCTACCTGCTAGAGATCTGATGTCGGAAATTTGGCGCGGGCTTAAAAATGCAATCAGCGCGCAGCCTGATGGCGCGCGCTGACGAAAGGTTCAAAGTCAATGTTGACGATGAGAGGAGTAGATCCTCTGATCCAACTGCCCCCCGCTCTTACTGAGCCCCAGTGGTGCTGACGTCGCTGCCAAGCTTCATGGGTTCATAATAGGGTGCCGGCTCTTCGCGGCGGCAGGCTGCAAGCGCGATCGATGCGAAGCAGGCGGCAAGAATTGCGAATTTCATGACTGAACTCCCTGTTAGTGTTCGGAAAAGAAAGGCCCTCAAGAAACTTGTAGCACGCGTAGCCCGGTCCAGTTCCACAGCGAATTTACACAACAGCCACTTCGTGCGCCATGTAAATATGATGCGACGCGAAAAACTTACCGTAGTGATGCAATTGAGAAGCGCAACTGAATGGTATAACTGACGGACGTCACCCAAAATTGTAACTAAAAGATGTGTCAAAGCTGAGTTTAACGACCGTGAGCCGCCCGCGAAGCTGCGCACGCTTAGTGTAATTACTTGCAGCGTGCGATTACTTACACGCTTTCTGCTGTGAGTGGCATTCGATCAGAATGGTGCCCGCTTCGCATTTGGTTTTGACTGGGCCGTGGCCTTTCAATCCCTTGCCCTCGATGATGTTTTCAAGACCCTTCGTCGACATCAGTTGCGCGATGCTTTCAGTTGGGCCGTCGCCGGCGGCGGCTACAATTTGGCAGGTCTCGGCGCGTGCCGGTGCTGATGTGATTGCGGCGGCTGCAAGCGCGAGCGCGGCGAGTGTCATACGGGTCGTCATGGCAGGCCCCTCAATGTCTGGTGCTGATTATCCAAGCGTGCGCCGCTGAAACGTTGCAATCAAGACGGCTCGGTGTCTCGATAGTTATTCCACAGCCGCTGTGGCGAGACCGCTCTCTGGGTAGTGCTCAGATTGACGCGAAGCGGGCTCGCAAACGCACTCACAAACGCACCCGCATACCCTCATGGCGAGCACGGATCGTCATGATTTTGCCCGGTGCCGCTGGTGCATATGCAAGAGCGGGACGAGTTACGGCCATCGGCACTGAGGTTGCGTTATGTCATTCCGCGCGTTTGATAATCCCATTGAACATGACGAAGACGACGAGCGAGACGCGGAAGCGTTCTTCGCCGGTGACCGGCTGTGTGCGCCGGCTGCGACTGAACGCGGTTCGACGATGCTGTCGTCGCTTGTGGTGATTGCCTTTCTGTCCGGCGTCGTCTGGCTGTTCATGAGCTATCCGGCGGCCTGGCAAGCAATCGTATCGGCGACGACGACGTCGCGTGACGCACAGCAGGTAGCCGCGCCGCTGCCTGACGCTGCACCGATTGGACCGCCATTGGAGACGCGCAGCGTCGCCGCCGCGCCGGGCGCTGAGGCTGGCGTTGCGCAACCGCCGCCACCGGCAGAGGCGGCCGAGCAATCGAAAGATAGTCAGCCGATCGATGCCGCTCCGCAGGCAAACGCGGAGCCATCTGCCGCCAAAGCCAACTCCGAGCCAAGTGCCGCCCCGTTGGCAACGCCGAAGGCCGACCCTTCTGATCCCAATCAGACACGAGCGCTGGCCGTTGGGTTACACCCGGATCTGTCGGGCGCTCTGCTCGCGCGCCTTAGCGACGCCGACTTCCGCAACGCAAAGCTCGCCATTCAAACGGCGTTGGCGGAAACGCCGGACGGGGACGTTTTCTCCTGGCCACGCGAGGCGAAGGGAAAAGGTGCGCAGTTCGAGGTCGCGTTCGTAGCGGGCACGTCGGCGGACTGCCGTCGTTATGTCGTGATCGTCACCAAGGACCATTGGTCAACCACGGCGCCGCCGATGGAAACGTGCGGCAGCGCGCTACCCAAGCGCAAGACGGCTCGCACCGCTGGGTGAGGGCGCGAGGTTATGCCAGCGTTCGCCGTGATTGCGTTCAAGGTTTCTCGGTAACGATAACAGTGCCGCCCGCTTGGGCTTCCCACTCGCCGCGATGCTTTGACATGCCAACGAAGCTCACGTTATCGGGCTTGATCTGGAACTTGTAGGTATCGAGCGCCAGCAGCGTAGGGTCTGAGACTTTATGGCCTGAAATCACGGCAACACGCGTCTCGCGATCATAAGTGCCGGAGACAAATTCAATGGCGCTGTCACCGGTGCGTGGCGCGAGAAAAGAGTCTGGCGGCGTTTCCAGCATTTGCCAACTGATCTGGCCATCGGCGGCGCCGTCGTCGCGAACTTCGAGCTGCATCGCGAAGCCAAACGTGAATCCTTCACGCGACTTCCAAGACCCCTGCCAGTTGGTTTCGAGTTGCGACGGTGGCACGGCCCATCGCCGCCAAAGATTCTTCGATCCGTCGATGGCCGGTCCTGCATTGGCGAGGACCACGAACAAACTGCCGACCGCGCCGAGAATGGCGACGGGGTTTCGTATCAGCTTAGCAAACCATGATCTTGGAATGTCGGTCATCAACCCATCGCGCAATTCGCGCGCCCCCGCGCTGTCGAATAAAATGAGATACAAGTATCGCCGCAGGCGTAGCACGGCGGAAAATGCGAGTCATGCGTGCGGTGGATGGCCTGTCGCCAGCGGGTGGCCTGCGGTTGCGCCATCGCCCACGGAGCCAGCAAGTCCTTCAAATTCATATCGGTTAGGCTGGCGAAAGCGTTGCGACACGGGCCGCTGCAGCCTGTATTTGGAGCCGGCGCAGCGCGTCCACATGCGAAAATAAAGTTGATACATTCGGGGTGGCGCTCTGTCGCGACCAGACCCGGCGTGCGACCGCTCGCCCGGTGCCGCGCCCTTGCACCGCTCCGGGCTAGGGTTTAGCAACGGCTCAGCAAAGTAAGGCACGGGAGAATTTGACTATGGTGGACTTCAAAGACGCAAACGACGTCATTGCGCGGCTCAAGCGCGAGAATTCGGAACTATCAGGGATGGTCTTGGCGACGGGCGTCATTCTCACCCAATTGCTGCAATCCAATTGCAAGCGCGAACTGAACCCGCAGGCCGCCGCCAGCAGGATCATGGCAAGCGCGCGCGAGGCGATCCAGGGGTTTGCGTCCGCTACCGACGTTGACTCCGTCATGAAGGCCCGCGCCCTCGAAGCGGTGCAGCAGTACGAAGACCAAATCAAGTCCGTGCTCGCGGTCTGATTTTAGGTTCCGCTTGGCGGCGTGCCCGTCACATCACAAAGAACGTCATCCCGGCCAGCGCGGGGATGACGGGGAGACGGTGAGGGCGGACGCTGGATCTCGGCAATGAATGCCGCGATGACAGGCGTGAGGTAAGCGAGCCCGTCACACCACCAAGAACGTCATTCTGGCTCGTCAGCGCCGAGACGCTTTTTCGATTACGGTCGTCCATTCACCTACAGCTGATTTTGATGGTCCGAACCAGCCAAATTGAAATTGCGAATAGAAAAAGACAACGACCATGGCAACGATGGTCACCAGAAGCTGTGCCAAACTTTTTAACGGCAACTTCGCGAAAGATCTGAGGCGCGTACTGGCGCAACAAAGATCTGTTGTTTTGTGGGGTGTCTTCAGTATGCACCATGGCCTCCCTTAGACTGAGATGAGGCCGATGCTAACTGTTTAACAGTCTCGGTTATGTGCCACCGATCTTCATGTTTTTTGATCAGCCGTCGCGTTTCCGAGAATTCGCGGAGATAGGCACGAAAAGTGATGATATTCAGATTGCGATGTTCTTCACGAGAGGCTTCGTACAGTTTGACCCTCACCCCGCACGGGTACCCGAAATGATGTAGACTTCATTCGTCACCCAAAGGGAGACGGACGATGCGTAAGGGTAAGTATTCAGACGAGCAGGTGATCGCGATCCTTCGCGAGCAAGAAGCGGGTCGGCCGACGGCGGAGATTTGCCGCAAGTACGGCGTTTCGAACGCGACCTTCTACAAGTGGAAATCGAAATTCGGCGGCATGCAGGTGTCCGACGCCAAGCGCCTGAAGGCGTTGGAGGAGGAGAACCGCCGGCTGAAGAAGCGTCTTGCGGAAGAGGTCATGGACAACGCGACCTTGAAAGAGATGCTGACAAAAAACTTCTAACGCCCAGAGCAAGGAAGACCGCCGTGAGCTGGGCGATCGAGACAAGAGACTACTCGCAACGCCGCGCCTGCCGGTTGGTGGGCGTAGCGCCGAAGGTCTACCGCCACCGCAGCCGTCGCAGTGATGATGGAGCGCTTCGCGCGCGTCTTCGGTCGTTGGCGCTTGCGCGCCGGCGGTTCGGCTACTGGCGTCTGTATCTCGTACTGCGGCGAGAGGGCATGCTTGTGAACCACAAGAAGGTCTATCGGCTGTACCGCGAGGAAAAGCTCAGCGTTCGCAAGCGGGGCGGACGCAAGCGTGCATTGGGAACGCGAGCACCGCTTGAGCTTCCGGCGGGCCGCAACCAGCGTTGGAGCCTCGACTTCGTGTCGGACGCTTTGCGCGATGGCCGCCGCTTCCGCGTGCTTGGCGTCGTCGATGACTTCACGCGCGAGTGTCTGGCATTGATCGTGGACACCTCGCTCTCTGGTGGGCGTGTTGCTCGCGAACTCGATCGTCTGATCGAGACGCGCGGAAGGCCGCGCTCGATCGTCAGCGACAACGGCACGGAACTGACGTCGCGGGCCATGCTGCGCTGGCAGTTGGAGACCGGTGTCGGCTGGCACTACATCCAGCCCGGCAAACCGCAGCAGAACGGCTTCATCGAGTCGTTCAACGGCCGGCTACGGGACGAATGCCTGAACGAGACGCTGTTCTCGAACTTGCGGGAGGCGCGCCAGATCATCGAAGCTTGGCGGATCGATTACAACGAGGAACGGCCCCACACGAGCCTCAACGGGCTCACACCAAACGAGTTTGCAAGACGGTCCAGCGAGGACCATAACCAGAACGGAGTCTACTTATAAACGAGTACCAATCGGGGGGAGGGTCAAGTTCTGCAGTGGTCATGCCCGCCTGATGCAATGGCTCCTTGAGCAATGCTCGGATGGTTGCCCAGACCAAGTATTTTCGCTGGTTCTTGCGCGTGGACGGTCCGAGGGGCAGATGGCTTTCAAGTCTAATTCTGAGTTCATCTTTTCTCAGTTTATCAAGACGACTTTGCCAGTGTTGAACCTTCGCAAGCGCTGAGGCCAAATTGCGCTCTGCATTTGAAATCTGAGTTTCATTTTGCAGCAGCTTGTTTATTCGTTCTCGCTTCATAGGAACAACTATGATCTGCGATTAGAAAATGACAAAATCAGGCGTAGACCCTTGAAGCCAAATATGCACAGAAAAAACCCAACAATACCGGGCAGATAGCCGTTGGATTATTGACGGAAACGCGAATCTTCATATCCTCGCGCTAGCGCGAGGATATGAACGTATGCTGATTTTGTGTTGAGGCGATTGAGTGAAAGTTTTTTCTCGTTCTTGTGGATAACTGTGACGAAATCAGCATTGGCTGAAATTACACTTCCAGCCAATTCTCACTACTTCCCCCCCCTCACTTCTTCATCGGTCTCCGCACCAAGAGTTCCTTCAAATACCGCCCGGTGTAGCTTTCTTTCACCTTCGCGACGTCCTCCGGTGTGCCTTCGGCGACGATGCGGCCGCCGCCGTCGCCGCCTTCGGGGCCCAGGTCGATGATCCAGTCGGCGGTCTTGATGACTTCCAGGTTGTGCTCGATGACGACGACGGTGTTGCCGGCGTCGGCCAGCTCGTGCAGCACTTCGAGCAGTTTGGCCACGTCGTGGAAATGCAGGCCGGTGGTCGGCTCATCGAGGATGTAGAGCGTGCGCCCGGTGGCGCGGCGCGACAGTTCCTTCGACAGCTTGATGCGCTGGGCTTCGCCGCCCGATAGCGTCGTTGCCTGCTGGCCGATGTGAATATAGCCGAGGCCAACGCGTGCCAGCGTTTCAAGTTTATCGCGGATCGACGGCACGGCCTTGAAGAAGTCGGCGCCTTCCTCGACCGTCATGTCGAGCACGTCGGCGATCGACTTGTCCTTGAACGTGACCTGCAACGTCTCGCGATTGTAGCGCTTGCCCTTGCATTCCTCGCACGTCACGTAGACGTCGGGCAGGAAGTGCATTTCGATTTTCAGAACGCCGTCGCCCTGGCATTTCTCGCAGCGCCCGCCCTTGACGTTGAAAGAAAAGCGGCCCGGCTCATAGCCGCGCGTTTTGGATTCCGGCAGGCCCGCGAACCACTCGCGGATCGGCGTGAAGGCGCCCGGTGTAGGTCGCGGGGTTGGAGCGCGGCGTGCGTCCGATCGGTGACTGGTCGATGTCGATGATCTTGTCGAAGTGCTCGATGCCGGTGATCTTGTCGTGCTCGCCGGGGTGATCCTTGGCGTTGTTCAATTTGCGCGCGACGGCTTTGAACAGCGTGTCGATCAGCAGCGAGGATTTGCCGCCGCCCGAGACGCCGGTGATGCAGGTGAACAAGCCCGACTGGGATCGACGCGGTGACGTTCTGAAGGTTGTTCGACCGCGCGCCGACGACGGTGAGCGTCTTGTCGGCATCGCGCGGGCGGCGATTGCGCGGCACCGCGACTTGGCGGCGGCCCGAAAGGTAATCGCCGGTCAGGCTGTTTGGTGCGTCGAGGATATCTTGTGGCGTGCCCTGGGCGATGATCTCGCCGCCGTGGACGCCGGCGCCGGGGCCAATGTCAACGACGTGATCGGCGGCCATGATGGCGTCTTCGTCATGCTCGACGACGATGACGGTGTTGCCGATGTTGCGCAGATGCTTGAGCGTTTCGAGCAAGCGGTCGTTGTCGCGCTGATGCAGGCCGATGGAGGGCTCATCGAGCACGTACAGGACGCCGGTGAGACCGGAGCCGATCTGCGACGCGAGGCGGATGCGCTGCGATTCCCCGCCCGACAAGGTGGCGGACGCGCGCGAGAGCGTCAGATATTCCAAGCCGACGTCGTTCAGGAACTTCAAGCGGTCGCGAATTTCCTTGAGGATGCGCGTCGCGATTTCGGTCTGCTGCTTGGTGAAGGTTTTCGGAATGTCGGCAAACCACAGGTTGGCGGCCTTGATCGACAGGTCACCGACTTCACCGATATGCTTGCCGCCGATTTTGACGGCGAGGGCCTGCTGTTTGAGGCGATAGCCGTTGCAGGTATCGCACGGATAGGAGGCCTGATAGCGCGAAAGCTCTTCGCGCACCCAGTCGCTGTCGGTTTCCTTCCAGCGCCGCTCGATGTTGCCGATGACGCCTTCGAACGGCTTTTCCGTCGAGTAATTCCGGCTGCCGTCCCAGTAGGTGAAGGTGACATCCTCCTCGCCCGAACCGAACAGGAGCGCGAGCTGCACGTGTTTTGGCAGCCGCTCCCACGGCGTCTTCATCGACACCTTGTAGTGCTTGGCCAGCGACTCGAGCGTCTGCTCGTAATAGGGCGAGGTGACGCCGGTCTTGGCCCAGGGATAGATGGCGCCCTTTTCCAAACTCAGCGAGGCGTCGGGAACAACGAGGTTCGGCTCAAAACGCAATTCCGATCCGAGGCCGTCGCAGGTCGGGCAGGCGCCCGCCGGTGCGTTGAACGAAAATAGCCGCGGTTCGATTTCGTCGATCGTAAAGCCTGAAACGGGGCACGCGAACCGCGCCGAGAACGTGATGCGTTCGTGCGTCTCGTTCTTGTGCTTGAGGATCCCTTTCGTCGCCTCATCGAGGGGCGCGGTGGGGCGGCGCGGCGCGCCGATTGAGGCGCCCTCCCGCTCGCGGGGAGCGGAAGGAGCGGCTTATCGACGAACTCTGTGATGGCGAGGCCATCGGCGAGTTTTAAGGCTTGTTCGAATGAATCGGCGAGGCGGGTGCCGATATCCGATTTGACGACGATGCGATCGACGACGACGTCGATGTCGTGTTTGAATTTCTTGTCGAGCTTGGGCGCGTCACCGATGTCGTAGACCGTGCCGTTGATCTTGACGCGCTGATAGCCCTTCTTCTGCCATTCGGCGATTTCCTTGCGGTACTCGCCCTTGCGGCCGCGCACGACGGGCGCAAGCAACAGCAGGCGCTCGCCCTCGGGCAGCGCGAGTACGCGGTCGACCATCTGGCTGACGGTCTGGCTTTCAATCGGCAATCCGGTGGCCGGAGAATACGGCACGCCGACGCGCGCAAACAGCAGACGCAGGTAATCGTAGATCTCCGTCACCGTGCCCACGGTCGAGCGCGGGTTCTTGCTCGTCGTCTTCTGCTCGATGGAAATGGCTGGCGACAAGCCGTCGATGTGATCGACGTCCGGCTTCTGCATCATCTCGAGGAATTGCCGGGCGTAGGCCGACAAGCTCTCGACGTAGCGGCGCTGACCCTCGGCATAGATCGTATCGAAGGCGAGCGATGATTTGCCGGAGCCGGACAACCCGGTGAACACGATCAACGCGTCGCGCGGGATTTCGAGATCGACGTTCTTGAGATTGTGTTCGCGGGCGCCGCGAACGTGAATGGTTTTCATCAGTTCGGAGCCGGGCCGCGCAGGCTTGGTCTTCGCTGCCGGGGAGCTGACCGTGGGCGCCGCGGCGCGGCCCTCCGGGGAGGGTGTGTTTTTCGTTTGTTTTGCCATGTGCTTGGGTAGCCGAAAGCCGTTTGGGCGGCAATGCGACGGTGCGGCCGCCGCCGGGGTGCTTTTGCCCATGATTCAGGCTGAACGGCGGATGAACCCGCCGCTCAAGGGGTGTTCAGGCGTCCGGCGATAGTTCTTCTGCCACATCCCCGCTATAAGCCAGCTATAAGAGGCGACCAGTCCCATGAGTTTCGCGTCTGCATCCATCGGAGAGGCCTTCACGATGACCGAAAATGTACCGAAGTCGACGCTGTCCGCTTACGCCCAGCCGGCCGCCAAGGCGGCCAACCATACGATGCGGATGATCCAGCTTGGCGTGCTCGCGGTGTCCGTGGCTGCCGCCGTTCCGACCGCCAAGAACCTCTACTTCTCCTGGAAGAACGGCGTGCCGTTCGATCAGGTCGAACACCGCCTCAACCAGGCCGCCCTTCTGGAGCGCAATTTCGATTGCAAGATCGACTATCGCACCGTTAGCCAGACGCCAGACGCACGCGTCGAAGTCGGCGCCTGCAAGCAGACCGGCGACATCTCGATCAAAGTCTCCCGTGCCAGACAGATCAACTACGAATGGATCGCGTTCGATCAGTTGCCGAAGCCGGCATCACAGACGGCGAGCCTACTTGATATGATCTTCCCGCAGGCCCATGCCGCAGGATCGCTGAAGGAAGCTCTGGCCGCAGCCGAAGCCGTGTCGAAATCGCAAACACCGATGGTGCGCGTCGCCGAAGCGACCGTCGAGGTGATGTGCCAGGCGAAGCAGAATGACAACATCGTTCGCATCGTCAAAGAGAACGGCAAGTGCATGCGCGAGACCGTTTCGATCTTCAAAGGCACGGTTGAGAAGCGCGATGAAGTGCCTTGCGATAACGCTTGCCCGATTGCCGAATGAGTATGCTGGTGCGGCGCTAAACGGCGCGCGCGTGACGACGACAACAACAAGCGGATGCGTTGCGGCGCGTCCGCTTTTTTGTTGCTATGCCGCATAAACTGCGCGGTTTCTCGAATTGAAACGCAATCAATGGATTTGTAGGGATGCTGCAGCACGCGCAGAAAATATGATCGGTGGAACGCTTGACGTTACATAAAATGAGGAACACACTTCAGCATGTGATGTCGTCAGTTTCGGCATTTCAGACGAGACGGATCCCGGCCACGGGCCGCTAAACCACTCATCTGAAAGCACGCCGTGAGCGGTTCGCGAGTGGTCGCGAAAATGCCGCCGCAGCGGAGATGGAGGACGTCACAAGGCGAAACAGAGCGTCGATGCGGCGCAAGGGGTAGGCATGACTCCACCGGGTAGGGTTTAACGGACCTTGACAGGATATGAGGTCCACGGCTTGGCGGGCGCTCTCGAGACATCTCTTGAAATCAACGATTTTAAGAGTATGGCCGCGCTCATGATGGCCGCAGTGCTTACAATTTGGAAACTGCACACGAGGGCGGCAGCCGAAAGGTTGAGCCAGAGCCTCGCTTTAAAAGCCCGGTTTTAGTTCTGGGCAGACCATCGAAGGCAAAAATGGCCCCGCAGGCACCTCTGCCATAGTGCAAGGTTCGCCTGGGGGCTTTTTGTTTGGGGTTTTGGTGCGGTGTGCGTGAGGCGCGATCCGCGAGCTGGTTGCCGGGCGCGCGGGAGATGGAGCGTAATCGCGCGAAGGTCATGCGCCCTCAATTCCTCGGCGGTCGGTGCGGTGAGGTTGTTGGGTTACGTCGCGCGGCAGGCGCGCCTAACCCAACCTACGGTTCTTCTACAATGAGGTGAGACCGCATTCGGCTCGCCAACCGGACGCCGGAAGAGTTCCACTGTCACCACTTGGCCGCCTGACGAACGATCAGTCAAAAAGGCCCAGTACTCTCTGACTGCAGGAGACAACCAAGACCACTGCGCGGCGACGCGTCAGCGCCACGAGCGAGTCCACTTTCCAGCCCAACCCACAACATATCCACGTACTGGTTTCCCGGGGCGAACATGTGGAACATTTCATCATCTGAACTTGATACACATAAAAATTCCACGCTTAGACCTAATCCGAGTCCAGCGATCCACCGACTGCACGATACCTAAGTGGAGAGCCGAACAGTCTGAAGCGCGCGATCAAAGTCATCCACCGAATCAAACACATCCTGACTGCCAATAATTACTCTGCCCGCACTAACTATTCGCCACACACCACCCCCATAGAATAGTCCGTTTTTTGGATCTGAATGAAATACTTTATCCCAAATCCAAGACTCAGGCTTCGTCCATCTCCCACCCTCTCACAGACAGGTTTGCCGATAACAGTTGGACTTCTTTCAAGACTTGAGCATCTATTGCCAACATTGTTTCAAATCATCTCACTCGGCGATCCATCTTGGCGGCTTTTTGCCTGCAGAACTGTAGATGTCCCTGGCATCTTGTTTTAGCTGATCCGATGTGCGATCGGTTCGTACTTCCTTTGCATCATGGAAGTCTCTACGAGCATCTTTACCCAGATCCTTTCTATTTGCTGCAATGTCCGGCGGTGCTTGATCAGCCCCCACGGGGTCCGGGCAATGTTAGTTCATGGCCCCTCCTTCGTGGACGGTGGAGATGGCGTAACCCGCGTAGGCGGAAATCCACGACAAGCTGCGGGGCGTGAGATTGTTGGGTTACGGCGCGCGTGCCGTGCGCGCCTAACCCAACCTACGGTTCTTTGCTTTGGTTGTTCTGGGCTACGCGCGCTGCGATATGCCAGCCACTTTCCTGTAAAATCGATTACAACAACCAGCGGTCCCACACGAGCCTCAACGGGCTCACACCAAACGAGTTTGCACGGAGGTCCTGCACGGGCCATAACCAGAACAGTCTCTCCCTATGAACGAGTGCCGGTCGGGGGCAAGGTCACGACCCATGATCCAGATCCAGAAAATGGGAAGAGTTTCCGACTTGCCACTGCTTGAAGGCTATTATCTTCGAAGCATGCTTGAGGAAAATCGCCGCGTTCTTTTCTTGAGCCTTTTTCGAATAGAAGGCGGTGGGAGCCTTCTAAGCGAGTTGACCATTTGTCTCCTGTCTCCAACGATTGTTGGAGACAGAAAGGAAAATTGCGCACCTGCAAAAAAACTCTCGAATGTTGGCCTTGTGCAACAAGGCGCCGCAAGTCGCGGCCGTTTAGAATTTGAATTTGAAGGGGATGATAAACTCTTCATTGAGTTCTCAGATGGCTGCTATTTCGATGTGCGGCGACCAATTACGAGATTTCAAAGCTAGCCCGCGTTGCCAGAGTCGGCTGATCCGCGAAACCGTCACGACATATGCCAATCCGCGCAACCTGCAAACCACCTACATCCGCAAAGGCTTCGGCGAGGTGAAACGGCAATTGGTCTAAGACCGCCTTCTCCACCGATCAGAGGGAGAATTCCAACATAACTTTTGGGCCCGGATCGTGCGCTGTGGCAAGAGCCAGATGGTGATGAGGTTCACGGTGTTGGTGCGAGCGCGCTCGATCAGCTTGGTGGCGCCGTCGTAGACGCTGCAGTTAACGGCATTCCCGCGTAGGCGGAAATCCACGACAAGTTGCCGGTGCGTGAGGCTGTTGGGTTACGGCGCGCGTACAGTGCGCGCCTAACCCAACCTACGATTCTTCGCTTTGATTGTTGCGGGTTAGGCGCTATTCCAGTAAGAGTAGTTGGCTATATTGACCCTCCCCCCGATTGGTACTCGTTTATAAGTAGACTCCGTTCTGGTTATGGTCCTCGCTGGACCGTCTTGCAAACTCGTTTGGTGTGAGCCCGTTGAGGCTCGTGTGGGGCCGTTCCTCGTTGTAATCGATCCGCCAAGCTTCGATGATCTGGCGCGCCTCCCGCAAGTTCGAGAACAGCGTCTCGTTCAGGCATTCGTCCGCAGCCGGCCGTTGAACGACCTGATGAAGCCGTTCTGCTGCGGTTTGCCGGGCTGGATGTAGTGCCAGCCGACACCGGTCTCCAACCGCCAGCGCAGCATGGCCCGCGACGTCAGTTCCGTGCCGTTGTCGCTGACGATCGAGCGCGGCCTTCCGCGCGTCTCTTGATCAGACGATCGAGTTCGCGAGCAACACGCCCACCAGAGAGCGAGGTGTCCACGATCAATGCCAGACACCGCGCGTGAAGTCATCGACGACGCCAAGCACGCGGAAGCGGCGGCCATCGCGCAAAGCGTCCGACACGAAGTCGAGGCTCCAACGCTGGTTGCGGCCCGCCGGAAGCCAAGCGGTGCTCGCGTTCCCACGCACGCTTGCGTCCGCCCCGCTTGCGAACGCTGAGCTTTTCCTCGCGGTACAGCCGATAGACCTTCTTGTGGTTCACAAGCATGCCCTTCGCCGCAGTACGAGATACAGACGCCAGTAGCCGAACCGCCGCGCGCAAGCGCCAACGACCGAAGACGCGCGCGAAGCGCTCCATCATCACTGCGACGGCTGCGGTGGCGGTAGACTCGGCGCTACGCCCACCAACCGGCAGGCGCGGCGTTGCGAGTAGTCTCGTCTCGATCGCCCAGCTCACGGCGGTCTTCCTTGCTCTGGGCGTTAGAAGTTTTTGTCAGCATCTCTTTCAAGGTCGCGTTGTCCATGACCTCTTCCGCAAGACGCTCTTCAGCCGGCGGTTCTCCTCCTCCAACGCCTTCAGGCGCTTGGCGTCGGACACCTGCATGCCGCCGAATTTCGATTTCCACTTGTAGAAGGTCGCGTTCGAAACGCCGTACTTGCGGCAAATCTCCGCCGTCGGCCGACCGCTCTTGCTCGCGAAGGATCGCGATCACCTGCTCGTCTGAATACTTACCCTTACGCATCGTCCGTCTCCCTTTGGGTGACGAATGAAGTCTACATCATTTCGGGTACCCGTGCGGGGTGAGGGTCACTTCGCATCTTCAAGTTCTTTGTGCTCTCCGTAAGAGCAATTGCCCGGTGGCGGTATGTTGTTGCGATCCTGCAAGAGCTTAAGGTCACCCCCTGTTGCTGTACATATTGGTCCGCCAGAGATGGTTGGTACGGAATTGGATTGAAGCCCTCGCGCATCCACTTTGATCAGAGGGGAACTTGCATACGCATACACGCTTGGACCATCGACGAATCCGAGTGGATCGGGCTGCGTGTATCGTCCGAGTGACGGATCGTAATGGCGGTGCCAGTTGTCATGCAAGCCGCTCTTTGTTGGCGTGAGCGCCGCGCGATCCGCGAGCCAGCCGCGCGCCCCGCTAACCGCTTTTGCGCGCGGTGGCTAGCGTGATGGATGCGAGGCTCGTATCGTGGGCGGCAGCGAGGGAGTGCTGCGCGTGACGTTTGGTTTTATCGCCGGAATGATCGATATCGGATTTGCGATCTTCCACGCGATGTTCTGGAAGCTGTTGGGCTGGCCGGAGCGCCTGGAGCCGTCGGGGTCGATCAATGCCGCGATCACGCAAACGCTGAATGCGGTGCTGATCTATGTGTTCGTGATTTACGGAAGCGTGCTGATCGGTTTTGCCATGGCCGACAGGCTCGCGCCCAACGCGCTAACGGCGGCCGGCGCCGGGTTCTGGGCGCTCAGGGCGGCGCTGCAGCCGCTGCAGTTTTCTATGCGGACGAAGCCGTCGATTGTCTTGATGGCCGCGTTTATCATTGCCGCGATCGTGCACGGGTTGGCGGTCGAGGCGTAAGCCGATGACGCGCGGGCCGCGCTCAGTCTTTGTGATTGGTGATCGCGACGAACGTCTCGTCGCTCTGGCAGCGCCGTTCGTGCATCAGGAAATCATAGTAGCCGCAGCGGCCGTCGCCCGGATAAGCCCGGCAGGCCGCAGGGCGCGCTTTGTAAATCGTGCACTGGCGCTTCTTGGTGTCGAAGAACTGGCAGATGCGGCCGTAGTGTTTGTCGGCCTTGCGGCGCATCACATATTTGTGGCCGTGGGCTTCGCGCGTGAACTTCTTCTGCGCCGATTTCGGTGACAGCTTGAAGTGCTTGGCGAGGCGATCGACGTCGCGTTTGTTCAGCGCGATCACGGGATACGAGCAGCAATAGCCGGGGCAGTTCAGACAATTGTATTGGGCCATTGCGGTGGTTCGATCCTTGAGCGCAGCGAAAAGTAGCTATCGCCATAACCGATAGTTGCTCTCAGTCAAGCGCGCGACGGCGCTATGGTGTGCTGGCGGCGCGGCGGCGGCCGGGTGCGGCGGTGTGGTGTGCAAAAAAGTGCGCCGCTCAATTTCGGGCTTGAACTTCTGGGGCGGGCCAACTACATTAGAACAAATAAGGAACGATTGGGCGGCCGGGCCTGTTTCGCGAAGCGGGCCGACGGGCAGCCAACGAGATGATGGAGGGTGCGGTCCAAAAGCGTGGACAACCTGTGCGGCCACAGAGACGCCCGGTTGGGCGCGTGTCTAAGGTCGTCCGATGAGAATCGCGGGCTGGTGGGTTCGCGGACCGATTTGTGTCGCATGGGCGATGCGTGTCGTAGATGCAAGTTTTGGCGGCACGTTTGAACGGGAAGTTCGAGCAGCAAGTCTAAACGGCATGTTTGAGTTTCTGGCTTCGTGCCGGATCGTATGGCTCAGCCATGCAGTCGTTTTGTAGTTATGAAGGAGAGCGCCGTTATGGCTGGTTCTGTCAACAAGGTGATCCTGGTCGGTAACGTCGGCAAGGATCCTGAAATCCGGCGCACGCAGGATGGCCGTCCGATCGCCAACCTGAGTTTGGCGACGAGCGAAACCTGGCGCGATAAGGCGACGGGCGAACGCAAGGAAAAGACCGAGTGGCATCGCGTTGTGATTTTCAGCGAGCCGCTGTGCAAGGTCGTCGAGCAGTACGTCAAGAAGGGCTCGAAGCTCTACGTCGAAGGCGCGTTGCAGACGCGCAAGTGGACCGACCAGAGCGGCGCTGAAAAGTATTCGACCGAAGTGGTGCTGCAGGGCTTCAACGGCTCGCTGACCATGCTTGATGGCGCAAGCGGCGGACGCGGCGCGTCGGGCGGTATGGGCATGCAGGAATCCGGCGGCGGCGATTACGACAGCGGCGGTTTCGGCTCGGGCGGCGGCGGATATTCGGAACCCGCTCCCAAGCGCGTGACCAAGACCGGTGGTGGCGGCGGCACTGCCAAGCCGAGCTTCGATAAAGCGCTCGACGACGAGATCCCGTTCTAGTTTTCGGGATCGTTTTCAAATTCGGCGCGAAAGCGCTTTCGCAAGTTTAGAACCGCGGGTGTGCTGAGCACGCCCGCGGTTTTTTTATATGCGACAAACGCACGAATGGGCGCATGCGCCTGCCAGATGTGAGAGCGGTATCGTTGCAAAGCAAAACGCCCCACCACGGGAACCCGAAGCGGGCCGCGTGGCGGGGCGTTGATTGTTTTCTGCGTCAGCTTGTGAACGAGCGCTGCGCGCGGATTAAGGCGTCGGCTTTGCAGGCGTTGCCGGGGCCTCGGCAGGTGCTGCTGCGTCCTGCGCCTTTTCGACGGCTTTGGCGGCCTTTTCCTTGGCGCTCTCGATCACTTCGCCAGCCTTCTGCTTGGCGGATTCAATCGCCGGGCCAACCTTGTCGATGGCTTCCTTCGCGGCTTCCTTGGCCTTCTCGACTGCTGGGCCTGCGTTCTCCTTGGCTGCCTCATAGGCGTCCTTGGCGGAGGCGCCGGTCTTGTCGCGGATCTCTTGACCCTTCTCGACCGCGCGGTCGAACAGCGATTTCTTCGGCTGGTTGCGTGCGAACGCAGGTTCAGCGTCCAAGCCTTCCTTCGTGTAGCTCGGCAGCGTCGCTTCGATCTTGCCATCAACGACAGAGAATTGCAGCGCGTCGATGTTTACGCCGATCTTCTTTTCAAACAGTCCGAAGTAACCGCCTGTTCCCATCACGACGCCAACGACCTTGTGATCACCCGACAGAATGATGTCTTCGATATCGCCGATGATCGTGCCGTCCGGGCTCTTGACCTTGGTGGTGATAAGGCGGTCCTTGGCGAGGTATTCCGTCGGTGCTTCAGCGGCAATGTAGGTTTGCGGGGTGGCAGCCGTCGCGGCTGCGTCTTGTGCGATGGCCGTGCTTGTTCCCGTGATCGCCAGCAGAAGAGCTGCAGAGACCAGTTTGATCGTCATGGAGTGTGTCCTTCGATGAGTAGGACGCCGGAGCGGCGTCCGAATGGTGCCGCGTGTCGAGGCTGAACGCCGGGCGGGCACCGCGCCAGACGTAGGCAGTGGGTGGTAAAAACGCAATAGAATTAGGCGCGCACTATGACGGCACGGTGGCTTCCCGAGACTGGCCTCGTATGGAGCCGATCTGCTGGCATAACTTGTTGAATTTGCAATAATAATACGTGGGGACAAATGGCCGTGGCACGTCGCCGCGCCGTTGCCGATTGGGGTCCCGATCCTATAGACTTCGCTAGGTGATTTGCGCGCCGCGGGTGGCTTCGTCTGGAAGCCGATTCGTGTGCGCTGTTTTTTGTGAAAGACAGAACCCTTGGCCGACAGAAGCGACGACGACAAAGCGGCAGGCGGCACGCCGGGCGATATGCGCCCCATTGCCATCACCGAAGAGATGAAGCGGTCGTATCTCGACTACGCGATGAGCGTGATCGTGAGCCGCGCATTGCCCGATGTGCGTGACGGTTTGAAGCCCGTGCACCGCCGCATCCTGTTCGCGATGAGTGAACTCGGTCTCGAGTGGAACAAGAAATACGTCAAGAGCGCGCGCATCGTCGGCGAGGTGATGGGCAAATACCATCCGCACGGCAACCTTGCGATTTACGACGCGCTGGTGCGCATGGCGCAGGAGTTTTCGTTGCGCGTGCCGCTGGTCGATGGCCAGGGCAACTTCGGTTCGATCGACGGCGATCCGCCGGCCGCTGAGCGTTATACGGAATCGAAGCTTGCTAAGATCGCCGGCTATCTGCTCGACGACCTTGGCAACGAGACCGTCGATTTCAAAGACAACTATGACGGCCAGTTGCAAGAGCCGTCGGTTCTGCCGGCAAAATTTCCGAACCTGCTGGTCAACGGTGCGGGCGGCATCGCGGTCGGTATGGCGACCAATATTCCGCCGCACAACCTCGGTGAAATCATCGATGCGTGCATGGCGGAACTGGAAAACCCCGAGATCGGCATCGACGAACTTTGCCAAATCGTGCAGGGCCCGGATTTTCCAACGGGCGGCATCATTCTCGGGCGCGGCGGCATTCTGTCAGCGTACCACAAGTCGCGCGGCTCGATCATCATGCGCGCACGCGTCAAGGTCGAGAACATCCGCAAGGATCGCGAGGCGCTGATCGTTTCGGAAATTCCCTATCAGGTGAACAAGCGCGTGCTGATCGAAAAGATCGCCGATCTTGTGCGCGAAAAGAAGATCGAAGGCATCGCCGACCTGTGGGATGAATCGAACCGCGAAGGCATTCGCATCGTCATCGAGCTGAAGCGCGACGCTGTCGCCGATGTCGTGCTGAATAATCTTTACAAGTACTCCGATCTGCAGACGACGTTTGGCGCCAACATGCTGGCGATTAACGGCGGCAGGCCGGAAAGTCTGACCCTCAAGGATATGGTGCAGGCGTTCACGGCATTCCGCCAAGACGTCGTGACACGCCGCATCAAGCACCTGCTGACGAAGGCACGCGATCGCGCGCACGTCTTGGTCGGCCTCGCGATCGCGGTCGCCAACATCGACGAAGTTATCAAGCTGATCCGCACATCGGCGTCGCCCGCCGACGCCAAAGAACAACTGATGGCGCGCGACTGGCCGGCGAAAGACATGGCGCCGTTGATCGAACTGATCGCGGACCCGCGCCACACGATCTCGTCAAGCGGCACCTACCGTTTGTCGGAAGAACAGGCGAAGGCCATTCTTGAATTGCGTCTGGCCCGCTTGACCGCACTTGGCCGTGATGAAATCGCCGACGAATTGAACAAGATCGCCGGCGAGATCAAAGAGTATCTCGAAATTCTCGCCTCGCGTGCTCGCGTGGTCGATATCGTCAAAGGCGAGCTGACTTCGATCAAGTCGGAATTCGCGACGCCGCGCAAAACCGAGATCATGGAATTCGACGGTGAGGTCGAAGACGAGGATCTGATCCAGCGCGAGGATTGCGTCGTCACCGTTTCGCATAAGGGCTACATCAAGCGTGTGCCGCTGGCGGCCTATCGGGCGCAGAAGCGCGGAGGCAAGGGCCGCTCTGGCATGTCGACGCGTGACGAAGATTTCGTCACCGAGTTGTTCGTCACCTCGACGCACACGCCGGTGCTGTTCTTCTCGTCGCGCGGCATGTGTTACCGCATGAAAGTTTGGCGTCTGCCGGCGGCGGCGCCGCAGTCTCCCGGTAAGGCGCTGGTCAATCTATTGCCGCTCGAAGAGGGCGAGGTCATCACGTCGATCCTGCCGTTGCCGGAAGATGACAGCACCTGGGGCAATCTCGAACTGATGTTCGCAACACGCTCCGGCAATATCCGCCGCAACGCGCTCGCCGACTTTGAGAGCATCAATCGCAACGGAAAAATTGCGATGAAGCTCGATGAGGGCGACCGCATCGTTTCGGTGGCCATCGCGACGCCGGATCAAGACGTGATGCTGACGTCGGCGGAAGGCCAGTGCGTGCGCTTCCTGATCGGTGACGAAGTTCGCTTGTTCAAGGGGCGTGATTCGACCGGCGTGCGCGGCATCCGCCTCAGCGACGGCGACGAAGTCATCTCGATGGCCATTCTCGGCCACGTCGAGGCGACCGCAGCGGAGCGGCAGGCTTATGTAAAGCAGGCATCGGCACTGCGCCGGACAGAAGGCGCGGAAGATGTTGAAACCGTCGCCGTCGAGGAAGACGCCGAGGACATGACGGACGGCGAAGTTGCGCTGTCGCCTGAAAAGTTCGCCGAGATGCAGGCCAAGGAACAGTTTGTGCTGACCATTTCGGAAAAGGGCTTCGGCAAACGCTCATCGTCTTACGAGTTCCGCACCTCGGGGCGCGGCGGCAAGGGTATCGTTGCCATGGTCGTCAACGAGCGTAACGGTCGCTTGATCGCGTCGTTCGCCATTGCCGAAAATGATCAGATCATGCTGGTGACGGACGGTGGTCAGTTGATCCGCTGCCCGGTCCATGATGTGCGCATTGCGGGCCGTAATACGCAAGGCGTACGCGTCTTCAAAACCGATGGTGCTGAAAAGGTCGTCTCGGTTGAGCGCATCACGGAAGAGGACGCCGCAGAAGACGGTGCAGACGAAACAGGCGGCGCTGAATAAAGCGCCGCCACGGGTCTAACGGAAGAAATTTTGGTAGGAAGCCTTGCGCTCAGCGCCGTGAATGCAAGGCGGAAACGGCATCGCTCAACGGGCAATGGGCCTTGAGCGCATCCATATTGCGGATGGTGATTTGAGCGCGGCTTGAACGGGCGAGAACGTTCTCGCGCACCAGCCGCGACATAATCCGCGAGAGGGTATCGGCGTTGAGCGCCAGATATTCGGCGACTTCGTTGCGCGACAGCGGCATGTCGAATGCGATTGCACCGCCGTTCGATACACCGAGATGGCAGGCCGCCTGGAGCAGAAGTCCGGCCACGCGCTGTTCGCTGGTTAACGCGGCGAGCATTGAAATATGCAACTGCATCCGCGCACGTTGCAGGTTTAAACGTTGCAGGACGAAATCCGTCAGCGCCCCGTCGCGAGCCATTTCCGACTTCAGCGTCGAGAGGCTAAGGCGCAAAAGCTCGGTTGCCGACATTGTGGTGTGCGAGAGCCCAGGCGCCAGCGGCAGCAGCGAAGGCGAAATGATGTCGCCGGGATACAGCAGTTCTACCATGGTCCGGCGGGACGGCAGGGCCGCATGTTCCGCCGCCACGAGACCCGAACGAATAATGTAAACGGAATCAGGGGCGGAGGCCGGCAGAACCTGGCGGCGTCGCAGCCGATAGTTCTGTGCATGGCCGCGCAGTTGGGCCAGGGCCGTAAACTCGGCCATCGCCGGAGCTGCTTCGGTCATTGCTGAATGCTGCCGCGTTGCGAGCGGTACGTTTGTCGTTGTCATATGTCCGGTCACCTCGGAGGATACCCTTCCTTGAGCATCTTTTTCGGCATCATCCGGCAACCGAAAGGCACCGCATTGACAAGGATCACATTTGAATGGGGTTTTACGGTTCTGAGGTGCGTCAGAAATGCACGGATTTCAGGCAGTTTGCTGGGCTAAGCAAGCCGGCGGTTGATCCGTATCAATCGGAACGTCACCTAGACGCAACGCTCTCAGCGCACACGACAAATCGCTGATTTCAGTCAGGCGAACCCCGTAGTCTGTGCTGGAAATCAAACCGCCCAGCTCGGTAGATCGAGCATCTTCAAAAGAGATTCACTGGAAGGCCAGTGAGATTGAAGGTTATGGGGAACTTCAAATGACATGGTTCAAGATGGCGGCGGCTGCCGCTCTCGTGGCGAGTGGGGTGGCGGTTACGCCTGTCGCCGCAGGTGATTATAGCGGAGACTTCCTGGTCCGCTTGCAGGGAACGGTCGTAGCTCCGGATGCAAGCGCTGATGTCTTCTTGCCGGGCGGCGCGCCGCTCGTCGGCGGCGACGCCGATGTCAGCACGGAAGTTATTCCGACGCTCACACTGACCTATTTCTTTAACAAGAACATCGCGGCCGAATTGTTCTGCTGCTTCGCGAAGTTCGACGTCGATGGCGAAGGCGCCCTGGCGGGTGCTGATTTGGGCGACACTTGGGTGTTCCCGCCGATCTTGACGTTGCAGTATCACTTCGACTCAATGGGCGGCTTCAAGCCCTACGTTGGCGCCGGCGTGCAGTACATGGCGTTCTTCAGCGAAGGCAATAGCCCTACGCTTGGTGGCGCGGCGCTCGATATCGACAACGCGTTCGGCTTTGCTTTGCAGGCCGGCTTTGACATGGAAGTTGGCCAGGGCTGGTACCTGAACGCTGACGTCAAGAAAGTCTGGCTCGATACGGAAGCAACCTGGGCCAATGGCGTCACCGCAGACGTCGATGTTGACCCGTGGATCTTCTCGGTTGGCCTTGGCTACCGCTTCAACCTGTCGGACATTTTCGGTGCCCGCCAAGAAGAAGTGTCTCTGAAGTAACCCGTTGGGGTTAACGCCCCTTCGATATTGCTTTCCCGGAGGCTCGGCAGGAATGCCGGGCCTTCTGCGTTTTGAGGCAAAGCTGCCAAGCGACCAGCGGCCAGCTTTCCGTGCGTTTGCAACTGGGCAATCAGGCCGTGAGCGGTTAGCCTAGGTCAGCACAATTGCAGGACGCTTAGCCATGACAGAGATAAAAAAAAACCGCATCGGCTTCTACTCCGGTTCGTTCGATCCGGTCACCCTCGGCCATACGGATGTCATTCGCCGCGCAGCCCACGTCGTCGATACACTGGTTATCGGTGTCGGCATCAATCCGGGAAAGGCGCCGATGTTCACGGAGGCGGAGCGCGTCGCGATGCTTCAACTCGAAGTTGACGCAATTGCCGCCGTGACAGGCACCCGGATTCTCGTGACGACGTTCACTGGTCTGGCGATCGCCGCCGCGCGAACCCATAACGCCAACATCATTTTCCGTGGGCTGCGCGACGGCACCGATTTCGACTACGAAATGCAGATGAGCGGTATGAACGGCGAAATGGCGCCCGACATCCAAACCGTGTTTGTGTCGGCCTCACCAAGTGTGCGCCATATTGCGGCAAACTTGGTGCGGGCGGTCGCGATCATGGGTGGCGATCCGTCACCGTTCGTGTCGCAGGCCGTGCTCCGGCGGCTGAAGACCAAGTCTTTGGTGAAGGCTTGAGGCAAAGCAAGATGCAGCGCCCGCCGGCCGAGCGCCGCATTGCAAACGATCTACTGGCGCTGGTGCGAGGTATTCAGGCCGGCCGGGTGGCGACGACGGACCTTCTGGCTGAACAGCTCGGCGTCATCCCCAAGGTCATCGTGACGCTGCTGGCAAACCTGACCGACGAAGAGCGCGACGGCGCGCCGTGGCATCGCGTGGTCGCGAAGGGCGGCGCGATTGGGCGCGGAACACACCGCGACGCCCAGGTCGCCCGACTGGTGCGCGAAGGAGTGTCGGTATCTCCAGCCGCAATCGTGCAGGATATGGCGCGCGTCGCCGTGACCAAGGTGGAGGCGCGCAGCCGCCAATCTTATGACTCTCAATTTTTTGAAACGATGTCCTCGCTGTCGGTTGAAGCGCCGGCCGCACCGCTCAGCCGGTCGCGCGGCATGAAGGACCGCCCAACCTGATCCATAACCGCCGGAATGCGCAGGCGGCCCATGCGAAAATGCCGCCCCTTGCGACCGGGCCGTCAAATCGCCATAAGGGCGGCAACACTGCCCGCCGGACGTGTCGTCCGGCCGCCACCGGTGGCGAAAACAGCTGTTAGCTGCATCGAACAAGGGAATTCCCATGCGCTCCATGAAACGCTTTCTCAGCCTCACCGCGACCGCCGCAATGGCTGTCGCCACCCTGATCCTCGGCTTCAGCAGCGACGCCGCACAGGCAGCTGGCGACAAGCTGGTGATCCAGTTGAAGACCGGCAAAGTCGTCATCCAGTTGCGCCCGGATTTGGCGCCGAAGCACGTCGAGCGTTTCAAGACGCTGGCCTCGCAGGGGTTCTATGATGGCGTCAAATGGCACCGCGTAATGGAAGGCTTCATGGCGCAGACCGGCGATCCGACCGGCACCGGCATGGGCGGCTCGAAGCTGCCGGATTTGCCGGCTGAATTTACGCCCGAGCCCTACAAGCGCGGCACTGCAGGCGCCGCCCGCACGATGGACCCGAACACCGCCAACAGCCAGTTCTTCATCTGCTTCACCGATAGCGGCTGCGCCGGCCTGACCGGCCAGTACACCGTTTGGGGGCAGGTGATCGAAGGCATGGATCTGGTCGATAAGATCAAGCGTGGCGCGCCGGGCTCTGGCACCGTCACCGATCCCGACGTGATGGTGAAAGTCACCGTCGAGTAAACGAGCCGGCCACGGAAGGCCCATAGTCGCAACACCAAGGAGGACCCAATGGCCGCTTATAAAGATCCCGAGAACACGCTGGTCATGGAAACCAGCAAGGGCAACGTCGTCATCGAACTGCGTCCTGATTTGGCGCCGAAGCATGTCGAGCGTATCAAGCAATTGGTTCGCGAGAAGTTCTATGACGGCGTGGTGTTCCACCGCGTGATCGATGGCTTCATGGCGCAGACCGGCTGCCCGCAGGGTCGCGGCACAGGTGGGTCGAGCCATCCGAACCTGCAGGCGGAGTTCAACAAGGAACCGCACGTGCGCGGCGTCTGCTCAATGGCGCGCTCGTCCAACCCGAACTCGGCCAACAGCCAGTTCTTCATCTGCTTCGACGATGCGTCGTTCCTCGACAACCAATATACGGTCTGGGGCAAGGTCATCGAAGGTATGGAAAACGTCGATAAGCTCGCCAAGGGTGAGCCGCCGCGTGCTCCCGACAAGATGGTCTCGGTGCGCGTTGCAGCCGACGTAGCGTGAGCGATAATTCGCACATCACGGCAAGCGGCGCGTCGTCCAACACGGATGTTGGCGGTGCGCTGCTTGCCGTTTTAAGTGTTGCCGGGTTGGTGGGTGCGGCCGGTGTCGGTCTAGCAGCCATCGCTGCTCATAAACTCGAAAGCCCGACGCTGGCGACGGCGTCGACGATGCTAATGATCCATGCGACGGCCGTTGTGGCGCTGTTAGTGGTCGCCATGCGGGTAAGTCGTCCGCGGCTCTGGATCGCCGTTGCAGCCGTCATGCTTGCTGCGGTCGCGCTGTTCAGCGGCGCGGTGACCTATCAGGCCTTCATCGGCACGCCAATTATAAAGGGCGCCGCGCCGACGGGCGGCACCCTGCTCATTGCGAGCTGGATCGCGGTCGCGCTCCTCGCCATCCGTGAAGCACTTTGCAGCCGGAACGGACGAGGCGCGCGCCCCTAAGCGGTGACGCCTACTTCTTGGCGTCTTTCTTGTCGGCAGCGGCCTTCTTCGGCTTGCGCTTTTCCTTGGTCGATCTCTGTTCCTTAGCCATGATGTCCCTCCAGAGTTGATCGGCGATCTCGTCGTTATATACGACCAGACCTAACCGGCGACGCTGCAGCTGTTTGCGACGCCTTTCAAGAGGATTCAACGGCGGGGCGGCGCGATTGGCCGGTTGCGGGCAAACGGCAGGGAGTGCTAGGCCGCTCGCACGATTAGCTTTTCCAGATAAGGGCAGCGCCCAGCGTGCGGACCGACCTTTTCGATTTCGAACTGCCCGAAAGCGTTATCGCGCTGTATCCGGCGACGCCGCGCGATTCGGCGCGCATGCTGGTGGTCCGTGCGGTGGCCCAATCGTGCGCGCTGGATGACGCCGATCTTACCGACAGAAGCGTACGCGATTTGCCGGCGCTGTTGCAGCCGGGTGATGCCCTGGTGTTCAACGATACGCGCGTGATCCCGGCGGCGCTTTCCGGCGTGCGGATACGCGACGAGCGCGTGGCCAACGTGTCGTTCAATCTGACGAAGCGCGTTGACGGCAGTCACTGGAAAGCCTTCGCCCGTCCGGCCAAGCGTCTTGAGGTGGGTGACCGGGTGCGCTTCGGCCACGACGGCTCTGTCTGCCTGATGGGGACGCTGGATGCGACGGTGTCCGCTAAAGGCGAAGCTGGCGAGGTCGAACTTGCATTCGATTTCTCGGATGACCTCCTGGACGAGGCGATAGCCGCCATCGGTGTGATGCCGTTGCCACCCTATATCGCGTTGAAGCGGGCGCCGAACGACGCCGACCGCGCCACCTATCAGACGATCTACGCCGACAAGGATGGTGCGGTTGCGGCACCGACGGCGGGGCTGCATTTCACACCTGAATTATTTGCAGCACTCGACGCGCGTGGCATCAGCCGGCATTTCGTGACGCTACACGTCGGCGCGGGAACCTTCCTGCCGGTGAAGACCGACGATACCAGCGACCACAAAATGCATTCCGAGTGGGGCACCGTCTCAGCCGAAACGGCGGTCGCGTTGAACGCGGTCAAGGCGCGCGGCGGTCGGATCGTGTGCGTCGGCACGACTTCGCTGCGGGTTCTGGAGAGCGCGGCCAACGCTGCCGGCGAAATTCAACCCTGGACCGGCGATACCGCGATTTTCATCACGCCTGGGTACGCGTTCAAATGCGTCGACGCGCTGATGACCAACTTCCATTTGCCGCGCTCGACGCTGTTCATGCTGGTTTCGGCATTCTGCGGCCTGGGCACGATGCGCGCCGCCTATGGCCACGCCATTCGCCATGGGTATCGCTTCTATTCGTATGGCGATGCGAGCCTGCTGTTCCGGTCGCCCGCGCAGCCTAACGCGGCGAAGGCTGGCACAGACATCACGGCGGACACAGATAAGACAGGCGCACAGCGGCAATGACACAGGCGTTTTCCTATAATCTGTTGAAGCAGGACGGCTTGGCGCGTCTCGGCGAAGTGCTGACGCCGCGCGGCGTGATCCGCACGCCCGCTTTCATGCCGGTCGGCACGGTCGCGACCGTCAAGGCGCTCTATCCTGATCAGGTCAAAAGCGCGGGCGCCGATATTCTGCTCGGCAACACCTATCACCTGATGTTGCGTCCAGGCGCCGAACGCGTCGCCCGCTTAGGTGGATTGCATAAGTTCATGCGCTGGGATGGGCCGATCCTGACCGACAGCGGCGGCTTCCAGGTCATGAGCCTATCGACCATTCGCAAAATCACCGAAGAGGGCGTGGCGTTTCAATCGCACATCGATGGCTCGAAACACATGCTGTCGCCGGAGCGATCGATCGAGATCCAATGTCTGCTCGGCTCCGATATCCAGATGCAGTTCGACGAGTGCATCGAACTGCCGGCGGAGCGCAAAGAGGTCGAGCGCGCCATGCAGTTGTCGCTGCGCTGGGCGGAGCGGTCAAAGCGCGCGTTTGAAGCGCAGGTCGCGAGCGGTGGCGCGACGAACGGCCAAGCGCTGTTCGCGATCGTGCAAGGTGGCACGGACATTGATTTGCGCAAGCGCTCGGCGGACGCACTCGTTGCCATGGATTTTCCGGGCTACGCGGTTGGCGGGCTCGCGGTCGGCGAAGGCCATGATGCGATGATCGCAACGTTGTCGGAGACGTTGCCGCATCTGCCGACGCATAAGCCGCGCTATCTCATGGGCGTCGGCACGCCGCTCGATCTGATCGAAGCGGTGCGGCGCGGCGTTGATATGTTCGATTGCGTGATGCCGACCCGCAATGGCCGCCACGGTTACGCCTTCACCTGGAATGGCCCGCTGAATATGCGCAACGCCCGCCATGCCGAAGATTTGGCACCGCTGGACCTGGTCAGCACGTGCCCCGCCGCGCACGATTATTCGCACGCCTACATGCATCATCTGATCAAGTCAGGCGAGTATCTGGATGCGATGATCCTGTCGTAGGTCAATACGGTTTTCTATCAGGATCTGATGGCCGCGATGCGTAATGCGATTTCAGAAAGGCGGTTCGAAGCATAGGCGGAAGAAACCAAGGCGCGCATCGCCAAGCAGGATGCGAAATAGCCATGCGAACTCTCTGCGTCTTGGCGGCATTGCTCGGTTGGGTGTCATCGGTCAGTGCGGAAGACCTCTCTGCGACGCTGAAAATTGCCCACGGTGAAGCCATCACTGCTGCGGTCGTCGGCCCCAAGGCGGCAGGATATCGGTCGCTGAAAGCGTTTTCCGGATCGACCATCAAAGACGGCAAGACCTATACGTTTGCGCGCGAGATCGAGGCGCCGGCGACCTACGATGGCTTTGCTATTAATGGCCCGCATCTGCTTATCGAGGGCGCAGCGTTTTCGTCTAGCCTCGATATTTATAGCGCCAAACCGGTCGTGCTGCGCGGCGTGTCGGTGCGCCCAGAAGCAGATGGTGCCATCGCGGTGTTGGTGCGTCCTGGCGCAGGTGACGTCTATGTGTTGTGGTCGGATATTGGTGGCGCGGCGGCGGCCAAGACCGCGGCTGGCATTGCACTGCGCGGCACGCGGGCCACTGTCTATCGCAGCCACATCTCCAATTCTGCCGATGGCCTTTCGATCGCGGCTTCCGGCGTCAGGATCTCGGAAAATCTGATCGAGACGCGGGCGGCGTCAGAAGGCGATCACAACGACGCCATTCAACTGCTCGGGGCGCCGCAGCACATCACCATCGCGCGCAACAAGATCCTCAATCGAAACCCGCAGACGAGTTGCCTGTATCTCTTGGGCGCCTCTATCGACGTGCAATCCAATTATCTCAGCGGCGGCGGGTGGACGATCTATGGTGGCGCCAACAATAACGGCCACGGCAAGGGCGCGGCTTCCGGCGTCAGCGTGACCGACACGATTTTTGGGCGCGATTACTTCGCAAAGAGCGGCCATTTCGGTCCGGTGAGTTATTGGGATCCGGCTAATTCCTGGCGCGACAATCGTTTCCAAGGCGGCGGTGTCGTGCAGCCGTAACGGTTCTATGCTGAGGTCGAGGTGCTAACACGCGCGGGCGGTGGCGGCGACGGCTTCCTTGTGCAGCGCGTGCTCGCGATGCACAAGATAGATGCCGGAGCCGACCACTACGAGCGAGCCGACGAGGCTCCACACGTCGGGCACATCTCCGAAGATCACGTAGCCAAGCCCGACCATGCTGATCAATTGGAAATACATGAACGGCGTGACGCTTGAAGCGGGTGCCAGCCGGTAGGCGTGGATCAGCAGATAATGGCCAAGTCCGCCGAACGCGCCAAGGGTTGCTAGCTGTAGCCAAAGCCCGAGACTCTGCGGCCAGACCCATTCGGACAACGCGAAGGGTGCGCCAAGCAGCGTGCCTGCCAGCAGCGCATAGAACAGTGTCACGAGCGGCGGATCAAACGTCGACAGCTTGCGGGTGACCAGCATGAACAGCGCATAGGCGAGCATCGATAGGAAGGATATGCCGAACGCCCAGTGGACTTCGGTGAAGCCCGGGCGGACGACGATCAGAATTCCCGCGAAGCCGATTAAAATGGCCAGCACGCGCCGCCACCCGACCCATTCGCCGAGGAACGGCCCGGCCAGCGCCGCGACAACCAGGGGTGCCAGGAACGCGATGGCGACCGTCTGGTCGAGGCGGAGATATTTGACGGCGATGAAATTGCAGGCCGTGCAGGCGACCATCAAGAACGAACGTATAATTTGCAGTCCGAGCTTCTTGGTGCGCAGCAGGCTTGGAATGGTCGATGGCCCCAGGATTATGGCCATCAACACGACCTGTCCGATAAAGCGCATCCATACAACTTGGGCGGTCGGGATGTTGGTATTCAGGACCAGATATTTGGCTGACGCGTCGAGACAGGAGAACAGCGTGACCGTGGCGCACATCAGCAGGATGGCGCGAATACGATCGGGAAGGGCGCCGGGCACAGGGCGATCTGTAGCGTGAGGCATGTGTCGTCGGCGGTCCTGGCACCCTCGAACGATTCGAAACGGTCGCGCCCTTCATAGCGCAATTTACGCGCTGCGGGTCGCCGCGATGACGCAGGAGATATGCGCTTGCCGCATGTCATGGGGTTACGTGGGCCGTTTTCAATCGCCGGTATCGCCGTTCCCCGCGAGACCTCGCCGCGCCCTGTGATGACCCGTTTTTGACGGCGCCGGCGGCCACGGCAATAGACAATTTTCGCTGGAATTAAGCGCGTTTACGCTCCGTGACCATTCGTACCTCGGCAATTTGGAGATCGAAGCTTGCGCCCAGGCTAAAAGCCCGCTAACCCGTGCATCTTGGGGGCCCGTAGCTCAGCGGTAGAGCATCTGACTTTTAATCAGAGGGTCGTTGGTTCGATCCCAACCGGGCTCACCATACTATTCTAATGCGTTAACTGCTTTTGCAGCTGCGCGAATAGCGCGCGTCGCTCGATGCTCGCGCGCTTGCATGTTCAGGAACCGTTCTGGCTGGGGCGGAGCGGTTTCTTTTCAGTGCCGCGCTTGCGCCTCCTTACGGTGGGCGAGCGTCAATTCAAAAGATAGCCGAGCGATCGTTGCAGAGAATCGACGGACTTGGTGATCGACCTCGAAACGTTGTCGATCGTGGACGGCTTTTTGCGCGCTGGTTTTGAATTGCGATACGAAGTCCTGCGCGGCTTTTTCTTTTCTGCACTGACTAAAGACGAAGGTTTGTAAGCCGCCGTTGCGGTTGCGGTTGCGGCCGCGGTCGCGACGGCTGGTACGACCACGTCGTCAGCGGCGGAGTCGAGTCGGCTGGTCAATTCAGATGAGGTCGGTTCACCGGGCGCTTCCGGTGTGGTGTTCGTGGACGCTGCTAGCGGTCGCGGTGCTTGGCCCGGCGCGCGGATCAGGGGCGGCGACGAAGCTGCGGCATTTGACGGGATGGGCGTCGCGACCGTCTGCGGCTCTTCGGCGGAGTGTGCGGTTGGGGCATCCGCTGCCGCTGTTGTCGCGGTTTCAGCGTTCGAACACTTGAGTTCCGGGTTCGAGTCGACCAGGGCCAGTAACACGGGATCGGGCGTGTCGACCGGCAGGCGGGCGTTGGCCGCCGATACGAACCGGCGCATCGCTTCCCTGGAGGCGGCGGTCCATTGCCCGTTGATCGGACCCTCATAGCAGGCGGCGCTTGTAAGCCTTGTTTGCAAGGCGCGGGTGATGGCGAAGGGGCTCGCTGGGCGGGCTGTGCCTTCGCCTGCCGCGAGAGATACCTGCCGCAGACTGCCGGGTTCGGCTCTAATGAGCGGGGCTTGGGGAACGACGATGACGGTGGCGGGCGACGTGTCGGGTTGTGCTAACAGCGAGACATAGGCCACCGTGCCCAAACCGGCGACAAGCGCAGCTAACGCGCCCAAGCTGTTGAATTTATGGGCGGCCAGCGTCTGATAGAGTTTGGAGTCTATGATCGCAAACACGGCACTCCCCCAGTGAGGAGGCCATTGTGACAGCAAATTCCGTTCGGACTTTGGCGGGCCGCGATGTTTATGCGCCGCAATGATCATGCAATGGCACAAACGAAAAAGAGCGGCGCTTTTGGCCGCTCTCTTTTGAGCTTGTCGCTCCGGTAGAACCGCTATTGGGACGGCTTGTGTTCTACCTCCACCGATGTGACCTCGGGGGGCTTGAGGCTGATCCCGTAAATCCGGGAACAACAACGACGAGATACACCTGCTGATGTCGGTAACGGCAGGTAATCTGATTTGCTGCGGCGGCGTCAAGAGTGCTGCGGGCAATAGTTTCATCGTGACGGCGCGAGCATGGCCGGGCAACCCGCCAAGTGAACAGGCAATTGATTTTGTCATCAATTCAGCCAAAGCTTTCGCGATAGCTTGGACTGCAATTGAGGTTATCCCGGAGGGAACGCGTGTTATTTCCGCGCCAAGGTGCTTTTACCGTGACGGCTTTTCTGCTGTTCGCCTGTGCCGTCTGTACGGGGCCAGCCGTCGCCGAGCCGCAAACGCCGGCAGGTAACTGTGAAAGCTCCGCCGGGGTTGCTCTGCTGGCGTCGCCGGTTGCGGCGTGGAAGGGCGCGCCGCTGCGCGTCGTAATCACAGCAGACGACAAGCTCAATGGCGAACTGTCGCTGATTGCGCCTGATGGCAACGTTGCCGCAAAATCAGGTGATCGCCATGGCGGTCCGCCGTATTTCTGGTCCGCTGAGGTGCCGTCACCGGCCGCGGGAACGTGGCAAGCGAAACTCGTGCGCGACGGCGCATCGGCCGAGTGCCGCACGATCACGCGTGAGATCACCGTGCGCAAGAGCGCGCCAGCGGCACCGCGCGCGCCCGAGGGCGGTGTCTGGCCAGTGCGGGACTCCTGGACTCGCGGTACCGAAAATATTTACTCTGCATGGATCGAGACTCTGTTCGATGCGCCACTCAGCGAAGCACCGTCATGGCCGGCGCTGCATGAGGTCTTGCGGAATCGCTCTCGCAACCTGCTGTTCAATCACCTGGGATTGAAGGAAGACGAGAAGGGGTTGGTGATCCGCCCGGATTGCGCCGACCTTCCTTATTTCTTGCGCGCCTATTTCGCGTTCAAGATGGGATTGCCGTTCGGCTATTCGAAGTGTTCGCGCGGCGGCGGCGGCAAGCCGCCGAGGTGCGTCGCGTGGCAGAGTATTCAAAATCAAGAAAAGCCCGTTGCGAGATCTGAGAAAAAATCCAACGGCGGCCTGCTGTCGGATATTTTTGGTGAGAACGAACCGCCGCCCGTGAAAACAGCGGAGCCGCCGCAGGGGCTGGTGCCGGGGTTCGGATATTTCTTGCGCAATACGATCGCCAACACCGTCCATTCCGGTTCTGGACGGACCGCCGCCAGCGACAACAATACCGATTACTATCCAGTGCCGCTGTCGGAAGCGTCGATGCGGCCTGGTACGGTCTACGCCGATCCTTATGGTCACCTGCTGGTGGTTGCCAAGCGCGTGCCGCAAACCGATGGCAGCGCCGGCGTGCTTTTGGCCGTTGATGGTCAGCCGGACGGCACGGTGGCGCGCAAGCGTTTCTGGCGCGGCAATTTCTTGTTTGCGCAGGATGCGGCGCTGGGCAGCCCCGGCTTCAAACGCTTCCGGCCGGTGGTGCGCGATAAGTCCGGCGCGTCCCGCCGGATGAGCAACGACGAGATTGTGGCATCGCAGAACTATGGTGATTATTCGCTCGCCCAATCAAAGCTCGACATCGAAGCGTTCTACGACGCCATGGATGACGTGCTGTCACCGGCGCCGCTCGATCCGACGCGCGCACTGCAAGAGGCGGTCACGGCGCTCGAAGAGCAGGTCAATACGCGCGTGACGTCAGTTGAGAACGGCCGCAAGTACCATGTCGGGGGAGGCGCGGAGGTTGCCATGCCCGATGGCGCTTCGATCTTCGAGACGACCGGGGCGTGGGAGGACTTTGCCACGCCATCGCGCGATCTGCGCCTGCTGATCGCGATTGACGTGGTGCGCGGCTTCCCTGATCGCGTGCTGCGGCGGCCGGAACGCTATGCCATGCCGAGCGGCAAAAGCGCAGCCGACGTGAAGACCGAGCTGGATGCCATGCTGGCCAGCGAGCTTGCGGCGCGCAAATTCTCGTACACGCGCAGCGATGGGTCGGCGTGGCCACTGACGCTCAAAGAGCTTATCGAGCGTGCAGCCGAACTTGAGATGGCCTACAACTTGAACGACTGCGTTGAGCGGCGCTGGGGTGCGCCGGAAACGGGCGACGAGGCGGCAACCTGTAAGCGGCGTGCATCGGCTTCACAGCGCAAGAAGATGGCGGAGTATCGCGCTTGGTTTCAAGAGCGCCGCCGCCCGCCGCGCGGTTAGCGCATCGGAGGCAAGCGAGCGGCGCGTTGGCCGCCTATTCGGCGGCGGCGTGTTCGTAGATGTCGTCTTCCTGGGCGCTGTGCATGCGCACCAGGTCTTCGATGGATTCAATCACGCGCTGCGCATCGCGGATCAGATATTTGTCGGCGGCATCAGGCTTGAGGCCATCGGCGATGCGCGACAGCAGACGCGCCAGATGCATAATCTCGCGGTGCGCGCGGCTCATGGCCGAAAGGCCGTGGCCGTCGTGCAAAATTCTGGCGATGCGCGGGTAAACCGTGCTTTCGTCCTCGCGCTCGTGGGCGACGATATCGCGGACGACGCTGGCGTTGGCTTCCCCGATCAGCAGCACGGCGGTGTCGGCGCTGGCCTCGTCCAGTGCATCGGCAATTTCGCGCAGACGATCGAGATGGGTGCGGACGCTGCTATGATCGGCGCGCAGTGCTAGGCTTGCCGACGGCTGCAGGCGCTGGTGGCCGGTGGGCCGGCCAGCCGACAAGGCGCGCAACGCATTGAGAATGACGGCGACGTCGATCGCTTCCTGGGTCAACGCACCGGCAACGGGCGTCAGATAGCCGAATGCCGCCGCCAGCATTGCGACGCCGGAGAGAGCCATACCGGCCGTTATGCTTTGCATGGCGATCTTGCGGGTTCTGCGGGCAATGATGACGGCGTCTGATACCCTGTCGATCTGATCGACGAGAATGACCACGTCAGCGGCTTCCGACGAGGCGCTGGCGCCGCGAGCGCCCATGGCAATGCCGACGTCGGCGGCAGCCAGCGCCGGCGCATCGTTGATGCCATCGCCGACCATGATAGTCGGATGCAGACGCTGCTCGATAGCCACGGCTTCGACCTTGTCGGAGGGCACGCGGTCGGCGAGGACAGCGTCGAGGTCCAGCGCCGAGGCAATCGTTTCAGCGGCGTCGGCGCGGTCGCCTGTCACCATCACGATGCGTTTAACGCCGGCGCCGCGCAGGCTTTGCACGGCTCGCGGAGTCTCTTGCCGCAACTCGTCGGCCAGTAGAATAGCGCCGATGGTGATGCCATCGATGGAAACGAAAATGCTCAATGCCGAACGCCACGAGGCGCGGCGCAACGCCCGGACCGCCCACGGCTCCGGCTTCCCGTTACCGCAAACGAGATCGTACGAGCCCGCGCGGACGCGGCGGCCATCGACCGAGCCTTCGAGGCCGGAGCCCATGGTTTCCTTGACGTCCGATGGTTGCGTGAGAGTGATGCCGCGTGCCCGCGCCGCTTCGACGATGGCAAGCGCGACGACGTGATGCGACGCCTGTTCGAGTGACGCCGCCAGCCGCATCACATCGTCCGGCGATTGCCCCGGCGCGACTTCAATGGCGACGAGGCGGGCGCCGCCGACGGTCAGCGTGCCGGTCTTATCGAACATGACGGTATGGGTGCGCGCCAAGGCTTCGATGGCCGCGCCGCCTTTGATCAAGATGCCGCGCCGTGCCGCACGGGATATTCCGCCGATGAAGGCGACGGGGGCTGCGAGGATGAGCGGGCACGGTGTCGAGGCGACGAGCACCGCAAGGCCGCGGACCGGATCGCCCGACCAGAGCCATGCGGCGCCTGCGAGCAGCAACGTCACAGGTAGCAACAGCAAGGCATAGCGATCGGCGAGCCGGATGAACGGCGCCTTGGCGGTCTGCGCGGCGGTGACAAGGCGGATAATGCCGGCGTACGTGCTTTCGCCTGCGACTGCGGTGGCGCGCATTTCGAAGGTTTCACCGGCGTTGACCGTGCCGCTGCGCACATGATCGCCGCGCGTGCGGGTGACGGGCAGAGGTTCGCCGGTTAGCGCCGATTCATCGAGCGTCGCCGTGGCCGCTAGAATGACGCCATCGATTGGAATGACCTCGCCGGCCCGCACCAGCACGATATCGCCGATCACGATATCGTCGATAGCGATGTCCGCCAGGGTTTCGCCAACGCGGCGGTGGGCCACGCGCGGTGCACGATCGATCAGCGACTTCAGATCGCGCTCGGCGCGGGCGACGGCGAAATCTTCGAGCAGGTTGCCGCCCGCATACATCACGGCCACCACCACGCCCGCCAGCGGCTCTCCGAGCAGCAGCGCTGCGGCCATCGCAACGAACGCAACGGCATCGACGCCCATGCGCCCCGCCGTGAGGTCACGGATCATGGAGACGAGCAGTCCGATCACTACGGGCACAGTGCCCGCCGCCCAAAACCAGGCGGCGGCTTGCACCTGGCCGGTGATATAAACAGCAACTCCGGACAGCAAGCCGCCGAGCGCCAGCGCCAACAAGGCTCGATGCGTGAGTCGCGCAGTCCAAAAATTAGGCAATGCCGTTCCCCATGTTTTCGCGTGTGCCCGGTGCAACCAATCTGCTCCACCCAACAATATTGAAGGCGTAGCGCGTCTCGAATCATGGGCCTTTGCCGGATCATTAGCCTTGAGGCGTGTCAACGGCATTTTGGCAGGAGTGTTGATTTCCTGGGCCGAATCTCAGGGGTCGCACATTTGGGTGTGGTTTGCGCGGAACGGTACGCAAATGCGCCGAATGGTCGTGACGAACGCTGACTGAAAGTGCGCGTGAAACGGGTGAGCAGCTTGAACGCTGTTCGTCTTTGGAGAGCGCCGATGCGAGGTGTTGCGCGATGGCTGCACCGCACCGGTATTCCACGTCTGATCGGGAATAAACGCAAGTTGCCCTTCGAATTTCTACGAGTTATCCCTTAAGCGTAATTACTTACGTTATACTCCTTTAGGACTGTGTTGCGGGACACAGGACCTAGTTCAAGCGTGCAGTACAGGTGAAGCCCTGCTCTGAGCCCGATTTTCAAAGCGTCATGCGTTTAAAGATGACGATGAGCGGGGGCTCGAATGGCTTCATTTATTTGCTGTGCACCGGCTAATGTCCGGTCGTGGTTCGTTTCAGCAACGGTAGCACTTGCTGTCATTTTGAGCCCAAGCGGAGCACAGGCGGCAAAACCACCGATCGTTGTTCCCCCGCTGACATGCCCTGGCGTTACGTCCAACGTCATCTCAAAGGACAATTCGAACGCGTTGGATATTTCCAACCTGTCTCCCGGGCTTGGCGTCCTTTTCACAATTACCAACACGTCAGGGGTCGATGGATCGTCCACCGCTGATGCAAACGCAATCGTCACCGCCGGTGGGTCCATCAGTGTAATTTCATCAACCCTTATCCCCGATGGCGGCACTATTACGGGCACATACACCCACTCAGGCGCGAACACGACGCAATCGTTTTTGATCAGCCAGACTCTGAATGGTGAGGCGAAGTCTTTCTCTTGGACCGCGACATGCAAATCCAGCCAGTCGGTCACATTCAACGCGATTACCAATAAGGTTTTCGGTGATGCGGCGTTCTCGGTAAGTTCGCTTGCGACGGCGTCGTCGGGCCTTCCGGTGACATTCTCGACAACGAGCACCACATGTTCTGTGACGCCGACCGGCACGGTGACGCTGATCTCCGCCGGATCGTGCGCGATCACCGCGTCGCAAGCCGGAAACACGCAGTATCTCCCTGCCACGCCGGTCACCAGAACGTTCACAATTGCCCAGGCGCCGCAGACCATCACGTTCGCCCCAATCTCCGCGACAACAACGGCGACCACATCGTTTACTGTCGCGCCGACGTCGGATTCGGGGTTGCCGGTCGTGGTGACCAGCAGCTCGCCGTCAGTCTGTACGGTGGCAGATTACACCGTTACGATTGTGGGAGTTGGAACCTGTAATCTGGCCGCTAATCAGGCTGGCGATGTCAACTATTTGCCTGCAACGGAAGTTCCGCAGTCGTTCGCCGTAACGGATGGCGTGGCGCCTGCACTAACGGTTCCTGCCAACATTACCGCTGAAGCAACGAGTGCTGCTGGTGCGCCCGCGACGTTTGCCGCCTCGGCCACGGATGCCGTCGGCCCCGTGACCTTCGCCTACGCTGCGGGCGGCAATCCGGTTGTCTCTGGCGATACCTTCCCGATTGGTGTGACCACTGTGAATGTCACGGCGACGGACGGCGCTGGGAACGTGTCGACTGGATCGTTCACAGTGACGGTGCAGGATACGATTGCGCCAGCGATCACAGGTGTGCCTGCTCCCGCGCCGGTCGCAACGACGGGTGGAGCAACGACGGCTGTGGTGACGTGGGCGGTTCCAACGGCGACGGATGCCGTTGGTGTGACGAGCTTCACGACCGACCACGAGCCGGGCGCTGCGTTCCCGCTCGGGACGACGGAGGTAACGTATACAGCGACGGACGCTGCGGGTCATGTAACCACGGCATCGTTTGACGTCGTGGTGACCGATGGCGGTGCGCCGGAGATCACGGTGCCGTCCAACATGACCGTTGAAGCGACGAGCGCTGCGGGAGCTGTTGTGACCTTCACCGTCAGCGCGACGGATGCTGTTGATGGAGATGTGCTGGCGACGGCGTCTCCGGCCTCCGGTTCGACGTTCCCGATTGGTGTGACAACAGTGAATGTCACTGCAAGCGACACGTCGGGCAATGATGCAACGCCTAAGTCGTTCACGGTGACGGTGCAGGATACGATTGCGCCAGCGATCACAGGTGTGCCTGCTCCCGCGCCGGTCGCAACGACGGGTGGAGCAACGACGGCTGTGGTGACGTGGGCGGTACCGACGGCGACGGATGCGGTCGGGGTGACGAGCTTCACGACCGACCACGAGCCGGGCGCTGCGTTCCCGCTCGGGACGACGGAGGTAACGTATACGGCGACGGATGCTGCAGGTCATGTAACCACGGCATCGTTCGACGTCGTGGTGACCGATGGCGGTGCGCCGGAGATCACGGCGCCGTCCAACATGACCGTTGAAGCGACGAGCGCTGCAGGCGCGGTTGTGACCTTCACCGTCAGCGCGACGGATGCTGTTGATGGAGATGTGCTGGCGACGGCGTCTCCGGCCTCCGGTTCGACGTTCCCGATTGGTGTGACAACAGTGAATGTCACTGCAAGCGACACGTCGGGCAATGATGCAACGCCTAAGTCGTTCACGGTGACGGTGCAGGATACGATTGCGCCAGCGATCACAGGTGTGCCTGCTCCCGCGCCGGTCGCAACGACGGGTGGAGCAACGACTGCGGTTGTGACGTGGGCGGTTTCCGACGGCGACGGATGCCGTTGGTGTGACGAGCTTCACGACCGACCACGGGAGCCGGGCGCTGCGTTCCCGCTCCGGGACGACGGAGGTAACATATACGGCGACGGATGCTGCAGGTCATGTAACCACGGCATCGTTCGACGTCGTGGTGACCGATGGCGGTGCGCCGGAGATCTCGCGCCGTCAACGCCTTGACCGTTGAAGCGACGAGCACTGCAGGGCTGTTGTGACCTTCACCGTCAGCGCGACGGATGCTGTTGATGGAGATGTGCTGGCGACGGCGTCTCTCGGCCTCCGGTTCGACGTTCCCGATTGGTGTGACAACAGTGAATGTCACTGCAAGCGACACGTCGGGCAATGATGCAACGCCTAAGTCGTTCACGGTGACGGTGCAGGATACGATTGCGCCAGCGATCACAGGTGTGCCTGCTCCGCGCCGGTCGCAACGACGGGGTGGAGCAACGACGGCGGTTTGTGACGTGGGCGGTTCCAACGGCGACGGATGCCGTTGGTGTGACGAGCTTCACGACCGACCACGAGCCGGGCGCTGCGTTCCCGCTCGGGACGACGGAGGTAACATATACGGCGACGGATGCTGCAGGTCATGTAACCACGGCATCGTTCGACGTCGTGGTGACCGATGGCGGTGCGCCGGAGATCACGGTGCCGTCCAACATGACCGTTGAAGCGACGAGCGCTGCAGGCGCGGTTGTGACCTTCACCGTCAGCGCGACGGATGCGGGTGACGGCGACGGACGCCTCTGGCAACACGTCGACGAAGACGTTCACGGTGACCGTTGGAGTTCCGTCGCTTACGATTTCACCTGAGACGCTGGATGACGCCCCGGGCGCGCAACCCCTACACCGCCACGTTTGTGGCTGCTGGTGGCATCGGCGACTATACGTACGCACTCCAGAGTGGCGCACTGCCGGCTGGTTTGGCCATTGCCGAGGACGGCAGCCTGACGGGCACGCCGACCCAATACGGCACCTTCGAATTCACTGTTATCGCAACAGATGAAGAGGGCTTTACCGGAACGCGCGCTTATACGTTGACCGTTGTGTCGCCAGAACTTGCACTTTCCGCGAAGTTCCTGAATGGAACGAGCGGCACGGATTATCCGTCAACGACGGTGTCCACCAGCGGTGGATCGGGGCCGTACACTTACAGCATTACAGGCGGAAAACTGCCGACAGGGCTCACGCTTTCGAATGGCGGCGTGATATCAGGACGGCCGACAGGGTCGGGAAGATCCAGCTTCTCGGTGACGTCGGTTGACGCTGGTGGTGCAACCGTGACGGCAGAATACAGCATCACCATCCGTTCCGCTGCGCCGGCGCCGGCGCCGACCATCTCGCTTGCGCCGGGCGTTCTGCCCGATGGCGATCAGGGTGTCGCGTATCGCCAGGTCTTCACGGCAACTGGTGGAACGGCGGCGTACACCTTCACACTCAGTGGTGGGCTGCTGCCTGCGGGTCTGACGCTTGCCAGCGATGGCACGCTGTCGGGTACGCCGACAGAACATGGCACGTTCAACTTCGTCGTTGCGGCGAGGGATTCCAACGGCTTTGCAGGCAACAAAGACTACGTGTTGTTCGTCGGCACAACGTTCATTCAGATGCGGACAAGCGAAGTCAATCGCAGCTTCATGTCTCACAGAGCAGACGTGCTGACGTCGCAAGGCCCGAACCGCTTGCAGGTCCACAACCGTTTCGGCGGAATGTCCGGCGGCGGTAGTCAGATGTCAGGTGGCGGGAATGTTCCGTTCAGCGTCGGCATGACGGGCGGAGACGACGATGGTCCGACCAAGTTCTCGTTCGCCACGAGCCTGCGGCAGATGATGCAGGCCTCCAACTCGCAGAAGTTTACGCCAAAGGACGCCAACCGGATGGCGCTCGGAGGCGCGGATGCCGGCAACTCGACTGCAACCAGCGGGCAGAACTTCGACTTCTGGGTTGAAGGCAACATCACACACTTCCGCGGCGATGAAACCAGAGCCAAGGGTGATGTCACGCTGCTCTATGTTGGCGCTGATTATCTGGTCACGCCCGGCTTGCTTATCGGTGCCTTGATCCAATTCGACCGTATGGATGAAACGTCGAAGGCGTTCGGCAGTGAAGTCTCGGGCCATGGCTGGATGGCGGGGCCGTATATGTCAGCGCGCCTGACACCGAACCTGTTCTTCGACGCGCGGGCGGCGTGGGGCAAGTCCGACAACCAAACCAGCCCGTTCGGAACCTATACCGATAACTTCGACACAACGCGTTGGCTGGCGAAAGCCGATCTGACAGGCAACTGGGAGTTCGGTGCGTGGCGCTTCACGCCATCTGCGGGCCTCAGCTACTATGAAGATGAGCAGGACAGCTACGTTGACTCCAATGGCATCACCATTGCGTCGGAAACCGTGTCGCTGGGACGCTTCACCTTCGGTCCCGAGTTCGGCTACCGCTTCCAGACTGCGGACGGTTCGACCATCGAGCCGTTTGTGGGCCTCCAGGGAATCTGGGACTTCGATCGCGATGCTGCTGTGGTCAATGGCATCGAAACCGGTGGCGATGAAGTGCGCGCCAAGGGTTCGCTCGGTCTCAGCGTGATCTCGCCGTGGGGCTATACCATCCGTGGCGTCGCGTCGTACGACGGCATCGGCTCCGATGACTACGAAGCGATCAGCGGACAACTTTGGGTGAACATGCCGCTCAACTGACGCGGCGGCGACCGCCCACACGATTTATGCTGAAAACCCCTGTCGTGCGCGGCGGGGGTTTTTTGTTGGTCGCGCTGAGGTGCGGCGTCCAATTCGAGATCAGTGCGAGGGTGCGGATGATCGGAGGCATGTCTCCTCCATCCAAAGCGAGCGTCCTCTGTGGGTTGGGATTGCGGCACGATCGTTGGTGCGTTTTGCGACGTCGCCCGATGAGGTCAGCGGAAGACAGAGGCGGCCGGACGATGGTAACGTCGCGACCGCCTGCACTCTGCTCGTTGAAATGTCAGCTGAGGATATTGGTTCGCGGCGACTTGCGTAGCGTCATCCTCGCGAAGCACAAAACGGCGCACATGTGCCACGTACCAAAATCAATAGCTCAAAAAACGACAGCCTAAAAAATCTACAGTCCGAGATCGGAAAGTCCCGGATGATCGGCAGGTCTTGGTCCCTGCGGCCAGTGATACTTGCGGTCGCTTTCGGCAATGGCGACGTCGTTGATGCTCGCGTGCCGCACCTGCATGAGACCGTTGGCGTTGAAATCCCAGTTCTCATTGCCGTACGAGCGATACCATTGACCTTTGTCGTCGTGCCATTCGTAAGCGAAGCGCACGGCGATGCGGTTGTCACCGAACGCCCAGACCTCTTTGATGAGGCGATAGTCTTGCTCGCGCGTCCACTTTCCGCGGAGGAACGCAAGAATCGCTTCACGGCCAACCGGAAATTCGCTGCGATTGCGCCAACGGCTGTCAACCGTATAGCCGAGCGAAACTCGATCCGGGTCACGCGAATTCCAGGCATCTTCGGCCATGCGGACTTTTTGAGCGGCGGTTTCTCGGGTGAAGGGGGGGAGTGGGGGTTTTTGTTCCACGTTTTTGCTCCTTACTTGGATTGTGGTGGCACATACTTTGTACCCCCGTGTGAACGGTGAATAAAGGGCACAACGGGCGCATTCCTGGTGTGCGCATTCATGCAACACCACGCAACGATCACAATCGCGTGGCTGTTCTTTTTCCCGCAACGCCTTGAGACGGGTGCAAGGGGCGGTGTAGCGTCCGCGTGAATTCGGGGGGCTAGGCCCGAGCCAGCATATTTCTTTGAGGGATTACACGAATGGCTGTCGCAAATGATGGGCGCTGTGATGTGCGCGGCCTTGTGAAGGCTTTCGCATGGCCGCTGATGCTCGTCGCTGGCGTGCTCGCGGCGATAGCTCTGACAAGGCCGGCGCACGCCATCGAGGAAGCGCAAGCGGCCAGAGGGCAGCCATTTAAAGTTGCGGTGTTCTACGGCTCGCGCACCGATGTCTGTTACGATCCCGGTGACGTTGAGGCGATTAGAAAGCTGACGCTCGACGAGGCCGCACGGCTGAACGCCCATGGCGGCGTGTCGGGTCGTCCGATCGAGTTGCAATTTTTCGATGATCGGCGCGATGACGCCACAGCCGTTGCCAATGTCCGCACGGCGCTATGGGATTCGCAGACGCTGGCCATGATCGGCCTTTCCAATTCATCGCGCGGCAAGGCGGTGTTCGACACGCTCGGCGGCGACATTCTGAAGAGCGGCATACCGTTCTTGTCGAACCAGTCGGTGAGTTCGCTGTTTGCGGCTTACCCGAACGTCTACACCATGCGCGCGTCGCAAGACACCGACAGCGTTCCCGTCATCGCGCGCTTTACCAAGCAGTTGAATTTCGCGCGCCCGGCCTTCGTCGGGCTGAAGGATTCCGTGGCGCTGTCGGCGCTCGGTGATGGTTTGAGATCGAAGCTCGGTGAAGGTGGGCTGATCAGTGACAGCCGCATTGGCACGAAGGACGATAAGCCGATTGAGGCCGACCTCGCCGCGGCACTCGCCAGTGTACGCGAGACGCGGCCCGACCTTCTGTATCTCTATATTGGCAGCGCAAGTATCCCAGATTTTATGAAAGAGCTTGTGGCTATGGGCGTGACGCCGGCGCTGTTCATCAGCGGGCGACCCGACAATCTGCCGCCCGAAATCGCCAACACCTATCCCAATGCCATCTACAGCCTGGCGTGGGACCGTCCGCCGGAAGTTTATAATGATCGCTTGCGCACGCTGGTCAGCAAAAGCCCGCTGGGCTCGTGGTTGTTCGAGGGCAAGAAAATACCCTCCGCGCCCGGGTGGGCAAAAGGCGAATGTAAGCCGCGCAATCCGGATGAGGCTGCTGATCCTTTCACCAGCGAAAATCTGAGAGCCATCAGCGTCGGCAGCCAGTATGCCGATATGATCAAACTCGTGGCGACCGCCGCCGCATTTGCCGATGGCACAACGGATATCGTGCGGCTGCGGACGACCATTCTCGAACGGCTAAAATCCGCCTATGCAGCCGGGCGCGGCGCCTTCAAAGGGTCATTCGATAACTGGTCGTTCGTCGCTGCAACGCACGGCGGCGCGCGACCCGTTCATTATCATCCTGCCGCAAGGCCTCGGCCGTACGCAATTAGCGCCGATACAATTCGTGCGCACGAAGGATGGCGGACTGCGCCAGATCGAAACGCTGTATGCCGACATCGATCTGATCAAGGCGCATCGTGTTGATGAGAACGACAAGGCGTTCTTTGCGGAATTCTATCTGTCGTTGCGCGACACGCCATCGTCGACGATCGACAAAATTGAATTTTCGAATGCTTATCTCGATGCGTCGAGCGGCGGTGGGCGGCAAATTTCCGTGGACGTCGTGCATCCAGGCGGTCCAAGTCAAGTGTATCCCGACACCATGAAAATCTACAAGGTCTCGGGGCGGTTCCTCTTCGATCCGCAACTCGCGAACTATCCCTTCGATATGCAGCGATTCACGATCGATTTGCAGCCAAAGAACAGCGAAGCACCGTTCATCGTGCAGCCGCCGCCATTGCAGTTGCGAGACAGCAATGTGCAAACCGATCGTTGGCAGCCGAAGGCCCAGTATGTCGGCTATGACGAGGACTTCGTGCCGGTGGTCGATGCGTTTACGCATGAGCCTAGCATCGTGCCGTTTTATAAGGCGCGCTTTTCCTGGTTGATGCAGCGCGAGGCGACCGACTATTTTCTGCGCGTTGTGGTGCCGCTCGGCTTCATTCTATTCGTGGCCTACCTGTCGATCTTCATTCCGCGAGCGAATTTCGAAGCAATCGTAACGATTCAGGTCACCGCGCTACTCTCGGCGGTTGCTTTATACTTATCCCTACCGGCGCTCGAATCTGAGTCAGCCACCTTGTCGGATCGAGCGTTCGTGTTCGCGTACATGATCCTGAGTATCATGATCGGCATATCGATCCTGCGGATTACCGGGGTGGTCAACAAGCACAAGGCCATCGATCACACGCTTGGCGCGTTGCACGTTCTCGCAATTCCCGCGTTCGTCGGCTTGGCGGGGTATTACGTTTATCAGCTAAGCATCGCGGTGTTATGAGGGCGGGAAGTGGCCGCCCTCACGCGCTGGCGGCCGAATAGTGCTTCAGCGCTGTCATATCGCGCACTGTGAAGTTACGACGGCCCTTCGTCTCGACGATGCCGCGCGACTTCAACTGCGCGAACTGGCGGCTGATCGTTTCAAGCCGCAAGCTGAGGCAGTCGGCAATTTCGGTGCGTGACAGCGGCAGGCGCAACGTCGGACGGCTTGGTGGGGTGTCCTTGACGGGTTTGGCGCTCGGTGCAGGCGTCATGCGCTCGGTGATCATGGCGAGCAGGCTTGCTACTTTTTCTTCCGCCGTCTTGCGTCCGAGCAGGAACATCCAATCGCGCGCGGCATCGAGATCCTTCAGAATGCGTTTCAGCAGGGCCCGCTCGATATCAGGATTCGTGTTGAGCAAGCCTTCGAACGCTGCGCCCGAAAACGAACAGATATCGAGATCTGTTGCCGCGACGGCCTGGATGTTGTTTTCGTCAGAGAAAGGCCGACCGACAAAATCAGATGGAAACTGCAGTCCGACGATTTGCTCGCGCCCATCGGGCCGCGTCGTGACCAGCTTGACCACACCGGCAACGATTGTCGAATAGGTGACGTTGCGCTGATAGCCGCCGGAGATCACGCGCCCTTCGGGCACGCGGATGCGGTGAATGATGCGCTCAAGATCGCACGCAGATTTTTCGCCGACCGCGCTGCACAGCGCCATCGTGCGAACCGGACAGTCGTGACATTTGCTATACTTGTCTAACATTGTCTGTGCCGTGAAAGCTGGAGCCTGTGAGGCGGCCTTGCGGAAACGAAGCCTGTGGCCGAATTCATAAGGGTAATGAATAGGCCGAAGCGCTTCGACAAGGTGTTGACTAAAGTCAAATAGGGGCGGGGGATCGGCTGCGGCACGGTTGCGATGGGTCCTATGGTGAATGGAGATCCCAATAGAGGTCTCGCATATCCAGCATTCGGCCTCCGCAGACGACAAAAAAGCACCGATCACAACCGGATCGGTGCCTTTTTCATTACCTGACTTTGGCGAGGATCAGTGCGCCGGCATTTCCATGGTGATGCCACCCTGCAGTTTCGGGCGTTCCGAGCCTGCAATGCGGCCGTCGTCAATCTTGATAATGCGATCGGCGAATTGCAAAGTGCGGTGATCGTGGGTCACAGCCAGCACGGCGCGCTTGGTGTCCTGGGCGACCTGCGCCAGAAGCTCCATGACGGCCATGCCGTTTTGCCGTCAAGCGCGGCGGTCGGTTCGTCGGCAAGAATGACCGACGGAGAACCGGCGAGCGCACGGGCAATGGCAACGCGCTGCTTCTCGCCGCCTGACATCTTCGACGGCGCGGCGTTGATGCGGTGGCCGAGGCCAACGGCTTCAAGAGCGTCGGCGGCAATGTCGTAGGCGTCTGGGCCGCTTTGATCGCGCAGATCGAGTGCCAGCATGATGTTCTCGACTGCCGTCAGCGTCGGCACCAGGTTGTAGCCCTGGAAAATGAAGCCGACATGCTTGCGGCGGAGATTGGCGAGGCCTTCCGCCGTCATCCCCTGCGTCGCCTGACCGGCGACCGAGAGTTTGCCGGCTGTCGGCGACAGGATGCAGCCGAGGATCGAAAGCAAGGTGGTCTTGCCTGAACCTGAAGGACCCATCATCAGCGTCAACTCACCGGTCTGCAGCTGCAGGTCGATGCCCTTGAGCACCTTGACCGTATTGGGCTCTTCTCCGAGGATTTTTACGATGCCCTGGGCTTCCAGGATCACTTTGCTGTCTGGCTTTGGCGACATGATGTGCTCCTGGGGGCTTAGCGGCTAAAGACGACGGCTGGGTCGATGCGAACTACTTTGACGATTGCGGAGATCGCCGCGAAAATGCACATGCCGATCGTGACGGCAAACAATGTCGAGGCAAGTTGCGGTGTCATGATGACAGTGAGCTTGGTATCCTTGGCGGCTTCGATCACGCCGAGACTGAGAATGAAACCAAGCGCAAATCCGATCAGTCCCGACAGAACCGCCTGCATCAGAATAACTTTAACGATGTAACCGGCGCCTGCGCCAAGTGCGCGCAGCGTGGCGAACTCGTTGATGTGGTCCTTTGTGCTCGAATAGAGCGTCTGTGCAACGATCACGATGCCGACGATGAGACCGAGCACAGCACCGGCAATGAGCGCCGCACCGGCACCGGTCTGGAACAACCAGTATGATTGGCTGCGCTTGCGGAACTCGTCCTGCGTCAACACTTCGACATCCGGCAAGCGAGCCAGAATTTCGGTTTTGACCTTCTGGGGGTCGGCACCCGGCGCGAGCAGCACGCGCTCATAAGTGGCTTGGTTCTGTTCTGCGCCGCTCAAGCGGCGGGAATTTTCGATCGACGTGAACACGAATGGCAGCGTCGTGAACGAGCGGATGCGCCGAGTGGTGGCGGCGACTTCGATATCGACGCCGTTGATCTCGGCGTGATTGTTGACGCCCTTGATACCGAGATCGGGGAAGTAGCTCTGATCGATGGCGACGGTATCGGGCGCGTTCAACGCTTCGCGGCTGCCTTCTTCAATGTTCCACGGCAGCGGCTTGTCGCTGATCTGCTCCGATCCGACGAGCAGGATCGTCGTTTGGCCGCCTTCGGGTTTGCGCCACTTGGCGAATGATACAACCATATCCTCGGCGTTCTCAACGCCCGGCGTTGAAAGCGCCATGTGACGTTCGCGACCTGAAAGTAGCGAAGGGTCGTCGTAGCTCTTAGTGCCGAGCGGCACGATCCACAGATCGGCGGGGGCGGCATCCAGAATGGCGGAGATCTTCTTCTCAGAGCCTAGATAGATGCCGGTCTGCACGGCGACGAGCACCACCGAAAACACAATGCCGACGATAGTGACGGCGAAGCTCAAGCGGTCATGGAAAAGATTGCGGTAAGCGAGCTTGACGACCATCGGCATGGAGCGGCGCTTGGAGCGCTGGCGCGGACGGCTGGGGGTTGCCGTTTTGACGGGCGTATCGAGTGCGATTTCCATGACCTGTGCTCCTCCTAAAAGCGATGGTCTCAGTATCGTCAGGTCTGGTTTTCGAGGATGTTCCCCAGGGTACTTCTACCCTGGGGACCGAGATCTTTCTGAAGTTTCGTTCGATTGGGCTTTCTTCGCAAGACTGACTATTCGCAAGGAATATCGATCAGGCCGGCGACGGCAGCCGAGAACCGGCGGCAGACACGCTTTGCTTTCGAGGAAACCGAGACTTTCGGTTCTTCCTTGACGGTGGTGGCCACGGTCTCGGTCTTCGGTTCTTCAACCTTGACCACGTCCTGAACCGCTGCGGCCGGTGCCGGCTCGACGGCTGCGGTCTGGGTGGTAACGGGCGTTGTCTCGGTGGCAACAACTGGCGTTGTTTCGGTCGTCTTGACTTCCGGCGTGGCGGCGGCGACTTCAGGGGTAGCGACGACAGCTGTCGGGACCGGTACGCGGATCGTCGGTGCGGCATCAGATACAACCGACTTGTTTTCGATCTTGGCGGTTTTCACCATGGCCGGGGTCCGATAGCGCTTGACCGGTGCCTTTTCAGCAATCTCGACCTTTGCCTTCGGCTTGTGGGCTTTGCGAACGGCAGCTTCTTCCGTCCGGGCGGCGCGTGCGGCGGCCGGCTTCTTGGCGACGCGCTTTTGGGCGTGGTAGCTCGGAGCCGAGTCATAGCTCTGGTGGGGGCGGGCGACGAATGAGCCGAGGGGGAAGCCGAAGCCGAGGCGGACGCCGCCCGCTTCAGCGGTTGACGAGAAGTTCGGAGCGGCCAGAAGGGCGGCGGCGGCGAGGGCGATTGCGAACTTGGTCATGGGAGCCTCCTGTGGGCGTCTGGTGAATGCTGGGCCGGTTGCTCCGGCGATGTGCTGACAATGCCCTCAATGCGCGTCGGCCGCTGTTCCGGCGGGAACAGGATGTAAAAAAGTTGGAAGATTCTATTTTGACAATTAATATCAATAGATTAAGCCTGACGGCGACGCCACCAAGGTGGTGGCGACGCCTCCCCGCCCGGCCGGGCTTATTCGCAAGCCACATCAACCATGCCACCGATGGCGGCTGAATAGCGGCGGCAGACCCGCTTTGAGGTTTCCGGCACGACGCTGGTGGCCGTCTCATCCTTTGCCGGTTCAGCGGTTTCTGACGCCGGTGCCTCGTTCGAGGCCGGCTCGTTGGTCGCGATGGGTTCAAGTGCTGCAACATCGGTTTTGGCAGCCTGCGGCACTGGCCGGGGCTTCCGACACGGCGGCTGTCTTTGTGACGGGGCTTGCAGCGGGCACGTACACGGCTGGAGCGGCATCACTGACGACGGTCTTCAGCTGGTAGGCAGCCGTCCGAACAGGGGCCGTGGCAGCCTTTTTGGCAACCACGATGCGGGGCTTCTGCTTGGCGACCCGGCGTGTAGGCGCGCTGTAGCGCGTCGGGCTGTAGCTTTGGTTGGTCGAGCGTGCACCGTAGTACGACCCGCCGCCGTATCCGCCGCAACCGCCGGCTTCGGCGACCGAAGAAATGAAGGGCATTGCGAGGACGGCTGCTGCTGCGGCAGCGATGAGAGCGAACTTCGACATCTGAGTCTCCTGGTTGACGTACCTTGAATGTTGGGTCCGGTTTCCCGGGCGACGTGGACACCATGCCGTTTGCTGCGGACTGGCGCTGTTTCGAGGGTTACAGGCTGCGTTCAAAATCGAAAAAGCTGCGATTTGCTGGCAAATTATTGTGGTCGCGCGGCAAAAGCGTTACGCCACGGACTGCTGCCGCGTATTGAGTGTGACGACCGGATTGCTGATGTCAGCTCGCGTCAGCGACGCCGCGAACCGGTCAATCGCTTCGACGACCAAGTGGCGCTGACGATCGACGGTGACGATGTGGTAGCAGTCGTCGAGCACCACGAGTTCGACGTTGCCGGCCAGCTTGCCGCTCAAGTAGGTGGCGTTGCTGAGCGCCGCATAATCGTCTTCCAGCGGGTGCACGATCAGCGAGGGCTGGCGGATGTGCGGCACGAGTTTGCAGACGGCGTTGACGAGGTGGCGATGTTCGAACACCGCGCCGCCCGGCGTCACCGGATGACCCGCCGCTGCCGCGCCGGCAGACGCCCGCGCCCGCTGAATGAAATCGCGAATGCGGCTGTCTTTAATGCCGTGGGGATTGTGGTGCGGGAACGAGAACAGGTTGGCGACGGACTTGTGACTAACCAGCTTGAAGAAACGGGCATACCAGGGGATCATCCAGCCATTCAGCCACAGCGTCGGCGCCATGAGGGCGGTGGCCTGAACCTTGTTCGGATGCTTGGCGGCGAGCATCAAAGCCAGAACGGCGCCGGTCGAAAGACCGCCCGCGATCACCACGTCGCAATCCTTGCGCATGTCAAAAAGTGCGTCTTCAGCGCTGCGATACCAATCAACCCAGGTTGAAGCCTTAATATCGGCGGCGGAACCGCAATGGCCGGCCAGTTGCGGGCAGTGCACGGTATAGCCCAGCTTGGCGAGGCCGTTAGCAACGAAGCGCATCTCGACGGGCGTACCGCACAAGCGGTGCAGAAGCAGAATGCCAACCCGGCCGCCTTTGATTGTGAAGCTTGCATCCGTCGCCATGGTCATCCCCAACACGTCAATGGTTAAACATGCGTCATGCGTAGGCTGTTGAAGCCTCTGTCGCAGTTCCCGGTGGAACAGGTTCAAGCAGCGAGGGCGATTGTTTGCAGATCGGCGGAGTGTGCCGATGTTTGCGACCGCGTCTGAGGCGATAGCGCGCCGACGAATTTCTGGGCGCTGAAACCGAAGCGCGTATTGAGGCGCTGGGTGGAGGCTTCAGCGACGGCGCGGGCGATCAGCTTGAAACCCTGGTTCAAGAATTCATGGCGCAGGCGGCGCGTGGAGAACACGTCGAGCAGCGCGCGGAAGCGCAGGGCGACCGCCAGCCGCATTTCAGGTTGATCCGCAAAATCAGCCCAAATCTGGCTTTCGACGTCGCGGATCTCGACTTCACTGAGACCGTTGAGCAGCGCCAATCCGCGGCCTTGGCTAATCAGGCGGCGCATTGGCGCGTAGAGATCGTGCAGGCTGACAGCCGGCACGTCGCAGCGATCGATGGTCGTTGTGATCATCTTTGTCATGGTCTCGCCCCCGCATCCAAAGGTTCAAAGACCAATGCCGCCGAATGCCGACCACGGCGATCCAGCAAGCACGATGATGCCTTGCGGCTTCAGGCTCGCGAGGTCGAAATGAACTTCTTGACCTTCGAGGTCGTCGCGGCGGTTCAAAATGGCCGCGCGCTCAAAGCGAAACTTGCGGCCGTCTTCGGCCTGGATGACGCCGACGCCAATATCGCGGCGGAACTTTTTGATCTCTCCGTACATGGGGAACTCCTGATGCAAAAGGTTGCGGGACTACATCGTGTCCGTCGCTGCATCATGGAGAGAGGTTCAAAGCCGCGCTGTTCCGCGCGAGACAAAGCGCGCGATTAGGCAAAAAAGCGCGTTAACCAAGGTTCGCTTGTGTGCGGGATTTCAGAAGTCGAGCGGCATCACCGAGACGGGCGCGCCCGCCGCGAGTGCTGGCGTGTTCGCCGGCAGCACGATCAAGGCGTTCGCTGCGGCCAGTATCGAGACGAGCGAACTGTCCTGACTAGCCAGCGGCGCGACCTGCGGTGGCGACACGCTCGTATCCACGATCGCCCGCATATAATGTTCGCGCGGTCCGGTGGCGGTGATGGGTTTGGACAGCGTCGCTTGCAGCCGAGACGGCGCATCGCGGCGGCCCAGCATGGCCGCGATCAACGGCACGAGAAATAGCCGTGCGCTGATCATCGCCGATAACGGGTTGCCCGGAAGCCCAACGATGCGCTGCGTGCCACCACGGGCCAATGGGCGTGTTCCGAAGAAGGTCGGCTTACCGGGACGCATAGCGATTTTATGAAAGCGCAGCGTCGCGCCGGCTGCTTCAAAGGCTGGTCGCACGAGGTCATGATCGCCGACAGATGCGCCGCCGGTCGTCACGACGATGTCGGCGTCTTCTGCCTCGCTAATTTTGAGGGCCAGATCTTCAGCCGTGTCCTTGGCGATGCCGAGCAGCTTGGCGGTGCCGCCAGCGGCTTCGACGAGTGCCGCCAGTCCGTAGGAATTGGACGACACGATCTGACCGGCAGCCGGACGGTCACTCGGTTCGACAAGTTCGTCGCCGGTTGCCAGAATGGCAACGACGGGACGCTTCACGACCGCAAGCATGGCGTGGCCCGATGCCGCCGCGAGCAGAATATCGCGGGCGTTCAGCACTTGCCCGCGCTTTACGACAATTTCGCCATCGTGAAAATCGCCGCCGCGCGGCCGGACGTTATCGCGTGAGCGAGGTGCTTGAGAAATCGTGACGCGCTGGCCGCTTGCGACGACATCTTCCTGGATCACCACCGTATCCGCCCCATCGGGGAGCGGCGCGCCTGTGAAAATGCGAACAGCTTCGCCGGGGCCGACCGTGCCGCCAAAGGGCCATCCTGCTGCGGCTTCGCCGGTGATCGCGAGCGTCATGGCGCCGTTCTGAAAATCCTTGCTGCGGACGGCATAGCCATCCATCGCGGAGGCGTCGAAGGGTGGATGGGTGAGCGCCGCCGTTAGTGCGTGAGCCAGTGTGCGCCCGTGAGCCAAACGCAAGCCGACTTGTTCCGGCCCAAGCGAAGCGACACCCGTAAGGGTCATCGCCAGCGCTTCTGATACAGGCATCAAAGTCATGCCGCGTGCCTTCTATTTGTCCGTCGTCTTATAGGTGCCGGAGCGGCCGCCGGTCTTTTCCAGCAGCCGGATGCCTGAGATCGTCATGCCTTTATCGGCGGCTTTCAGCATATCGTAAATCGTCAGGCATGCGACGGAAACGGCGGTCAATGCTTCCATCTCGACGCCGGTCTGGCCAGAGACTTTGACTTGCGCCGTGACGTGAATACCGGCGGGCTTTTGCGACGGTTCAAATGTCACCGTGGCTTTGGTGATGGCCAGCGGATGGCAAAGCGGAATCAGCTCGTGGGTTTTCTTGGCCGCCATGATACCGGCGATGCGCGCGGTGGCGAGCACGTCGCCTTTCTTAGCTTCGCCCGTGGTGATGAGAGCGAGCGTCTCGGGCAGCATCGCGATAAAGCCTTCGGCAATCGCAGTGCGGTCCGTGACGGCTTTGTCCGACACATCGACCATGCGCGCCTGGCCTTTATCGTCGATGTGCGACAGCTTGCTCATGCTTTTGGCGCCTTGGCGAGCAGCGCCTTGGTCGCCGCCGTCACGTCGTCCTGGCGCATCAGGCTTTCACCGACCAGGAACGTGCCGACGCCGACTTTTGAAAGCCGCGCGATGTCGGCCGGCGTAAAGATGCCGCTTTCGCCAACGGTGATGCGATCCTTCGGCACCTTGGGCGCCAGCGCTTCTGTTGTCGCGAGGGTAACGTCGAAGGTTTTCAGATTGCGGTTATTGATGCCGATGAGCTTGCAGTCGAGCTTCAAGGCACGGTCGAGTTCGGCCGCGTCGTGCACCTCCGCGATTGCATCCATGCCCCAGTCCTTGGCGGCGGACGCCAGGTCGTGCGCGGTTTGGTCATCGACTTCGGCAAGAATGATCAGGATGCAATCGGCGCCCCAGGCGCGCGCTTCGGCGACCTGATAGGTGTCAATCATGAAGTCCTTGCGCAGAACCGGCAGCGCACACGCGGCGCGCGCGGCAATCAAATACTGCGGCGCGCCCTGGAACGAGGGCGTATCGGTGAGGATTGAGAGGCATGCCGCGCCACCCTGCTCGTAGGCTTTGGCCAGTGCGGGCGGATCGAAGTCGGCGCGGATCAGGCCTTTGGACGGTGACGCCTTTTTGATTTCGGCAATCAGCGCCGGTTGCTTTTTCGCGAGTTTGGCTTGGATCGCCGCCGCGAACGGGCGCACGCGGGGTGCCGAGCGCGCGTACTCCGCGATCACGCGCAGCGGCTTCAACGCCTTGGCGCGCGCCACTTCCTGGCGTTTGTAGGCTGTGATCTTTTCAAGAATGTCGGCCATGCCTCAGGCAACCTCGTTGGTGACGGCGACGAGACGGTCGAGCGCTTGCGCGGCGCGTCCGCTGTCGATGGAGACTTGCGCCTTGGCGACGCCATCCTTGATGCTGTTGGCCTTGCCCGCAACGATCAGCGCGGCGGCGGCGTTGAGCACGACGATATCGCGGTAGGCGCCCGGCTCGCCCAGCAGCAATGTGCGCAAGGCTGAGGCGTTGGTCGCGGCATCGCAGCCCTTCAGGTCTGCAATTCTGGCACGCGGCAGGCCAGCGTCTTCCGGCGTCACCTCGAACACGGTGATGGCGCCGTTTTTAAGTTCGGCAACCGTGGTGGCGCCGGTCGTCGTCAGTTCATCCATGCCGTCGGCGCCATGAACGACCCAGGCATGCACCGATCCCAGTTTTCTCAGGACCTCGGCAATTGGCTCGACCAGCTTGCGATCATAAACGCCGAGCACTTGGCGCGTTACACCGGCCGGATTGCAGAGCGGCCCGAGCAGATTGAACAGCGTGCGCACGCCGAGGTCCGTGCGGATTGGCGCCCAGGTCTTCATGGCCGGATGATAGAGCGGCGCCCACAGAAAGCCGACGCCTGCGTCAGATATGGCGCGCGTAACCGCGACGGGCGGCACGTCGAGTTTGACGCCGAGCGCGGCCAGAACATCGGAGGCACCAGATAGCGACGTCACCGCGCGGTTGCCGTGCTTGGCGATTGTGACTCCGGCACCTGCGGCAACGAAGGTCGCCGCTGTCGAGACATTGAACGTGCCATGGCTATCGCCGCCTGTGCCGACAATATCGACGGCATTGGGCGGCGCGTCGACGGACGTCATGCGGGCGCGCAAGAACCTGGCGGCGCCCGTGATCTCATCAATGGTTTCGCCGCGCACGCGCAGGCCCATGAGAAATGCGCCCATGGCCACCGGCGGCGCAACGCCCGACATCAGCAGGTCCAATGCGGCTTCTGTCTCGGCCTCGTTCAGCCGCTCACCGTCGGCAATGCGGCCAATCAATCGCTTCAGCTCTTTGGCGGGCATATCAGGTTCTCAAGCCGCCTTGCGGGATTTGGGTTTGAAACCGGCGAGACTTAAGAAATTGGCGAGCAGCGCATGGCCCTGTTCGGAGGCGATGCTTTCGGGATGGAACTGCACGCCATGCACGGGATGGGTCTTGTGCTGCAGGCCCATGATGATGCCGTCAGCCGTTTCCGCCGTGATCTCCAGGCAGTCGGGCAGCGTGGCGCGCTCGACGATCAGCGAATGATAGCGCGTGATCTGGAACGCCTTCGGCAGCCCCTTGAAGACGCCCTTATTTGTGTGGGTGATCGTTGAGAGTTTGCCGTGCATCGGCTGGGGTGCGCGGATCACCTTGCCGCCATAGCTCTGGCCGATCGACTGATGACCGAGGCAGACGCCGAGCAGAGGGATGGTTGGTCCCGCCTTCTTGATGAGATCGAGGCAGACGCCGGCTTCGTTCGGCGTGCACGGGCCGGGCGACAAGACGATCGCCTGCGGTTTCTTCGCCATGACCTCTTCGGCGGTCACCTTGTCGTTACGGATCACGACGCTCTCGGCACCAAGTTCGCCCAGATAATGGACGAGATTGTAGGTGAAGCTGTCGTAGTTATCGATCAGGATCAGCATGTGCATATCCGATAGCAGAGCGGTGATGTGGCGATGCGGAAAGTAGCCCCCGGAATGGCTGTTGGCCAGTGGACTTTTCGAGGGATATTTTAACGGGCTACGCGCGAGTTAACCCGCAGCCGCATCGCGATTTCGCGTGCCGGCGTCGCGGCAGCGCGTCAGGTGCGGTCTTTCGGTGTGATAAAGGCTTCGAGATGGCCGCTTTGGATGTCCATGTTGGCGAATGTGTCGCTCGGGAAGCTCAACAGCGCCAGGGCAGCGGTCGGAAATTTTTCATTGAGGCGGATTAACTGTGCCGGGTCGCCAGACGCCGCGAGCTTGGATGCAAGCATCTGCAGTCCGGGATTGTGGCCGATGACCAGCACGCGCTTAGCGTCTGACGCGACGCTGGAAATGTGTTCCATCAGGTCGGCGGGGCTGGCGAGATACAACTGGTCAATCAGCTTGATCTGAGCGGCGCCCTTTTTTGCAAAGTGCGGCTCGACGCAGGCCAGCGTTTCGCGCGTGCGCGCTGATGGCGAACACAACACGATGTCGGGTTGGAATTTCAGCGATGCCAGAATTTGTCCCATGACCGGCGCGGCGGCGCGTCCGCGCGCGTTCAGCGGCCGGTCGAAATCTTCGATGCCGGGTTCATCCCAGCTAGACTTAGCATGCCGAAGCAGCGCGAGTTGGATCATGGCGCGACAATGCCCGTCGCGCGTGATTTGGGCAAGGGCCAGCGCTTTCGTCTGGGCGAAGGTCTAAGTCCTGGGCAACCGGCGTGGCATATCGTGCGGCGTGCAGGGTTGCCATGAATGCGCTAGAAGCGCGTGCGATAGAGACGTGATGCACGCTGCAGGGGCCAACGCTGCCAATGGAAACGATCCTCACGATCCTTAGTCCGATCATCTGGCTGCTGGGCTGGGTGCTGGCGATTGTGTGGTGGATCGTCAGCTATCTGCTGTGGGCCGTGGTTTGGCTGGTGCTGCCATTCGTGCTCGTCGCCTTCATCGCCATGCGGGCGGCTGAAAAGATGTTCGGCGCCGAAGTTGTGCGCGCCTGGGTCAAACAGCAATCGCTGAAATTCGGCGCGGGCACTTGGCATCGTGTGCGGCGCTGGTCGTTCGCGCTGACCGCGCTGCCGCTGCGCGTGCTCGGATGGCTGGTAGTCTATACCATTTGGCACAGCCTCATCAGCCTGTTCTGGAAACCGCGCTGGCACCCATGGACGCGCGCTTGGAGCAAGCGCTGGAAGCCGCGCCAACCTGTGCGCCGCGCCAAAGCCGCCAAGGTTCGTTAGGTCCGCACTAGCCGAAGGCGCCGCCGCTGCCGGATTGCGATGTGCGCGTGCTCTTGGCTGCGAAGCGCACGGCTTCTTCAGCGGCGCGCACCACGGCTTTGGCTTTGTTGATGCATTCCTGCTGTTCGTTTTCGGCGATGCTGTCGTTGGTGATGCCGGCGCCCGCCTGCACATGCACCATGCCGTCTTTCACGATTGCGGTGCGCAGCACGATGCAGGTATCCATCTCACCGCCCGCCGAGAAGTATCCGACGCATCCGGCATAGGGCCCGCGCTTGGCCTTTTCGAGTTCAGCGATGATTTCCATCGAGCGAACCTTGGGCGCGCCCGAAACAGTGCCTGCTGGAAAGCCCGCCATCAGCGCGTCGATGGCGTCGTGCGTGTTGTCATCCAGTTGACCGACGACGTTCGAGACGATGTGCATGACGTGGCTATAGCGTTCGATGACGAACTGATCGGTGACGGAGACGCTGCCGGTCTTGGCGACGCGGCCTACATCGTTGCGGCCGAGGTCAAGCAGCATCAAATGTTCGGAGCGCTCCTTGGGATCAGCGAGCAGAGCCGCTGCCAGCGCTTGATCCTGCGCTTCGGTTGCGCCGCGATGCGTGGTGCCGGCAATCGGCCGGATGGTGACGACGCCGTCGCGCACGCGTACCAGAATTTCCGGGCTCGATCCGACCAGCGCGAAATCGCCGAAGTCGAGATGGAACAGGAACGGCGAAGGATTGAGGCGGCGCAGCGAGCGATACAGCGCGAATGACGGAAGCGCGAAGGGTGCCGAAAAACGCTGAGACAGCACGACCTGGAAGATATCGCCGGCGGTGATGTATTCCTTGGCCTTGCCGACCATGCCGAGAAATTCGGATGGCGTTGTGTTCGAGACCGGCTCCGGCAACGTATCGGCAAGCGTCGCGGCAGACGCGGCTCTATGCGGCAGCGGTACGTCGAGTAAACGAACGGCGGCGGCAAGGCGCGTTTTTGCAGCGTCATAGGCGGCGTCCGCGGATTGTCCGGCGACCGCACGAACCGGCGTGACGATCGTCGTTTCGTCTTTGACGCTGTCAAAAATCAAGATCAGCGTCGGGCGGATCAGGATCGCGTCCGGTACGCCGAGCGCGTCCGGCCCCATCTCGGGAAGCGTCTCGATCAGCCGCACGGTGTCGTAGCCCATATAGCCGAAGATGCCCGCTGACATCGGCGGCAGGCCTTCCCGGCAGGCTGATCCTGCTTTCCGCCAGGATCGCCCGCAGCGACGCGAGCGTCGATTGGTGATCTTTGACGAAGGCGTTGGCGTCGGCGGAGGGCGTGCGGTTGATTTCGGCCGTCTCGCCGTGCGCGCGCCAAATCAGATCTGGCTCAAGCCCGATGATCGAATAGCGACCGCGCGTGGCGCCGCCCTCGACCGACTCCAGCAGGAAGCTCATGGATTTGCCGCTGCCGGCGACTTTGAGATACGCCGAAACCGGCGTCTCCAGGTCGGCGACGAGGCGCGTCCACACGACTTGTGGATGGCCCGCATCATAGCCGTCTTTGAATGCCGCAAACGCCGGCCACAGGTTGCCGTCCAGCGCACGCGCGGCGCTGTCGGCTGCATCATTGCCGGCGGTTTTTTGCACGGTCACGTTCGCCGCGCTCCTTACTGTTCTGTTAGACCAAGCGCGCGCTTCAGCTCAACTTCGTTGACGCTGGCCTGGTAATGGGTCTTGAGCGCATCGGCATATTCGCCCAGCACTTGGTTGGTATAATCCGACTGAAGCTCAGTGGTGAGTTTTTCAAGCTGCTCTTTGGTAGCCGGGGGCGCCGGTGCGATCGTCACCACCTTGAAGATCGTGCGCGATCCTCTGTCGGAGGTGATCGCACTGCCGGCACGGCCTTGCGCCAACACGAATGCCTGGGCTACCGCTGCTTCCGTCAAGCCCTGCGGGATTGTCGTGCGCGTGAACGATTCCGATGTTGCGGGCTTGGCGGCGGTCGCGGTCTCAAGCGCACTCATCGGTTCGCCGGCGTTGATGCGTTCCACCAGCTTGTTGGCCAGTTCGGTCACAAGGCGCTGGCGTTCGAAGCCGGTGTAGTCCTCTTTGACTTCCGCCTTCACCTCTTCAAACGTCTTCTGCTTGGGCGCCTCTGTGCCGGTCATCGTGATCCAAGCGAAAGCGCCACTCGGCAATTCAATGCCCTGATCGAGGCTGGATGCGTCGGGAGCAAAAACGTCAGCGATGATCTTCGTGGAATCCGGCGTTTTGAGCACGGGCTTGCCATCGGGGCCGAGGCCCTGGCGGTCGGCGCCGGCGACATCCTGGAACGGCAGAGACAACTGATCCGCCACTTCCTTGAGGGTCTTGCCCGCCGAACGCGCGTCTTCAATTTCGTCGTGCTTCTGCTGCAGGGCCTGCTTGGCTTTTTCAAGCGCGAGCTTATCGCGTACTTCATTCTTGACGCCGGCGAGGGTCTGCGTTGTGCCGGGTTCGATCTGCGTGACGCGCAGAATAGCGGTGGCGAAGCGGCCCTCGATGACGTCCGAGAATTTGTCTTTCTCGAGAGCAAAGGCGGCGTCGGCGATCTTCTGGTCGATCAGCGCCTTCTTGGTGACGAGCCCGAGATCGACGTCGGTATCCTTGGCGCCGGTGCTCTTGGCGACGTCGGCGAAGGTCTTGGAGCTATCACGCAAGGCCTTCAACGCTTCTTCTGCAGTCGCCTTATCTTTGAAGGCGATCTGCTGGATGCGCCGCTGTTCCGGCGTGTCGTAGCTTTCCTTGGTGGCGGCGTAAGACTTTTCGATCTCTTCGTCGGTGACCGTCATCTGCTTTTTCAGGTCGTCGGCCGATAGCGTCAGGATCTGGAATTTGCGGTATTCCGGCGTCATGTAGCGCGACTTCTCGGCCTCATAGCGCTCCTTGAGCTTGGTGTCGTCGGCTTCCGGAATGGTGATGACTTTGTCGGCGTCGATCGTCAGCCATTCGACGGTGCGCTTTTCGTCGTTGTAGGCATGCACCAAGTCGATCATCGGTTGGGGAACAGCCAGGCCCTTAACCAGGGAGCCGATCATCATCGTGCGCATTTCGTCTTTACGGTACAGGTTGAAGAACCCGCGTTCCGACATCCCCAATTGGCGCAGGCGGTTAAAGAACGCGTCCTTAGAGAACTTGCCTGAAGCATCCTTCAGGTTGGGGTCGGACTGCAGCATGTCGATCAGTGTGGTATCCGACAGATCAATGCCAAGATCCTTGGCGTGGGCTTCGATTGCCGCGCCGCCGAGAAGTTGCGAAATCACGCGGCGATCGAGCCCGAGCGCCTTGCCTTGTTCGGCGGTCAGCTTCTGATTGGCTTCGCGAGAAAATGCATCAAGTTCACGCTGAAACTCGCGCGAGTAATCTTCAGCGGTGATGTCGGTGCCTGCAATCGTTGCGACCGAACCACGGCCCCAGCCGGTGAAAACGTCTGCGACGCCCCAGATCATGAAACTTATAACAAGAAGTCCGAAAAGGATCTTCGCGACCCAGGTTTGGGCGCCCCGTCTCAAAGCCTCGAGCATGAAGGTGGAGTTTCCCGTGGTTGCTGGCGCAAGCCCCGCATCTATGCGGGTAGGCCGGTGCGCTGGAGTAAAATGTGCATATGCCTCTAAAGCCCGTACGTGACGGGCCAGTTCGCCGTGATATGAAGCGCAGCGGAGCGCCGATTGCAAGGGTGTGCGGCGAGGTTCTGGGCTCTTCTGCGCTCCATCCCTGGTTCTTGCGGGGCTGATGCGGCATGTAACGGCGATACTGAGCGTATAAAACACCGACTATCGAGGGACGACAAGGATTTAGCATGACCGCAGGGGCAGGGAAGATTCGGCCGCTTGTTGCCGGAAACTGGAAAATGAACGGCCTGAAGGCCGGACTTCACGAAGCGCTCACCGTGCGTGATGCGCTGACGGCGCCGCTGGCCAACATTGCAGCCGATGTCATGATCGCACCGCCGGCAACGCTGCTGTTGGCCATGGCGGACGCTTGCCACCCTGGCCCACTGTCGTTTGCGGGGCAGGATTGCCACGTCAACGCCAGCGGCGCCCACACGGGTGATATTTCCGCTGAAATGCTGAAAGAATCAGGGGCAACGGCGGTCATCGTTGGCCACTCCGAACGCCGCGCCGATCATGGCGAAACGGACCGCATCGTGCAAAGCAAGGCGGCTGCGGCCCGGCGCGCAGGCTTGACCGCCATCATATGCCTCGGCGAGACCATCGGCGAACGTAATGCCGGTTTGGCGCTGTCCGTGGTGGCACGGCAACTCAAGAACTCGGTGCCCGACGGTGCAACCGCCGCCGATACGGTAATCGCCTATGAACCCGTGTGGGCCATCGGAACGGGGTTAACGCCGTCGCCTGCGGATGTGGCCGAAGTTCACGGGCTGATCCGCCGCGATCTTATCACTCGGTTTGGCGCGGAGGGTGCCGCCATGCGCCTCCTTTACGGCGGCTCGGTAAAGCCCGATAATGCTCGCGTTTTGCTAACTGTGGACAACGTCAATGGCGCGCTGGTCGGCGGAGCGAGCCTGAAAGCCAGCGATTTTCTCGCCATAGTTCGTGCCTATGAATCCTAAAAGCCTTTGAGAGTTGAATGATGGTTGCGTCTGTGCGGTTTGTCGTGGCGTTGCTTGCCGGTGTCTGCGTGGCCGCGATGCCGTCGCTGGCAGCGGAGCCAAAGTACGACAAGGATACCTGCGCCCAGTTTCACACTGAACAGGCGAAGTTCATCGAGTCCGGCATTCTGGCCGACCTTGCGCGTGGCGCAGACTGGGGCAAAACCAATCTTTCAGCCGACCGCCTGCGCGAAATCGAGCAGTACATCTTGCTCGACGAGCAGATCAAATTCGCCTGCCGCGAAGCAACGCTGACGCCGGAGATGCTGAACCTCGAAGAGATCGCCAGACGGTTGGAGGCGAACCCCAACGCCGATCCGTTCGCGCCACCAGCGCCGCCTGCCGCGCAAGCAGACGACTCGGGCGAAGATAACGCCACCGCCACTCCCGACGACGGCACGGTGAAGAAAAAGCGCAAGCCGGCCGCCAAGCCAGTCACGCAGGCCAAGCCTAAGCCACCTGCTGCCAAGGCTGTAAAACCGGCCTCATCCAAGACGTTGGATGACGCTTACAAGGCGCCGTCGGTGGCTGACACGGCGCCGCCGGAGGCGAAGCCTATCGCGCCATCAACGGCGACGCGCTGAACCGTTTAGCGGCAGCGCTTGAAGGCACCACGATCGAAATGAAAATGATTGGCGTGGGCGGCGTTATAATCCGGCCCTAAGGCTACGCGGAAATACCGGCACGCGCGCTCATGGATTGCGCGCAGAAATTGGGCTTCGTTGCCGCTGCCTTTCCAATTTTTCAAGACGCTGATCGTGCGCCCGTCGGCGAGGGCGAAGCTTTCGATGTCGATGGCGTTGGCGGTCGCGTGCTGGCTGCGAAAGGATTTGAGAGACGGGCTGCCGAGGATGTTGCGGCAGGCATAAACGCCCATGTGACGCACGCTTTTGATGTCCGATTTCAGATAGTGGGCGGCGGCTGGACGGACTTCATGGGCCAGCCACATGGAGAGAGCGGCCGCCATCCCGCACGTGATCTTATCGGTCGTGAGTTTGACGCCTCCGGCCGCGCTCATCCTGACGCCGTTTTGCCATCCGCAGCCTTTGGTAATGGGTTGGTCGGTGATGGGAGAGGCGTCGATCAACGGCGAGGCGATAACGGCGGCGCAGTGACGAGCGTCGGCGTTGAGCGATGCGAGCCGGAAATCAAGAAACCAACTTGCTGGCTCGTCGAGGTTCAGCGGTGCGAACGGGCTGAAGCGTTGGGGCACGAGACCCAGCCACAAGGCCGAAGCGAACCCAGCCGCGAGCACGGCGAGGAGCGCCAGGCGGGTACGTGATCGGCGGCTGAGGCGCATCGGGGCGGGGTCCTCTGTACGAATCAGGGGGCTCGGTGGCGGCGAAGCAGCGGTTCAGACGCCGGTAAAATGCGGCCCCGATGAGGCAGGTGGCTGCGGCCGCTGGCACCGTACTGTCGTTTGCCTCTGCTGCGGCACGGTGGGTTGCCGCTGCCGCGGCGAGGGCGGGGCTAGCGTCAGGGCGAGCTGTGGTGTAGAAGGCCCGCAATCACAGCGGGCACAGCTCGCAGCCCGTGAACTCCAGCGCCGATCCGCCGAATTTGAGCGGACGATCTGGCGAAACCCTGAATTTTGGAACGCTCGACCAATGGCCACCGTCCTCCTCGTCATTCATCTCATGATTGCAGCAGCCCTTGTCGGCGTCGTGTTGTTGCAGAAGTCCGAAGGCGGTGCGCTTGGCATGGGCGGCGGCGGTGGTGGCGGCTTCCTGACGGGACGCGGCACTGCCAACCTTTTGACCCGAGCAACCGCCGGTCTGGCGGCAGCCTTCTTCACAACGTCCATTCTGCTGACCATCATTGCCAGACAATCGGCCCCTGTGGGTTCGGTGTTTGATGCGACCAATCCGGGCCAGACGCCGGCTGCGGGCGCCCCGGCAACGCCAGGCGAAGCGCCCGCCGAGCCGCAGGGTCGCGGCGGCATTCTCGACAAGCTGCAGCCGCCGTCCAGCGAACCGGCTGTTCCGGGCGGTCAGTAGTCGCGCCACAGTCCACCGCTGTTTGAGCGTCCGCGCGTCGATCGCGTAGATCGTGCGCGCGTATCGTGGCAGACAGTCTCATGGATCCGCAGCAACGGCGGTTCCGGATGGGGCTATGCCATGGCGAATTTTCAAATCATTTGTCCTGCGTGCGCTGTGATCATGGCGCTGTTGGCTGCCGGGTGCGGGTCCGATCTGGGCGGCCCATTGCAGGGTGATTCTATTACGGCTTATGAAGCTTCGAGCGCCTTCTCACCGACCGGCCATCACGTGGCGGCGCTGGGTGACGGGCGCTATCGCATCACGGCGACGGGCAGCGCGGCAACGCCGAAAAGCCGCGTTGAAAAAATCGCGATGGCGCGGGCAGCCGAGTTCGGCATCGAACAGAAGCACAAATTCTTCCAGGCCGCGCCGGCGCAGTTTTCGATCCGCTGCGGCAAGCGCGAATACCTCGAGAAAGGAGAGAAGCGGCATTTGCCGGCGCGTGGCTACGCAGTGGTCGAGCTGGATGTGGTGTACGCCAACGATGCGCCTGATGTGAACTTCCGTCCGGTCAAAGACGTCAGCAGTGCGCTGCAGACTGAATTGCAGACCGAGACGATCGCACCGGAAGCCAAGGCAGAGGCAGCCCGCGAGGTTAACGCGCAGTGCGGCGCTTGACGGCTGACGGCCAAAGCCCGAGCCGGGGTTAACGCCCGCGCGGTCGGGGCTTGTGCGGATTCGTCCGGTCGTACCACCTGTCGCCGCTAAACCTCTGTGGATGTGGCGATATTGCCGCTTGGAGATTCTGCGTCCCCCGTGCGAGACCCAAATCCCATGCAACGCTATATCTTCATCACAGGCGGCGTGGTCTCCTCACTCGGAAAAGGCCTCGCGTCCGCAGCACTCGGCGCGCTTCTACAAGCGCGCGGGTATTCCGTCCGGCTCAAAAAGCTGGACCCGTATCTCAACGTCGATCCGCGAACTATGAGCCCCTATCAGCACGGCGAAGTGTTCGTCACCGACGACGGCGCCGAGACGGATCTCGACCTTGGGCACTACGAGCGTTTTACCGGCGTACCGGCCAAGAAATCCGACAACATCACCACCGGTCGCATCTATCAGGAAATCATCACCAAGGAACGGCGCGGCGATTATCTCGGCGGCACGGTGCAGGTCATTCCGCACGTCACCGATGCGATCAAGAATTTCGTTCTCAATGGCAATGAGGACGTTGATTTCGTGTTGACCGAAATCGGCGGCACGGTCGGCGATATCGAAGGCCTGCCGTTCTTTGAAGCGATCCGTCAGCTCGGCAATGATCTGCCGCGCGGCTCCGCAATCTATGTGCATCTGACGCTGATGCCGTACATTCCCTCAGCGGGGGAACTGAAAACCAAGCCGACGCAGCATTCGGTGAAAGAGTTGCGCTCGATCGGTATTCAACCCGACATTCTGCTGTGCCGCTCGGACCGCGATATTCCAATTGGCGAGCGCAAGAAGATCGCGCTGTTCTGTAACGTTCGGCCTGAAGCCGTCATTCAGGCGCTCGACGTGGCGTCGATTTACGATGTGCCGCTCGCTTACCATCGCGAAGGCCTCGACCGCGAAGTGCTGGCCGCGTTCAACATCACAGGCGCACCGAGCCCCAACCTGTCGCGCTGGGAAAACATCTCGCGCAATATCGCGGCCCCCGAAGGCGAAGTGACCATTGCCATCATCGGCAAGTACACAGGCCTCAAGGATGCCTACAAATCGCTGACCGAAGCGCTGGTGCATGGCGGCATCGCCAATCGCGTCAGGGTCAAGCTCGACTGGATCGAGTCCGAGGTTTTCGAACGCGAAGACCCTGCACCTTATCTCGAAGGCGTTGACGGCATTCTGGTGCCGGGCGGCTTTGGTGAGCGCGGCTCCGAGGGCAAGATCCTCGCCGCGAAATTCGCGCGCGAACGCGGCGTGCCGTATTTCGGGATCTGCTTCGGTATGCAGATGGCTTGTCTGGAAGCGGCCGGCAATCTTGCGAACGTTCCAGATGCAAGCTCGACCGAATTCGGTGCCACGCAAGAGCCGGTCGTCGGCATGATGACCGAATGGATGCGCGGCAACGAACTCGAACAGCGCCGTCAGGGCGGCGATCTTGGCGGCACCATGCGCCTTGGCGCATTCGAAGCGGCGCTTTCCGAGGATAGCCGGATCTCAAAAATCTACGGCAGCACCGAAATTTCTGAGCGCCATCGCCACCGCTACGAAGTCAACATGCGTTATCGCGCGCTGCTGGAGCAGGTGGGTTTGCGGTTCGCAGGGCTATCACCCGACGGGTTGTTGCCGGAGACCATCGAATACCCGGACCACCCGTGGTTCATTGGTGTGCAGTATCACCCTGAACTGAAATCACGCCCCTTTGAGCCGCATCCGCTGTTTGCCAGCTTCATCATGGCGGCGGTTGAAAAGAGCCGACTTGTCTGATCGGCGCGACGCTCGCGGGCTTGAATACAAAAACGGCGCATCGTGAGATGCGCCGTTTTGCGTTAGCCGCAGGGGGGCTGAGGCAAGTTAGAGGCTTTGTTCGAGCAGAACGAGCATCGGCTCACCATCAATGCCGCGTGCCGAGAAGCCCATCTTGCGCTCCAGTTCGATAGCGCAGTGATTTTCCCTGAGTTCGATCGATTGCAGCTTCTGAATGCCGCGCGCCTTGGCGTTGCGGCGGACGAAGGCGAGAAGCGCCGCTTCGATGCCCTTGTCCTTGAAATCGCTGCGAACAGTGATCGCAACTTCCGCAGTGTCCATTTTCTTGTTGGCCGCCAGCATGGCGTTGGCGATGACCTCAGTGCTGCCAGCGGCATAGACCATGAAGTCTTCAGTCTGGCGATGGTCGATGTGGGTCATCGATTCAATCTGCCGCTGCGAGACTTTCTGAATCGCGCTCAGGAACCGGAAGCGTAGATCGTCCTTGGAAACGTGGGCGAAGAACTCCGTCAAAGCTGCGTCGTCGGCTTCGCTGGCCGGGCGCACCGTGATGTGAAACCCGGTCTCGGTTTGCAGGTCTGCTGCGGTGATTGTGGTCATGGAAACTTCCCCTTGTGATGGCTTTGCGAACGCGCCGGCGACGGCCGTTACCGCCTCCAATCAACGCTTCGGGGAAGCATGTAATGCTTTGTCCGCTAAGCCAAAATAGACAATGTTGCATAGCAGCAAAAAGCATATTGCAGCGCGGCCGTGACGCGACGAAATTTGATTTATCTCATGGCGCGCGCCAGCGAAGCAGGTATCCGATCGAATGTGTCAATTCATGTCAATTTTTAAGCAGCGGGGCGCGCTACGGGCTGTACGTATTTCAGGCATCGCCCCTCATTTGCCGGCAAAGAATGTGGTGCGATCGATGCCGGTGTTGCCGTTGGCAGGATCGTAGGCGTAGACGAGCACCTCATAGAGGCCGTCGCCGTCGAGCGGCAGGCTTGCCGCAAACTGACTGGTCTCTCCCGCATACTTCATGTCGATGCGCGCGACTTCCTTGCCATTGTGGCTGACGATGGCTTTGACCTCGTAGGCGTCGGCGTTCCACAACCCCTTTGGTTCAATGGGGCAACCGCACATCATCACGATGTTGGCTTTCACATCGACCGATTTGGCGGTGCCAACTTTGACGTGAGCGGGTGGCGACAGAACGTCGACGACGAAGCCCGGCAATTCCAAAACCCAACCATCACCGCCGGTGATATGGCGACCCGGCACGACCCATTGGCTTGATGTAGCGCGATGCGCCGCCTGCATCTGCGCGAGGGGGCCGATGGCCTCGACCTCGATCAACGTGGGCGCCTGAAGATCAATGGTCGCCTCGAATTTCGCGGAGTTTGCGTCCGATAGCACGGCGCGCCGTCCGCTGTTCTCGTGCATCAGCCGCTTGGTGTCGCCCGTGCCGCCTGCCGTCAAGCCGCTGGCCAGGATGTTTTTCGTCAAAGCATCGCGCAGGGTAATTTGCATACCGCCCATGCTGGAGCCGATATATTTGGCGTCCTTACTCATCACGCGCACGGTGATGTTGGTCGGTTCGGCCCGGGCCGCGATGGGGGCTGCAATCAGCGCAGCGGCAACGCCTAAGACATGAAAAAAATTGCAACGCATTTGAAGCCGTCTCCTTTTGCAGTCCTATTGTGCCAGCAGGTGGCGCGAGGGCGCGCTATTGCGACGGTATGCTGACCGAGAACGCGCCACGCAAATCTCCAGCCTTGAAGCCCGTCGCTTGATCCGCTGGATATAGCTTTGTGATTTCCGCCTTCACCTCTGGCTTTACGTCTGATCCGTGGCAGGCAAGGCAGGGCTCGGCGGCCGTGGGGATTGCTTTCATGTAGCGGAAGCTTGTTGCGCCATTATCGGTGACGGTTTCCGAATAATCGAGCGTGGCGGGATCGGCGCCAGCCGCAAGTTTGTCCACGAAATCCTGCAGCACGCGAGTTTCAAAGGCGTCGGCGGCGTTTTCGGGATTGCGGATTTTCAGAGCGGTGCGGCGCACCGTGAGGTGGTGCTTGGTCGAGGCGTCGGCAGCGATGGTCGGTGCAACCGTTTTGCAAACGGAAATAGCAGAGATGGCGCCGCCGCTTTTGATGGCGCTCATCAACTGGCCTTTGAGCGTTTCGCCGAGATCTTTGGTGGCCGCGCGCGCCGCTGCGAGCTGCGTTGCCGTGTTGGGCGCGGTTGCGGCGTCAGGTGCGGCTCCATCGGCGTATCCCGGCTGCGCGGCGAAAACCAGGGCCAATACGCTAGCCGCAGCTCCGCTCATCCATTCATGCTTCATCGCACGCCTCCATGCCCGGTGATTGCAAAACGTCATATTAGAAAAATCTAATACATTGCGGGTCCGGCGTCCAGCCTTGCGTCGCGCCGTTACAGACGGCAAGCAGGCCGCCCAAAACAAAAGCGGCGCGGAATTTTCCGCGCCGCCTTCAAAGTGCATGATTGTAAACGCTGCCGATTAAGGTGTGGCAGGAGCCGGTGCCGGCTCTGCGGCGGGTGCCGTCGTTTCAGCAGGCGCTACCTGCATCGTGGTGACATCCATCTTGACCAGACCCAGATGAATGAGCGCGCCGAACAGAACGGCGAACACGAGTGCCGTCGTCAGCGCATTGACGATACGGTTCGAGAACGAAAGCATGTTGCCGATGAGATCGAGCACGAACACGACGGCAGCCGCGATCAGTACGGGCTGTAACCAGCCAAGTGTTTCCAACATAGTCTTCCCCTGTTTTTTTGTTGCATCGTTTAACGGCCGAACCGGCCGCCGCGACTTGTGCGAGTCGCAGTATAGCGGCGGCGTGCTCCCGCGTAACGCAGTAAACAGGACGTTGTGCCTAAATTTCACGCACGGGTTGTGTCCGTGGCGCAGATAACTGGGGTTGCCGACACTGAGGCGGAGGTTGCTGCGGCGTCACGGCGCGGCGAATCTGACGACGATCATCACCGGATACGTTGGCCGCGCGCCATGATCGACGTTGGCGTGTACTGCAGGTATGCGAGCAGCCGATTATCCTGCAAAAATAGAAGCCGTTTGGTCGGACGTCAGTACGCGATATTTGCCGGCGTCGAGATAGGCGGGCAGCAGCAGACCGCCGACGCTGTCACGGTGGAGCGCGGTGACGTGATTGCCGAGTGCTGCAAACATGCGCCGCACTTGGTGGTAACGGCCTTCCGACAGCGTCACCTGTACGACAGGTTCGCTGAGCGATGGCGCCGCGATGCAGTCCATCGAAACGGGCAGCAGCGGTTTGCTCTCGCCCTCTAGCATCAGTTTACCGGAGGCGAGCGCTGCGGCTTCGTCTCCGCGCAGCGGTCGCGCCAGTGTGGCACGGTAGCGTTTGGTGATGTTGCTCTTCGGCGCAATGATGCGATGGAGCAGCGCGCCGTCATCGGTCATCAGCAACAGGCCGGAGGTTTCTTTGTCGAGACGGCCGACCGTCGAGATCGCAGGTTTGCGCGCCCGCCATCTGAGCGGCAGAAGCTCATAGACCAGCGGTCCAGCTTCCTTGTGGCTGCAGGTGACGCCGAGCGGCTTATGCATGACCAGCACGACGCCGGGCGGCGGATCGAGCGGGTGGCCAGCAATCTTCATGCGTGAACTCAGGTCAGGCGACACGCGCACATGCATATCGGCATCGGTGACCGGCGCGCCATCAAGAGATATGCGGCCGAATTTGACGAGCGCCTGAATGTCCTTGCGCGAACCGTATCCCATGTTGGCGAGCAGCCGGTCGAGGCGCAGCGTTTGAACCTTGTCGCTCATTTGCGCACCTTCACCGCCGGTGCTTTTCGCGCCGTCGTTGATGCTTTGCGGGCCGCGTAGATCTTGAAGCCGTGAGCATCGGCGATAGGCTCAACCGTTTCAAATAAGGGCTTAAGCGTTGCTTCGTAGGGTAGGTGGCGATTGGCTGTTAGCCAAAGCGCGCCGTCGGGTTTCAACATACCGGCCGCTTTGCTGATAAAAGCCTGACCGAGGGCTTTGTCTTCTTCGCCGGCATCGTGGAACGGCGGATTGGTGACGATGAAGTCTAGCGCTGTTGGCAAGTCGCGCGCGGTTCTGACGTCAGCCCACAGCGTTGTCACGCCGTCGCCCGGAACGTTGCGGCGCGCCATGGCGAGCGCGCGTTGGTCGATGTCGATCAACGTCATGCGCGGTTGATCGGTGCCATGACGCACAGCGCGCGCCAGCACGCCGATGCCGCAACCGAGATCGGCGCCGTGACCATCGAACTGCGGCAGATGATCGAGAAGCAACTGACTGCCTGGATCGATGCGATCCCAATTGAACAGTCCGGGTTGAGACCACAAACCAAGACCGGCAAGTAACTGCGGGCTGCCGGCTGCGATGGCGTCGTCGAGTCCGGTGGCGGTGGCGGGCCGCTTTGTGTGGATGATCTGGTTGCGGCGTTTGTGGCTGACGTCAACGACGCAGCCGAAGGCCGTCAATTCGTCAGCGATGCGCGTGCCGCCTTTGGTATTGGCAGCGAACGCGAGCAGCGTTCCACCTGGAGTGAGCGCGCGCAATGCAAGCGCCAGCACAGTGCGGCGCTCGATGGTGCTTGGCGGCGCATGGACGATGATTTGTGCGCAGCTCGCTGGTGCCATATCGGCCAGCACCGAAGCGCCGGGCACTTGCGGCGAGCACTGCACGCTGTCGGCCGGAACCTCGATAATGTCGCGCGGAACGCTGCCGTAGACGGCATAAGGAAGACTGCTCATTTGCCCGATGTGCCAGCTTTTCGTTCGCCTTCAAAGCCACATGCCGTATCCGCCGCCGAAATCGCCCCTCCGCGCACGGCGGTCAACTTTCGGAACGAGAGCCGCTGAGCGCAACCAGCACTGTAATGATATAACAACTCATTGAAATCGATCACGAAAAGTTTGGCTCACGTTATGAAAATGCGATTGGCGTTATCGCCGCGAGCCCGTTAAGAACGAAGCAACAGGAAACACCTGTAACCCATCTCGAGGAGGACACCCTATGAAAGTCTGGACAAAGCCGGCCGTTCGCGAGCAGGAAGTTGGTCTTGAAGTCACCAGCTACCTCCCGGCCGAAATCGACGTTATCTAACGATTTCGAACCGCAAGGTTCTAGGAACGGCGGCTCTCACGAGCCGCCGTTTTTGTTTTGGGGATGGGCTGGATTAGCCGGCGTTCAGGGCTCGCCGCACCGCCGTGAGGCCGCTATAAGACCACCATGACCCAACACGAAGCCATGAAGCCCCTGGCTCGCGTCACCGTCGGTGGCGTGACCTTCGCCCAAGATGCTCCAATCGCCGTACTTGCTGGCCCCTGCCAGATGGAAAGCCGGGCGCACGCCCTCGAAATGGCGTCGGCGCTGAAAGAGGCGGCGACCAAGCTCGGCATAGGTCTTGTATACAAGTCGTCCTTCGATAAGGCCAACCGCACGTCGCTGTCGGGCCGCCGGGGCATCGGGCTTGAGGCCGCGTTGCCGGTGTTTGCAGAAATCCGCGAGTCGCTGGGCCTGCCGGTCGTCACCGACGTCCACGAGATCGAGCAGTGCGCGCGCGTTGCCGAAGTCGTCGACATCCTGCAGATCCCGGCCTTTCTGTGCCGCCAGACGGACCTGCTGATCGCGGCGGCGAATACCGGCCGGGTTGTCAAAATCAAGAAAGGGCAGTTTCTGGCCCCTTGGGATATGAAGAATGTCGTCGCCAAGGTGACCGGCAGCGGCAATCCCAATGTGCTGGTGACCGAGCGCGGATCGAGCTTTGGCTACAATACACTGGTCGTAGACATGCGCGGTCTGCCGCAAATGGCGGAAATCGGCGCACCGGTGATCTTCGACGCGACTCACGCCGTGCAGCAGCCGGGCGGGCAGGGCACGTCTTCGGGCGGCGATCGCCGGTTCGTGCCGGTGTTGGCGCGGGCGGCAGTGGCTGTTGGTATCGCGGGGCTGTTTATCGAAACGCACCAAGATCCGGATCACGCGCCGTCGGACGGGCCGAACATGGTGCCGCTCTGGCGATTTTGCGGCCCTGATCGCCGATCTCCAGGAAATCGACACGGTCGTTAAACGCCAGAAGAGCGCACGCTAGGCCTTCAGCGCACGCTCTTTCGGATCGGTGGCATTTCTCAGGTTTTAGCCGGGGCTGACCACTCTGCCGGTTGGGAGTTCCGGCGGTAGCGAGCGGTCAGCCAGGGCGATCGTAGCTTCAGGAATCTTAGCTTCAGGATTTGGGATCGGATCGTCTTCGGGTCGTGATCGGCCAGGCTGGACGGCGCGTGCACGCGCCGGTCGGATGCCCGGCCGGGCATCAGCAGCGTCAGATTTTTCGGGACCACAGACTGTTCGCGACAGCCTCGATGTGGGTCCTGCTCGTCAGTCCGCCGAAGTCAGCCGATCCAACCGTGACGGGTGCGGCAGCGCACCGGGCGGAGGAACATGCCAGCGACGACGAAACCTTGCCGACATTGATGGCCGCAATGGCCATCGAGGTCGCGAAAAGGCACATGGCTGTCAGACAGGAAGCGTAGGCAAGCGCACGCGAGACGAGATCATAGTGCATCGGTCAACCTCACAACGACAAACAAAAGAGGGGACGACACTTCACTTGCAGGTTCGGCTTGAGGGGAGGGGAGATACCTCCCGGAGCCGATGTATTGATGATGCAGCAACCTTGGTTAACGCGCGGTTAAAGGTAACCAGACGGTCAACAAAAAACGCTGTACGTCCCACGCTGGAGCGCTGATCCGGCCCGACTTAACGCGCGTAAGGGATGCGTGGGGTTGAGAATGGGCAATGACTTGAGAGTTGCGGTGATCGGCGCCGGTGTGACGGGGCTTAGTGCCGCGTGGCTGCTTGGCCGCCGGTTCGACGTCACGCTGTTTGAGGCGGAGGCGCGGCTCGGCGGGCACGCCAACACCGTTGACGTCGATGCGCCAGAGGGGCGCTGCCCGATCGATACCGGCTTCATCGTCTACAACACGGCGAGTTATCCGAACTTGATCGCGCTGTTTGAGCACTTGGAGGTGCCGACGGCTGAGACCGACATGGGGTTTGCCGTCTCGCTCGGCGGCGGCCGTTATGAATATGCCGGGTCGGGTTTTAGCGGCCTGATCGGCCAGCCGCGCAATCTCGTCAGCCCCGGCCATTGGCAATTGATGCGCGATCTATTCCGCTTCTTTGCCGAGGCCAGCGCCGCGGAAGCGGCCCGCGTCGATCCTGCGATCACGCTCGGCCAATGGCTGACGGAGCGGGGCTATTCGAAGCGCTTTATTCACGCGCACATCATTCCAATGGGGGCCGCGATCTGGTCGACACCGGCGGAACATATGCTGGCGTTTCCGTTCGCGGCGTTCGCCCGATTTTTTGCCAACCACGGACTTCTGCAAACCTTCAAGCGGCCGCCGTGGCGGACGGTGCGCGGTGGCAGCCGCGAATACGTCAAGCGCATCGCATTGGCGTTTCGCGGCCGAGCGGTGACGGGCGATCCGGTCGTCGCTGTGGCAGGTCGGGGGCCTGCTGGCGTAACGGTCACGACGCGCGATGGTGGTCCGGCGCACTTCGATGCGGCGCTGCTCTGCTGTCATGCCGACGATGCGGTGCGCCTCGCAACCTCGCTCGATGATACGTCGCGCCGCGTGCTGTCGGCGTTTCGTTATGCCGACAATGAAGCGATCCTACATACCGACGTAGCGCAGATGCCGCGCCGACGCCGGTTGTGGTCGAGCTGGAATTACATCGGCGACGCGGCCGAACGCGACGGCAACCTCGCCAGCCAACGTATTTCGGTTTCGTATTGGATGAACCGGTTGCAGCCGCTGGCAACCAAGACCGACTACTTCGTGACGCTCAATCCGGTGCGTCCGATCGCGGGACGTCACGTCTTGCAGACGTTCGCCTACACCCATCCGATGTTCGACACGGCGGCTCTGGCTGCGCAGGCTCACCTTCCCGGTATTCAGGGCCGTGACGCCCTGTGGTTTGCCGGAAGTTACTTTGGTTACGGCTTCCACGAGGACGGCGTGCAGGCGGGCTTAGCGGCTGCTGAAGATCTAAGTGCAGCGTTCGGTGATCCGCTGCTTCGGCCGTGGACGTGGGACGCGCGGCAAAGCCGGATACCCGTATCAGAGCGCCCCCCAATCAGGATTGCCGAGGCGGTGAGCTGATGGAAGATACCGGTGTCATATACGCAGGCCACGTCGTCCATAAGCGGCTACGGCCGAAGCCGCACGCGCTGCGTTATCGCGTGTTCAATCTCCTCGTCGATGTCGAACAGATCGACGTTTTGGCTAAGCATCTGCGGTTGTTCTCGCACAATCGTTTCAACGTGTTTTCCCTCTATGACGCGGATCACGGCCCGGGGGACGGCACGGCACTGATCGACATCGCGCGCCAATCTCTGATGGTTGCCAACCGTCCGGTGGATGGGCGGCGCATTCACCTGCTCTGCTATCCGCGGATCCTCGGCTACGTCTTCAATCCGCTGAGTGTCTACTATGTGCATGACGCCGAGGGCGTGCTGGAAACCATCATTTACGAGGTCAACAACACCTTCGGCGAGCGCACCAATTATGTCGTGGCGGCGGGCGGCATGCACGACGGCGGCGTCTACGCGCAAGCCTGCAGCAAGCGCATGTATGTGTCGCCGTTCGCGAGCGGACGCGGCGGCTATGGCTTCCGGATTACAGATCCAGCGGTGAGCGCGCTCGTCGCTGTGCTGCTGAGCGATGGTGATGGCGCCCTGATCAAAACCCATTTCGGGGGGCGCGCGAAGATCTGACCGACGCGCGGCTTGCGAGCCTGCTGGTGCGCTATCCGCTGATGACGCTCAAGGTGATCGTCGCCATTCACTACGAGGCGCTCAAGCTGTGGCTGAAGGGCGTGCCGCTGACCGACCGGCACACGTCGCCGCGCTATTCAACGGTCACCCAAGACGCAGTCAGAACCAAAGGATGATGCTTGATGTCCGACGCTGAGGTCCGCGTAGACGATCACCACCCTCTGCGGCGCGCCAACACCTCATGGCGCGACACGATGCTTGCGCGTGGATTGCGGACGGCGTTCGGAACTGGAACGCGTGGGCGCATGGATATCATTCTGCCGTCGGGTTTGCATGTGATGCTCGGGTCCGATGCTTCGCCGCCGGCGCGTGTGGTGTTGCACGCTTACAAAACGCTATGGCGGCTGGCGACGCGTGGCAGCATCGGCCTTGCTGAAAGCTATATGCGCGGCGAAATCGACACGCCCGATCTCGGCGCGGTATTGCGGTTCTGCTTGAAGAATTATGCGACGCTCGAAATGGCGGGCGGCCGCATGATCCGACCGCGTGTTGGCGACATCTTCTGGCACCGCCGCCGCGAAAATTCGCTGAAAGGTAGTCAGCGCAACATCGCCGCCCACTACGATCTCGGCAACGCCTTTTATGACAAATGGCTTGATGCCGGGATGACCTATTCGAGTGCGATTTACCGGTCGCGCGATGTTTCGCTGGAAGCAGCGCAGGATGAAAAATATCGCGTCGTGCTTGATCAGCTGAACCTCAAGACCGGCGATCGCCTGTTGGAGATCGGCTGCGGCTGGGGTGGGCTTGCCGAGCGGGCGATTGCGCGCGGCGCTCACGTCACCGGGCTGACGCTATCTGCGGAGCAATTGGCGTATGCGAAGGCGCGTCTGCGTGGCGCTGGCGTGGCCGACAAGGGTGACTTGAGATTTGAAGACTATCGCCAAGTGTCCGGCACGTATAATGCGATCGCTTCGGTCGAGATGATCGAAGCTGTCGGTGAAGCTCACTGGCCCGCCTATTTCAAAACGCTGGCTGACCGTTTAAAGCCCGGCGGTGTTGCAGCTCTTCAGGCGATCACCATCGATGAGCGTTATTTTGAGAGCTACCGTCAGCACACCGATTTCATTCAGCGCTACATTTTTCCAGGCGGCATGTTGCCGACGGCCACAATCATGCGCGAGCAGGCGGCGCGTGTGGGGCTTGAGTTCGAGATCGTTGAGCGCTTTGGGCAGAGCTATGCCTGGACGCTTGAAAATTGGCGGCATACGTTTCGCGCCAGATGGCCGGAAATTTCGGCGCTCGGATTCGATGAGCGGTTCCGCCGGATGTGGGAATATTATCTGATCTACTGCGAAGTCGGCTTTGAAAACGGCGACATCGACGTCGGTATTTACAGGTTGCGCAAACCGGCGGTGTAGCGCGCTCAGGCGGTACGTGTAGCGCACGCCGTCAGCGCTCAGGCTTTATCTTTGGGGGGCGGCTCGCGCTTCGCGATAGCGCCGTTCGCTAAGAAAAATATGCGATACGGCAACAGCCGTAGTGTCTTCATCAAGACCGCCATGCGGCCCGGGAACACGATCTCGAAGCGTCCGCTGTCGAGCCCTTTACGGATGGCTTTCACCGCCGTTTCAGTCGATACGATGAACGGCATCGGGAACGTATTGGCTTCGGTCATTGGCGTCGCGATGAAGCCCGGATTGATCACCGTCATCTTGACGCCTTTGATCTTGAGATCGGCGTACAGGCTTTCGGCAAGGCTGATGAGCGCGGCTTTGGTCGGCGCATAGGCCGCGCCCTTCGGCAGTCCGCGATACCCGGCGACCGACGCGACGATCGCTAAGTGGCCGCGGCCCCGCGCGATCATCGCCTTCATGACCGGATCGAGTGCGTTGGTGACGCCGAAATAATTGACGTCCATCGAGGTTTTGACTTTGCCGAGATCATAGCGCGACGCGGTCATGGCATGCCAAACGCCAGCATTGAGAATGGCGAGATCGATTGGCCCCATCGTGCTCTCGATGGTGGCGACCGTTGCGGCGACGGCGCCAGTGTCCGTCACGTCAACCGGAAACGCGGTTATGTTGCTGGACAGCGCTTCGAGTTCGCTGAGTTTGCCGGCGCTGCGTGCGGATACGGCAACGCGGTGGCCATCATAGGCATATGACAACGCCAGCTCGCGGCCGATGCCGGTGCTGGCGCCTGTAATCCAGATGGTTTTGCGCGACGACGTTGCCGCTGAAGGTGGGCCCATGGGCGAAGTCTAGCTCATATCCCTGCGAAAGGCTGCATAATCCTGGCCATGATGCTTTTGAATTTCAAGCGTCCTTCAGTGGCGATCAGGCAGACGCAGCCTTCGGCCGGGTCGGCGATCGGCTGATGCGAAATATCGCCTGAGATATCCGCCACATCGCCTGGGCGATAGTGGCCGGTCTCGTCGCGGTAGGCCCCTTTAAGCACGAGCGTCAATTCAGAGCCGGTATGGCCGTGCTCGGGCAGTGCGCGACCGGGGGCGACCTTGATTAACCGCAGTTCGCCGCGCGGCGCATCGGATAATGGGATCACATGCTGCCAGACGCCCGGTCCAATGTGCTTCCAGGTGATCGCTTCGAGATCGCCGCCGATAACGTCAACCAACGGACGAGGCACGCCGCCGGTCGTTACCGCCGCGCGCGTTTGACCATCGTCGGTGTCTCCGCGGTCGGCCTCGCTGGCGCGCAACGCCATAACGGGTGCATCACCCAGAACCGGGGTCGCATCGATCTTGTCGAACAACGCAACGCCGATGTCTTCCATCAACGCAAGATCCTTGCGGCACTCCGGACACAACGCCATGTGGGATGACATGATAGCCGCGAACGCTTCCGGCATGCTTCCCGCCGAGCAGCTCATTAGGCTTTCAGGTTGCGGGTGATGTGTAATCTTCATCTACTTCAAGTCCTCAACGAGCTCGCGAACTTTCTGATACGCAAGCCTCATCCGTGATTTCACCGTGCCGAGCGGCAATCCCAGGCGGTCGGCAATTTCGCTGTGCGACAGGCCATCGATGTAGGAGAGCGATACAACCTCGAGCTGGTCTGCCGGTAAGACGGCGAGGGCCTCCTGAACCCGCTTCTTGCGCTCCTGCTCTGACATCACAACATCGGGCAGGGCATCGGGAGATTCCTGTTGGTCATAGCCTTCTGGCAATGCGACCCACGCAATCTCTTTACGCAGCCGGTCGATGCGCAGATTGCGCGCGATGGTATAAATCCAAGTTGTCGCACTACCTTTTTCGACCGAGTACAGACTGGCCTTGCGCCAGACCGTCATCATCGTTTCTTGAGTGAGTTCCTCGGCCGTATTTGCGTCGGCGCCCTGGCGCATCATGTAGCTTTTGACGCGCGGCGCATACGACTGGAACAGCTTGCGAAAAGCCTCCACGTCCCCGCGCTCAGCGATCCGTTGTAGAAAGTCCGCCATCGATATTGAACCAGGCTTAATTCCCAGCCGGCTCCGGGGTGGGACGATTTCGATCTGGGGAATCATAGCCGAACCTTTTAACGTCTGTCACTGTTTACGCGGAGGTGCTGCGAACAGATCGCTCACGGGTCGGAAATCCGGTAAAGCAAGCAATTCTCGCCGTGCCGGAGATCGAAGGAGACGGGATTTAAGTGTCGCTACAGGAAATCGCCGTTTTGCTGGCCGCATTGGCCTTGGCCGCGCCGCTGGCGCGCTGGGTCGGAATGGCTGCCGTTCTCGGATACTTGCTGGCCGGGGTGCTGATCGGGCCGTTTGGCTTCGGCGCGCTGTTCTCGGTGACCGAAGCCAAAGAAGTGCTGCACATCGCCGAGTTTGGCGTCGTTCTGCTTTTGTTTCTGATTGGATTGGAGCTGCGGCCAAAGCGCTTGTTTGCGATGCGGCAAGCCATCTTCGGGCTTGGGGCGGCACAGGTCACGCTAACGGCGCTAGCGCTTGGCGGCATCGGCATGGCGCTTGGGTTCAAGTGGTATTCGTCGATGTTCGCGGGCGCGGCACTGGCGCTGTCTTCGACGGCCTTCGCTCTGCAAATTCTAGAAGAAAACCACGAGCTGGCCTCGCGACACGGCCGCCTGGGCTTCAGTGTACTGCTGTTCCAGGATCTGGCCGCTATCCCGCTGATCGCGCTGGCGCCGTTCTTTGCGGCATCGGCAGCGGACGCGCTTGCAACCATCGATATGATGGCCTTCGCGAAGGGCCTCGGCACCATCGCCGCGGTGGTGATCATCGGCCGCTATGTGCTGGATTTTCTCCTCCGCTTGGTGGCGCGCTCGGGCGTCAAGGAAGCGATGACGGCGGCAGCATTGCTGACGGTCGTGGGCGTTACGCTGATCATGCAGCAGGCCGGGTTGCCGGCGTCGTTGGGTGCGTTCATCGCTGGCGCGCTGCTGGCTGAAAGCACCTACCGGCATCAGCTCGTCGCTGACATTGCGCCGTTCGAGGGACTGCTGCTCGGCATGTTTTTCACCGCCATCGGCATGTCGCTCAATCTCAGCCTGCTCATCTCGTTGCCGGGCCTGATCCTTGCGATGACGCTCACACTCATGGTGATCAAGGCGCTGATACTCTACGGCCTCGGAAGAATGCAGGGTCTCGAAAGCGGGCCGTCAAGGCGTTTGGCGCTAACCCTCGCACAGGGCGGTGAATTTGCCTTCGTGCTTCTGTCGGTTGCGCAAGCCAGCAAAATTTTCGGCAAGGGCGTCGCCGATTTGCTCGCCGTCATCGTGACGCTGTCGATGGCGTTGACGCCCATTCTACTGCTTCTCGAGCGCTGGCTGTTCCCCAAGCCGGCGATCGCCGCGACCGCCTTCGACACGTTGCCTGAAAGCGATGCGCACGTCGTTATTGCCGGGTTCGGGCGATTTGGCCAAATCGCTGCGCGCGTGTTGCGCGCCAAGGGAATTGCGTTCACCGCGCTCGACATCAGCGCCGAACAGGTGGAACTGGTGCGCCGCTTCGGCAGCAAGGCCTTTTACGGCGATGCCAGCCGGCCAGAGATCCTCGAGGCCGCGCAAACCGAGAAAGCCCGCGCGTTCGTTCTTGCTATCGACGATGTTGAAGCTTCCGTGCGCATCGCCGAACACGTCAAAACGCGATACCCGCACGTGCCGATTTATGCGCGCGCCAGGAACCGCGTGCACGCCTATCGCTTGTTAGACATCGGCGTCAAAAACCTGCAGCGCGAGACGTTTCTATCGGCCATCGAACTGACGCGCCATCTGCTGACTGGGCTCGGCAACTCGGATCGCGCGGCGCAGCGGGCCGTGCAAACGTTCCGTACCCACGATGAACGCCGCCTGATGGAAGATTACAAACTCGCCTCCGACATGGAGAAGTTGCAGGAGCGTGCGCGCACCGACAGTGTGCGATTGGAAAAGCTGTTCCAGGAGGACGCCGAAGAGGAGGCCAAAGCTTTGGCGGCAGCCAGTGCGGAGGGCAAAGAGCGAGACACCGTTGTGCGTATCCAAACGGGTTAGCCAGTTTGCCGGGCAACGTGACGGACAATGGCGGCGCTACGCATTTTGGGCCGATGATGGGCAAAGCGCCGGCATTCCGTGCGGCACCGGGCTGCAACCGCGCTGATTTACCGTTAGACGAGACGCCCGCAGCCATAGACGCCGCCCGTCCACCCCGTTAAAAGCCCGGTTAACAAGCTTCAGACTGTGCAGCAGGGCGCAGCGCGCTCCTTAAACCGGGCTATTCTAAAGATATGAGCAAAGCAATGACTGAGGGCGCGGGCGCCGTGGCGACCGTACAGACCGGCGCGAGCCTCAAGGATATGGCAAACGCCATCCGCGCGCTGTCTATGGATGCGGTCCAGGCTGCCAATTCGGGCCATCCGGGAATGCCCATGGGGATGGCCGACGTTGCGACCGTGCTGTTTACGCAAGCCCTGAACTTTGATGCCAGCGCGCCGAACTGGCCGAACCGCGATCGCTTCGTGCTGTCGGCTGGTCACGGGTCAATGCTGCTCTATTCGTTGCTCTATCTGACCGGCTATCCGGGCATGACGATCGACGAAATCAAGAATTTCCGTCAGCTCGGTTCGAAGACTGCGGGCCACCCGGAATATGGCCACGCTGCCGGCATCGAAACGACAACCGGCCCGCTCGGACAGGGCATCGCCAATGCGGTTGGTATGGCGCTGTCGGAGCAACTGTTGGCGGCACGCCTCGGCAAAGGCCTTGTTGATCACCACACCTATGTGATCGCGGGCGACGGCTGCCTCATGGAAGGCATCAGCCACGAAGCCATTTCGATGGCCGGACATCTGAAGCTCGGCAAGCTGATCGTGTTCTGGGACGACAATTCGATTTCCATCGACGGCGCAACGAGCCTGTCGGTATCGGACGATCAGATCAAGCGCTTCCAGGCGTCGGGCTGGAACACCATTTCAGTCGACGGCCACAACACGGCTGAGATTTCAGCGGCGATCAAGAAAGCCAAGGCCGATACGTCGAAGCCGTGGCTGATCGCGTGCAAAACCATCATCGGATGCGGTGCGCCGAATAAGCAGGGCACCAAGGATACGCACGGCTCTCCGCTCGGCCCCGACGAAATCAAGGCGACGCGTGAGAATATCGGCTGGCCCTATCCGGCCTTTGAGGTGCCGACCGAAATCTTGCAGGCGTGGCGCGCTGCCGGCAGCCGTGGCGCCAAGGCGCGGGCGGCATGGGATGCGGTCTTTGCCAAGGCCGATGCCACCGCCAAGACGCTGCTCAATGGCCGGGACGCGGGTGCTGCTGCTGCCGCTGCGATTGCCGAAGCCAAGGCCGCGTTTGTAGCCGATACCGCCAAGCGCGCGACGCGCGTCTGGTCGCAAATGACGCTCGAAAAACTTATTCCAGCGATGCCCGAATTGCTCGGTGGATCAGCCGACCTCACACCATCGAACGGCACGCGCACCAAGCATCACACCTCGGTCGCGCCCGGTCAGTTTGGCGCCAACTACATGCACTATGGCGTGCGCGAACACGCGATGGCCGCCGCCATGAACGGCATCGCGCTACATGGTTCGTTTATTCCGTATGGCGCGACGTTCCTGGTGTTCACCGATTATTGCCGTCCGTCGATCCGCCTGTCGGCGCTGATGGGCAAGCGGGTGATCTATGTGATGACGCACGACTCCATCGGCGTCGGTGAAGATGGTCCGACGCATCAGCCGGTCGAGCACGTGGCCGCCCTGCGCGCCATGCCGAATGTGCAGGTGTTCCGCCCCGCCGACGCACTGGAAACCGCCGAGTGCTGGCAGATCGCGCTCGCAACTGAGACGGCGCCGTCGGTGCTAGCTCTCACGCGTGATGCCGTGCCGACCGTGCTGCGCGCCCGCAAGGGCGATGAAAATCTCTCCGCCAAGGGTGCATATGTCGTCAGCGGCGGAGATAAGCGCGACGTCACGTTGATCGCCACGGGATCGGAAGTTGCAATCGCCGTGGACGCCGCCGCCGAACTCGCTAAGGACGGCATTCAAGCCGCCGTCGTCTCGATGCCGTCGTTCGAATTGTTCCGCAAGCAGCCGGAAGCCTATCGCATGGACGTGCTCGGCCAGGCGCCGCGCGTGGCCATCGAAGCAGCCGTCGCGCAGGGCTGGCACGAATGGTTGCGCCACAAGGATGCGTTCATCGGCATGTCGTCTTTCGGTGCGTCGGCACCGGCTAAGAAGCTCTATGAGCACTTCGGCATCACGGCTGCAAAAGCCGCAGCGGCAGCGCGCGACGTGATCAAATCCGCAAAAGTCTGATAGGCAACTTGGTCACGCGATGAAACGCGGCGACAATCCAAGCCGTAGTGTGCAAGACGCAATGGAAGTGACATGAACCTCGACCGACTGAAAACCACCGCAGGCATTGATGTTGCCGGCAAGCGCGTGCTGGTGCGCGCCGATTTGAACGTCCCGGTGCGTGATAGCAAAGTCTCTGACGCGACGCGTTTGGAGCGCCTCGTTCCGGGTCTCAAGGATCTGGCGAGCCGGGGTGCCAAGGTCATCGTGATCTCGCATTTCGGCCGTCCGAAGGGTGGCCCGTCGCCTGAGTTTTCGCTGAAGCCGGTCGCCGATCAGTTCAGCCAGCTGCTTGCCATGCCGGTCGCGTTCGCAAGCGATTGCATCGGCGAAGCGGCAAGCGCCGTCGTTAGCGCCATGCGCAACGGCGACATCGCCGTGCTCGAAAATCTGCGGTTTCATAAGGGCGAGGAAAAGAATGATCCGGCGTTTGCCGCCGAACTCGCCAAGCTCGGCGATATTTTCGTTGGCGACGCATTCTCCTGCGCGCACCGGGCGCATGCATCGACCGAAGGCCTGACGCATCATTTGCCGTCATATGCCGGGCCGCTGTTGATGGAAGAAATCAACGCACTGCGGACCGCGCTCGAAATTCCAAAGCGGCCGACGGCGGCGGTTGTTGGCGGCGCCAAGGTATCGACCAAAATTCCGGTGCTGACCAACCTCGTTGCCAAGGTCGATAAGCTGATCATCGGCGGCGGCATGGCCAATACGTTCCTGCAGGCGATGGGCACGCATGTCGGCAAATCGCTGTCGGAACCTGAGTTCCACGCGACCGTGCATGACATCATGGCGGCGGCGAAAGCCAAGGGCTGCGAGATCGTGCTGCCCGTCGATGCCGTCATCGCGCGTGAATTTAAAGAGGGCGCTGCCAATTCCGTCGTGGCGCTTCACGCGTTTCCCGCCGACCCCATGACCCTCGATGTTGGCCCGGCGTCGGTCGCGCACGTCGCCAAGGTTCTCGAAAGCTGCCACACGCTGTTGTGGAACGGCCCGATGGGCGCGTTTGAAATAGCCCCCTTCGGCACCGGTACATTCGCCCTCGCCAAACAAGCCGCTGAACTGACGAAGGCGGGCAAACTCGTTTCCGTCGCCGGTGGTGGCGATACGGTTGCAGCATTGAACGCGGCTGGCGTCAGTGATGACTTCACCTATATTTCCACAGCGGGCGGCGCATTCCTTGAATGGCTTGAAGGCCAGGAATTGCCCGGCATCGCGGCTTTGACGCGGTAAGCACTGGCACACATTGTCAGGCCGCACGTAATCGGAGACTGAGCCTCAATGTTTGCGGATCTCCATATCTATTTTGGCCTTGCCGATTTTCACATCTACCTCGGGGTGGCGCTGGCGGGGCTCGTTAGCTTTCTATCGCCGTGCGTGCTGCCGCTGGTGCCGCCGTATCTCGGCTATATCGGCGGAACCACGTTCGATCAGCTGACCGGCGAAGACGAGATTGATCGCGAGGTTTGGCATCGCGTGGTGATTGCGGCGTGCGTGTTCGTGCTCGGCTTCACCACAGTCTTCGTCGGGCTTGGAGCAACGGCGAGCTCGCTGGGCCAGTTGATGCAATCGTATCGCGCCGAACTCGGCACGCTGGCGGGCGCGGTCATTATTCTGTTCGGCCTGCACTTCCTCGGCGTGCTGCGCATTCCATTGCTCTATAAGCACGCGCGGTTCGAGGCCGGCGGCACGGATGCCAGCCTGCTCGGCGCATACGTGATGGGGTTGGCGTTCGCATTTGGATGGACGCCGTGCATCGGTCCCATTCTCGCAACTGTGCTGACGCTCGCCGCGCAGGAGAACAGTCTCGGCGCCGGCATCTCGATGTTGTTCGTCTATTCGCTCGGCCTCGGTATTCCGTTCATTTTGGCGGCGGTCGCGATCCGGCCGTTCCTCGGCTTCATGGGCCGGTTCAAGAAGTATTTCGGCGTCATGGAGAAGGTCATGGGGCTGCTGTTGGTGCTGACGGGGTTGCTGTTCCTGTTCGGCGCCCAGAACTGGCTCGGCCAATGGATGCTCGAGACGTTTCCGGGCTTGTCTGGCATCGAAGCATGGCTGACGCCTGAAAACCTGAAGTCCGACATTCTGAAAAAATCCGGCGGCTGAGGCGCGCCGTTCACTTGGCCGAGGATGCCATGACTGCCACGACTCCACCCATTGCACTGACGATTGCCGGTTCAGACCCCTCGGGCGGCGCCGGTATTCAGGCCGACCTGAAAACCTTCACCGTGCTGGGGGTCTATGGGGCGAGCGTAATCACGGCGCTAACAGCGCAGAATACCTTCGGCGTCACCGGCGTTCTGAAGGTGCCGGCAGATTTTGTCATCGCGCAGTTTGTGGCGGTGACCTCCGATCTACCTGTTGCCGCGGTGAAGACCGGCATGCTGGCCGACGTCGAGATGGTCGACTGCGTCAGCCGATTGCTTCGGCAGTGGGGGCCGCCGCATCTCGTCGTAGACCCGGTTATGGTGGCGACTAGTGGCGACCGGCTGATCGACCGTGATGCCGTGCAGGCGGTGCGCGATACACTCATTCCGCTGGCCGACCTGATCACGCCCAATCTGCCGGAGGCGGCGGCGCTGCTGGAGCGCGAAATTGCAGAATCGGAAGAGCAGATGCGGGCGCAGGCGGAGGCCTTGCTTCAATTCGGTTGCCGCGCAGTGCTTTTGAAGGGTGGGCACGGTTCCGGTGCGGAGGCCGTCGATATTTTGGCGACGGCCGGCGGTATCACGCGCCTCAGTCAGCGGCGCATCGAAACGTCCAATACCCACGGCACCGGCTGCACGCTCGCGGCGGCCATCACCGCCGGGTTGGCAGACGGGAAGCCGCTTGAAGAAGCAGTTGCCCGCGCCAAGGACTTCGTGTGGATGGCGCTAATGGCTGGTGCAGCGCAGCAAGTTGGTTCTGGAAATGGTCCGGTCAATCATATGTTTTCCGTTCATAAGTCGGCCGGTATTGCGTAACCGCGCATCTTTCGCGCCTGCAGCACAATGCACTGTTGCGGACTGGCATCTGCACTTAGTGATTGCCTGCGAAACACTTTCGTTCTGCTTGCACAGTTGAGGCGTCTTTGGCAGTTTCTCGCTCGATCGCGGAGCGCGTCTTTGAGATGCCTGCTCGCGAATGATCTCCGGGGGGAGCGCCAAGTTCGTTTCGAGGGACTTGAAACGGAGCTTGGCAAAAAACCGGTCCGCGCATCGCGGGCCGGTTTTTTTGTTGCGCATACGGCACACGCGGCGCGCATTTCATGCAGATGACGCTTTTTTGCGCACGTCGGAGTTGAGAAGGGGCGCAACATCCGACTTAATGGTTTACGGGAAAATGCCTATAGCGCCGAACTGCGTTTCGGCGGACTGCCAGGGGGACGTTATGGTGGACTTGATTGCGCGCACAAGCAGCGCTTTGAAGGCGGGGATTGCTGTTACGGCGCTGGCGCTGACCGCAAGCTCTGCATCAGCGGGTGGGTTTGCGCCCCATGAGCAGTCGTCCGTGTTTCTGGGCAGCGCTTTCGCTGGCTCGGCTGCTGGCGGTGCATTGAGCTCAATGTTCTGGAACCCGGCCGCACTTGGCCAGTTCGACGGCATCAATTCCGATTCGACGTACTCTCTGGTCATGCCGGATACAGAGATCACCGCAACGGGTGGACCGCTTTTTGGATCTGGCACCAGCCGGTCGAGCGGCGACATCGGCGATACGGCCATTCTGCCAGCCAGTTATTTCAGCTATCAGCTCAATGACCAAATCGTCTTGGGTATGGGCGTCAACGCGCCGTTCGGTCTGACGACAGACGGCGATTTCGGCTGGGACGGCTCGATGTTGGCTCGTGAGTCGAAGATCACGACCTACAATTTCACGCCAACTATCGCTTATCGGGTAGCGCCGGGCGTTATCGTCGGTGCTGGTGTTCAAATCGAATACATTGACGCGCAGCTTCGCCAAGCGGCTGGCGCCGCGCTTGGGCCGACCGCAGCAGTCAAGGGCGATGATGTCGGTTTCGGCTTTACCGCCGGCATCTTGCTGTCGCCGGGCAATGGCACGTCGATCGGTCTCGGCTTCCGCTCGATGATCGAGCACGATCTGGAAGGCACTTTCCATATCTCCGGCGTACCACCGCAGAACCAGATTTCGGCCAACATTGAACTGCCGGAGATCGTGACCCTGAGTCTTCGCCAGGAAATCACTCCGGCGTGGACGTTGCTCGGAACGGTCGAGTGGACCAATTGGAGCCGCTTGCCGCAACTGCAGATCGTTTGTGACGCAGCCGGTCCGCCGGCCTGCGGTGGCGCGGGAGTGCCGTTGACGACCCTTCCGCTCGGTTGGGATGATGGCTGGTTCTTCTCGGCAGGTCTTGAACACGCCTACAGCGAACAGCTGACCCTGCGTGGCGGCGTCGCTTATGAAATCTCGCCGATCGATTCTGACGAAGGCCGCACGATCCGCGTGCCGGATGCGGATCGCATTTGGCTGTCGGCAGGTGCGTCTTACAAGTACAGCGAAACGACCACCGTCGATCTGTCATACGCGCATGTGTTCATCGATGATGCACGGACCGTTCAAGGCGGCGGCGCGTTGGTGGGTGATGTCGAGAGCAGCGCGGATATTATTTCTGTCGGCGTCCGCTCGAAGCTCGATTGGATGTTCGCCGGTAGCAACTGACGCCCGGCCATCTCGCCTGATTAAAGAAAGCCGGCCCTTGAGGTCGGCTTTTTTCGATTATGAGCGTTCCAGGACGATCAGGCGATGCGATCGCATGGCACGATTGAGCGATGCTATTGAAAGTTTTGCGATCGACAGCGTTGTTCTGCAATCCGTCACACCGCAGCGCATGTGAGCGCAGCTAACCCGCTTGAGCCTGCGGCGCGTCTACCTGCAGCTCGTGGATGACGGTTTCAAGAATCGCTTCGAGGCGATTCGACGCGTCTTCGATGGCGGTTGCGGTTTTCAGAGCGCGATCAGATGCGATGGCTTGCCCTTGGCTCAGAACGTAGAGACGACCGGCATTGCGCGCGATCGTTTCGCAGCCCTTCGGATCGAAGGGGTTCGCCTGCAAGGACCAAGCGATATCGTGAATATCCTCAGCCGCTTTGAGAATGGCGTGGGATGCAGGTACCTCCGCGCCTTCTTCGGCACGGGGACGCGACAGCAGTTCGCTGCGGATGGCGGCGAGGTGCTGCTTCAACGTCTCGATTTCGGCTTTCAGTTGACCAAGCAGGGCTGGCGGCTGGCGCAGCGATGTTTGCAGGCGTCCAATCGCATCTTCCAGCAGCGCGCTGTCGAGGCGGCGCGCGCGGCGGCCATGCTCGGCCAGGAACCAGCGCCCACGCGCCGACTCTAGCAGGGTCGATTCGATTGCCCGGTATTCGGTTTCGCTATCGTCGCTGGTGGCTGGTGATAGCCGCTGCATTGCCGTCCCAATTCTTCAACAGATAACGTAGGCATACGTGATTCGATGGCGCCGAAGCTAAGGCTTGTTGCGCTTCGGCAATAACGAAACTTGCCAACTGAGTCTTTCCGGTATCGCGGTGGCGCGTCCGGCGGCTATGCATTGGGCGCGGCGATAGAGCGGGAGTGGACGGTTATGGAGGCGGCACGGCGTGCGCGTGCGTTTGGGGTGCGGATCGCGCTGTTCTATGCGGCGCTGTTCGTCGTCTATGGCATGCACGTGCCGTATATGCCCGTCTGGTTGGAAGGGCGCGGACTGACCGCCTCCGAGATCAGCGCCGTCATGGCCGCACCGTTCTTCCTGCGCCTGTTCTTCACGCCCGGCGTCGCGATGGCCGCCGACCGCACGGGGCGCCACCGCATTATGCTGGTCGCGCTGGCCTGGCTGAGCCTCGCGGTTGTGCTGGCATTGAGCCAAGCCACGAGCTTTTGGCCGATCATGCTGCTGACTGTGCCGTTGATCGTCATGTTCTCGACCATCATGCCGCTGACCGAAACGGTTGCCGTGTCAGGTGTCCGCCATGCCGGGTTGGACTATGGCCGCATGAGGTTATGGGGATCATTGACCTTCATCGGGGCGAGCTTTGCGGGCGGGTTTGCCGTTGCGCGCTGGGGAAGCGGGGTCGGCATCTGGTTGATCGCTATCGGCTGCGCGCTGACTGTCGCTGCCGCACACGTTTTGCCGGCTGAAGTTTTGAAATCGGATGATGCCGAGCCGGCGCGCGCACCATGGTGGAAAGCCGAAGAGCCGATGATGCTGCTGCGGCAGCCGGCATTCGTGGCGTTTCTGGTGGCTGCCGGCTGCATCCAGGCGGCGCACGCAACCTTCCTGACGTTCGGCACGCTGATCTGGCAGAAGCAGGGTCTCAGCGGCGGTTGGATCGGCAGCCTTTGGGCCATCGGGGTGATTGCCGAAGTCTTGTTGTTTGCGGTTTCAGGCTGGCTGGTGCGCACGTTCGGCGCGGTCGCGTTGTTGATCGCGGGTGCCGGATCTTCAATCCTGCGATGGATCGCGATGGCCTTCGATCCGGCCATCGAACTGCTTATTCCGTTGCAGGTTCTGCACGGCATCACCTATGGCGCCTCGCACATCGGCGCGATCCATTTCATCGGCAAAGCTGTGCCGGTGCGGGCGGCGGGAAGTGCGCAGGCGCTCTATGCGACGATTGCGGCGGGCCTTGCTATGGGCATCGCGACGCTGATTGCAGGTTCGCTCTATGCGAGCCACGGCGGTCAATCGTATTTCGCTATGGCGGTGATTGCGGTGCTGGCACTGTTTGCGTCGCTGCAACTCAATCGCGTGTGGGCGGGGCAAGAGCTGATCGGCAAGGCGCGCGAAACCGCTAGCGACGTTTCCGAACAAGTGAGGGGCTAACCCCAGAGCGTGGCCGTCGCCGGTGCGATGCGGCCAGCGGTTATCACCACGCCTTCAGCGCGATCGCGCGCCAGCAGCAGCGGCCCATCAAGATCGGTCCACTCCGCGTCTTGCGCGAGGATGAGCGCGGGCGCGATGGCGAGCGACGTCGCGACCATTGAGCCAACCATGATTTTCAAGCCAGCGTCGCGTGCCGCGCCATGCAACGCGAGTGCGCCCGTCAATCCGCCAGCCTTGTCGAGCTTGATGTTGATCGCATCATACAAGCCTACGAGGCGCGGCAGATCGCGAACGGTATGAACGCTTTCATCGGCGCACACCGGCAAAGGCCGCGCAAAGCCGCGCAGTGCCTCGTCGGCATTCTCAGGCAAAGGCTGTTCGATCACTTCGAAGCCGAGGGCGGCGGCTTCCGCCAGCAACTCTGCGAGCATGGCGACGGACCACGCTTCGTTGGCGTCCGCGATCAATCGCGCGTCGGGGCGTGCCGCGCGAACGGCCCGCATACGCGCGCCATCACCGATGCCGCCGAGCTTGAGTTTCAAAAGCGGCAGGTCCGGCACGGCTCGCGCCTTAGCAGCCATGGCGTCCGGCGTATCGAGGCTGAGTGTGAAGGCGGTGACGACGGGTGCGAGGTGTGCGCATCCGGCAAGCTTGTGGACCGCGGTTCCGGAGCTTTTGGCTTCGTAATCCCAGAGCGCGCAATCAACCGCATTGAGGGCAGCGCCGGGTGGCAGGCGCGCGGCGAGATCGTCGCGGCCGGTGATGGGACCGAGCGCTGCAATGGAACGCAGGGAGGCTTCAACGGTTTCGCCGTAACGGGCGTAGGGCACCGCTTCACCGCGACCGGTGTGGCGCCCGTCGGTCACCGTTGCAATGATGACGTCGGCAGCGGTCTTTGATCCGCGTGATATGTTGAAGGCTTCGCGCAGCGGCCAATTTTCGTGGCGTGCTTCGATGACCAATTGGGGCTTAAGGTTCGCCACCGTTGCGATCGCTTCTAGCCTTGGTTGGAAATGCGCGACCGATCAGGCGATCCGGCCGCTTGCGTGGGCCAGGAACAGATAGACGCGGCCGGTATCGGAAATCAGGTGCGTATGCGCCAGACGTCCGGTTGGATCGCGTTGATCGGCATCATTGATGATGCGTTCGAAGTCCGACAGATACCGCAACACGGTTTGCGCAAGTTCGGGATCGGTTTTTACGCGCGAGGTAATCTGGTCGAATGCGGTGCGTGCTTCGGGTGTGTAAATGCTGCGCACCATGACGTTGCGCTGGCCGGCACGGATGCGGTTCCAGATGGCGGACGCGGTGCCCGGATCGACGGCCCGCGCGATGACGCCGACGTCGAGACGGAACGGTTCGGCGCGGGCGCGCGTTGCGGCTTCAGCGGCGGCACGAGCTTCGGCCTGTGCTTCTTCGTCATGAGAAGCGCGCGCCAGCAGATCGCCAAGCGACCAGCCTTCGCGGCCGTCGGCTGCCGGATTTGCAGACCGCCCGCGTGATGGCGGCGTTTCTGTCTGAGGAACTGGCGTGGCCGGGGTCGATGCCAACGGTACGGCGGCTGGCAGCGAGGTTTGCTGACGCGCCAACGGCTGGAGGGCTGCCGGCTTCTGCGGCGAAACCACATCACGTTGCACAACCGTCCGCGCCGAGATCTGCGACAGCTGATCGAGGGCCTTCAGCTGATCGTTGAGGGCGCGACGCATGGCGTCGGCGGTTTCGCGGCTGGTCGCGGGCAGGCGGGCGGATTCTTCGCGGATACGCGCTTGTTCGCGGGCCAGCGTTTCGGCGGCTTCGGCGGCGCGCAGGCGCGTTTCATCGGATGCGGTCGCGAGACGGGTCGAGAGCGATTCAAACTCTTTCGAGAGCTCACCCGACACGCTGTTGAAGCGCTGGCGAAGATCGCTCAGGGTGCGATCGCTTTCGGCTTCCGTCTGCGATTTGACGCGTTCAAGTTCAGCGATCAGCGTGCGTGAGCGGGCTTCCGTGCCGTCGCGCAACTCCTCGGCCAGAGCCTTGGCGCGCACTTCGATGTTGGTCAGTGAACCTTCGATGTTGGTCGAGTAGTCGGCAATCGTGCGGCCGAATTCGTCGGCCTTGCCGGACAGGCGATCGAGCGTACGCGACAGATCGGCATGGCGCGTCTGCAATGTCGAATCGATGCGCAGGTTGGCGTCGCTCAGATGATCGGCCACCTTGAGGATCTGCTGGCCCTGGTCTTCGAATCGGCTGGTGACGCCGTGAATCTGCGAGAACAGGTTTTCGGCGACGTTCTGCAGAATGCCCGACTGCTGCGACAGGCCCTCGATTGCCTTCATGGTCTGGCGCGTGATGTTCTCGCTGGTGCGGCGGACGGCGTTGACGCCGTTCATCACCGAGTCGTCGAGATCGGCGGCTTGGCGTGTCATGGTTTCGCTGAACGTGCGCGCGTGCAGATCCAAGGCGTCGGTGAGCAGCGCGGCCTTCTCGCTGACGGCACTGTCGATGGCCGACGTCGAGCGGACGATCTGATCGTCGAACAGCTGCAGGCGTTTCTGGAACGCGTCGTCGAGCGACTTGGTGCGTTCGATCAATTGGATGTCGAGCGCCTGGGCACGATTGGCGAGCGTCGTGTCGAGCGCGCGGGCGTATTCTTCGAAGACGGTCTGCAGGTTCTCGGTGCGGTTGCCGAGCGACGTATCGAGCGTCTGCATGTAGCCATCGAATGCGACGCGCATCTGTTCGGTGCGCGCGCCGAGCGCCGTCGAAAACGCGCTGGTGTAATCTTCGAGAACGGTTTGCAGCTGTTGCGTGCGCGTGCCGAGCGACATCTCAAAGCGGTCGGTCGAGGTCGCAAGCGAGCCTTCGAGCATCGCGAGGTTTTCGCCGGCGCCCTTGATGATGGTCGCGAGTGTCACCTGCTGCGTCGATAGCTTTTCGATGAGCTGCGGAATTTCCGTACCGAGCGTCTTTAGTGTGTCGGTGACGCTGCCCGAGGTGTTGAGGAGCGCGTGACGCTCGCCGGTCAACTCCTGAATAAGGCCGCGAATACGGCGCTCGTTCTGCTCATACGAGCGTTCGAGATCGGCGACCTGATTGTGGACGAGAGCTTCCAATTCGCCAGCGCGGCCAAGGGCGCGTGACACGGCATCGTTCATGAACGAGACCTGCCGGCGGACGGCCTGCCCGAGGCTCGCAATCGATTGTTCGGCGGCGCGATCAGGTTCGGCAAGGCGGATCGCAACTTCCGTCATCGTCGATGATTTGAGGGCGAGCGAAGCGATGTGCCAGTTGAGCAGCGCCAGTAGCCAGAAGATCGCGATCGGCACGATGACGGCGGTGGCGGTGTAGAACGTGACGGGGTGCAGCAACAGCGACGAGAGCGTCGCGCCAGCCGACCATTCGGGCACCAAGGTAAACGCGCCATAGGCGATGCCGACGACCGCCCACAACACGCTGGCGATGGTGGCGACGCGGAAGATCTTCGTCGATGGCTTTTGTTCGAGCGCGTAGATCAACCCGCCGATGCTTGGCACATCGTCGTTGGCGGCGATCTTGCCGCGTACGGGTCCGGCAGGCCGGCGGCGAGCAACACGACGCGCAGGCGCATCATTGGCGGATTGGGGTGCGCCGGCCGGTTGGATGGATGAAGATTGCGGTAGTGACGGTGGGGCAGCATCGCTGACACTCAGCGTGTCAGCAGCCAGCCTGTCATCGGCGTGCGTGCCGAGCGCCCCGGGATCGTCGGCCGCGTGGCCAGCAATCGCCATTAATTTCGCAATCTGATCTTGCGCCATGCCACGCATCCCTCAACGCGGACCCAGCCAGAAGTAGCGGTCTCGCGGATACAGGGTCCCCCAACGCCCGGAACTTAGGCCATTTCCCATCCGTTCTCAAACGCCATTTCGTGTTAATTCATTGGTTTTGCAGGGGTATGCAACCCTGCGCGCAGGCTAATTTGCGGCGAGATTAGGGCGGCACATGCTGCCTTGTCGTCGAACTGAGATAAATCCCAGGAATTCCGGAGGTTACCAAAGCCTTTCACTGACGGCCCGGTTTCGGCGGCATTGTTTTACCCAGGCTTATAACCGCCGTGACAGTATCTTGCTGGACGTGTCGAAGTCAGGCTTGAACCGGGCTTGTCACGCCGGAAAGATGGATAGGTCTGCCGATGCTGATGAATCCTATGGAATTCGACGTCCGGACAGGGCGTCAGGGAGCGGCCACGGAGCAGCTCAATGCCATCGATCTCCAGCATTTGCGCCGCTATACGATGGGCGACGTAAAGCTCGAAAAAGAGGTGCTGGAGCTGTTTCTCGGCCAGTTGCCGGAAACCATCAAAGCCCTCAGCCTTGCGGCTTCCGAACGCGACTGGCAGATGGCGGCCCACACCCTCAAGGGTTCGGGCAGAGCGGTTGGTGCATGGCGCGTCGCCCTGTTGGCCGAACACGCCGAGCACCCGGCAACCATCATGAACGCCGCTTTGCGCTCGCAAGCGATCGCTCGAATCGAAGAGGCCGCCGAAGAAGCGCGCGCCTTCATCCGGTCGGCTTACCCGAACGCTTCGTAATCATAACGGGACCATAGCAGACCGCTGATGGCCGCGTCTTGGAAGCGCTGATTGCCGCGCGCATCGATGACGTGCGTCAATACTGCCGTTTTGCCGCCCTCCCGTATTTGCCCAAATGCTTGAAATCCCCGGTCGCTCCGACTAATCCTGCGCGACGGCCCGCCGCCGACAGAGCAATTCAGATTTCCCGGATTTCCAATGGCCAAAATCACATTCATTCAGCCCGACGGCACCAGCCAGACGGTAACGGGCGACATCGGCATGACGGTTATGGAAGCCGCCAAACTCAATAACGTCGAAGGTATCGAAGCCGAATGCGGTGGTGCGTGCGCGTGCGCGACCTGTCACGTCTATGTCGATGACGCTTGGCGCAGCGTGACCGGCAGCCCGTCGGCCATGGAAGAAGATATGCTCGATTTTGCGTTCGACGTGCGCGAGGGTAGCCGCTTGAGCTGCCAAGTGAAAATCACCGCCGCCATCGACGGGCTGGTCGTGCGCGTGCCGGCCAAGCAGTTCTGATTTTTCGCGCGCGGCGGGTCGTTGCCGCGTCTTTCAATTTGGTGCGAGACCCAACGAAATGACAGACAGCACAGACGCAGCCGCGAGCGAGACGATTGAAACCGACGTCGTCGTGATTGGCGCGGGCCCCTGCGGTCTGTTTGCGGTCTTCGAACTGGGGCTGCTCGATCTCAGATGCCACGTTGTCGATATTCTTGACCGTCCTGGCGGCCAGTGCGTCGAACTCTATCCCGAGAAGCCGATTTACGACGTGCCGGCGCTGCCGTTGGTCACCGGCCAGGAATTGGCCGACCGCTTGATGGAACAGATCAAGCCGTTCGAACCTAAATTTCATTTCAGCGAACGTATCGATGGATTGACGCGCGAATCCGATGGCCGCTTCCGCTTGGTCAGCGATCAGGGCACTGTCTTCCTCACCAAAGTCGTGGTCATCGCAGCCGGTGGCGGATCGTTCACGCCGAAGCGCCCTCCGTTGCCGGGCATCGAAACGCACGAAGGCACTTCGGTGTTCTATTCCGTGCGCAAAATCGAATCCCTGCGCGGCCGCGATATCGTGGTGATTGGTGGCGGCGACAGCGCGCTCGATTGGACGCTCAGCCTGCAGCCGGTCGCAAAAAGCATGACGTTGGTGCATCGTCGCGATGAGTTCCGCGCCGCGCCGCATTCGGTTGATCAGATGCGCGCGCTGGTGGCGCAAGGCAAAGTTCGCTTGGCGATTGGCCAGGTGACGGCCTTGCAAGCTGACGGCAATAATCTGCAATCAGTGACGTTGCGGACGGCGGATGGCGAAGAGGCATTGCCGTGCAACGCGATGCTGCCGTTCTTCGGTCTGACCATGAAACTGGGTCCAATCGCCAATTGGGGTTTGAACCTCAACGAGAACCTTGTGCCGGTCGATACCGAACGCTTCGAGACCAGCGAGAAGGGCATTTTCGCCATCGGCGATATCAACAGCTATCCGGGCAAGCTGAAGCTGATCCTGTCGGGCTTCCATGAAGCGGCGTTGATGGCTCAGGCGGCAAGCCGCATCGTCAATCCCGGCAAGAAGGTGCTGTTCCAGTACACGACGTCGTCGTCGAGCTTGCAGAAAAAGCTTGGTGTAAAGTAGGCCGGCTTTTGCGGTTGGATCGCCTCAGCCGTTGGCGGCGCGCTTGATCAGTTTGCGCAGCGATTGCGGCATGGCGGCCATGAAAGCTTTGGCTTTCGGCCGTAGCTGACCGAGGTAGACATGGGCATAGGCGGCGCCCTTGATACTCAGCGGCTTGACCCAATCACACACGTGGGCTGATCCATCGGCCCAATCGAGCTTATAGTTGTCGCCGGGGGCGAGCATATCGTAGACGCCGATGTTCTCGACGTAGCCGTCGCTCAGGCTCTTTTCCATCAGAAGGACGCCAACGCCGGCTTTTTCGAATTTGAGATTGTAGACGATGACGTGCATCGCCAGCCGGCCTTTGCAGGTGAAGGCGACTTCGAGTGCAGCCGGTTCTCCATCCAGCATCAATGCCGATACGATGCAGTCCGTCGATTTTTCTTCGCCGCCCGCCGCGTCGGCAAAAAACCGAGCCATACGAGCGTTCGAGATGGCTTGCGAAATCAAGCCGCGGCTCTGCAGCCATTCGGATTTGAGTTCGAGCGCTTTGACGGCGAGGCGCCGGGCGTCTGCGCCGCCATGGTGGCGTTCGAATGTCACCGTGCCGCGCTCTTCGAGGCGGCGTTTCAAGCGGCGGCGGTTTTTGCGGGCGTGGCTCGAATAGCGTTCTTCGTACTTGGCGAAGGTCGGTGCGCTGGCCAGATCCATGTATGGCGCGGTCAGCTTATCAGCGACCGACGCGCCTATCTCCACCATCAGCGGAGCGATCGCTGCATCCTCACGGATGCGCCGCAGACGCAGCACGTCGCCTTTCGCGTTGGCGACGAGATGATCCCAGCCGCCGCGCATCACGGCGAGCGCATCGGACACATCGTCAATGATGATATCGCCGTACTGACTGGCGGGATCGCCCATCCAGAACGCCTGGGTGATGCCGCGCATGCGCTCGGTCACCAACGGCCAGACCATGATGAGTTTTCCGTCGCGCCGCGCAGTGATCAGCGAAAGCCTGACGCCAGCGACGCCACCTAGTGATGACGCCAGAAAATGATTGGCCCAGTGCCAGTTCCAATTGAAGGTCTGGAAGACTTGCGTCGGCTTGCCGGCGCGTTCGAACAGCGCATTCCACTCAGCTTCGAGCGCGTCGAATTCCGCGCGAGCCGTTATCAGCGTGTACACAACTTCTGTTGCCGCGCGCACCGCGGCAGGGACCGTGGGGCATGGCGCGGACACCGGGATTAATGGCGGTGCAAGCGATCGGGCTTGGGCGGTCATGGTACTCGCGCATCGGTAAGCCTCATTAACGCGGGACGCGTCGAGGAGGCTCGGGAAATAACCGATATGACATGAATAGGCTTTCCGCCCCGTAAACCCAGGGTGCCTAGATGTGGGCTATTTCAAGAAATGCGAGGGTTAGAAGCGCCACCGCGTTAACGATTATGAATGCTTTGCCACGCCGCGTCGGCGCCGCAGTCCCCATCACCAGCGGTGCGAGCATGGCGGCGGCGCCAGCAAGGTTTATCGGGATCAATCCAGCGGGTCCGAGGCCACCACGTGCGTCGGGGTATTGGAGGGTTATGAATACGGCGGCCGCGATGCCAAGAACGACGGCGCCGAGCAAGCGCGGCCAGAAGCCTGTTTCGGGGCGCTGCAAACCGGCGATGCGGATGGCCGTCAGCGGGATCAGCAGCAGCGTGCCGCCGGCGGCTGCTTTCAGAATGACTTCAAACCATAAAAGCTGCTGCACGGACGATGTCTCAACTTCACACGTTACCGCGCCGCGCTGATCGCGGCGACCTGGCTACTCGTTGCGGTCCCAAGGGTTGCTGGCTTTATATTCACTACCCGATCCGCCACCCAGGCTGCCGAACAAACCGCCGTCGTCTTCCTCAACGGGTTCGCGGGGTGCTGGCGTATAATCGCCCGCCAAATGGCGATTGAGGGCTTCTTTGATGGTCTGCGTTTTGTGGGGTGAACAATAGCCCTCGCCCTGTTCGGAGATCGCCTTGGAAACGCCGCGGAAGGCCGTGTCGTAGACCTGACCAATTTTGTCGGCGTCGGCGGGTGTTGTCGTTGCCATGGCTTCGTTGGCGATGAACTGCGTGCGCAGTTTTACGGGATCGAAATTGAAGCCGCACTTCAGCGCCCGCGCCGATGTCGAGCCGACTTGAATGGCGCGGCTCGTTGGGTCGTTGGCTGGCGGCGGCGGCGCCTTGGCTGCGCTATCGCCACCAAACAGCGATCCCGTGCTCAGCCCCGGCAGAGATGCGCCGCAGCCCGAGAGCGTGAGGCTGAGCGCCAGACACAAACCGAGTGCAGGCAGGTGAAATCGCGACGTCATGAATGCTTCCCCGTAACCCGTGGAACCGGGCTCTAGCGGTGAGGATTGGCCCACCACGCGTGGCCGGTCAACATGATCTCATAAAGACTCCCCCGCAAACTGCCATTGCGGTCCCGAAAAACGGTTATCTGCAACTTGAGACCTGCCTCAGCGCATCAGGGCGCGGGTGGCGGCATCCAGCCCATCGAGGGTCAACGGATACATGCGGCCGCCGAACGCCCTGGCGATCAATCCGATCGACGGAGTCCAGTCCCAATGGCGCTGCTCAACTGGGTTCAGCCAGACGGCGTGCTTGTAGATATCGGTCACGCGCCGCAACCAGACGGCACCCGACTCGGGGTTCATGTGCTCGACCGATCCACCCGCAACCGTGATTTCATACGGGCTCATCGATGCATCGCCGACGAAGATGACTTTGTAGTCTGCAGGATAGGTATTCAGCACCTGCCACGTATCGGTCTTGTCGGTATAGCGACGCGCATTGTCCTTCCACACGCCCTCATAGAGGCAGTTGTGGAAGTAGTAGTATTCAAGGTGCTTGAATTCCGAGCGCGCGGCAGAGAACAGTTCCTCAACGTCTTTGACGTGGTCGTCCATGGAGCCGCCGATGTCGAAGAACATCAGCAGCTTGAGGGTGTTGTGGCGCTCGGGGCGCATGTGAATGTCGAGATAGCCTTTCTCAGCAGTGCCGCGCACGGTGTCATCGAGGTCGAGTTCCGTTTGCGCGCCGGTGCGGGCGAACTGGCGGAGGCGGCGCAGCGCGATCTTGATATTGCGCGTACCAACTTCAGCGGTGCCGGCAAGATCCTTGAACTCGCGTTTGTCCCAGACCTTAATCGCGCGGCGATGGCGGCTCTCCTTCTGGCCGATGCGAATGCCGGCGGGATTGTAGCCATATGCGCCAAACGGCGAGGTGCCGCCTGTGCCGATCCACTTGTTGCCGCCTTGATGGCGCTCCTTCTGTTCCGCGAGGCGCTTCTGCAGCTCCTCCATGATCTTTTCCCAACCGCCGAGTTCGGCGATGCGGGCTTTGTCTTCATCCGACAGATGCAGCTCTGAAATGCGCCGCAGCCACTCTTCGGGGATCGCCGCTTCAAGGGCTTCCGAGGTGAGTTCGAGGCCTTTGAAGACGTGGCCGAAGACCTGATCGAACCGGTCGAGATTGCGCTCGTCCTTCACCAGAGCGGCGCGGGCGAGATAATAGAAATCTTCGACGCGACCTCCGGCGATGCCGGCGTCTATCGCCTCGAGGAGCGTCAGATACTCCTTGAGCGTGACCGGAATCTTGGCGCTGCGCAGCTCGTGAAAAAAGGTGGCGAACATGTCTGCAGAATATCGCCTCTCCGCATTCCTACAATGGGGAGTGGGCTAGCGAGAGGGGCGGCAAAAAAGACAGCGCCAAGGTTGTCCCCCACTCGCTCCAACGCTCTTATCCGTTAATTTGCCGAAGGAGCACCGCTCCTAAACGCAAAGAAGCCGCCCGGTGAGGGGCGGCTTCAGAGTTGTTAGGCGAGGCTCAACTTAGAAGTTGATGATCGCACCGAGACCAACGTAGTCGAAGTCTTCAGCAGCGATCGCGCCAGTGATGACGTCATCTTCGTAGCTCAGGTTACGATACTTGAGCCAAACCGACATCGCAGCAGCGTCGATTTCCTGCACAACGCCGAGGCCGAACACTTCGAGTTCAGAGTTGGCAAAGAAGCCGCCGTCCTGGCCGTTCAGGTATTCGCCGTAGAACACCGTGTGACCGAGAGCGTTGAAGCGGGTGCGGAGGCCAGCCTTGACGTACCACGTGTCGGCATTCTCAGGAGCACCTTCAACGTCGAGAATGCCGTAATTACCCAAGACGAAGAGGCCGGTCGGAACGTGCTGGAGGTAGAGACCAGCCTGGAAGTAGTCGTTCGAAGACTTCGGCGCAGCGCCCATGCCAGCGTCGGTGACTTCGTTGTAGGCAGCAGCGGCAGCAATCTTGATGCCGTTGAATTCGCCAGAGTAACGAGCGGCGATATCCCACATATCGTCTTCACCCCAAGAGGCGGAGACCGAGAAGCCAGCAAACGTCGGCGAGTCGTAACGGACGACGTTCTGCGTCAAGCCGTTGCAGTCACCCCAGGCGCCGCCCATACCGGCGCAGCCCTGAGCACCACCCCAGCTACCGAACAGCGCGCCATTCTTCAGGCGGACGCCGAACGAGTTGGTGTCGAACGCGACCCAGTTGGCCGAGATCAGCGAGCCCGAACCATCAACGAGGATGGCGGTGTTGTCCGAAGCCTGCGACTGCTTTCCAACCGACACCTTACCGAGCGTGTCGCTCTTCACGAACCAGTACGACTGCAGCGTCTGCACGCCGTTGGCTGTGCCAACCAAAGCAGCCGGACCGTTGTCGACGTCCTGATTGATGGTCAGACCATCAGAGTTGATGGCTTCAAGGTGAAGCACGTAACCAGCCGACCAACCTGGCGAGATTGTGGCCTGGCCCGTGAACTTCACGTGGCTGCCCAGCGTCGAGCCGAGATCGTGGATGTAAACGTTCGATTCTGCGCCATCATCCCAGAAGGTGATCTGCTGGTTGACCCAGCCCGAAACCGTCAGAGACACCTTGCGGTTGCCCTTGCGAACCGTGGTGGCTTCGAGTTCTGCGATGCGCTCTTCCAAATCGGCGCAGCAGTTACCGCCGAGGTCGGCAGCAGAGGCGCTCGTGGCGAAACCGCCAGCGAGAACGCCTGCAGCCACCAGGGCGCTTAGGCTAAACTTATTCATATGACCTTCTCCCGTCTTCATCACTTCTAGATGGCGGAACGCGGTACAAAATTGGATCGCCGTGAACGAAACCGCTCCCATGCGGTACACGGCCGAATACCTTCCAAGTGAATTCGCCGCTTGAGGGGAAACTCTGCGATTCGCCCCTGCGCAACAATTAAGCATTGCGAAAACCGGGCGACTAATCGGGGGGAGTTGCCCTTCGGCAACGCCTAGGGGTATGGGCACGATCTAAGGAAACCGCCGTAAAGAATTGAAATTAATACGAAAAACATGATGCACGCAGGTCTTGCATTTTTGCATGTCACATTGTGGTGGACATGGGGTTCTCCACGGGTGTGCCGTGGATAAGCTGTGCGGGAGACATGAAAAAAGGCCGCCCCGAGAGGCGGCCTTTCTGATTTCGAGTCTTCAGGCGAAGCTCAACTTAGAAGTTGATGATCGCGCCGAGGCCCACGTACTGGAAGTCTTCGACGTTCGTTTCAACGGCGTCATCGTAGCTCAGGTTGCGATACTTGAGCCAAACCGACATCGCAGCAGCGTCGATTTCCTGCACGATACCAGCACCCCAGACGTCGAGTTCCGAGTCAGCATTGAAGCCGCCGTCCTGACCGTTCAGGTATTCGCCGTAGAACACCGTGTGGCCGAGGGCCGACATGCGGGTGCGCAGACCAGCCTTGACGTACCACGTATCGGCCTTTTCTGCGGCGCCATCGACATCGAGGATGCCGTAGTTACCCAAGACGAAGAGGCCGGTCGGAACGTGCTGGAGGTAGGCACCAGCCTGGAAGTAGTTGTTCGAAGATACCGGTGCAGCGCCCATGCCAGCGTCGGTAACTTCGTTGTAGGCCGCAGCAGCAGCCAACTTGAAGCCCGAGAATTCGCCAGCGTAACGAGCCGCGACATCCCACATATCGTCTTCACCCCAAGAGGCGGAGACCGAGAAGCCACCAAACGATGGTGAGTCGTAACGGACGACGTTGCGCGTCAAGCCGTTGCAGTCACCCCAGGCGCCGCCCATACCGGCGCAGCCCTGTGCACCACCCCAGTTGCCGAACGTCGTGCCATCAGCGCGACGGCTGCCAACGTAAGCGGCCGGACCGTTGTCGTTGTTCTGGCTGATCGTCAGACCATCGCTGTTGATCGCTTCAATGTGCAGCACGTAACCAGCCGACCAGCCTGGCGAGATCGTGGCCTGGCCCGTGAACTTCACGTGGCTGCCCAGCGTCGTGCCAAGGTCGTGGATGTAAACGTTCGATTCTGCGCCATCATCCCAGAAGGTGATCTGCTGGTTGACCCAGCCAGAAACCGTGAGGGAAACTTTGCGGTTGCCTTTGCGGGCGGTTGTGGCTTCGAGTTCTGCAATGCGTTCTTCAAGGTCGGCGCAGCAGTTGCCCCCAAGATCGGCTGCAGAGGCACTCGTGGCTGCACCTGCAAGCAAGCCAGCGGCCACAAGGGCACTGAGACTATATTTATTCATTACCTAACTCCCGTCTGCTTCGACTTAACCAAATTGCGGACGGAACGGAACTGTTCAGCCCAGCACTCTTAAAAGAATTCCGTCCTCAACCCGTCGTTAGCGATGCTTGGGATCCCCCCGAATCACCGCATAGGGTCCCCATTAAGCAGATAAGGGCTGCCGAGAAAATGGTCTTAAGTGGTTTGGCGGTGGATTTCCCGAATTTTGTGGCTCGAATACCACGAGATTATGCTGCAGCTGCGAGCATAAGTCGGGCGCCGGTGCCGGGCGTGGTGCGTATCGCTGAGTTGATCCGCATCTCCATCAGTCCGTCTTGTGCCGTGCGCCAACCCCGGCAACGTGGCTCGTTAGTCCGTATGGGGAGCGGCGATCTCGCGATGGCTGCGGATGAAGCGCCGGGATGCGAAGGCGAGCCGCACGACAGCCAGTGCGGTCGAGTGTGTGTAGACCACCATCTCGGGCCGGTTTGAAAAATCAGCGAGCACGAATTGGCCGTAGAACGACGCATGAAAACGCTCAACTTGTCCGTATGCCCATCGATACTGCTCATGCATGGAATTGAGCGTAAAATAAGCATTAACGAGGGCATTGCCGTTGATCCACTCGAACGCTGCGATACCGGCGACGGAGAATATTTTGCCGATCCAATTGAGGCCCGCGACGGCGTGGTCGTAGATGAAGAGCAGCGCGAAAATCGCGATGTGGACGGTCACGAAAAACTGCCAGAGAAAGTCGATCTGACTGCGGGCATCCATGATGGCTTCCAGCAGCGATCCCTCGTCCAAAAGAGTCATTTCAAGTGCCCCCCGGTCGCGTACAAACTTGCGCCGCTGATCTCTCTATAGCGGACGAAGAAGGCGGCACCAAATTGCTTGCAGACGGTTGGGGTGGGGTGTGCAACTGCGTGCCCGCCGCGGGCAATTGAGGTGGGCACTGCGGAAAACGGCTTCGGCTCGTTTTGATGGAAATGCCACACTGATATGGGACAGCCGTGTAAAATCTGCCACAATCAGGCAGTAGGTGAAGGCGGCGGGGCTTGCAGGCGGCATTTTGTGTCTGGAGTCGAGGAAAATGCAGCGTTTTTAGATCGTTGCAGAGCAGTTATCAGGTTCGTGAATTATGACAAACGATACGATCGACCGGCGGTCAGTGCTTGGCGGCGCTGTGTCGATGGCGGGTGCTTTAGCGTTCGTGCGCGGGCTTGCGGCGTCGAGCCATGCGTTTGCGGGCGATCAAGGCGCTGCTGCGGTTCCCGCGGCCGGCGATGCAGCGGCCGCAGCCAAACCGGTATTTGGCGCCGAAAATGTCATTGAAGCCGCCCGATCGCTGGCCGCCACGGAGTTTGCCAAGCCGACGATCGAGCTACCGCCACCCTTCAATTCACTGTCCTATGACCAATATCGCGACATTCGCTTCCGCTCCGATCAGGCGATCTGGCGGGGTGAGAAGCTGGATTTCGAGCTGCAACTCTTTCCGATGGGCTGGCTCTATGAAATGCCGGTCGAGCTGAACATCATCGAGGACGGCGAGGTTCGCAAACTGGTTGCGAACGACCGGCTGTTCTCGCTCGGGCCGCTAATCGGACAGGGGCCGGAGGCGGCGCCGTTCGGGTTCTCCGGCTTTCGCATTCACGGCCCCATCAACCGCGCCGACTATTATGATGAGTTTGTCGTGTTCCAAGGCGCCAGCTATTTGCGCGGCGTTGGGCGTGGCCAGAACTACGGCGCGTCGGCGCGCGGACTGGCGATCAACACCGCTCGTCCCGGCGGCGAAGAGTTTCCGTTCTTCCGCACATTCTGGATCGAGAAGCCGAAAGCCGGCACGCCCCAATTGGTGGTGTACGCTCTGCTTGATAGCCCGTCGACAACCGGTGCCTATCGTTTCGTCATCCAGGCGGGCGAAGCAACCACCATGGACGTTGGGGCGACGTTGTTCCCGCGCAAAGGCGTGCCGTATGTCGGCATAGCGCCGTTGACCAGCATGTTCCTGCACGGGTCGGCCGATCCGCGCCCGATGTTGGATTTCCGGCCCGAGGTTCACGACAGCGAAGGCCTTGCGATCTGGAACGGTGGTGGCGAATTGATTTGGCGGCCATTGGTCAATCCCAAGACCCTGCAGATCAGCGCCTTCATGGACAAGGACCCCAAGGGCTTCGGTCTGTGGCAGCGGACGCGCAACTTCGATGCCTACCAGGATCTCGAAGCGCACTATGAGCGGCGGCCGAGCGTGTGGGTCGAGCCGAAGGGTGGCTGGGGTGAAGGGTCCATCGAACTCGTCGAGATCCCGGTCGAAGACGAGATCCACGATAACATCGCCGCCTTCTGGAAGCCGGCGAAGGGCCTTGAAGCCGGTCAGGGGATTACATTTGATTATCGGCTGTACTGGGCGGGGCAGGTTCCCGTCGCCTGGTCCGGTGCCCGCGTCGCAAAGACGCGCATCGGCAACGCTAAAAAGCCTGGAAGTTTTCTGTTCGTTATCGACTTTGAGGGGCAAGCCGTTGCGGACATCCGCGACCTGCCGGTGGCCAACGTGACCGCCAGCACCGGATCGGTTTCGAACGTCGTCGTGCAGCGCAATTCCAATCTTCCTGGCGTCAGGGTTGCATTCGACATGAGCCCTGATGGTTCTGAGCTCGTTGAATTGCGTTTGGTATTGAAGGCCGCAGAACAGACCTTATCGGAGACGTGGCTCTATCGATGGACGAAGCCGTAAACGAGAATTTCCCCGGTCCAAGACCTGGCCCGTTCGAAGGTCCGCTGCTGTATGTTAGCGAAGACGCCGGACCGTGGACGCACGTGCCGCCGCGTTCGCCCCTCGACATGCCGGTTCAGGATTTTGCGGGCCGCGTTGAGATAGCAAGCGAGCCGCGCCGCCGCGGCTACTGGGTTCCGCGCGCCGCGATATTCGTCGGCGCGGCCGTTCTCACGGCGGCATTCGGTTACGAACTGTTCTCGATCCTCGCGTTCGGGACCATGACCCCGCTGCAGTTCATGTTTCTCATTCTGTCGACGGTGGCGTTCGGCTGGATCGCGCTTGGAACTTTGAGTGGCGCGCTTGGCTTTCTTCCGCTGTTCGCCGGCGAAAAGGCCGATTCCGTTACGCCGCCCGACCCTGCGATTCCGCTGACGACGCGCACGGCGCTGCTGTTCCCCGTTTATCACGAGGACCCGACGCGCGTGTCGGGTGCCATCGAAGCGATGGCCGACGAACTCGTCGCGCTCGGCCGCCAAGATCATTTCGACGTCTTCGTGTTGTCGGACACGCGCGGCGATATTGATGGCGTGCGCGAAGCCCGCGTCTATCAAGCGTTGCAAACCAAACTTCAGGGGCGCGTGCAGGTCTACTATCGGCGCCGCACCGACAACTACGCCCGCAAGGCCGGCAACATCGCCGAATGGATCGGCCGGTTCGGCGCGGCCTACGAGAACTTCATTATTCTCGACGGCGATAGCATCATGTCGGGCGCGACGCTGGTGACGCTGGCGCAGGCGATGGAACGTGATCCCAAAGCCGGCCTGATTCAGTCGGTGCCGCGTCTCGTCGGCGGCTCAAGTCTGTTGCAGCATCTGCAGCAGTTCGCTTGCAATACGTATGGTCCTTCTGTCGCTGCCGGGCTGGCGTTCTGGCATCGCGACCAGGGCAACTATTGGGGCCACAACGCCATCATCCGCACACATGCTTTCGCGACCGCTGCTGGTCTTCCTGACCTGCCGGGCCGCAAGCCGTTCGGTGGCCACATCATGAGCCACGACTTCGTTGAAGCCGTACTGCTGCAGCGCGCCGGCTGGGGCGTGCACATGATGCCGTCGCTCGAAGGCTCTTATGAAGGCATGCCGCCGAACATCGTCGATGTGGTCACGCGTGACCGGCGCTGGGCTCAGGGCAATCTGCAACATCTGGCGATCGTCTCGCAGCCGGGCCTGACCGCCATGGGGCGCGTCCACCTCGGTATGGGGGCGATGTCGTATCTGATCTCGGCCGTGTGGGCGCTCTCGCTGATCGTCGGCCTCGTGCTGGCGCTGCAAGGCCAGCAGATCATTCCCAGCTATTTCCGTGACGCCAAGACGCTATTCCCGATTTGGCCGATCATCGATCCCGGCGCGGCGCTTCGCCTTTTTCTGGCGACGCTCGGCGTCGTGCTGTTGCCGAAAGGTTTGGGGTTGCTGCTTGAATGGAAGCGTGCTCGCCGCGAAGGCAATGCGATGCATGCCGTTCGCAGCACAATCGGTGTGCTGTATGAGACCATCTACTCAATGCTGATCGCGCCAATTCTGATGCTGACGCAGACGGTCGGTTCGATCCAGATCTTCGCGGGCATCGATTCCGGCTGGAAGGCACAGAAGCGCGACGACGGCGCCTTGAGCCTGCGCGACGCCTTCTGGTTTGCCCGCTGGCATATGGGCATCGGGCTGTTCGTTGCGATTATCGCGTATGCGGTGTCGCCGGGACTGCTCGGCTGGATGGCGCCGGTGGTGCTCGGATTAGTATTGGCCGGTCCCGTCAGTTGGTTGACGTCGCGGCCTGCGGGACGCTTCTCGCGCTGGGCGCTGTCAACTGAAGAAGAGCGCACGCCGCCGCCAATTCTCGTCGCCACTGAAACGCGCGCCGCGGAATGGGCTGAGCGCCTGCCGCGCCCGACGGAGTCGGCAGTTTTATCAAAAGCCGCCTGACGCTCGCCAACTAGCGCTATCCGATATGACGCTGGCGTTATGGCGCCCGCGTGCCCGGCTCCTGCGCGGGTGCGGAGTCTTTGTCGCCACCGCGCAACGAGCGGAACAGCTCGGCAAAAATTTCGCGCACACGCAACGGCTCGGCATCGAGAAATGGCAACGGCCGGGTAACCTCGACGGCCGCCACGCCGAGGCGCGCGGTCAACGCGCCGTTGAAAGCGCCTTCGCCAAGTCGCGCCGACAAGCGCCGCAAGACATCTTGCCCCAGAAACTGACCGAGTAGGTCGTCGGTCAACGCAATGCCGCCGGTGGCGATGATGTGGCCGACAACGAGGCGCGCCAGCCGCAACGCGCCGAGCGTGCCCGGACGCCCGCCGTACAAGCCTGCGAGGGATCGGAACATTCGGACGTTTTCGACCATCACGAAACCGACGGCGATCCACATCATCGGCGACAGCGCCGTGACGGTCGCAACGCGCTTGGCGGCTTTGAGGATGACGCGGCGCGCTTGCGTATCGAGCGGCGCAAAGAGTTCGCGGTCAGCAAGGCGCAGCAGTTCGCCTGGCGCCAGCACATCGCCCTTGTGATCGGCAAGCCGCGCCAGACCCCACGACATATCGGACCGCCCGCGATAATGGCGCGACAGCAACGAGACGGCCGTGCGTTCCTGTTGCGCGTCTCCCGAGGCAATCGCCTCGCGCACGGATTTGCGCACACGCGACAGCCGCGCCAAGCGACGGAAGCCGATCAGCTCGCGGAATACGATGACGGTTAGCGCGAGCGCGATCACGGCCATCAAGCCGACGGCTACCCAGCCGACCCAATCCTGACGTTCGAGCGCGACAGAGACGAAGCGCGTAAACCACAAGCCGGCGGCGAGTGAGGCAAGGCTTGCCATCGCCGACAGCATTATGCTGCCCCAGCGGACGCCGCGATCGAGATCGTTCGCGGTCCATCGGCGCGGAGCCGGAATCTCGCCGCGCCGCGAAGTGGTGGCGCCAGCGTCGGCAAAAATATCGTCCGCCGGTTCGGCTTGCAGCGCCGGATCGTCGATCTTGAAAACACGCGGTGCGCGTGGCGGGGCAGATGTTGGCGCCGGCTTCGGATCGTTCGTCATGTCAGATAATCCGCAATGAGGAAGTCCAAGGCGCGATCAAGCCGGATGTGCGGAAGTGCAGCTTCTTTCACGCCCGGCTGGCGCGGCGGCAGTTTCGGTGGACGGAAACGCACGAGCGACAGCGATCCGGGTTTGGCGGTGCGTGCGCGATCGAGCGCGTCGGCTGGGTCACTCGGCAGATCGCCTGGAAAGATCGCAGCTTCCTCGACGCCATTGAATGTCACGTCGCCAATGCGCTCGCCCTTCAGCGGAACGCCCTTGAGACAAGGCAGCGTCTCGCCACCGCTTTTGACTTCGGCTTCGCGCGTTGCGCGCACAGCTGCCATGGCAATTGCCGTTACGCCTGCGCCTTGCGTCTCCGCGCGCAGCAGTGCGTCATCGACGATGCGCTTCAAAATCGCAGCGAGGCGGTCGTGATGGGCGGCGTGCAGGTGATCGGCCTTGGTCGCCGCAAACAGCACCTTGTCGATTTTGCGCCCGACGATGAGCGACCACCAGGAATTTGCGCCGGGGCGGAATACGTTCAGCACGCCGCTCATCGCGCGCTCAAGTTCAGCCACCGCGCCCGAACCTTGATCGAGAGAGCCCAACACATCGACGAGCACGATCTGGCGATTGAGGCGGCTGAAATGCTCAGAGAAGAACGGTCGCACGACTTGGGTTTTATAGCTCTCGTAGCGCCGCGCCATCATGGCGCCGAGCGAACCGCGCTGCGGCGACGTTCCCGCCATCAGCGGCATGGGGAAGAACGTCAACAGCGGCGAACCGTCGAGATCGCCGGGTAGCAGAAAGCGCCCCGGCGGCAACGTCACTTGAGCGCCCGAGCTGCGCAGGGCCTTCAAATATTCAACATAGAGCTTCGTGCCAAACAGCGCGATCTGCTCGTTCTCTGCCGCCCCAGGATCGGTGCCCGCTAGGAAATCCAGCCACGGCTTGGCCATCGCCGCCCGCGATGGGTCGGCGGCAAGGGTGAGGGCTTCACTCGAAAACTCATCATAAGATTTGGCGAGCAGCGGCAGATCGATCAGCCACTCGCCAGGATAATCGACGATGTCGAGATGCAGCTTCGATAGGCCGAGGGCGCGCTTCCACGGATTTCCCGAGCGATATTCAATGGTGACGCGCAATTCAGAAATGCGCCGCGTGCTGTCCGGCCATGCCGGCGGATCGCCAGTCAGCTCATCGAGATGGGCTTCGTAGTCGAAGCGCGGCACGCTGTCGTCGGGTTGTGGTTCGAGATAGGCGCGGATGATGCGGCCTTCGGCATCGGGCGTGAAGAACGGCAGCCGACCACCGGTCACCAGGTTGCGCACCAGCGCGGTGATGAAAACGGTTTTCCCGGCGCGCGACAGCCCGGTGACGCCAAGGCGGACAGAGGGCGTCAGATAATCACCGAGGAGCAATTGCGCGGTTCTGAAGGTGTCGAGCGATGTGTGTTCAGCCAAGGGGTGCCACAAATGAAGAAGGGGACCATCAGGTCCCCTTTAAGTGGCGCAAGTCGGAGGAAACAACAAGGCTTGCGGCGGGTGTATGCCGGCGGCGTGGGCGCGCCGGCTGCGGGACGTCATGAATTAGCCGTAAAACACGACGGCGATGCCAGCCGCCATGACCGAAAGGCCCATCAGCATGATCGCGCTCGAACGAAGAAATTCTGGCATTTGACGCACTCCTCAGCCAAGGCGGTCCTCAGCAACTGTGAGCAAAGATACGCCTGAAGCGTTGAATGATCCCTGAAGGCGCAATTCATCTGGCATTCATCATGCCGGGGCCAGGGCTGAGTGCTTGTGCAAGTCTCAGGCGGCGGCTATCCCAGAAGGTGACCAGGAATGTGGGCCATAATAGCGGGCTGGGGGATGCCATGACGGAAGCTGAAATTCTGTCGGTGCGCAACGAGGTGACGGCTATTGTCGTCTCGGTCACTGGATTTTCGTTTACGATGATTTCGGCTTACATCGCCGCGCTTTGGTTCTTTCTGAAGGACGCGCCGTTTGCGCTGCGCGCCATCACCTTCGTGTTGCTGACCTTCGGTCTTGCGTTCATGGGGGCCATGTCGGCGGGCCTCAACGACCTTCTGCTGGCGACCGAGACGGCCTGGGGCAAGCTTGGCAAGACCGCCACCGAGTTGCCGGGCTTCGGCAATGAACGGCCGGATTTTCTAACCGGTTTCACCCTGTATGAAGCCGCAGCAGCGCTCGGTGCGATCGTGTTCGTGCTGATCTATCTGGCGCTGTTTTACTTGACGTTCATTTATAACTGGGGCGACGGCCTGCGCCGCATTTATCGCGGCTAGGGGCGGGGCGGGCCGGTTACTTCGCCAACTCTTCCTTCACCTTTTGGGCGAGCTGGGGCAGCGAGAACGGCTTGGGCAGGAAGGCGAAGTCATCGGAGCCGAGGCTCTCGCGGAAAGCCTCGTTCGGATAGCCCGAGACGAAGATGACCTTGATTGACGGATTGCGTTTGCGCAGTTCCTTGAACAGCGTTGGCCCGTCCATCTCCGGCATCACGACGTCGGACACGACAATATCGACGGTGCCTTGATTGGCTTCCATGACTTCGAGCGCTTCCACGCCGTCGGCGGCTTCGAGCACCTGATAGCCCTGGCGCTTCAATGCGCGCACGGCAAACTGGCGTACCTCGACTTCATCTTCCACCAGCAGCACGCGGCCGGTGCCGGTCAGATCCATAGCCGTGGCGTTGCGCACGGCGGCGCTCTTCGGCTGGTTGGCTTCGATTTCGTCGTCGGTCTGGGCGTAGCGGGGCAGGAACACTCGGAACGTCGTGCCCTTGCCGATTTCGCTCTCGGGCTGAATGAAGCCGCCGGACTGCTTGATGATGCCGTAAACGGACGCCAGGCCAAGACCGGTGCCTTTGCCGACGCTCTTGGTGGTGAAGAACGGCTCAAAGATCTTGGCCATGACTTCGCTGCTCATGCCGGTGCCGGTGTCAGCAACTTCGATCAGCACGTATTCGCCGGGCGTGAAGCCGACGACGCCGCTCATCTTCTGGCTTTCGCGTTCGGTCACGTTGTGCGTGCGGATGGTCAGCTTGCCGCCGTTCGGCATGGCATCGCGGGCATTGACGCACAGGTTGATCAACACGTTGTCGATCTGGCTCTTGTCGGCGCGCACGTACCACATGTCGCGTTCCGACTGAATCTTCAGCTCGATCTTTTCGCCAACCGACGTGCGCAGGATCGGCGTCAGGTCGGTTGCGACTTCGGCAACATTCAACACCGAGACCTGCTGCGTCTGCTTGCGTGAGAAGCCCAACAGATTGGCGACGAGACCCGCGGCGCGATTTGCGGCTGACTGAATATTCTTGATGTCTTTATAGGCCGGATCGCTCGGCCGATGCGTCTGGAGAAGGAGATCGGAGAAGCCGATGATGGCGGTCAGCACGTTGTTGAAGTCGTGGGCGATGCCACCCGCCAACTTGCCGACAGCTTCCATTTTCTGTGCTTGTGCAAAGCGCTGTTCCAGCGCCTTCTGCTCCGTCACGTCGACGACGTAGAGCGCGGCGGCTTCGTCACCTGAATTTATGGACACCGGCGAAAGATAGACGCGGCGCGAAAACTGCTTGTTGTCGCCGCCGGTGATTTCGATCGGTTGCACGTTGCCGTGCCCGGTCAGAACTTCGGCAAGGCCAGCGTCGATGCGGGCGCGTTCTTCAGGTTCGGCGTTCCGGCAGAGCGCGCTCGTCGCCAGGATGTCGTGGGCCGGACGGCCGTCGAGTACCATGCGCATGAATGCGGTGTTGCAGCTTGCGATGCGGCCCTCGGCGTCGAGCGTCGCGATGCCGAATGGCGCCGACTGGAAGAACTGCGAAAAGCGAATTTCCTGGTGGGCGCCGGAGCCGACGTTGCCACGGGCCGTGCGCTGGATGGCAGTAACGGTGAAGCCTCCGGCGCCGTGCAGCGGAGACGGTTCAACCAGCAAGGTCAACGGTGCGATGCGACCATCGGCACGCGTCAGATCGAGGTCGATCATGCGGCGCTCGGCTTCCGTTTCGGCGGCGAGGGAAGCGAGCAGGCTGCTGCCGTCGTCGCCGGCAATGTCGGCGAGTTTCAATCCTTGCGCCCTGAGCGCGCCTGGCTCGTGGCCAAGCCAGGATTCAAACGAGGTGTTGACGTGGGTAATCGTTCCGTCGGCGGAAACCGCCATGAAGCCCGCCGGCATGGTGTCGAAGGCTGCAAGAGCCGCTTCGAGGTTGCCGATCTTCTGGGATTCGCGCGCCTTGTCGCCGGAGACATCGGTGATCTGCCAGTAGGCCAGGGTTTCCTGATTGCTGCCTTCAGCGGAGCGATCGGGAGATGCGAACGGGCGCACGGCCACGCGGATCCACGACGGGCGGCGGCCGGACGGCGACGGGCGCAGGCGGATATCTTCGCGGCGGGTTTCGCCACGCTCGGCGGCGCGCATCAGGCGGAACAGCGCCTGGGCCGCGTCCGGGTCGCCGCTGACAGTCGCTTCAAGCGCGGCGCGGGGGCCGGATTCGGAACGGCCGAACATCGTGTCGAAGGCCGGGTTCCAATAAATCACGCTGCCATCGGCGCGGGCGACCATCTTGGGTTCGTCGATCGCGTCAGCGGCGGCTTTCAGAACGTCGCCGGCCGGTACGCGAGCGCCGATCCTGATGTGGCCAGCAGCAATGCCGAATAACAGAAACAGGCCGAGCATCGCCAACACGGCGATGATCGTGAGCAGCAGGGGCTCACCCGAGCCGCTCGCAAGCAACCCGAACACCACCGCGCCAGCGGCAGTGACGACAAAGATTGTGGAGAGGAACCCGCCAAACCCGTCCGCTGCGGTGAGCGGATCGAGAGGAGCCGCCTCGATCTTCAACGCCTCGCGATCCTTCATGGGGACGGAGGCTACCTGATTCGAGGGGGCAAGGGCTTCGGCAGTGATCATGGCAATGGTACTCGGACGCAACATGCTGGTGTTCCGCTTCGGAGCGGTAATTTTCTTGAAGCTAAGACTTCGATCATTAGGGTTAAAATCCCCTCAATTTCGGAGTAGGAAAGGTCGGCTTGTTTTTTTGGGGCAGGGCGCGCGCGAGGCCAAGTGTGTGCGCCAGGCGGCAGGGGGCATTTTATGTGGTCAATTGTTACGTGGGTTATCATTTTAGCGGTGCTGGCGGCCTTGGCGGCCGTCGCGGCGGTGTTTGCAAAAGCTTATCTGAGCGGAGAATCACCCTCGGCGGTCTTTTTTAAACCACGCATCGAGCCGCGCTTATCTGTCGTCGAATTCGCCAACATTGATGGCAAGCGCAAATTGATCCTGATCCGCCGCGACGACGTCGAGCATCTGATCATGACGGGCGGGCCGGTCGATATTGTTGTGGAAAACGGGATCGGTGAGGCTGAGCCGGGCCGGCGCGCCGAGCCTGCCAAGGAGCCGTCGAACTTCCGGGAAACGACAACGTTCAAAGAAGCGCCGGTACCTGTGGGTAGCTCGGCTGTGTTCGGACGCTCGCCCAGAAGTTTCGGGCAGATCGCGCCAACAGGCGTCGAAGAGGTTGAAGCAGCGTTGAAGCGCTAGCTGCGATCAGTTGCGGGCTTCGAGGTCGCCGAAGTCGGCATGAGTCAGCGTGGCGAGATCGAGCGGGCGGACCACGGTGGCAACGTGCACGTTGAGGGTCACGGGCTTCGCCGAAATGCTAACGGCGACCGCGTCGATCGAGGCGGTGCTGTGCGGCGAGGATGATGGGTACGCGACCAGCGGCAGTACGGCGATGGTTGCGAGAACTGAAAATACGCTCCACGAACGATTGAACACAGCAAGCTTCCTTCGGGCACCAGAGCCAACGCTGGAGCGAAAGTGTAGCGGGCAACCGTTAAGGAGCCGTTAAAAAGTGTTTCAGCGCGGGACGACGCCTATGGCGGCTATTCCTCGCGGTACACCTTCTCGCGGCGTTCGTGGCGTTCCTGAGCTTCGACGGACAGCGTTGCAATCGGGCGCGCGTCGAGACGTTTGAGGCCGATGGGTTCGCCGGTATCTTCGCAATAGCCATAGCTGCCGTCGTCGATGCGGGCGATCGCGGCGTCGATCTTTGCGATCAACTTGCGCTGCCGGTCGCGCGTGCGCAGTTCCGTTGCGCGGTCGGTCTCGGACGTCGCACGATCTGCAAGGTCGGCGTGCTGCGTTGAATCTTCGTGCAGAATCGCCAGCGTTTCGCGTGTCTGGCGAAGAATGTCGTCTTTCCAATCCAGCAGGCGCTTGCGGAAATACGCGCGGTGCATGTCGTTCATGAACGGCTCGTCGTCGGACGGTCTGTAATCCGGGGGAAGGACGATATTCACAGGCTTGGCACGAGCAACCATCTTCTTCGCAATACCTTCTGTCTTAGTAGGAGCCATCGGCTTTGCAGTAGCAATTGTACGCGGCGGAATAGCGGCTGAGCTACTGACCTTTGCGGCAAGCGGCTTGATACCGGCTTTGGCTGGTGTGGCTTTCACCGGAGGTTTTGCTGCGGCCGCTTTCGCGACGTGCGGTTTCGCGGGCGCAGGTTTGACGACCGGCTTGGCTGTAATTTTTTTGGCTACCGTCTTTGGCGCCGGAGACTTTACCGCTTTCGCGAGCACGATGCCGGCTTTGGCGATCGTGGCAGTTTTAACATGCTTCGCAATCGCCGCCTTCTTGGCAGCTGTGGGCGTGGTCTTCGACTTCGCCTTACCGGCTTTCGTGCCGGATGCCTTGCTCATCGTCCGCCTCCCATGAGGCCACGTGTGCTGTTGTTGCCGTTACAGAATGCAGGGTGCCGTGTTCGACTCGGCGCGACCAGCAAGCCGCCCGCTATGTAGCTGTCGCCCACCCCAAGTCAAGCGCCGACTGTAGATCGGGTGAATGGATGGGGATCAATTCATTGTGCTAAAACAACAGCATAGTTGAAACCCAGTGGCGGCGCGCTGGATCGCATGGGTGCTCACTACGACGTTAACGATGTTTTTATCAAATAAGTGCAATCTAAGCGGGAAGATCAATAGTGATGCAACCAAAACATCATGTGTCGCACCCCGCAAATGGAAGGCGGCACACTGAGGATCGGCATCACGAGAAACATGGAGAGCAAAACCAGGTCTGCCCTCGCTGCTTCCGCTAAGCTCTCCTAGGACGCTCTGCTCCCACAGATGACGTCAGCCACCGGCAGCTTGCACGTTTGCTCTCGATGCGCGCAGCACATGCGCACTACGCCGCCCCGGTTTCACGCACCGGGGCGGCGTTTTTTCTGGTGGCCAAGCCGGCACACTGTCAGACGTGGCCATGCACCGCCTTGCTGATCTCCCGCTTCAAATTTACGGTCACTGGATCGAAAAAGACGCGCGCCGCAGTTGGCCCGGCATGAAACGAGAAATTTCCCTATGCGCTTTGAAGGCACGAAGACGTACGTTGCTACCGATGATTTGAAAGTCGCGGTCAACGCCGCCATTACGCTGCAGCGGCCACTGCTCATCAAGGGCGAACCCGGCACCGGCAAATCCGTGCTAGCCGCCGAAGTTGCCCGCTCGCTCGGCGTGCCGCTGATCGAATGGCACATCAAATCGACGACCAAGGCGCAGCAGGGCCTCTACGAATACGACGCGGTATCGCGCCTGCGCGATGGCCAGCTCGGCGACGCGCGCGTCAAGGACATCGCCAATTACATCAAGCGCGGCAAGTTGTGGGACGCCTTCACGCGTGCCGAGCGTTCGGTGCTGCTCATCGACGAAATCGACAAGGCAGATATCGAATTCCCCAACGACCTGTTGCAGGAACTCGATCGCATGGAATTCTTCGTTTACGAGACCGGCGAGACGATCAAAGCTAAAACCCGCCCGATCGTGATGATCACGTCGAACAACGAAAAGGAATTGCCGGACGCATTTCTGCGCCGCTGCTTCTTCCATTTCATCAAGTTCCCCGATGCCGAGACGATGCGCAGAATTGTCGAGGTGCATTTCCCGGGATTGAAGAGCCGTCTCGTCAACGAGGCGCTGCGGGTGTTCTACGAACTCCGTGACGTGCCGGGCATGAAGAAGAAGCCATCGACGTCGGAGTTGCTCGACTGGCTGAAGCTCTTGCTGAACGATGATATCGATCCGGCAACGCTACGCGAAAGCGATCCGAGAAAACTGATCCCGCCGCTGGCCGGCGCCCTCATCAAGAACGAACAGGACGCCCACCTGCTTGAGCGTCTGGCGTTCATGACCCGGCGGCGGACCGAATAGACAGCCGCGGAGAGCGGCGCCGTCCGTCGCTCTTCTGAATTCTCTACTTCTGCAGTATATGCCGCAAGTTCGCCGCAATAGCGCTTGCTGGTGAGGCTGCGAGGAGCTCATCAGTGTGCGTCATGGGGGGAACCATGGACTTCATTCCTAAGCAGAAGACAGCTGCGGCCGAATTCGGCACGCAACAAGCGGTCGAAAATGCAACGGCTGGCGGCCACGGCGGAGCGGTTGCGACGGTTCTATCGGCAATCGCGTTATTTTTCTCAGGGCTATCCTATTACGACAGCTCGTTGGCCAGCGCCGACCTGACCGTCTATGTGCCACCGATGGTGCACTATGCGCGCGACGGGGCCGACGTGTTCAACGTTCCGATCACCGTCGTCAACAACGGCGCGCAAAACGGCACCGTTCTGTCGATGGATTTGAAGGTCGATAATCTGCAAGGCGATGCAGAGCGCAAGTCGGTGACATTCCGCAGCATGTTCCTCGGTGACTATCCCCGCGATGATACAGCGCCGTTGCGATCATTCGCGCCGATCTCCGTGCCCGGCCACGGCACCGTGACCGAGACCGTGCGCTTTTATAATATGGGCGAAATGCTGCCGATGCTTGTCACCGATAAAGGCAAGTTTCGTTTCACGCTGTCTTTGAATGTCGCCAAGACGGCCGGCGGATGGATTGACGGCTATTTGCGCACCGAGCCGAAGCCGCTGACGTTCGATCTAGAATTGCCTTACTTCCCAGTGCAGCACGTTGCCAATCGCAACGGCACCATCGCCATGTTCAACAAGGATTGGGCACCGGCGGTTTCGACATCGACGGAGGCGCCGATTTCGCGCAAGGTGCAGGGCAACGAGTAATCACCGCCCTTTCATACTGATGACATTTGGCGTGCTCAACGAGGGCCGCATCGATTACGATCCGGAGATCGCGTAGTTCATCCATGACCGAAACCAACTCGCCGTCTCGTGTCCGCGCTATTTTAGCGGTCATCGCCGTTTTGGCGGTAGGAGGACTGGCCGGAAGCTTCATGCTGCGGCTGGCGCCATCCGCGACAGACTTCACCATGCATGTCGTTGAAGCCGACGTGGCACAGCGCTTTCCAATGCTCGCGCGTCTTTCGATCGACGATCTCAGCGCCAAGCTTGCCAGCACTAAGCCGCCGCTGCTCGTTGATGTGCGCGATGACGCTGAATTCCGTGTCAGCCATATCGCGGGGGCGGAGCACATCGACCCGGAGAGCACGATTGCCGCCGTCAATGCCCGATTAGCGCCGTTGGCTGCGGGCCGCGAGGTGGTGTTTTATTGTTCGGTTGGCATGCGCTCGTCGGTGATCGCGACGGAAGTGCAGGAAGATCTGGTCAAGGCAGGCGCAGTTGGCGTTTACAATCTGCGCGGCGGTATTTTTGCTTGGCACAACGCCAGTCGTCCGCTGGTGAACGACGCTGGTCCGACCAACGCCATTCATCCCTACAATGCCCAGTGGGGAAAACTTCTGACCCGTCAGGATCAGGTGCGCTTGTTGCTGGCGCCTTGACCCGTTTGCGCGTTCAGCCTTCAAGCACGCGCGTGGCGGCCTGATCGGGCGTCATAATGCCTGAGAGTACCGAATCCGCGAGCGGATCGAGGCTGCTTTTGCCGCCAGCTTTGATGCGGGCCGCCACGAGATCAGCCGCGGCGCGCGCAATCAGATAGCGGGCGCGGCGGCGGCGGCGGGCAATGGCCGGTTCGGCGGAAACGCGCGCACCGATCACATCGAGAGTTTTGACGAGTTCTGCGATGCCGTCGCCGTTGAGTGCGCTGGTTTTCAATACCGGCACTTTTTCGGAAATCGTTGCGCGGATCGAGAGCGCGCCGAGCAGCTGCTGCATGGCTTGCTCAGCGCCTGGACGGTCACCCTTATTGACCACCATGACGTCGGCGATTTCGAGCAGGCCGGATTTCACGGTTCGAATATCGTCGCCCATGCCGGGCGCCGAAATCACCACGCGAATGTCGGCGACTTCAGCAACGTCGATTTCGCTCTGGCCCGTGCCGACGGTTTCCAGCAGCACGATGTCGAAGCCGGCGCCGTCAAGCGCATCGATGATACGAACGGCTGCGGGCGAGAGGCCCCCAAGGTGACCACGCGAGGCGAGGCTGCGCACGAACACGCCATCATCGTCGAGGGCGGCGGTCATGCGAATGCGATCGCCGAGGATCGCGCCGCCGGAAATTGGACTCGATGGGTCAACGGCGATCACGCCGACGGTGCGGCCCTGCTGGCGCATGTTCGCAATGATAGCGTTGACGAGCGTCGATTTTCCGGCGCCCGGCGGGCCGGTGAAGCCGACGACGAGCGCATGGCCAAGATGCGGTTGCAGGGCTTGCAGCAGCGCTGGCGCAGCGGCCGACAGTCGCTCCAGTTCCGTGATGGCCGCCGCAATCGCGCGGCGCTCACCGGCCCGCATGCGCGTAATCAAATCCGCAACATTGGCGGTATCGATGCGTGCGGGTGGCGGTCGCGCGGTGTCGGCGGTGATGTTCTGTGTCGGTTTGGTCATATTCGCTGATAGTCGGGACGGCGGGGAAGCGCAAGCCGCGTGCCGCGCAAATTCAGAACTTGGCAACGACCGCATGGTCGCCGTTCAGCGTGCCGAGTTCGGCGGCACTCAGCACGGCAGGGAGAATTTTCTCAGCCGCATCGACGACCGCGAAATGCACGTCGAGACCATCGCGAATGAACGTCTGGCTTTTCATATGGGCGAGAAGATCGAGGAACGGTGTCCAGAACTCATTGATGTTGGCAACCACGATCGGCTTGCTGTGCCGGCCAAGCTGCGACCAGGTGAGCTGCTCGACCAGTTCTTCGAGTGTGCCGATGCCGCCCGGCAGCGCAACGAACGCATCCGAGCGTTCGAACATCAGGCCTTTGCGGGTGTGCATATCTTTGACGACGATGAGTTCGTCGACGTCCTTCAGCATCTGTTCGCGGGCACCGAGAAACTCGGGGATGATGCCGGTGACCTTGCCGCCCGCGCCGAGCACGGATTTAGCGACTTCGCCCATCAGACCGAGACTGCCGCCGCCGTAGACCAGACGAATATTAGCCTTGGCGAGCGCCTTGCCGAATTTACGTGCGGTGACGGCGTAGGCCGGGTTCAGGCCGCTGCCCGAGCCGCAGTAGACGCAAATGCTATCAATGGGACGGCCGACTGCGGGTGACGGTGAGGGGGAAGGTGCGACAGGCTTATCTTTTAACATCTAGGACTTTCAACGGTTCGTTCAATTCGGCCCCGTCCAGCGGGCGGGTGGGGGAGATTGGCCCGGCCACGGGTGCCGACCCTAATGATATAGTGCGGCAGCCGCACTCTCGCCCCCCAATATGACGATAATAAATACGATTGGCCGGGTTGGTCTACGGTGCTGGTTTACGTGGCCGGTCTTGCCGCCTTTCCTCAGCCGGTATTGGTGCGGGCAGAGCGGGGCGCGCGGTTCTGGGCGTTCTGGGCGCGGCGCGGTCATGGCGCACTTGGCTGTAGAGGCCTCAGTGTGCTTAGGTGGCCGCTGTATTACGGGGCGATCTTATGGCAACGGGGCAAGTCCCTCAAAGATCCGGGTATTTCTTGACTGCGCTGAAGCGCTGGGTGGGCCTTGCCGTGACCGCTGCGGTGCTGACCGGCGTCGTGCCGTCAGGGCTCACGGCGGCCATTGATCGCCACGAAATCGAGCAAGTGCTGCCGCCGCTGCGGCAATGGACGTTTGCGCAATCCACGACGCCTCCGGCGGAAGCCGTTGTGCCGCCCGTCAAACGCGAGCGCCCGAGTGATGCGCCGCCGGTAAGAACGGAACCTGTTCCGGCAAAAGCTCCAGAGGCGCCAGCCCAACCGGCTGCGCCACAACCTGCATCCGAGGCGGCGCCCGGGGTGGCGACTGAAGCACCGCAACCCGACGTGGCGACCACGGAACCGCAAGGCGGAATCCTGGGCATGGTTCAAGACTGGCTGGCCCGCGCCAATCGCGAATATCAAGGCGTGGTCGTGAAGCAGTTGTCGTTGCCGCCGTCCGGCGCAACGCCGCCAGACGAAGACCCGATTGCCAAGAAGCTGAGCGAGCAGCAGGACGAAGAGGCGCGCACGGCAGCGGCCGCAGAGGCTAAGCGCAAAGCCGCCGAAGCAAAGGCTGCGGACGAGGCCAAAGCCGCCATGGCTAAGCGTCTGGCAGAGGATCGCCAACGTGCCGAGGAGACCAAACGCCTTGCCGATGAAGCGAAGCGCAAGGCCGATGAAGTTCTAAAGGCGGCCGAAAAGCCGGCGGCGCCTGAGCCTAAGGCCGCGGCGCCTGAGCCGAAAGTGGCGGCGCCCACGGCCACACCTGCTGCGCCGGATAAGGCAGCCGAACTTGCAGAACAGCAGCGGCGGGAAGCCGCCAAGTTGGCCGAGGAAGTCAAACGTCAAGATGCACTCCGCCAGCAGGCTGAAGAACAGGCCCGGCGCCAGGAAGCCGAGCGCAAGCGCGCGGAGGCGGCTCGATTGGAGGCCGCCCGCGCAGAGGCGGCCCGTGCGGACGCCGCGCGTGCCGAACAGCAGCGCGCCGCTGAAGCCCGCCGCGCGCCGCCAGCTGCCGGTGCGGACACGGAAATGCACCGCCGCCGGATTTTTGTGCTGACCGCTGAGCCAATTCCCCGCCCGATCGATGAGGGAACCGTTTTCCGCCCCGAGATGGCATCCCGCGCCGCAGCTACTGCCGACGCAGTCGGCAGCGAGGATCACAGAGTGCGCGGCACCGCCGTGAAGCGTTGGGCGGCGCGCGCAAGCCGGCATGAATGCCGCGGCGCCGGCAGGCGCATCACGCCGCCCGGGCGCTATACCGTCAAGCGCGGCGACAGCCTGTGGGTGATCTCGAAACGCCACTATCACAAGGGGCGGCTGTATCGAAAAATCTATCGCGCCAATCGCGCCAAGATCCACAACCCCAATCTCATCTATCCGTGTCAACGGCTGTATGTGCCGCGCCGGCGCTGAGGCCTGCAGGCACCGGGACCGATAGATCGTGCCGCGTGGACAAGGTGCGGGTGGCACCTTAAATACGCTGGATGCAAAGATCGATTGATGTCCCGCGTGCCGCTGGACCCGGTGCGCCGCGCGGCGGGCCACGGGGGTTCTGGGCGCGCTTCCACCTCTCCCACGAGCAAACGCGCGTGCTGCGCGCGCTATGGCCCTACGTGTGGCCGCACGACCGCCCCGATCTCAGACGCACGGTGCTGTGGTCGCTGGTGCTCATCGTGATCGCTAAACTGGTCACGGTGACGGTGCCGTATACGCTGAAGTGGGTCACGGACGCACTGGTGGCCGCAACGGGCGGCAATGTTCCGAGCTCTGAAACGGTGCCGTGGCTTGTCGGCGCGCCGATACTGGCGACGGTCGTCTATGGCATGTCGCGGATCGCCATGACGCTGCTGGTGCAGGTCCGCGAAGGCATGTTCGCAAAGGTCGCGATGCATGCGGTGCGCAAGCTCGCGCTCTCGACCTTCGAACATATGCATCGTCTGTCGCTGCGCTTTCATCTCGAAAAGAAGACCGGCGGCCTGACGCGCGTTCTCGAACGCGGCCGGGCGGGCATCGAAAACATCTCGCGCATGGCGCTGATGACGCTGATCCCGACCATCGTGGAATTCATTCTGATCATCGGCGTGTGCGCACTCGAGTTCGACTGGCGCTATATCGTGACGATCGTCGGCATGATCATTTTCTATCTGTGGTTCACGATCAAGGCGACTGACTGGCGGGTTGCGATCCGCCGGACGATGAACGACAGCGACACCGACGCCAACACCAAGGCGATCGACAGCCTGTTGAACTTCGAGACCGTCAAATACTTCGGCGCGGAAGAACGCGAAGCGGCGCGCTACGACAAGTCGATGGCGACGGGCGAAAAGGCGAGCGTAAAACCTATACGTCGCTGGCGATCTTGAACTCAGGGCAGGCGGTCATCTTCACCATTGCGCTGACGATCTGTCTGGTCATGGCGGCGCAGGACATTGTCGCTGGCAACCAGTCGGTCGGTCATTTCGCGATGGTCAACCTTTTGATGCTGCAATTGTTCATGCCGCTCAACTTCATGGGCATGGTGTACCGCGAAATCAAGCAAGGGCTGACCGACATCGAGCGCATGATGGAGGTCCTCGATATGTCGCCTGAGGTCGCGGACCGCCCCGACGCGCGCGATCTGAAGGTCAACGGCGGCACGATCCGGTTCGACGCCGTGCGTTTCTCGTACGATCCGGGCCGCGAGATTTTGAAGGACGTGTCGTTTGAAGTTCCGGCCGGAAAGATGGTCGCGATTGTTGGCCCGTCGGGCGCGGGGAAATCGACGATCAGCCGTATTCTATTGCGCTTCTACGACGTGTCGGGCGGCAGCGTGACGATTGATGGGCAGGACCTGCGCGCCGTCACGCAGAAGAGTTTGCGCGCCGCGATCGGTGTGGTGCCGCAGGATACCGTGCTGTTCAACGACACGATTTTTTACAACATCAAATACGGCCGTCCGGATGCGAGCGACGCGGATGTCATCGCCGCCGCCAAGATGGCGCAGATCGACGACTTCGTGAAAACGCTGCCCGAGGGCTACAACACGATGGTCGGCGAGCGCGGCTTGAAATTATCGGGCGGAGAAAAACAGCGCGTCGCGATTGCACGCACGATCCTCAAGGGTCCGCCGATCCTCATTCTAGATGAGGCGACGAGCGCGCTCGATAGCCATACGGAAAAGGAAATTCAGGACGCGCTGGATCGTGTGTCGCGCGACCGCACCACGGTCGTGATTGCCCATCGCCTTTCGACGATCATTCACGCCGACATCATTCTGGTGCTGCGCGAAGGCATGCTTGTCGAGAAGGGTACGCACGCCGAACTGATCGCGGCGGATGGTTTGTACGCAAGCCTGTGGTCACGGCAGCGGCAAGCCGAAAAGGCCCGCGAAGAACTGGCGCAGGCGCTGGAAGAGGGCGTGTCGTTGCGCCAATCGCTGGCGATCTCCGGCTGACCGGTTGCCGCGCACGGGCATTCAAAAAAAAGACCCCCGGAATGCGATACGGGAAAAAGCATACCGGGGGCACATCGCGGTTCAGAGCTAAGGTCCTGGCGGGCGGAACCTGTTGCCGAACCGCGCGATCTTAGCGTTTCGCTTCAATGCGGGGAGCGGAAAGCGAGACGCCAGATTGCGAATGAAATTGCAGCGTCAAAACCAGCAGCGCGGCCAGCGACAACGCACACGCCAACAGGATTTGGTTCGAAAGCTTGAACACATCGTGCATTGGCACAGCCTCATTATGTACCAAAAAAGTATAGAATTAGACGCCGGCGGTCAAGGGCTTTGCGGGGTGAATAACGCCGCAGGCGGCAGCGACTGTGATGGGACTGACATTTCCCCGCCATTAACGCTCGCGAACGATGTTTCCCGAATTTATCCCCGCTGCCATCTGGTGAAGTAGGCTTTCACACTGTACGGGCAAGCTGTACGGGGTATCGCGTCGCCGCTGACGCGAGGGAAAAGGGAAAATTCGTGGACAGACGACTGCGGGAATGGGCTGGTGCGGTGTGGCGCGCAATGGTGATCGCGATCTGGGCGGTTCGCGAGATCGCGCGCACGGCGTGGGGCCTCATGCGCGGTCCGGTCATTTTCATCCTCCAGCTCTTTGCAGCTCTGATTGTTCTGTTCGAGGAGTGGGGCTGGAAGCCGCTTGCTGCTGCCCTTGCGTGGCTTGCGCGGTTTGCGCCGGTCGCGCGCCTCGAAGCATGGATTGCGTCACTCAGACCCTATCCGTCGCTGTTCGTGTTCGCGGCGCCGACGGCGTTGCTGCTACCTGTAAAGTTCGCCGCGCTGTGGCTGCTCGCACAAGGGCACTTTGTGACGGCGACTGGCTTGCTTGTTGCGGCGAAAATTGCTTCGACCGCGCTCGTTGCGCGCCTCTTCACGCTGACGCAGCCTGCGTTGATGCGCATCACCTGGTTTGCGCGGGCTTACAACGCCTTCATGCCTTGGAAAGACGCGTTCTTCGCTACGATCCGTGCTTCGTGGCCGTGGCGCTATGGCCGCATGCTCAAGACCGCAATCCGGCAGCGCGCCAAACGGATCTGGGTACGCTTGAAGCCTAGCATTCAAAGCTTTGCACAGAGCGCCGCAGAGCAGGTGAAGGCGATCGTGCAACGGGTGCGTGAAATTATGCACTAGCGTGGCATGTACCGCGGATTTCCATTCTTGACAGATAAAGTAGAGTATAGGATGACGGAGTCAGCTGTACTCTTCGAGTCCTCCATAAGTTTTGTATGGAGAGAGCCTGCATAAAGGATTGGAAATGCATTCTTTCGCACATTTGCGTGCTGCCGTGATGGGCTCGACTTCGGCCCAGGCTGTTTCAATCAGGGCTGTTTCGCTCCGGTCTGTGGCGATCGCCCTCTTTGCTCTTGGCGCCGCTCCGGTACCGGCGATGGCCGCGGACCTCGGTGGCAATTGCTGCGCTGATCTAGAAGAACGCATTGCGGAGCTCGAAGCGACCACGGCGCGCAAAGGCAACCGCAAGGTGTCTTTGACGGTCGCCGGTCAGGTCAACAAAGCCATTCTGTTCTGGGACGATGGCGCGGAGAGCAACGCCTACGTCGTCGGCAACAAGAACGATCAAACCAACATCTCATTCACTGGCGACGCCAAGGTCGCGCCGGGTTGGGCCGTGGGTTACGACCTGACGTTGCGCGTGCGCGATACGCTGTCGGATGATGTCAACCAGGACGATGACAACGGCTCGGGCGATCCCTTCCAGCTCTGGCAATCGCACATTTGGGTTGAGAGCGAAAATCTTGGCAAGGTGTCGCTGGGGCGCGCATCGCGCGTGTCAGATACGGCGCCCGAAAATGACATGTCGGAAGCCGGTGTTGCCGGTTACGCGGGCGTTCAGGATATCGGCGGCGCGTTTGCATTCCGCCGCGCCGACGGCGTGCTGCTGGGCCTTGGTTGGGGCGACGTCTACAATCACATCAACGGCGACACGGCGAACCTCATTCGCTACGACACGCCGGAAATCGCCGGTTTCATCGCGTCGGCAAGCTGGGGCGAAGATGACATTTGGGACGTGGGTCTCAGGTATGAAGGCGAGGGTGGCGGCTTCAAGCTCGCCGCGTCGGTCGCCTACACTGAGATCACCGATACCGACGGCGAGTTCGCCGACGTTGACCAATCGACGGTTATCGGCTCGGTTGCCGTGCTGCATGAACCGAGTGGCTTGAACGCGCTGATCTCTGCTGGTTCGCGGCAGTTCGATGACAGCACCATCGATGCAGACGGTGCTTTGCGCACGCCGGAAGACGCGCGGTTCATCTATGGCAAGATTGGCTGGATTGCGAAGCTCAACGCATTGGGTCCGACGGCATTTTACGGCGAGTACGGCTGGTTCAAGGATTTCGTATCGGTGCAGGACGACGCCGGTCTGGCTGCTGATTTGAGCGTCGGCGGCGCGGCGACGCGCATTTCCGGCAGCACTGCCGAAGTCTGGGGGGCCGGCGTTGTGCAGCATATCGAGGCTGCCGAAATGCAGATTTATCTCGGCTACCGTAACCACAGCGCCGACTTCGACCTCGTGAACGGTGGCGGTGCGGCCGTTGCCGGACAGGGCATCGAAGATTTCCATACCGTGATTGCCGGATCGAAGATCGCGTTCTAAGCGTCGGCCGTTCAGCGCCAAGCTCATGCCGGTCAGGCGCGGGCTGGTAAACGCGGTTAGCGCGTCAGCGGCAGCACTTTTGGACGCCAGCCCGCTGGCGTCCATCGCGCGTCTCGGCTAGGACGCGGCATGATGCCGATCGATCAACGCCCTATTCTGATTGCTGGACCAACCGCGAGCGGCAAGTCGGCGCTGGCGCTGGCGCTGGCCGAGCACCTCGCCGGCGCCGTCATCAATGCCGATAGCATGCAGGTCTATTCGGAACTGCGCATCTTGACGGCGCGGCCGACGGCTGCGGACGAGCAGCGTGCCCCGCATGCGCTCTATGGCTTTGTTCCGGCGCGGGAAGCCTACTCCACCGGACGCTACCTGCGCGACGTCGAAGCCGCGGTGCAGGATGCGCGCGCCAAGGGCTTGCGGCCCATTCTGGTTGGCGGCACGGGGCTGTATTTCAAAGCCGTGCTCGAAGGCTTATCGCCAGTGCCGCCGGTCGATGAGAGCGTGCGCGCCCACTGGCGGCGGCAGGCTGAGAAACTGGGCGCGCAAGCCCTTCACGCCGAACTTTCGGCGCGCGACTCCGACATGGCCCGCCGCCTCAATCCGGCCGACACCCAACGCATCGTCCGCGCGCTCGAAGTGCTCGAAAGCAGCGGGCTGTCTCTCGGCCATTGGCAGAGCCAGCCGGGCGTGCCGGTGATCGCCGGGGAGGACTGCGTGAAGCTCGTCATGCTGCCGGATCGCGCGACGCTGCACGCTCGCGCAGACGCCCGTTTTGAGCGCATGGTGGCGGAGGGCGCGCTTGCCGAAGCCTCCCAGCTGGCGGCGCTACAACTCGATGCCGAGCTGCCGGCGATGCGCGCTATCGGCGTTGCGCCGATGATCGCCGCAGTCCGGGGCAGTCTGCCGGTGGAGGCAGCCGTGGAACAGGCCCAGGCCGAGACGCGGCAATATATCAAACGACAAGAGACGTGGCTTAGGCGTAATATGATTGCTTGGAATAATGTTTCTACGCAATTAATGGAACAATCTTTGTGGTCAGCCATGTCATTTATTCGATGTTAGGGTTGACCACGCAAGCTCTCACCCGTAGGTTCCAGCTGGATTAGTGGGCGCGGTTTATGCGCCGGGTTTGGTTTGGCCTCGCAAAAGCGAGATTGCCAATTCGGAGGACGTTGCATGGCACGAACAATGACCGGCGCGGAGATCGTGCTGACGGCGCTCGCCGATCAGGGCGTTGAGGTCATCTTCGGGTATCCCGGCGGTGCGGTGCTTCCGATCTACGACGAACTTTTCCAGCAGGACAAAGTCCAGCATATCCTCGTGCGCCAGGAAGGCGGCGCGGTGCATGCCGCTGAAGGCTATGCGCGTTCGACAGGTAAGGTCGGCGTTGTGCTGGTTACGTCGGGACCGGGCGCGACGAACGCCGTTACCGGGCTGACGGACGCATTGATGGATAGCATTCCGGTGGTGTGCATCACCGGTCAGGTGCCGACGCATCTGATCGGCAACGATGCGTTCCAGGAATGCGATACGGTCGGCATCACGCGGCCCTGCACCAAGCACAACTGGCTAGTGAAGAACGTCAACGATCTCGCGCGCATCATGCACGAGGCGTTTCATATCGCGCGCACGGGCCGTCCGGGTCCGGTCGTAATCGACATTCCGAAAGACGTGCAGTTCGCGACCGGCAATTACGTCGGCCCGTCGAACATTCAGCACAAGACTTACCGGCCGAAACTGAAGCCGGAGCAGACGGCGATCCGCGAAGCCGTCGATCTGATCGCCAGCGCCAAGAAGCCAGTCTTCTATACCGGCGGCGGCGTCATCAATTCCGGCCCTAAGGCCAGCCAATTGCTGCGCGAATTCGTGCGGCTGACGGGCTATCCGATCACGTCGACGTTGATGGGTCTTGGCGCGTTCCTAGCATCCGACAAGCAGTGGCTTGGCATGCTTGGAATGCACGGCATCTACGAAGCCAACATGGCGATGCACGACTGCGACGTGATGATCAACATCGGCGCGCGCTTCGATGATCGCATTACCGGGCGCATCGATGCGTTCTCGCCGAACTCGAAGAAGATCCACGTTGATATCGATCCCTCGTCGATCAATAAGAACGTGCAGGCGGACATCGCGATCATCGGCGATTGTGCGTATGCGCTCGAAGACATGCTGCGCGTCTGGAAGGCCAAGGCGCCAGTGGTGGATAAGGTCGCGCACAAAGCCTGGTGGAAGCAGGTCGATACGTGGCGCGCGCGCAAATCTCTGTCGTACAAGAATTCCAAAGACGTGATCATGCCGCAGTACGCTTTGCAGCGTCTGCAGGAGCTGACCAAGGATCACGAAACCTACATCACCACGGAAGTCGGCCAGCACCAGATGTGGGCCGCGCAGTTCATGCACTTCGAAGAGCCCAACCGCTGGATGACGTCGGGCGGTCTTGGCACGATGGGCTATGGCTTGCCCGCCGCGATCGGTGCGCAGCTCGCGCATCCCAAGGCGCTGGTGATCGACGTGGCTGGCGATGCCTCGATCCTGATGAACATTCAGGAATGCTCGACGGCGATGCAGTTCAATCTGCCGGTCAAGGTGTTCATTCTGAACAACGAGTACATGGGCATGGTGCGCCAGTGGCAGCAGCTGCTGCACGGCAACCGCCTGTCGCACAGCTACACCGAGAGCCTGCCGGATTTCGTCAAGCTGGCGGACGCCTACGGCTGGACCGGCATGCGCTGCGAACACCCCGCCGACCTCGACGATGCGATCAAGGAAATGATCAATCACAAAGGTCCGGTGCTGTTCGATTGCCGCGTCGCCAAGCTGGCCAACTGTTTCCCGATGATTCCGTCGGGCAAGGCGCATAACGAGATGCTGCTTGGCGAAGATATTTCGGACGACGAAGTGTCGAAAGCCATCGGCAAGGAAGGCAAGGTGCTGGTGTGAGATATATGGCGCGCCGGCGCTTGGCTGCGGTCGCGGTGCTCGTTGCAGCGCTCGGCGGTCCTGCATTCGCTGTCGGCACTGGCTGGGATCACAAGGCCAATATCGAAGACGCCGCCAAGCGGCTGGTGAAGCTTCACAAGCGTGAAGGTTCGACCGGCGTGCTGAAGTTTCTCGACGCCTGCTATCGCACGCATCTTTTATCGAGCACGTTCACGGCGGGACTTGAATCCTGCATGGCACAGGATCTGATGCACACGCAGTTGCTGGCGCTGATCTATTCGCGCCTGCCGCCGGAGCGGCTGAAAAAGTTGGGGGCGCCGTCTCCAGAAGCCATCGCCAAGAGCATGAACGAGAGGTTCGTGACGTCGTTCATGCAATATAAGGTGACGGTGACCGAAGGTGACGAGTTCAAGCGTCAGGTCAATGAATATGGCGTGCCGATCTTCGTCAAAGGCGTCTTCCCGAAGAGTTCCGGGGCGCAGCAAGGCGCGCCTTCTAATACCGGGAAATAGCCGCTGATGCTCAAACTCGTCATTGCCAACAAGCTCTATTCGTCGTGGTCGCTGCGCCCCTGGCTGGTGCTGCGGGCGTTTGCAATCCCGTTCGAAGAAATCGTCATTCCGCTGCGCCAGACCGATAGCAGGGCGCGGGTGCTCGAGTTCTCACCATCAGGAAAAGTGCCGGCGCTGATCGATGGCGATCTGACCATCTGGGAAAGTATGGCGATCATTGAATACATCGCCGAGACATTTCCCAATGCCGGGATCTGGCCGAAAGACCGCAAGGCTCGCGCCCACGCCCGCTCGATCAGCAACGAGATGCACAGCGGATTTCAAGCCTTGCGCCAGGGCTGCCCAATGGATGCCGGCGCGCGCTACAAGATGCCCGAGATCACCGAAGGCATGCAGGCCAATATCGATCGGATCGAAACGATTTGGGCCGAGGCGCGGACAATGTTCGGCGGCGCGGGCCCCTATCTTTATGGTGCATTTTCTGCGGCCGACGCGATGTATGCGCCGATAGCCTTCCGTCTCGACGGCTATTCCATTCCGGTCAGCGCGGAGACGCGGCGCTATATCGATACCATACTGCGCCATCCCGACGTCGCGCACTGGCAGGCGGCGGCATTGAAAGAGCCTTGGATGATCGCCGACTACGCTGCCGGTCATACGGTAATTGAAACCTTCCGCTGAGAGCAAAGACGCACCCATGGCCGAGCACCCAAAGCAGACGCACTATCCAAGCGCGCAGAAAATGCAGGACATCGTTTCGCGGACGCTGTCGATCGTCGTCGATAACGAACCGGGCGTACTTGCCCGCGTCATCGGCCTGTTTTCGGGTCGCGGCTATAACATCGACAGTTTGACGGTGACGGAGACCGAACACGAAAAACATCTGTCGCGTATCACGGTCATTACCAGCGGCACGCCGGCGGTCATTCAACAGATCAAGCATCAGCTCGAGCGGTTGATTCCGGTGCATCGCGTCCGCGATCTGACGGATGAAGGCGCATCGATCGAGCGCGAATTGGCGCTCGTGAAGGTTCAGGGCCGCGGTGAGAAGCGTATCGAGGCGTTGCGGCTCGCTGAGATTTTTCGCGCCAAGGTGGTCGATACGTCGATCGAGCACTTTGTTTTCGAGATCACCGGCAAGCCTTCAAAGATCGAGACGTTCGTTCAGATCATGAGCGAGCTTGGCCTGGTTGAAGTTTCCCGTACCGGCATTGCAGCCATCGGCCGAGGTGTGGCGACGTAAGGCACTTTGCGGCGTGCGCCAAATCAAGCGCGGCCACGCGGGCCGCGCATTGTGTTGTTTAGGGCGTTCCGGCGTGCGTTCAGCTTAGTGAATATCGGCAGCTGCTGCCCCAAGGCCTGCGCCGCCATCGCTATTCGGCTCCGGCAAGCGAGAATTCTCGTTCGCAATTGTCATCGCAGCGCGCGACATCTTCAAGCTTTCGTCGACAACGCTGAGTTCCTGGTTGGACGGTGAGCGGAAGGCAGCGGTCGAGCCGTGCGGCGCATACAGCGGTACCGCGGTCGGGGGATCGCTCATCGTGACGAAGAACGCCTGTACGCGGACGCGATACTGGTTCGTGCCGATTTTATCGCAGCGTTCAGGACCTTCCTTGGCCTCGCACAGGCGCAAGGAGGTGTAGACCGTCGCCTGCGCATTATGTTCGGCGATCGCCTGATCAATGGCCTGACCGCACTGTTCGATGGTCAGTTTGTCGGTGCTGGCGCAATCGGATGAGGATACGAAGATGCCGTGTTCGGGGGGGGGGGCCGCGGCTTTCGGTTCTTCAGAGTTGCCGCATGCCGACAGGGCAACTGCACAAATCGTCGATGCAACAATCGACAAACGGGTAGAAACCATGGCTTTGGATCTCGCTCAAAAGGATTTTCAGCCCCCAAGATGCCCCAATGCGGTTAGGGTCCGGTTAATGATTGGCGGGGTGTTTGCCATCCCAAAAAGCGCCAAATGGACGCTTTGCCCTGAGATAGCCGGTTCGGGGCGTTGAAACGGGCGAGCGTTATCGATAGGTTCCGGCGTGATTTGGAGCCAGGCCCGCATGCGGCCGTCTGTGCTTCTTCCCGTTAACCCATCCCGATCCGATCGCTTTCGACCGGGGAACCCGAGAGGCCGCCGATGCGCGTCTATTATGATTCCGATGCCGACATTAACCTGATCAAATCCAAGAAGGTCGCGATTGTCGGTTACGGCAGTCAGGGCCATGCCCACGCGCTGAACCTGCGCGACAGCGGCGTCAAGGATGTCGCCATTGCGCTGCGCAAAGGCTCGGCCACGGCTGCCAAGTGCGAAAAAGAAAAGCTCAAGGTCATGGACGTCGCGGAAGCCGCCAAGTGGGCCGACGTGATCATGATGCTGACGCCGGATGAACTGCAGGCCGATATCTATAAGGATCATCTGCACGCCAACATGAAGAAGGGCGCCGCCCTCATGTTCGCGCACGGCCTCAACGTGCATTTCAGCCTAATCGAACCGCGCGATGATCTCGACGTTGGCATGGTGGCGCCGAAGGGCCCGGGCCACACGGTACGCGGCGAATATCAAAAGGGCGGCGGCGTGCCGTGCCTGATCGCCATCCATCAGGACAAGAGCGGCAACGCCCATGACCTGTTCCTGTCATATGCTTCGGCCATTGGCGGCGGCCGTTCGGGCGTCATCGAAACGACGTTCAAGGAAGAGTGCGAAACCGATCTGTTCGGCGAACAGGCCGTGCTGTGCGGCGGCCTCGTTGAGCTTATCCGCGCTGGCTTCGAAACGCTGGTGGAAGCCGGATACGCGCCGGAAATGGCGTACTTCGAATGCTTGCACGAAGTGAAGCTGATCGTGGACCTGATCTACGAAGGCGGCATCGCCAACATGAACTACTCGATCTCGAACACCGCCGAGTGGGGTGAATACATGTCGGGTCCGCGCGTGATCACGCCGGCAACGAAGGCCGAGATGCAGCGCATTCTGAAGGAAATCCAGTCTGGCCAGTTCACCAGCCAGTGGATCCAGGAATGCAAGGCCGGTCAGGCCCGCTTCAAGGGTATTCGCCGCAACAATGACAGCCACCAGATCGAAGAGGTTGGTGCCAAGCTGCGCGCCATGATGCCTTGGATCGCCAAGAACAAGCTGGTTGATAAGGGCCGCAACTAAGCGGCGCTTCGCGAGCGACACGTTTTCCAGACGGCTGCCAGGAAACTGGCGGCCGTTTTTGTTTGCTTGCAAGGCGCTCAACCGCGTGAGCGTCGGTGATTTGGCGAGGCTTGATGGTTGATGCCAATAGAGGCGTGGGGAAAGAAGACCGCTCGCGCCACCGCTCTCTTGGGGAGGGTTTTGCGCGAAAGCGCGAGCGTTCCTGCCGGCTTTTTTATCGGCGTCCCGAAACGCGGGACTGAGACATCAAAGCCAGCACGGGCGGCAGAGGAGCGGGGGCCTCTGCCGCCCGTTTCCGATTGAACCGCAGTGCGGCTCCCTCAGAGACGTTGGATCCGCTATCACTCTCAGAGCGGTGAAGCGGTCCTTTGCGCGCGGCGCTCTGAACCATCGCCAAGCGTGGATCAGAACCCATATGCAACAGCCGGTTTGAAAACCGGAGCGAATGCGATGGGAGGTCTTGACTGTCGCCCCCCAGCGACGGTGTCGATGAGCGGATATGGCGGTCAGATCATGTCCGAGTGATGACCAAATCTGGCTCTTCATTAGACGCCGGTATTTTTCCAACGGCCACTTGCGGCAATCGTGTTGGAATATCAGCGGCAAGAGCATTTCACAGCAAACGCTGGGTTTATCCGGCATTATGTCGGACAATTGACGTGAACGTGGCCGTTTTTTAGTGCTGTGCGTTGTACGTGTCAGTGCCGCGTGTGACTGACGGCGAATGATCGCATCCGCCGCGACGTGTCGGTGGACGTATGCTATGGCCGCTGTCACGTAGCATTTTCTCTTTCAGCTATCTCTTCAATCACCAGCCAGATCCTCGAATGCTCTCGTATCCAGAACGCGATGCCGTCTACGTCATCGACCGGTGCACGTTGACCGGTCATGATGCGCCTTGGCCCTTTGCACGCGCTAATGCGGCTGAAATCGAGGCAGCGTGGCACACTGCGCTCGCCGCCAATCCGCATTTCTTCAACGGTGTCGTGTATCTGGTCGATGGGCTTGCAATCGATGGGCTTGCGCTCGATGCGCGATTGCTGCGCACGGATTTCAAGAGCTATCTGTATTGGCGCGGCAAAGGGTTTCCTGAATCGGGCGTGCGCGATGGTTTCGGCTCGGCGCTGATCGTGGCGTCTGACGGCGCTATTCTGCTCGGCCGGCAGAGGGCCGGAAACGTCAATGGCGGATTGGCGTATCTGCCGGGCGGTTTTATCGATGGCCGTGACGTGGCCAATGACGGCAGCATCGATATTGCCGCCAGCATTGTGCGCGAGTTGCAGGAAGAGACCGGATTGACCGCCGAGGATGTGGTGGTGCAGCCTGGATATCTTGTGACTGTCAACGGCGCGCATGTATCGATTGCCAAGACGTTTCGTTCAACACTCAACGGTGCCATGCTCGGGCGGAAAATCGAAAGCCATTTGGCGTCAGACCCAGCATCCGAGTTTGAAAGCATCGTCATCGTGAGGAGCGTTGGAGATCTGGAGGGGCTGGCGATGCCGCCATATGCGCGACTGCTCGTCGGCGATGTTCTGAAACACGGAATCGGTGGACGCTGAGACCGAAGAACCGGTTGCGGTGCGGCAGCGCTTGACGCATGGTGCCGCCGCTTTCACGGCCTGGAATGGGCAAGCGCCCGTCCTTAAACAGCATGCTAAGTGGATGCACGCGGGGAGACGAATACGAATGGCGTTGAACTATCACATTCTCGATGTTTTCACTGAGCGCCCATTCGGCGGTAATCCGCTCGCTGTTGTTTTGGAGGCGGATCGTCTGAGCGCTGCCGAGATGCAGGCAATCGCGCGTGAGTTCAATCTTTCAGAAACCGTTTTCGCGTTGAAGCCGACAGCGCCCGGCCACACCGCCCGCATCCGTATTTTCACGCCAACGCGGGAGTTGCCGTTCGCCGGTCATCCGACACTCGGCACCGCTATCCTGCTGGCGGAGCTACGCGTGCAGATCGTCAATGGCGAAAGCGACGCGATCATCGCGCTTGAAGAGGAAGGCGGCAGCGTGCGCGTCGGCGTGCGGCTGAGAGCCGGCGCCGCGGCCTTCGGCGAGTTCGACGCGCCTCGGCTGACGTCGGTGCCGGAAGAGCTGGCCCAGCCTGAAGAGATTTCAGCGGCCATCGGCTTGAACCCCAGCGAAATTGGCTTTGAAAACCATAAGCCGATGCTGCTGCGCGGGTCGAGCGTGTTTGCCTATGTGCCGGTCGCCAACCTCGAAGCGATGTCCAAGCTCCGCGTCGCGCCGAGCCATTGGGCACGCGCCTTTTCGGATCGCGGTACGGATGGGGTTTACGTTTACTCGCGCCAGTGCGTGCGCACGCAATCGTCGTTTCATGCCCGCATGTTCGCCCCCGATCTCGGTGTTCCGGAAGATCCGGCGACCGGGTCGGCTGCTATCGGCTTCGCCCATATCGTTCAGGGGTTCGACCAGGGCCCTGATGGCGCCCATAAGCGGACGATCGAGCAGGGTCTGGAAATGGGCCGGCCAAGCACAATTCAGCTGGTCATGACGGTCCAGCGCGGCAAGCTGGAGAGCGTCCGCATCGGCGGGTCGGCGGTCCGGGTCGCCGAAGGAATACTTAAGTTCTGAGCCAGATCGGTCCTGCGCGCCGGTGTCTGACCAGTGCCAAACCGGTTCGGCGGCATGCTTCAAGTTGCAGCTTGATCTTATTTGGCGTTTTCGGCTTATACTGGTGTTCTCGGATCGGCCGGGAGCCCTTTGAAGAGCCTTTGCAGCCAATGACGCGCCAGTACGCCAATTTGCGTGATGCCCAAACCGGGACCAGTGCCATGCGCTGGCCGTCGGACGGTCGCGCCTTGGCTGCGCGCATTGCCGGCATCTTCCTGCTTCCGCTAGCGCTGTTGGACAGCCTCTCGCTACGGGGCCTGCCGCTTATTTGCCCCTGGGCCAATTGACTCCGGCAGACGCCGGGTGGTGCTCAGGGGGCGATACGGTTTCACAAGCGTGTAACGCAGTTTCGGCGGCTTCCCCAATGATCCGCCCCGCAAGAAAGCAAAATCAATGACGGCATCATCCAAAACGACCGCAATGGATAAGGACGCTTCCCGCGCAGGCGGTGACAAGCCCGACCAGATCATCATTTTCGACACGACGCTGCGCGACGGCGAGCAATGCCCCGGCGCAACCATGACGTTTGAGGAAAAACTTCAGGTCGCCGAACTGCTCGACGAGATGGGCGTCGATGTGATCGAGGCTGGTTTCCCGATCGCATCCGAGGGCGACTTCGAAGCAGTCAACGAAATCGCCAAGCTCGCCAAGCATTCGGTGGTCTGTGGTCTGGCGCGCGCCAACTTCGGCGATATCGACCGGGCGGGCGAAGCCATCAAGGTCGCCAAGCGCGGCCGTATCCACACGTTCATCGGCACATCGCCGCTGCATCGCCAGCACCAGCTGCAACTCGACCAGGATCAGGTACACGAGCGTGTCGTCGCGTCGGTGATGCGGGCGCGCCAGTATACCGACGACGTCGAGTGGAGCGCGATGGACGCGACGCGCACCGAGCACGATTATCTGTGCCGGGTCGTCGAAGCCGCGATCAAGGCCGGCGCGACCACGATCAACATTCCCGACACCGTCGGCTATGCGTTGCCGGAAGATTATTACGACCTGATCATGATGCTGCGGAACCGCGTTCCGGGCATCGAAAGGTGATCCTGTCGACGCATTGCCACGACGACCTGGGCTTGGCGGCTGCCAACTCGCTGGCTGGCGTTCGTGCCGGCGCGCGGCAGATCGAATGCACCATCAACGGCCTCGGCGAACGGGCCGGCAACGCGCCGCTTGAAGAAGTCGTGATGGCCATCCGCACGCGCCACGATCTGCTGCCCTTCCGAACCGGCATCAAAACCGACATGCTGTCGCGCGCGTCGCGTCTCGTCTCGGCGGTGACCAACTTCCCCGTGCAGTACAACAAGGCCATCGTTGGCCGGAATGCGTTCGCGCACGAAAGCGGCATCCATCAGGACGGCGTGTTGAAGAACACCGAGACCTACGAAATCATGACGCCGGAATCGGTCGGCGTCGGCAAGTCGTCGCTGGTCATGGGCAAGCACTCGGGCCGCGCCGCGTTCAAGTCGAAGATCAAGGATCTCGGCTACGAGCTGGGCGACAATGCCATCGAAGACGCGTTCAACCGCTTCAAGGCGCTGGCTGACCGCAAGAAGCATGTCTACGACGAAGACATCGAGGCGCTGGTCGATGAAGGCGTCGCCCACGGCCACGACCGCATCAAGGTCGCGTCACTGACGGTGATTGCCGGCACGATGGGTCCGCAGACGGCGACGCTGACGCTCGACATCGACGGCCAATCGAAAACCGTGCAGAGCACCGGCAATGGACCTGTTGATGCAACTTTCAACGCCATCAAGATGCTGATGCCACATGATGCGCGGCTCGATCTCTACCAGGTTCACGCCGTAACCGAGGGCACCGACGCGCAAGCCGAAGTCTCGGTGCGCCTCGAAGAGGGCGGCCGCATCGTAACCGGCCGCTCGGCTGATCCCGATACGCTTGTGGCGTCAGCGCGGGCCTATGTGGCGGCGCTCAGCAAGCTGGTGGTGAAGCGCCAGAAGATCGCCCAGGCGCAACACGGCGTCTAATGCGCAACCGGCGTGCGCCGTGCAGCGTACGCGCAGCCATTTACCAAGTTCCGCCGGCGAGAGACAGTCTTGCCGGCGAGGGGGCTTGTGTGTGGGATTTCTGCCGGGTTCTCGTCACGATTGAGCCGTCGCGCCATGCTTTTGTTTTGGCGGCGCGGGGACTTGCCGCTATGGTGCGTAAAGCGGGCCATACGATGGTCCACGTGCTTTGACATGCGGCAAGCCGATGGCCGAAGGGACGTTTGCGGCCAAACGTGATGAGCCGGATGGCGCGGACCGGGGTTGTGGGCCAGAGTTAATGGTGAGAGTTGATGGCCGGGGTGGAAGATGGGACTTGTGTCGGCGGAATTGATGCCGACGGGACTTGCATTGACGGGACTTGGGTGAGGTAGCGTTTCAGCGTGATGTTCGGCTTTGGGGTCAATAGCGTACTGTCGGACGACATTGCCATCGATCTTGGCACGGCGAATACGCTTGTGCATGTCGCCGGCAAAGGCATCGTCATCGATGAACCGTCTGTTGTGGCGCTGCGGTCGCGCGGCGGTGTGCGCGAAGTTCTAGCCGTCGGCCATAAGGCCAAAATGATGCTGGGGCGGACGCCGGAAAGCATCGAAACGATTCGTCCGCTGCGTGACGGTGTGATCGCGGATTTCATCGCCACCGAAGAAATGCTGCGCCAGTTCATCAAGCGCACGAAGTCGATGCTCGGGTTCGTGCGCCCGCGCATTCTGATCTGCGTGCCGGCGGGCGCGACGCCCGTTGAGCGGCGTGCGGTCTATGAGACGGCCTTGTCGGCCGGGGCACGCAAGGCCTACTTGATAGAAGAGCCGGTCGCGGCCGCAATCGGCGCGGGACTGCCGGTCGATGAGCCGACCGGATCGATGGTTGTCGATATCGGCGGCGGCACCACCGACATCGCGGTGCTCTCACTCGGCGGTGTGGTGCAGGCGCGCTCACTGCGCTGTGCCGGCAACGCCATGGACGAAGCCATCATCCGCTTCGTGCGCCGCAACCATCAGCTGTTGATCGGCGAGCCGAATGCCGAACGCATCAAGGTCGAAGCAGGTTCGGCCTCGCGCGAGATCAATGGAGCGACGGCTGAAATTTTCATTCGCGGCCGCGATCTGCGGCTCGGCAAGCCGAAGACGGTGGTGCTTGGTCCGCAGGATATCGCCGAAGCCCTCGAACAGCCGATCGAGGAGATCGCCGAATTCATCCAGCGCGCCATCGAGGATCTGCCGCCCGAGATCTCAGGCGACATTATCGAGCGCGGCATTTATCTGACGGGTGGCGGCGCGCATCTCGCGAAACTCGATGAGGAACTCGAGCGGCGCATCGGCATCAAGTGCCACGTGCCCGACAAGCCTCAGAACTGCGTGATAGAAGGGTCCGCTGAAATCATCAGGACGTTGAAGCAACGCGAACACCTTCTCATCAAGCCGTAATCACTTGGGCGACAGGCAATGAATACCGCGTGTGGGGCCGTTGAGGGACATCTATGGCTCGGCTGAAAACCGAAAGGTTGAACCTGACCCGTCGCGGCGGAAAGAGCCTGCGCGTCGTCGGCGTTCGCGTGGTGTTGCCGCTTCTGGCGTTCGTGTGCCTCGGTCTGTTGCTGCTCAGCCGTCTCAATCATACAGCGCTGGCGGACGCCCGCTGGCGGCTGGCCGAATGGATGAGCCCGGTGCTCGAAGCCGCCATGGTGCCGCTGGAACCGGTGCGCCGCCTCGGCCGGCAGATCTCCGAGCAAGTTGACATGACGGAAGAGCTTCAGCGGCTGAAAGCAGAAAATCAAAAACTCAGCAGTTGGGAATGGCGCGCGCGCGATCTCGAGCGCCAGCTCGCTGATTTGAAAGCGCTGGCGCGCGTCGTCGAAGAGCCGGGCATCGATTTTGTCACTGCCCGCGTCATTGCCGATTCAAGCGGCGCATTCGTGCGCAGCGTCATGATCGATGCCGGCGGCGACAAACTGGTGAAGCCCGGCTATCCGGTGATCAATGCCGATGGACTGGTAGGCCGCGTGATTGAAACCGGCGCTTCGTCGGCGCGCGTGCTGCTCGCCGCCGACCTCAACAGCCGGATACCGGTGGTGATCGGGGAAAAGCGCGTGCGCGCTATCCTTGCCGGTGATAACGGGCCGCAGCCGCTGCTGCTCTATGTGCCGCAAGACGCGAAGATCGCGATTGGCGACGACGTGGCAACATCTGGCGCGGGCGCTTTGTTTCCGCGTGGCTTGCGGATCGGCAAAGTCAGCGGTGATCTAGATAAGCCGCGCGTCGCGCTGCGGGCGCAACTTGATAAGCTCGAATATTTGAGCGTGCTGTTCTTCGACGATCCGGCGAGCGCGATGATGGGCGAACCGCATGGCGGCACGCGCGAAACAGCGGCGGCACGCAACGATCGTTCGCGCGATCCAACGCTGCCGAGACCTGCGCCATGACGGGCGCGGCGACGCATGACGCCGGGCCATTATGGGGAGTGCCCGTCTGATGCACCCCATGCGTTACATGGCGGCCTTCGTTTCGATTGCACTGCTGGCGCTGATCGCCGCGTTACCATGGGGACTGCCGCCGCAGGATCGCTTCTTCCTTCCGATGCTCCCCGTCATTGCCGTGCATTTCTGGAGCTTGCGCCATCCGAGCCTAGTGCCGGAGTGGTATGTGTTTGCTGTTGGTCTGGTGCTTGACGTGTTGACGCACGGCCCGCTCGGCTATTGGGCGCTCGTCTACCTCATTACGCATCTTTTGGCCGTGCTGAGCGCGCCTTTTGCCGATCGCGGGTTTACCGTACGTGTCGCTCTACTTGCAGCGGCGTTGATCGCCGTTACACTCACGGCATGGGCGATTGCATCGGTCTATTTTCTGGAATGGCTGGATGTGTGGCCCTATGTGGCGGGATCGGGGCTCGCCGGGCTCGGTGCGTTGGTTTTGATGCCCCTGTTATATGTCGCCGATCCGGCGCGCACCACGCGCGACAATATTCGTCTCGAACGCGGAGTTTGAGGCATGAGCGATCTCGATGATGACGAGCGTGCGCATCGGATGACGTTCCGGCGCCGCGCTCTGGTTCTTGGCGGCGTGCAAGCCGCCGGGTTGTGCGCGCTCGGCTGGCGCTTCTTCAATTTGCAGGTGCTTCAAGAAGGCCGCTATGCGCCGCTGGCGGAAGACAACCGCATCAACCTGCAGATCATCGCGCCGAAGCGTGGCCGCATTCTCGATCGCAACGGTGTGGAACTCGCCGGTAACGACGAGGTGTTTCGCGCCAGCCTCATTCCTGCGTTGACGCAGGATGTGCGGGCGTCGCTGGCGCAGTTCCGGCGCATCATCCCGTTGTCGGCGGACGACGCGGAAAAAATTGCCCGCCGCGCCAAATCGCAGAACCGCAACATTGCGATCCCGATTGCCAGCGATTTGACCTTTGAACAGGTCGCGAAGATCAACGTGTTTGCGCCCCAGCTGCCTGGCATTCGCACCGAAATCGGCTGGCGGCGGCGGTATCGCCAAGGGTCCGCTGTAGGCCACATCGTCGGATATACCGGCCGGGTCGAGCGGCTTAGTCTTGATGATGATGCTGTCATGCGCTTGCCCGGTGCGAAGATCGGCAAAAGCGGTATTGAAGCCGGACAGGAAGCCATATTGCGCGGGCGCGGAGGTTCGCAAAAAATAGAAGTCGATGCGCGCGGCCGCATCGTGCGCACTCTCGAAACGCTCGATCCGGTCGCGGGGCGCGACGTTACGTTGACGATCGACATCGCGCTGCAAAGGCGCGTGATGGAACGGCTTCAGGTTGAACGGCGCGCATCGTGCGTCGGTATCGACATCGCGACGGGTGGCGTCGTCGTCATGGCATCGACGCCAAACTATGATCCGGCCGAAGTTGCCGATGGTCTCACCGATGAGGCGTGGCAACGGCTGGCCGGCTCCGCTGAACACCCGATGACCAACCGCGCGATCAGCGGCCAATATCCGCCGGGGTCTACTTTCAAAATGGTCACTGCGCTGGCGGCGCTGCAAGCCAAGCGCGTCAACACCGTGGAGCGGATCACCTGCACCGGTCGCTACGTGCTGGGCGATACGACATTCCGCTGTTGGCATCGCTCGGGTCATGGCGCGGTCAACATTCATGAAGCGCTGCGCTCGTCGTGCGACGTGTTTTTCTTTGAGATGGCGCGAAGGCTCGGCATCGAGACGCTTGCCGACGTGGCGCGCCTGTGCGGCCTCGGCACCGCATACGATTGCGGACTGTCTGATCCCAAGGCTGGATTGGTGCCGGACCCGGATTGGAAGCGTGGCCGGTTGATCGGCAGCTGGCTCGGCGGCGAGACGATCCTCGCCGGTATCGGCCAGGGCTATATGTTGACGACGCCGGTGCAGCTTGCGGTGATGACGGCGCGGATTGCGAGCGGCAAGGCGATTGTGCCGTCGCTCGTCAAGCGCGGTGCTGACGAGGACGCGCCGCACTTCGACGATCTTGGATTCGACGAGGCGCATTTGCGCACCGTGCGCAGCGGGTTGGTGGCGGTGGTCAACGATCCTGAAGGCACGGGCAAGAATGCTGCCCTTGGCCCGGGTATGCCGCAAGTCGCCGGTAAAACCGGGACGTCGCAAGTTAGTCGTGCGTCGAGCGACAGCGCGCAGGAGGCGCTGCCTTGGAAGTTGCGGGATCATGCACTGTTCGTGTCGTATCTGCCGGCCGGTGCGCCGCGCTATGCGTTCTCGGCAATCGTCGAGCATGGCGGCGGTGGTGGCGTGACGGCAGCGCCGCTGGTTCGCGACCTGATGACGATGGTCCTGGAGCGGGATGCAGCGGTGATGCAGGGCGCGGTGCGCGACGGACCTGCCCCTGCGGCGGCCGCGGACAGAGAGGGTTGAGCGTATGGGCTATACGCTGTCATCGCCTTCGGAAGACGGGCTGGTCGCCAAGCTGTGGCGCGTCAACTGGCCGGTGCTGGTGGTTGCCGCGGCGATTGCCGGCATGGGCGCCGCCGCGCTCTACTCGGTCGCGGGCGGTTCATTCCAGCCCTGGGCCGAGCGCCATACGCTGCGGTTTCTGGTGGCGGTGGGCGTCGTCCTGATCATGGCGATGGTGCGCCCGGAGACGTGGCTGAGGGCGGCGTACCCGGCGTATGGCGTGGCGCTTGCGATGCTGGTGCTGGTGCCGATTGCGGGCGTCGAGGCGCTCGGCGCCAAGCGCTGGCTGACAGTCGGCGGCATGACGTTCCAGCCATCGGAATTCATGAAGCTGGCGCTCGTGCTGGCGCTGGCGCGCTATTATCAATGGCTGCCGGAGGAGCGCGCGTCTCAACCGGTCTGGGTCCTCATCCCGGCGCTTATGATCGTCATTCCGGTGGCGTTGACGATGCGCCAGCCGGATCTCGGCTCAGGCGTACTGTTCGCGATGGTTGGCTTGGTGCTGATGTTCCTGGCGGGTGTATCGGTTTTCTATTTTGCCGGTGCGGGGCTAACGGCGGTCGCCGCGTTGCCGGTGATTTGGTGGCAGTTGCGTGATTATCAGCGCCGCCGGCTCGAGATCTTTCTCAACCCGGACCAGGATCCCCTCGGCGCGGGGTATCACATCACGCAGTCCAAAATTGCGTTGGGTTCGGGAGGCGTGTCGGGAAAAGGCTTTATGCATGGAACGCAGAGCCAGCTCGATTTCGTGCCCGAGAAGCATACCGATTTCATCGCCACGATGCTCGGTGAAGAGTGGGGATTTGCTGGGCTCCTCGTACTGCTGGCGCTGTATGCGATTTTGCTAACGCTCATGCTCGCCATGGCGTGGCGCTGCCGCCATCCCTTTGGCCGCTTGCTGATCGCCGGCACGGCCATGACGCTGTTCATTTATGTGTTCATCAATTTGGCCATGGTGACGGGCATGGTGCCGGTTGTCGGCGTGCCGTTGCCGCTGGTGTCCTACGGTGGAACGTCGATGACCACGCTGATGATTGGACTCGGGCTGGCGATGTCGAGCCACGTCCACGGCGCCCGTCCGATCCGGCGAGATGCGGCGGGTGCGCTGTTTTAACAGCGAAAAAGCGGGCTTCGCCGGGCACCCAGCAAAGTGCGCGGGCGGGCTAGACAGCCTCGAACGGGGGTGCTAGACGAACCGCAACGGGGGCCGGTTTGGGCCCCCTTTGCCATCGGTGCAGCTGTATTAAGAGACGTTAGACGGCAATCTGCGTTACGCGGGATCTCTCGCTGGCAGGATTGCACGATCTGATGTTGGCGCGACGATCGGATGACGGGCCGCAAGGCCGCGAAATATGGGTGATTAGCTCAGTTGGTAGAGCAGGTGACTCTTAATCACCGGGTCCACGGTTCGAGCCCGTGATCACCCACCATTTCGCCTCCCCCTGTAGGACGGGGCCGATGCCCGGGACGGGTTACTCTAAAAAGCGATGCGATGTACCGAACGGCTTTGATCGCGAAGCCGCCGAGGGCAAGCGCGGCTATTTTGAGCCGACCGCCCGCCACGAGGCAAATGTCACGAGGCGCGGGTCGTCTTCCAGCCCAACGCTGAATAAATCGGGCATGTGCCGAATAGCCCGGTCAAAAACGGCACGAGGCCGATATAGCCCCACGGCGTGATATTTTCGGGCCCGTACCAGGCCAGCGGCCAGCCGAGCAAAACCAAACCAATGGCAATACGGATGATGCGGTCGGTTCTGCCCAGATTTTTGGTCACAGTCATCTCCTCCTAAGTGTCAAGGACGCGCAGGCTCGGGTGCGGCCTAACGTGCAAGCCATTGATCCCGATGGAATGGTTGGACACTGTCCATCAACCAAAGCACTCGGCAGTGTGCCATCAGATCCCATTCGTTTGTTGATCTTCATCAACGTCCATGAGAGGCTTGTGGGTGGTTAGTCAGCGCTAATGCCGCAGCCAAACTATTTGGTTGATCGAGGCGTGACTGCAAAGCTTTTGACGGTTAAGGCCAGTCTGCTTATGCGATGCGGACAGTCGGGACTTGATTGGGCGTGTCTATGCAGTGGAGAGCGGTGAGCTGTTATGGGCGAACATTTATTGCGATGTGATTCGTGCGCGGTGCGGCACCGATCGGTTTGCGGCGCGCTGACACGTCCCGAAATCGAGCGTCTGAATGCAATCGCGCATACGAAAAACCTGCCGCCTGGGCATATCATTCTGCGGGATAACGAAAAGCCGGGATACTTCGCCAATATCATCTCTGGCGTCGTTAAGTTGACGAAGTCGCTGGGCGATGGCCGTCAGCAAATTGTCGGCTTGCAGTTCGCATCTGATTTTCTCGGCCGGCCGTTTCGCGATTTCAGCCCCTATCACGCGGAGTCGGTGACGGAGGTGCAGCTGTGCACGTTCGAGAAGACCCAATTTGAGCGGCTCACCAAGGATTTCCGCGACCTCGAACACAGGCTTTTCGAGCACACACTCGACGAACTCGATGCTGCCCAGGAATGGATGCTGCTGCTCGGCCGGAAAAGCGCCGAAGAAAAAGTCGCAAGTTTCCTGTTGATGGTGGCGCGCCGCATGCAGTCGGTGGGCTGCAAGCACTCAGGTGGGCCAACGCGGTTCGATTTGCCTCTGGCGCGCGCCGAGATTGCCGATTTCCTGGGGCTGACGATTGAAACGGTCAGCCGTCAGTTTACCCGTTTGAAGGTCGATAAATATATCTCGCTCGAAGGTAGCCGGACGATCATCGTTCTGGATATGGAGCGACTGCGTGCCCTTTCGGAACGCTCGGACGGCTAGCCGCAATAATTCGACCGCGCATGTCGCCAGGGCGTCCAAGAACATCCAATACGTTTAATGCACGACGTTCAATTCGCGACGTTTGGGCTTCATGTTCAGTGGTCGTGGCGCTGCACGCATGTCGAGCATAAAACGGTGCCCGCTCCGGCACGCGCGGTGCGAAGTGCGATAACCGATTGCTGGCAACAGCGCGGGTGCTCGCTCTGCATGACCCATTTTTGCAGCGAACTGAGGTCGTCAGGCGTCAGCACGGCTTCGGCAATCGGCAAAACGACTGCTTCTTCCCAGGCAATGTGGCGGCGCTGACTTTCGAAAAAGCCGCGCAGCATATAACCCAGCATTTCCGGGTTCGCGATGCTGCCACCGTCAATGGCGGAGCGAAGCGCTTCGGCAATTTCAACAAGCGCCGCGCCGTCCCGATCGTGCTCATCTTCCAGGCACGTTAGCGCTGATTGCAGGGGATGGCTTTCTGCAACCCGGCGCCGCAGGAGCGGGAAAAGGGCTTCCTCTTCCAGCCGCATATGGCTTGGCATCCCGGTTTCAAGGATCGAAACCGAAACGAGCGCAAGCGAGCGGTCGAAGTGGTGCGGCAGACCATCTGCAATCGCTTCAAGCAGATCGCAAAGTTCATTTTGAAGCGCGTGTTCTTCGCGTAGGATTCGAATCGGATCAGGCGCGTTGCATGTCATGCTTGGTGCATTAGTACTAGCTGGCGTTTCGGATGCAGCAGTCATTTTGAAGGGGCCTCCAGCGCCAGGACGATATGGCGTCACGGGTGCGGCAATGTCACCATGCACACGCGTCGGGCGCCTTGATTCATATCAAGGTCTCGATACGGTGATTTGCGAAAGGTTAGAGTGGGTCTAAGTGGGCCCGAGCTTCGGATTTTACAATCAGGGGGGCGTCGTGTCGGATACGGCAATAGAGCGGTCAGCGCTTGGAGATTCTTTGGCCATAGGTTGTGCAGTTTTGTGCGCAGCTCTTGGTCTACTTTACACATTTGCAGGCACAGACCTGCCGATCAACATCAATGGGGCGATGTTGGCGATCGCGAGCGCGTTGGCGCTTGTTTATCTTATCACGCATCCAACCAACCGCGCGGCTGATCGCGCTGAAGGTTATATGGATGGCCCGATCCGCGTTGCAACCATCGCCTGCGTCTTGTGGGGTGTTGTCGGCTTTCTGGTCGGCGACATTGCTGCTTGGCAGCTGGCGTTTCCGGCGCTGAACTTCGATCTTCCCTGGATCAGTTTCGGCCGCTTGCGCCCGGTGCATACGTCGGCAGTTGTGTTTGCTTTTGGCGGCAACGCGCTGATCGCAACATCGCTGTACGTCGTGCAGCGCACGTCGCGCGCGCGTCTCGCCGGCAAATGGGCACCCTGGTTTGTCGTTTGGGGCTACCAGCTGTTCATCGTTCTGGCAGCGTCCGGATACGTCATGGGTGTTACCCAGGGTAAGGAATACGCTGAACCGGAATGGTATGTGGACTTGTGGCTGACGATCGTGTGGGTCACGTACCTGCTGGTCTTCCTCGGTACGCTCTATAAGCGCGAGGAGCCGCACATCTACGTGGCGAACTGGTTCTATCTGGCCTTCATCGTCACGATTGCGATGCTGCATTTGGTCAACAACTTGGCCATGCCGGTGTCGCTGCTCGGTAGCCAGAGTTACTCACTGTTCGCTGGCGTACAGAGCGCGATGACACAGTGGTGGTACGGCCATAACGCCGTCGGGTTCTTCCTGACCGCCGGCTTCCTCGGCATCATGTACTACTTCATCCCGAAGCGCGTCGAACGTCCGGTCTACTCGTACCGTCTGTCGATCGTGCACTTCTGGTCGCTGATCTTCCTCTACATCTGGGCCGGTCCGCACCATCTGCACTACACGGCACTTCCCGATTGGGCGCAGACGCTCGGTATGACCATGTCGATCATCCTGTGGATGCCGTCATGGGGTGGCATGATCAACGGCCTGATGACCTTGTCAGGGGCTTGGGATCGGTTGCGCACGGACGCCGTTGTCCGTCTACTCGTCGTGTCGGTTGCCTTCTACGGCATGTCGACGTTCGAAGGCCCGCTGATGTCGATCAAGGCCGTCAACTCGCTGTCGCACTACACAGACTGGACGGTCGGTCACGTCCACTCGGGCGCGCTCGGTTGGGTTGGCATGGTTTCATTCGGCGCCATCTACTGCTTGGTTCCGTGGCTGTGGAAGCGTAAAGGCCTGTACTCGATGAGGATGGTCGAGTGGCACTTCTGGCTGGCGACGATCGGCCTCGTTCTCTACATCACCTCGATGTGGGTGGCGGGCATCACGCAGGGTCTGATGTGGCGTGCATACGACAACCTCGGCTTCCTCAAGTACTCGTTCATCGAGACGGTTGAAGCGATGCACTGGCCCTACATCATCCGTGCAACAGGTGGTCTGCTGTTCCTCTTGGGCGGCATTGTCATGGCCATCAACGTCTGGCGCACGATCCGCGGTGACGAACCCGTGGACATCAAGGATCAGCCGGCTGTCGCAGCCGCGCCTGAACTGCGTCCCGGCGTCATTGCTGTACCAGCTGAGTGAGATGAGGAGCTGAAAACGTGAATCATGCAATCTTTGAAAAAAACTCGCTCATCCTTCTGATCGGTATCCTGATCGTTGTTTCGATCGGCGGTATCGTTGAGATCGCGCCGCTGTTCTTGCTGCAGTCGACCATCGAGAAGGTGCAGGGGATGCGTCCCTATTCACCTCTCGAATTGGCCGGCCGCGACATCTACCTGCGTGAGGGCTGCTACAACTGCCATAGTCAGATGATCCGTTCGCTCCGCGATGAAGTGGAACGCTACGGTCACTACTCTCTGGCTGCTGAAAGCATGTACGACCACCCCTTCCAGTGGGGATCGAAGCGGACGGGACCTGACCTCGCCCGCGTCGGCGGCAAGTACTCGGATAGCTGGCATGTCGACCACATGAACAACCCGCGTGCGGTTGTGCCGGCGTCGATCATGCCGGGCTACCCCTACCTCGGCCAACGGCCGCTCGATTACGCCAACGTTGCCGATCGTATGAGTGCTCTGAGGCTGGTGGGCGTGCCCTACAGCGATGAGATGATCGCCAATGCCAAGGCCGACGTCGAAGCGCAAATTGCGCCGGACTCGAAGGGGGCCAAGGACGTTCTGGCTCGCTATCCGAAGGCGCAAGTCCGCAAGTTTGACGGCGATACAAGGCCGGATGCGGTGCCGACGGAGCTCGATGCCGTGATTGCCTATCTGCAAATGCTAGGAACGCTGGTCGACTTCAGCAAGTACGACGCAAGCGGTCCTAACCTGCGTTGAGGAGGCGGTTTCATGACGTATGAATACGCACAAGGCCTTTCGCATCTCGCAGCGTCCGTTCTGTTCGCCTGCGTTTTGATCGGCGTTGTTTTCTACGCCTTCAAGCCGTCCAACAGGGAAGCTTTCGAGCGCGCAGCCAGGCTGCCGCTCGACTCCGATAAACCCCAGCAGAAGCGGTAGAGTGACCACATGGCCTCTGAAAAACATTTCGATGAAGTGACTGGAACGCACACCACCGGCCACGTTTGGGACGGGGATCTGCGCGAACTAAACAAGCCATTGCCGAAGTGGTGGCTGTACGTTCTTTACGTGTGCATCCTTTGGTCAATCGCTTATTGGATCCTCTATCCCGCTTGGCCGTCGCTCACCGATTATTCCAAGGGGTACCTTGGCTATAGTCAGCGCGCGGAAGTGGCCAACGATATTGCGGTCGCCAAGGCCGCCCAGGAAAAATACCGGCAGGGCATCGCCAATACCGCCCTTGCGGACATTCCGAAGAATCCTGAGCTGATGCAGTTCGCGCTTGCCGGCGGCGCGGCGCTGTTCGGCGATAACTGCTCCGGCTGTCACGGTCGCGGCGCACAGGGCAGCGTCGGCTATCCGAACCTGAACGATGACGACTGGATGTGGGGCGGTGCGCTGGACAACATCCACAAGACCATCAGCTTCGGCATCCGCAATGGCAACGAACAGGCACATAGCACGGCGATGCCGCGCTTCGGTCTGGATGGCGCCTTGGAACCTGCAGTGATCAACGATGTGGCGAGCTATGTTCGCTCAACGGGTGGTCTCGAAGCCGATAAGGATGCCGCGACGCGTGGTGCTGCGGTGTTTGCTGAGCAGTGCTCGGTCTGTCACGGAGAAGATGGCAAGGGCAACCAGGAATTGGGCGCTCCGAACCTCGCCGATAGCATCTGGCTGTATGGCAATTCGCAGAAGGATGTTGTGACCAGCATTACGACGGGTCGCGGCGGCATCATGCCGGCTTGGGATGGCCGTCTTGATCCGGTGTCCGTGAAAATGCTGACGGTTTACGTGCACTCGCTCGGCGGCGGTAAATAGTTATTTTACCGTCGAGTACCGCATGAAAGGGCCTGTATTTCCGAACAAAAATATCGAGCCATAATTGTTATGCAAGACAAGACGAAACTGACACCCGACGACTTCATCACAGAAGCAGCGCCGGGTGTCGCGCGGCATGACGTTCAGGCGGTTGCTCGTAGAAAAGCAACCGCCGCGACGGTCGCCGCCGTCGATGCCGGGCCCGGAAAAATAGCGCTTGCCGGGCGGCAGCATGTCTATCCGAAAAAGGCCAAGGGCCGGTATCGCAATATCAAGTCGGCGATCCTGGTTTTGACGCTCGGCATTTACTATCTGCTGCCGTGGATCCGCTGGGACCGTGGTCCGGGCTTACCGTCGCAAGCCTTCCTGCTCGATTTCGAGCATCAGCGTTTGTATTTCGGACCGATCGAAATCTGGGCGCAGGAATTTTACTACATCACCGGCTTGCTGGTAATTTCAGCGCTTGGGTTGTTTCTTGTGACCTCGGTCGCTGGCCGCGTGTGGTGCGGCTATGCGTGTCCGCAAACCGTGTGGACCGATATGATGGTCGCGGTGGAGCGTTTCTGGCAGGGCGACCGCAACGTCCACATGCGCCGTGACGCGGGGCCCTGGACCTTCGATAAAATATGGCGCAAGGCTGCAACCCATACCTCGTGGATTTTGATCAGCTTGGCGACCGGCGGCGCGTTCGTATTCTATTTCCGCGATGCGCCGACGCTCGCGACAGAACTGATGACGGGCACGGCGCCTAGCGTCGCCTACGCGTTCCTCGGCATTTTTGCGTTCACGACCTATCTGCTCGGCGGCATTGCCCGCGAACAGGTGTGCATTTATATGTGCCCGTGGCCGCGCATTCAGGGCGCGATGCTCGATCGCAACTCGCTGCTCGTCTCTTATCGAGCCGCTATCGGTGAGCCGCGCGGACCGCACAAGCGCGGCGATACCTGGGACAATCGCGGTGATTGCGTGGACTGTAAGGCATGCGTCGCGGTCTGTCCTGTCGGCATCGATATCCGCAACGGCGCGCAGTTGGAATGTATTCAGTGCGCGCTGTGCATTGATGCCTGCAACGAGATCATGGATAAGGTCGGCCGGCCGCGTGGTCTGATCGACTATACGACTGAGCATAACCTAGCGAGCGCAACGGCCGGCCCACGCGACGGCCTGAAGCTCCTGCGCGCCCGCACGCTGCTCTATTCCGGCGTGATCGCGCTCATTTGCGCCCTGATGACGTGGTCTTTGTTGAGCCGCTCCGACCTTGACATCAGCGTCCTTGCAGACCGTAATCCGCAGTTCGTGACCCTGAGCGACGGTAGCGTGCGCAATGGCTACACGATCAAGATCGTCAATAAGACGGACGAGGTTCGTCAGGTGCGCATCAAAGTTTCGGGCATCAAAGGCATAGTGACGTCGATGGTGGGGCTTGATGGCGCTGATCCGGTGATCGAAGTTCCGGTCGCCGATGTACGTGCCGTCAAACTGTTCGTGACCTTGCCGCGTGAGAGCCGCAGCGAACTTTCGAGCACGTCAACACCACTCGATATTACCGTGGCGGATACGACGACAGGCGTTAATAGTGCCCGGCGTACGTCGTTCCACAGTCCATAACAGTGAGGCTTTGACATGAACGAACCGGCGTCGCCGTCATTTCAGATCACTGGCCGCAAAGTTCTGATTGCCATGGTCAGTTTTTTTGCAGTGGTCACGGCGGTCGATAGCATCATGATGTATCAGGCGGTTTCGACCTTCGGTGGGTTGGAAACGAACGATGCCTATCGCAAAGGTCTCAACTACAATGAGCGAATAGCGACGCTTGCCGCTCAAGAGCAGATGGGGTGGACGGAATCCGTCACACTGGAACAGCCGGCAGGTGCGTTGGCCGCCGTCTACAAGGATCAGAACGGCCAGCCCGTCGAAGGTTTGCTGGTGTCGGCAACGCTCAAGCGTCCGGCAACGGATGCCTTTGACCGGCAGGTCGATCTTTTGCCGAAGGGTGAGGGGCGCTATGAAGTGGCGTTGCCGGATCTCGGCAAAGGGGCGTGGGCCGTTGAAGTGATCGTCCGCACGAGCAGCAATCCTGGAGCAGCCATCGTGTATCAATCGAAGGCGCGGATATGGAAACAGTCGTAGCCAGCCGCACCAGTGCCTCCTCGGACGTTGAATCTCAAGAGGCTTGCGCAACGCTGAGTGTGATGCTTGCCGTGCCGCACATGATGTGTGGCGGCTGCGTTCGCACGATCGAGCAAGCGCTGCTGGCGACGCCGGGTGTCGGCGCCGCACGCGCCAACCTTGGTGCGCGCCGCGTGTTCGTAACGTTTACATCCCCGGACACCAGCACCGGCGAGCTGATTGGCGTGTTGAAGAATGAGGGCTTTTCGTCCGCTGAATTGGCCGACGACGATCCGTCGCAAAGCGCCCGCTCGAGTGGTCTGTTGGCGCGCGTTGGTGTGGCGGGCTTTGCCGCAGCCAACATCATGCTGCTGTCCGTGTCGGTTTGGTCGGGCCATGCTTCCGACATGGATAGCTCGGTTGCGACGCTTTTCCATTGGCTTTCCGCGCTGATTGCGTTGCCGGCGATCGGCTATGCGGCGCAGCCCTTCTTCGCCTCGGCTTACGCCGCCTTGCGCAGCCGTCGCGTCAACATGGATGTGCCGATTTCACTGGGCATTACGCTGGCGACGGCGATGAGCCTTTTTCAGACCATGCGCGGAACCGATCAGGTGTATTTCGACGCTGCGGTCACGCTGGTGTTCTTTCTCTTGATCGGTCGGACGCTTGATGAGCGCATGCGCGTCAAGAGCCGGGGTGCTGCTGAAAATCTGATGAGCTTGAAGGCGGTTGCCGCAACCGTCATCGGCCAGGATGGCGTCGCCCGCCAGATCCAGGCGCGCAACGTCGTGCCGGGTATGCGCATGATCGCCGCAGCAGGCGAACGTATTGCCGCCGACGGCATCATCACCTCGGGCCGCAGCGAAATCGACGAAAGCCTGATTACCGGCGAAACGCTGCCGCGCATCGTACAAGCGGGCGATCGCGTGCACGCGGGGACCGTCAACGGTGCGGGCACCTTGCAGATTGAAGCAACGTCTACGGATGAGAACACGCTGCTCGCGGAAATCGCGCGCCTGATGCTCGCTGGCGAGCAAAGCCGGGGCCGTTATGTTCGCCTCGCTGACCGCGCCGCCAGAATGTATGCTCCAGCCGTGCACGTGCTCGGACTGGCGACGTTCATCGGCTGGATGGTTGCTGGCGGCGGGTGGGAACAAGCGCTGACGTACGCGATCGCCGTGCTCATCATCACGTGTCCGTGCGCGCTTGCGCTCGCCGTGCCCGCGGTACAGGTCGCCGCAACCAGCCGCTTGTTTGGGCAAGGCACCATTGTCAAAGCCGCCGACGGTCTGGAGCGGCTTTCGGAAGTCGATACCATTGTGTTCGATAAGACCGGCACGCTGACCATGGGCGAACTGCATCTGAGCGATGGTCAGACGATTTCTGACGACATCCTCGTGAAGGCCGCTGGGCTTGCCGTCTCAAGCCGTCACCCGTATGCGCAGGCGATTGTTCGGGAGGCGCGCGCGCGCGGCCTTGATATTGCTGTGCGCCCTGGCGTGCAGGAAGTCGCGGGTTCGGGCTTGGTGGTTGCTGCCGGCAGTGGCGAAGTGCGGCTCGGGTCGGCGGCGTGGACCGGCGTCACGGATGCGCGCCAACACGAAGCGTCGCTGTGGTTCGTGCAGCCGGGGCGAGAAGCCATTGGGTTCCGCTTCGAAGACCGGCTGCGCTCTGACGCGGTTGAGACCGTAGCCGCGCTCAAGGCCGCTGGATATGCCGTTGAATTGCTGTCGGGGGACCGGCCCGATGCCGTCGAAGCCGCCGCGCGTGCCGCTGGCTTTACCCGCTGGCAGGGCGGCGCGCGCCCAGACGCCAAGCTGCACCGCCTGCAAACCTTGAAGGATCAGGGGCACCGGACCTTGATGGTCGGCGACGGTTTGAATGATGCGCCAGCATTGGCCACTGGGCACGCCTCTCTTTCCCCGGCAACAGCCGTCGATATTTCTCAGACGGCCGCCGACGCCGTGTTTCAGGGCGATCGCCTTGCGCCGGTCGTCGAAACGCTGAAAGTGGCGCGGGCGTCGCACCGCATGTCGCTACAGAATTTTGCCATCGCCATCCTCTACAACATGGCATTCGTGCCGCTCGCCATGGCCGGATACGTAACGCCGCTGGTTGCCGCTATTGCCATGTCGACGTCATCCATTATTGTAACGGCCAATGCCGTGCGGTTGCGGACCATGAAATTGGCACTTCCGCCCGTGGTGCACGACAAGCAGCAAAAAGGAGGTAGCATATGACCTCATTGGCTTGGCTATTGCCTGCAGCACTGTCTCTGGGCTTTCTCGGTCTTATGGCGTTCCTTTGGGCGCTGCGCGACGGACAATTCGACGATCTCGAAGGTGCAGGCTGGCGGGCGCTGGAAGACGGCGAGCCACTCGACGGCAAGTCGTCGCGCGAGGCTGCCAAAACACGTCCGCCGCTGAACGATGCGGCGAGCCCGCTCGGGCGCGGAGCCAAACATGGCTAGTCTCTACGCGGCCATGATTGGCGGCGTGTTGATGGGGCTCGCTAGCGCGCTACATTGCGGTGCCATGTGTTCCGGGGTTTGCGGATCAGCCATGCTGATGCTGCAGCCGGAGACAGGCCGTCAGCGCCTCTACAATCTGCTGATGCTGCAAGCTGGACGTATCACGACGTACGCGGCGCTGGGTGCTGCCGGCGCGCTGATAGGGTCGTCGCTGATTACGCCCGACATCGCAGCCAGATTCCGCACCATGCAGTGGGCCGCGGCAATTGCGATGATGGCGATGGGCCTCGCCATGGCCGGCATGCTGCCGCGACTGGCGATCGTGGATCGCGGCGCGGTCGCCCTTTCGAACGGCATCGAGCGCATCGTGGCGCCGCTCAAGAGATGGCCGCGTGTCGCCCCCTATGCGCTCGGCATGATGTGGGGCGCGAATGCCTGCCCGATGGTGTACGGCGCCATGTTCACCGCGACGCTTACCGGGTCGGTTGTCGGCGGGGTTACGTTCATGACGGCGTTCGGTTTCGGGACGCTGCCGGCGTTGCTGGCCACCGGGTACGGCCTGTCGAAGCTCAAATCGCTTTCGCTCAAAGCCTCGGCACAGACGGTCGGGGGATTGGCCATAGCGGCCGCCGGTTTCGTCTCGTTGTATGCGTCGGCGCCGATCAGCGCGTTGTTTTGCATCACCCCGTAATGGGCGCGCGGCATGGCTGGCATTGCCGGTCATTCATTGGCAAAGCCTCAATAGCGCGACACCTGTCGCAAGCGCCGGGCGGCGCGTTCCAGCAGAAGCGCGGGCGTAGCCTTAGGCCATTGGTCTAAACGAGATCGACATTCCCAGCCGCCGAAAACGCTGTATTCTGACAGATGCCGCTTCGACAAAACCGCGGGAGCTTTTGCCCGCGGTTTGTTTTGGGCGGCAACAAAAAAAGGCGGCACAAGCTCGGGGGATGGACACAATGGCATTGGATTCGGATGCACTCATCGAAAGGGTCAAATCCGACCCGCAATTTCACGAACTCGTTCGACGCCGCGCGCGGCTGGCGTGGTCGCTGACTGCGACTATGATCGTCATCTATTTCGGCTTCGTGCTGACCGTCGCGTTCCATAAAGAGTGGCTTGCGCAGTCGCTGTCCGGCGGCGTCACAACGATCGGCATTCCTGTTGGTGTCGGCGTTATTCTTTCGGCATTCGTGCTGACTGGGCTCTACGTGGCGCGGGCCAATACCACCTTCGATGATTTGACCAAAGGCATCATCGAACGGGTGAAGAAATCATGATCACACAGATGAGACGCGCAGCCATTTGGCTGTTGGCGCTGCTGACTGTCACGTTCGCAACGCAAGCGTATGCGGATTCAATCCAGGTTACAGGCAAAGCCGATCTGAACGTCGAAGCGATTGGGATGTTCCTGATCTTCGTATTGATGACGCTCGGCATCACCAAGTGGGCGGCAGGGCGCACCAAATCCGCGGCTGATTTTTATGCGGCAGGCGGCGGCATTACCGGCCTTCAGAACGGCTTGGCGATTGCTGGCGACTACATGTCGGCGGCATCGTTTCTCGGCATCTCGGGCCTAGTGTTCGCGGCCGGTTACGACGGGCTTATCTACTCTGTTGGTTGGCTCGTCGGCTGGCCGATCGTGCTGTTTTTGATCGCCGAAAGACTGCGCAATCTCGGCAAGTTCACCTTCGCTGACGTCGCCGCCTTTCGCCTGGAAGCACTCCCGATCCGCATCTTGTCGGCCGTCGGTACGCTCGTTGTGGTGGCGTTCTATTTGATCGCGCAGATGGTTGGCGCAGGAAAGCTGATCCAGACGCTGTTCGGCATGGATTATCTCTACGCCGTCGTCATCGTCGGGTGTTTGATGATCGTCTATGTTGCCTTCGGCGGCATGGTGGCGACGACTTGGGTGCAGATCATCAAGGCATGTTTGCTGCTCGGCGGCGCCAGCTTCATGGCGTTGATGGTGCTGGCGAAGTTCAACTTCTCGCCGGAAGCCATGTTCCAGAAGGCGGTTGAGATTCATCCGCAGGCCGGTGCGATCATGGGGCCGGGCGCGCTTGTCAAAGATCCGATATCGACGATCTCGCTGGGGTTGGCGCTCATGTTCGGAACCGCGGGATTACCGCACATTCTGATGCGGTTCTTCACTGTGTCGGACGCTAAGGCCGCGCGCAAGTCCGTGTTCTACGCGACCGGCTTCATCGGCTACTTTTATATCCTCACCTTCATTATCGGCTTTGGCGCCATCACGCTGCTGCTGCAAGACCCGAGCTTCTTCAAGGCGGGTGCTGTGCCAGCGGCCAATGGCAGCTCGCCGGCTGATGTGATTGGCTCGGGGAACATGTCGGCCGTGCATCTTTCGAAGGCGGTGGGCGGGTCGCTGTTCCTCGGCTTCATCTCGGCCGTGGCGTTCGCCACCATTCTGGCGGTCGTGGCAGGGTTGACGCTTGCCGGTGCGACGGCGATCAGTCACGATCTCTATGCGTCGGTCATCCGCAAGGGTAAAGTTTCCGACGATAAGGAAGTGCGCATTTCGAAGATCTCGGCCGTCGTGATCGGGCTTTTTGCGATCTTTCTCGGCTATGTCTTCGAGAAGCAGAACGTGGCGTTCATGGTCGGGTTGGCCTTTGCGATTGCGGCTAGCTGCAATTTCCCGGTGCTGGCCATGAGTGTGTTCTGGAAGGGCACGACGACGTGGGGCGCGCTGATCGGCGGGTTCCTCGGGCTGTTCAGCGCAACGATCATGGTCATCATGAGCCCGTCGGTTTGGGAGACGACGCTCGGCCACGAAAAGGGTACGGCGCTATTCCCCTATGACAACCCGGCACTGTTTCTCGATGTCGATCGCGTTCTTCGGAACATGGTTGTTCTCGAAACTCGATCGCAGCGCACGAGGTGACCGCGAGCGGGCCGCGTTCTATGCCCAGTACGTGCGCTCGGAGACGGGCATCGGCGCGTCGGGTGCGGTCGCGCACTAATGAGACTATTAGGCCCGGCCGGCAGGTGTTCACCCACCGTGCTGGCCGGGTTCCGCAAATCGCTCGACCGAGCGCAGGCTTTATCGCAGTTCGTGTAGCCGGTGGTGCGCGTTTCAGGCCGGGCTGCATTGAGAGATCCGAGTGGATGCCGCAAGCTTTTGATTTCCAGAACCCGCCTTTCGACCGGCTGACACACACAGAAGTTCTCAGCCTGCAATCCAAAATCGATATTGGATACTGGCCGCCAGGCGCGACGATCATCGCCCGGGGCGCAGCCGCAGCGCATCTTTACGTCATCATCAAAGGATCGGTTGAAGAGCGCGACGGCGACGAGGTCGAAAGCGTTCTGAGACACAAAGATAGTTTCGACGCGCGCGCCTTGGTGCACGGTGCGGCCGGAACGGCGTTTGTCGCCGCAGAGGAGACGCTGTGCTATCTGGTGCCAAAGAAGGACGCAGCCCCGAACTCATCAAGCAGAACACCGGATTTGCGGCGTTCTTCTATTCCGAGCTGTCGCGCAAACTGACAAACTACAGCGCCTATCAGGATGAAGTGTCGGGCGATCTCAATCAGGTGCTGCGCGCGCGCGTCAAGGACACGCGCCTGCACGAGGTTTGCTACATCGATGGCTCGGCGACCCTTGCCGAAGCCGCGCGGCTGATGGAAGAGCGCCACAACAACACATTGTTCGTGCGCGATGGCGACCGCACCGGCATCATCACCGGGACGAACCTGTCGAAAGCTGCCGTTCTGCAGGCGTTGCCCCTCGACACCAAAGTGCGCGACGTCGCGCATTTCGAGATTTTTTCCGTCGATGCCGATGATTTCATATTCGAAGCGCTGATCCAGATGACGCGCCACCGGGTGCGCCGGCTGGCCGTCGTTTCCGGCGGGGCATATGCCGGAACGCTCGAAGATATTGATATACTCGGACTGGTCGCGGGCAACTCGCAGCTCATTCCAGGCCGCATCGACCGGGCGCGCCGGGTTGCGGATCTGGAGCCTGCTGCGCGGGATATCCAAGCGCAGGTTGAGCGCTTGCATCGCCAGGGCGTCAAGGTGGAGGTGATCGCGGAGATCACGTCTGACCTCAACCGGGCGCTGTTCTCCAAGCTGTTCGATCTTACCGCGCCGGCATCGATCAAGGAGGCCGGATGCCTGCTGGTGATGGGATCGGAGGGGCGCGGCGAGCAGACGGTCAGAACCGATCAAGACAACGCGCTGCTGCTGGCGCGTGCCGTGCCTGAGGCCGATCTCGACACGTTTCGGCGCGATTTCACCAGCGCGCTTGAAGCGTTCGGGTTCCCGCTGTGTCCCGGCAATATCATGATCCGCAATCCGCAGTGGTCTCAGCCGATAGACGGTTTTACGGAGCAACTGAGAAGCTGGGTGCTGATGCCGGACGAGAAGGGCGCGATGAACATCGCGGTTTTCACCGATGCGGTCACCGTGGCAGGCAAGGCCGAGCTGCTCGACAAAGCTAAGGCAGAGGTGCACGCCTTGATGGCGGGTGAGAGCAGCTATCTGGCGCGCTTCGCCAAGGCGATCGATCAGTTTGAGGATGCCAGCGCCAGCGTACTGACATCGCTGATGGCCAGCGTCGGGGTTGCATCGGACGTCATCCATCTCAAGAAATCCGGCACGTTTCCTATTGTCCATGGCGTGCGCGTGATGGCCCTGGAGCAAGGCATTGCGGCCACATCGACGGCGGAACGGCTCGATGCGCTCGCCAAAAAATCCGTCCTGAGTCCAGCGCTCTGCAATGATCTGAAAAGCGCGCTGGCTTATTTCATGGAAGTGCGGCTGCGGTCTCAGTTGCGCGCCATTCGCACCGGACGGCCCGAGGAGGAAGCGATCGTCCATCTTCAGGAACTGTCGTCGCGCGACCGCGATCTGCTGCGTGAAGCCCTAAAGGTTGTCAAGCGCTTCAAAGACGTCGTGCGCTCGCGCTATCATCTCGCTCAACTTTGAGGGCGGGCGCATGCTAAGCCGGATCAAACGCAAACTCGACTGGATGGCGCTGAAAGACAGATCTTACGAATTTCTGTTCGACGATATGGGGATGGACGAAGTCGTCTCGATTGATTGCGAGACAACGGGGCTCAACCCGAAGAAGGACGATATCGTCTCAATTGCCGCCGTGAAAATTCGCGGCAACCAGATCCTGACCAGCGAAGCCTACCGGGTGACCGTGAAGCCAAAGGCAAATCTCGCCGCGGACTCGATCAAGATTCATCAGATCCGCAAAGCCGATGTGGCAGGCGAGGGATGCATCGAAGACGAGTTGCTCGAAGTTCCTGGCTTACATCGGCAACTGGCCGCTGGTCGGATACTGGACCAGTTTTGATGTCAGGATGTTGAACAAGAGCGTGGTCGCGATGCTCAACATCAAGCTGCAGAACAAGGTGATAGACGTCTGCGATCTCTATTATGACCGCAAGTATGGCAAGGCGCCGCCGGGGACCAAAATTGATTTGCGGTTTGCGGCTATCCTTGAAGATCTGAACTTGCCGCAGTTGAAGGCGCATGATGCGTTTAACGATGCGGTGAGCACGGCGCAGATGTATGTGATCCTGCACGACTTGAAGGCGCGCAGCGTATATTTGAAGGCGACCCGCGATTGGGATCAGCCGATGATGCCCATGGGCTGATGACAAGCCACTGCCGATTATTCTATAGACCGCACTTAGGTTTCCGGTGATCGAGGATTCAGCGCGGATATTGCAGCCGGTCGCTCTGTCGCAGTTGACTACGCCATACTGTCGAGTTTTTGGTCACTCCCCGTCAATTTGAAATCGACGTCCAAGGTATTGGTTTGAAATGGCGCACGACCATCATCACGACCACCATCATCACGATGCGCCGGAGATCGGCAGTCGCGCGTTTGCAATCGGGATCGTCCTGAATACGCTGTTCGTTGTGGTTGAGGCTTCAGCGGGATTGTGGTCAGGGTCGTTGGCGCTCCTCGCGGACGCTGGCCATAATTTGAGTGACGTTGCAGCGCTCGGAATTGCGTGGGGCGCGGCCTACCTAGGGCAAAGACCTCCGTCGGCGCGGCGCACCTATGGCCTTGCGCGGTTGACGGTGCTCGCGGCGCTTGCAAACGCGGTGCTTCTGCTGATCGCGGTGGGTGCTATTGCTATCGAAGCCTTCCAAGAGCTCAGCGCGGGTTCTGGCAGTGTACGCGGCGGCACGGTGATGGCCGTTGCTGGTCTGGGTATCCTCGTCAACGGGGCAACCACCTTGCTGTTCGTGCGCGACCGACATCGCGATCTCAACATAGAAGCGGCGTTTCAGCATATGGCGGCTGATACCGCCGTGTCGTTGGGCGTCGTCATATCCGGCGCGATCATTCTCCTGACGGGGAAAATGTGGATCGATCCGCTGGTCAGTCTGGGTGTTGCCGCTCTGATTGCGTGGGGAAGCTGGCGCTTGTTGCGCGCTTCCATGAACCTTGCCGTAGACGGCGTGCCGGACGCCGTAGACCACGCGGCGGTCCGGGCATTTCTGACGGGAGCGCCGGGCGTCAGCGAGATCCACGATCTGCACATCTGGCCGCTCAGCACGACAAAAGTGGCGTTGACGGTTCATCTCGTTCGGCCGGGTGCGGCTTTGGACGACGCATTTTTGGGTTCGCTCACCCACGACCTGGAGCATCGCTTCGGCATCAGCCATGCCACGATCCAGATCGAAGCGGGTGGCAGCCATGCGTGTCCGTTGAAGCCAGATCATATCGTGTGATGTGACGCCGGACTGCCGGGTGCAGCTGGTCGTGGCGGGCCTCTCGGATTGATCCAGACCAAAGCACGTTGTCTTTTTTGTGCGACGATCTAAAATCACACTCGTGAGAGTGAGGGTCGTGCCATGGCACTCCCGTCCCTGATAAAACACACCGTTCAAGTGCCGCAACAGCGGCTCAAGGCGCACCTGAAAGACGGCGATTTGGCCGATCTGGTTGCCGTGTGCTCGGTGCTGAAATCCGTCCACCACCGACGCCATAATCGGCTAACCTTTGAAGGCGCAAACAAACGCGGCGCGCAGCCGTCGCTGATGGTGCGTCGCGTGTCTCGCGACAGATGGCAACCGCATGGTGGTGCGGGAAAACGGCGAATAATGCCGTCGGTCGTCACGGTCAGTTCACAGAGTATCGGCCGCCAACGGCGGAGAAATACCGCAGTGGCGCGCCCCAATCGACACACAACAGTAAACCTCGTTTCAAGTGGCAGCACCTTGGCGCATGCCGTTGAACGCAGAGCCGGTGAGTAGCAAGCGTCATGACAAATCGGAAACTCGCCTACATCGCAAAAAATCACGCGCCTTTGGTCCTGGATCGCAACGCGACGGTGCGCCATGCGTGCCAGGTCATGACCGAGCACAGGGCCGGTTCCGTTCTGGTCATCGATGACGCGCTGAAACTCTGCGGTATCTTCACCGGGCGCGATGCTGTGGCCGCGATTGCGGCCGGCCGTGACAGCGAGAATACCAGACTCGCGGTCGTGATGACGCCGAACCCTGTGACGCTGCGGCCAGAGGAACGCGCCATCGACGCCCTCTCTGCCATGTCGAGCGGCGGTTTTAGGCATGTGCCCATAGTTGAGGACGGCACCATCATTGGGGTTGTGTCACGCGGCGATTTCACCGGTATGGAATTCGAAGAATTCGATTGGGAAGCGTTTTACAAAGCGACGCACACAACAGCCAATCGGCAGATTGCATCCATCGTGATGGGGCAGACGCCGCTGGTGCTGACGACCCACGATACGGCGCAAGATGCTTGCCGGGCCATGACGGAGCGCGGCAGCGGGTCTGTGCTCGTCGTCAATGCGGTCGGAGAGCTGAGCGGCATCTTCACCGGCCGGGACGCCGTTATCCTGTCTTCGCAGGTGGCGGATGGCGCGGCGACGCCGCTGCAGATCGCGATGAAGCATTCACCCATTACGATTGGCCTTCGCGGCACCGCAATCGACGCGCTGCGCCTGATGAGTGAGGGTGGGTTCCGCCATCTCCCCGTCGTCAGCGATGGCAAAATCTGCGGGGTTATCTCGCGCAGCGATTTTACCGGCTTGGAAATCGATCGCCTCGACGAAGAGGTGCATCTGGCGGAATGCATCTGGTGACCCGGTCCAGCCGATGGCGGTAACCGTAAACGCAGCGTTATCTGCGTAAATGTGCGTTCTGGCGAGATTGCCGGCGATCAAGTAAGCCAAAGTTTGAACACGAATAATGCCATTGCGCTCAACAATGGCATGGGGCGTCTGTGAGCATAAATGATAGTGATATGAAAGAGTTGAGCCGCAAATTCTGCGTCGCGCCGATGATGGATTGGAGTGATCGGCATTGCCGGTTTTTCCATCGCCAGCTAACGCGACACGCCGTGCTGTACACCGAAATGGTGACGGCGGATGCGGTGCTGCGCGGCAATCGCGAAAGGCTGCTCGGATTTTCCTCTGATGAACATCCGGTTGCCCTGCAGCTCGGCGGGTCAGATCCGGCGAAGCTGGCAGCCGCCGCGGAGGTTGGCGCCGAGTTTGGATACGATGAGATCAACCTCAACGTCGGTTGCCCGTCGGATCGCGTTCAAGAGGGCCGCTTTGGCGCGTGTTTGATGGCTGAGCCCGGTCTCGTTGCGGACTGCGTGCGCGCGATGCGGGATCGCGTTACCATTCCTGTCACGGTCAAATGCCGGATCGGTATCGACGATCAAGACGAGGAGCGCGATTTCCAGCGCTTCATCGAGACGCTGGCTGACACGGGATGCACAACCTTTATCGTGCACGCGCGCAAAGCCTGGTTGAAGGGGCGTGCGCCAAAAGAGAACCGCGAGGTGCCGCCGCTCGACTATGCGCGCGTCTATCGCCTCAAGCAGGCCAAACCGGAGCTTGAGATCATCATCAACGGCGGCATCGAAAGCTTGGACGCGTGCGACGACCACCTGCGCCATGTCGATGGCGTGATGCTCGGCCGCGCGGCGTATCACGATCCCGCACTGCTCGGCGCCGTGGACCGCCGCTACTTCGATCCGGCGACGCCTGAGCGCCATCGCGCGGAGGCGCTGCTGGCGCTGGTGCCGTATGCGGAACGCCACATCGCTGGCGGCGGCCGCCTGTCGAATATCACGCGCCATGTGCTTGGGCTTTACCAAGGCCGGCCACGCGGACGCTTGTTTCGCCGCTACTTGAGCGAGACGGCAAACGGGATTGAAGCGCGCGCGCACATCATAAGCGACGCGGTGCACCTCATTGAACGAGGTGAAGTCGCGGAAGCCGCGCAGGCGGCGCAATAGGATTACCAATGCATCTGGGCATGACGGGCGAGGGTTTCGGTTTTCTGATCGCGATGGTCATCGTTGCGGGGCTGGTCGCCGGATTTTTGTCCGGCTTACTTGGCATCGGCGGTGGTGGCATTCTGGTGCCGGTGCTCTACGAGACGTTTGGCGTCGCCGGCGTTCCCGAAGAGATCCGCATGCATCTGACGCTGGGCACGACATTAGCGGTCATCGCGCCGACGGTGCTGAGTTCGTTTTCCGCTCACCGGGCGCGAGGGTCCGTCGATATGGCGGTTGTCCGGCGTATGGGGCCGTGGATCGTGCTTGGCGTGACGCTTGGCATCATGATCGCGGAGCACGCAAGCAGCGAAGCCTTGCGCTGGGTCTGGGTGGTGTTCGGTTCACTGCTGGCGTTCAAAATGGCGCTCGGGCGTGATGAATGGCGCATCGCCGACGCGCTGCCGCCGCCGCCGAAGCTGGAAGCAGCGTCGTTCGGCATCGGGGTTATTTCGACGCTGATGGGCATTGGCGGTGCGACATTCACTGTGCCGCTGCTAACGCTTTATGGCCGGCCGCTGTTGCAATCCGTCGCGACCGCCACCGGCATTGGCCCGATGATCGCCGTTCCCGGGATCATCGGATACATGCTGACAGGCTGGCACGCGCCGGGCTTGCCGGAATTTTCCGCCGGTTATGTCAGTCTCGCCGCACTGTTGATCGCGCCGCTCGGCGTGTTTGCAGCGCCGTTTGGTGTCCGCATGGCGCACGGGATTTCGAAGCGCAAACTCGAAGTCGCCTTCGCGATCTTCATCACGTGCGTCGTGGCCCGCTTTTTATATACGCTGATCGGCTAGAGCGCAGACCGGCTTAGACCGCGATCTTTTGATTGTACTCGCCAACTTCCGGGAAGCGCGCCAGCGTTTGATCGAGATCTTTGAAGATCGCTTTCATGTTGGCTTCCGCCGTCGGGCTTTCGACCACGACGACAAGTTCCGGCTTGTTCGACGAGGCGCGGATCAGGCCCCAGGTGCCATCTTCGAGAACCACGCGGACGCCGTTGACGGTGATGAGTTCGCGGATCTTCTGGCCCGCAACGCGCGCACCCGTTTCCTGCTGGCGCTTGTAGTGCTCGATAACGCGATCAACGACGCCATACTTCAATTCGTCGTCGCAATGCGGCGACATGGTTGGCGAGCCCCAGGTCTTGGGCAGCGCGTCGCGCAGATCGACCATGGTCTTGCCTGGCGCGCGGTCCAGCATGTCGCAAACCGCGAGAGCCGCAACGAGGCCGTCGTCGTAGCCGCGCCCGAGCGGCGTGTTGAAGAAGTAGTGTCCCGACTTCTCAAATCCAACGAGTGTCTTGTGCTCAAAGTTGAAGCGCTTGATGTAGCTGTGGCCGGTCTTCCAATAGGTCGTCGTCGCGCCGTTGGCGACGAGCACGGGATCGGTCGTGAACAGTCCTGTCGATTTCACGTCGACGACGAACTTGGCGTTCTTGTGAATGGCTGAGAGATCTCGGGCCAGCATTACGCCGACCTTATCAGCGAAGATTTCGTGCCCGTCGTTGGCAACGACGCCGCAACGGTCACCATCGCCATCGAACGCCAAGCCCACATCAGCGCGGGTTTCAAGAACCTTGGCCGAGACGGCGCGCAGCATCTTCATGTCTTCGGGGTTCGGATTGTGGTGCGGGAAGTTGTAGTCGAGATCTGTGTGCAGCGGCACCACTTCGCAGCCGACAGCTTCGAGCACCTGGGTCGCGAACGCGCCCGCCGTGCCGTTGCCGCACGCCGCTACGACTTTCAGTTTGCGCTTCAGCTTAGGGCGGTCCGTCAGCGACTTGATATAGCGCTCGGCCATATCGGCGACGAAAATGTAGCGGCCCCCGGCTTTTGTTTCGAAGTCGCCGTTGAGCACGATGTCTTTGAGTTGCGTCATGTCGTCGGGTCCGAACGTCAGCGGACGCGACAGACCCATCTTGATGCCGGTCCAGCCGTTATCGTTATGGCTTGCGGTCACCATGGCGACGCCTTCGACGTCGAGCGCGAATTGGGCGTAATACGCCATCGGCGATAGTGCGAGGCCGATGTCATGCACTTCGGCGCCGCCCGCCAGCAGGCCGGTGATGAGGGCCTGCTTCACCTGACCGGAATACGAGCGGTAATCGTGGCCGACGACGATGCGCTTGGGAACGCCGCGGCGCTGGAACAGCGTTGCGACGCCCATGCCGACCGCGTTGAGCCCCATGAGATTGATCTCTTCGGGGAACAACCAGCGGGCGTCGTATTCACGAAAGCCGGTTGGCTTGACGAGCGGAAAGCGTTCAAAATCGGCCGTGTTCGGTGTCAGGTCAGCGCGTGGCGTCGGTAACATTGTGCCCCCTCGGGTCGCGGAACAGCGGCGTTTCTATTCTGAAACGAGCGCATGGGATGGATATAACGTCGTCAGGTGGTGTTGAAGCGGCCAATAGTGGCGGGCGCGTGGTGTCTACTCGTGCAGTACCAGATCGTTACGGCGCATTTCGACGCGGGACAGCCGACCGAGAAAGGTCATGCCAAGCAGCGTCTTGTGGAGATTGCCACGTTCGGCGACGGCGCCACTGACGTTGCGTACCGTAATGCCGCCGATCGATATCGAACCGATTTCTATCGGGGCGACTTTGGCGATGCCGTTGGCGGTCGAGACGGAGTGAGTGAAATCGGATGGCGACAGGTAGATGCCGGCGCGCTCGGCGTCTTCATAGGTGAGTGCAACCATCGTAGCGCCGGTATCGACCATGACCTCGACGTCGCGGCCATTCACTTCCGCTGTTGTTTCGAAGTGGCCATTGTCGGTGGCCCTGAGCGTAACGTCGCCGTAGCTTTCGACGGCGGCAGCTTCCTGTGAGCCGGATGCTTCATCGCCCGTGCCATTTTCGTTGCTGGTGAAGGCCGTGACGGGCTTGCCGGTGATCTCGGCGACGACGCGCAGTACGTCGTCCTTGTGCTTAAATCCATAAGCTATACCGCCAGCAGCTGCGATAAAAAAGGCGACAGCCGAGAACAGACTGACTGTGCCAGACGAAACCGACATGGTTGCAAACCTCAAGCAATTCCGCGGAGGCCGCCTTCCGCGGCCACGTCTAGTCGCGCAGGGTTAGAAAATCCCCGTTGAGGTCATAAGAGGTCAAACGTCTTAAAAAACTCATACCGAGCAAGTTTTCGTTAAGAGTTCCCGGTTGGGCGACGAGTGCTTCGATATCGTCGCGGTTCAGCGCGCCGATGGTCAGCCGGCGCAGGCGGACCGGGGCCGCATAAACGGTGCCGTTGGCGGTTTGAACGGGCGTCGTAAAGGTCAGGGCCGAGACATCGATGCCGGCTTTCTCGGCGTCGGATTGCTTAATCATGGCCGCGGTGGCGCCGGTATCGATTAAAAAGGTCGTCGCAACGCCGTTCAATTGGCCTTGGGCAATGAATTTGCCGTCGGGAGCGCGGCGAATGAGAACCGAGACCTGACGCGTACCACTGCGGCCGCTGGCGCTGTCGGCCGCTTCTGGAGAGGCGCCGCCGAACATGCCCTGGAGCTGAACGGGCGCAAACCACCACAGACCAGCCACGGCGGCAAAGACGAGTGTTATGGCGCCGGCGATGAGAGGACCGCGGCCCAGTTGGCCGCGGTTTTTGTAAGCGCCGACATAGAGCGCGACGAGCAGGCCGATGACGCCGGCGGCGGTCATCCCGGCGGAGGCGGCGTCGAGCACGCCGGCATTGTGTTGAAAGAACACGAAGAGGCCCGCAAGCACTGCCACGATCAGTGTCAGCCAGCCGAGCATCGCCGCCTCATCGTTTCAGGTTTTTCTGCCGCGACGGCAGTTCGTTCATGATTTTGCGGCGTTCGGCGCTGCTGATCGACGTCCACATTGCGATCTCGTTGCGCGTGCGGCCGCAACCGGTGCAGAGCCCGCTAACTGTGTCGATGGTGCAGGTCTTGACGCACGGACTTTCCATCTCGGGAAGAACGCTCGCTTTGGCCGGTTCATTGGACATGGAAGCGTCCTAACCTGGGGCGGGGCTTTTCACAACCCGGCAGATTACCGCGACGATCCGGCAGCCCGGTAGGGATCATTGGAGCCATAGGGCGAGGCCGTTTTCAGGCGTGGCTGACGTGGTGAGCGCGGCTGCGGGGCGGGATCGCGGTGGCGTTCGAGACCCAGCGGCTGCAGGGGAGCAACCGCATGCAGGACGCGCTGACGCGGCAACGTGATGATAACTTCGGTGCCCTTTCTCAGCTCCGATTTGAGATCGAACGTGCCGCCATGCAGCTGGATAAGGTTTTGCACGATCGGTAGACCGAGTCCGGTGCCGCCTTCGGCGGATTCATGCGCCAGCGAGCCCTGGCCGAAGGCCTGCAGCACGCGCGGAATTTCATCCTTCGGAATACCGGGACCGCTGTCACGGACCGACAACATCTGGCCGCCATCCTCGGCGTGGCCGACGGTGATGGTGATGCGCCCGCCCTTGGGTGTGAACTTCAGAGCATTGGAAAGCAGGTTGAGACAGATCTGGCGGAGCGCGCGCGGATCGGCCCAGATTTGCGGCAGATCCGGTGCGAAATCCTCGACGATGGTAAGGCCCTTCGCATCGGCGCGGATCTTGACGAGGCGTTCGCAATCTTCGGCGATATCGGTCAGGTGAATGGTTTCTTCGTGCAGGTCGTAGCGGCCGGCCTCAATGCGAGACAGGTCGAGGATTTCATTGATGATGTGCAGCAGGTGGTTGCCGCTCGAATAGATATTGCTCGAATATTCGCGATAGATGTCGCTGCCGATAGGCCCGAGCAGCTCCTTTTCCATGACCTCGGAAAAGCCCATGATGGCGTTGAGCGGCGTTCTAAGTTCGTGGCTCATCGTCGCGAGAAAGCGCGATTTGGCTTTGTTGGCCGCTTCGGCGCGCAAGCGCGCTTCGTCCGAGATGGCGGAAGCTTCTTCGAGTTCCGCGATCAGGCCGTCCCTTTTCCGCGCGATATTCGACCATCGATAGCGCTGTCGAATAGAGGCCCTGTGTCAAATACAGGAAGAAGACGTGGATGCCGACGGCCATGGCACCGAGCGCGATGTAGAACGGGTCGGCGAGCAGGAACAAACGTCCCGCGACGGCGACCGTCATCGGAACGGTGCCGGCCAGAAATACATTGGTCAGCGTCGAGGCGAACGTCATGCGCAGCGCCAGGACGACCATCAGCGTCGCGAAGATGAACACCGGCGACGAGAACTTCGTTTCCGGCGAGAACTCCAATCCCTTCGAGATGCCGATCAGCGCGAAACCTGCAAGCGCGATACCGTTGAGCAATTCGACGCGAAAGAAATGGCGGCGCCATTCGCCGACGTTGACGTCCGCGCGCGGCATTGCGAGCAGGCGGCGGCATTGATCGAGCATCACCACCTTGGCGATGATGACGAGGCCGATCCAGATGGTCGCTTCCGAAAACGACGCCCAGAACATCGAGGCGATATAGAAGATGAAGCACAAACCGGGCATGGCGTAAGGCGCGCTGGTTTCATTGCGCGCAAACATCGTCAGCAGTTCGTATTCGAATTCCGGTTTGTTGGTGGTGCCGTGGGTAAGGCGGTCGCGATAGGCCTTCAGCTCATGCTCTGGCTTCTTGACGCGCGGCCTTCGCGGGGGCCGGCGCTCCGGAGTATCGACAATGTCGCCGTTGTCGTCCATTGCGTTGGCCGTTATCCCAATAGTCTATCGTCACGCCGCCACTGGCATGAGCTCTGTTCGTTAACCTGCCAGGAAATCGATAAATTAACCTTTAACACGCTGCTTCCAGAACAAGGGCCGGGCATGCAATTTCTCAGTCGTGACGTGCAGCGGCAACTCGTGAAATGGATCGCAGCCCTGATTGTGGCGGCGCTGGGCGCCCTGTTTGGCCAGGAGCATTTGACGGGATCGCGGCCGCGCACCCCCAGTAGTGGACCGGCGCCGGACCAGATTTCGGGCGCCGGGCGGGCAATCGACGGCGACAGTCTGTTCGTCGGGCGCGACGAAGTGCGCATGAAGGGCATCGATGCACCAGAGGGCAAGCAGGTATGCACGCGAGATGGCCGGGATTGGGATTGCGGCAACGCCGCACGCGATGAGCTGCGCCGCCTGATTGGCAAAGATGTGGTGCAGTGCCAGGTGTTCGAGCGCGATAAGCACGACCGCCTGCTGGCTGCCTGTTCGGCAGGCGGGCGCGACCTCAATGCCGGGATGGTGTCTTCCGGCATGGCCGTTGCCTACGGCGGCTATCTGCGGGAACAAGGCGATGCCAAGGCCAAACGCCGTGGGTTGTGGGGCTCTGAATTCCAGCAGCCGCGTGATTGGCGGCACGAGCGCGGCATCGGTCGCTAAGTCTGATCCAGGGAGTGGCAAGCATGCGCATTATTGAGACGCGGCAAGCGCCGAACCCACGCCGGGTTCGTATATTTCTGGCCGAGAAAAGCATCGCCGTCCCTTTCGAGGAAATTGACCTCATGGCCGGTGACTTGAAATCCGCAGCGTTCACGAAGCTGAACCCTTGGCAGCGCGTGCCAATACTGGTGTTCGACGATGGTGGCGTGATTTGTGAGACAGTTGCGATCTGCCGATATTTCGAGGCGATGCACGCAGAGCCGGCGCTGATGGGCGTTGATGCCTTCGATCAGGCAACGGTGGAGATGTGGCAGCGGCGCGTTGAACTGGGACTATTGACGCATATTGCCCACGTGATGCGCCACCTGAACCCCAAGATGGCGCACTTGGAGGTGCCGCAAGTCGCAGCGTGGGGAGAAGCCAACAAGCCCAAAGTCACGGAAGCGCTGTTGGCGCTTGATGCGCGCCTCGCCGACAGCCGGTTCATTGCGGGCGAGGCTTACACGATTGCCGACATTACCGCTCTGGTGGCGATCGATTTTATGCGGCCCTGCAAACTGGCCCTGCCGGATGGCGTACCCAACCTGCGGCGCTGGTACGCTGAAGTCTCGGCCCGGCCGAGCGCGTCGGCGTGACCTGACAAAGCTTTGTCGAATGAAAATCAGGCCGCCGCACGGGCGGACGAAGGTGCGGGCGCAGGCGTCGGCGCGGCCGTCGTCTTGTCTGGCTTTGCAGTGGTCCACCGCGCACGGTCGGCCTGGGCTTCGAGATCGTCGCGCAGGAAGTCGAAATCGAAACCGGCCGTTGTGAGCGTTGCCAGCACGTCATTGACGGCAACAGTGCGTGCGGCCGCGGCAGCCCAAACAATGGCGGCACGTTGGCCTGACGCGCAGTAAACGAGCACCGGCCCTTGAGCGGACGCGAGCACGTGCGCAACGCCCGAGACGATGTCGTCGGCGAAGAGTTCATACTTGTGGGTGGGAATGTGGACGTATTCCAAACCGGCGGCCGCGGCGGCACGTTTGGCAAGTGCCGTCGTTAACTGATCGGTGGCTTCGCCGTCAGGCCGGACATTGAGCACGGTCTCGAAGCCGCGCGCCGCTGCTTCGGCGAAATCCGCCTCCGTCAGCGCCGCCGAAACGGCAGCGTCAGGTGTCAGGGGGGTGATGGCAATCATGATAAGGCTTGGCCACTCGATCCGGGAAGGTCTTGATTTGTAAGCGCGCGCGCGTGCCTCGACAAGCCGCCTGAGCCGAATTGGCGCAAAAAAATACCAAATATCAAGTTGACTTATCCTCCCAGCAAAATGATCATCCTCCCAAACACGTTTAGTAGAAAATACGTTCTTCCCCAGGGAGGGTGCAGATGCTCGACGAGATGGATATCAAGATCCTCCGTATCCTGCAGGAGGACTGCACCCGGCCAGTAGCCGATATCGGCAAGGAGGTCGGCCTATCAACGACCCCGTGCTGGCGCCGCATTCAGAAGCTTGAGGAGGCGGGGGTCATCCGCCGCCGCGTCGCGATCCTGGACGCACAGAAGGTCAACGCGGGCGTCACGGTTTTTGTATCGATCAAGACCGATAAGCACTCGCACCAGTGGTTGGAAAAATTCCATTCCGCCGTCGCCGATTTTCCTGAGGTGGTCGAATTCTACCGCATGTCGGGCGACGTCGATTACCTGCTGCGCGTCGCCGTTCCCGATATCGCCGCCTACGATGCCTTCTACAAGAAGCTCATCGGCCGTATCGAGATCGCCAAGGTGTCATCTGCATTCGCGATGGAGCAGATCAAATACACGACCGTTCTGCCGTTGCAATTCGCAACGATGATCGCCGGCACGAAGGTCGATCGCAGCGAGTGAGCCGCGGCGCGTGAACGAGCGTGCGAAGTTGCGCGCTTTGCGAGGACGCTTACGTTTGGGCACCCTTGCCAAGCCGCGCGATCAGACCGGATGAATCCCAGCGGTTGCCGCCCATTTTCTGCACTTCGGCATAAAACGTCTCAAGCTGTTGCGTGACCGGCAAATCGGCGCCGTTGCGGCGTGCTTCATCGAGCACGATGCGCAGATCCTTGCGGATCCAATCGACGGCGAAACCGAAATCGAATTGCCGTGCATGCATTGTCTTCCAGCGGTTTTCCATCTGCCAGGATTGCGCCGCGCCCTTCGAGATGGTGGCCATCACAGCGTCAATGTCGAGGCCGGCCTGTTCGGCGAAGTGAATGGCTTCCGCCAGACCTTGGATAACGCCGGCAACCGCGATCTGATTGACCATTTTCGTCAATTGTCCGGCTCCGGAAGCACCAATGCGGCGCACGCTTTTGGCATAACACGCCATCAGCGGTTCGGCTTTGGCGTAGGCCTGCGCATCGCCACCGCACATGATCGTCAGCGTGCCGCCCTCAGCACCCGCCTGGCCGCCGGAGACGGGGCAATCGAGAAATGTGAACCCCCGTTGTGCGGCTGTTGCGGCAAGCTCGCGCGCCACATCGGCAGAGGCGGTCGTGTGATCGACAAAAATGCTTCCCGGCTTCATGGTCGCGAACGCGCCCTCCGGTCCGGTCGTGACGGCGCGCAAATCGTCATCGTTGCCGACGCAGGCGAAAACGACGTCGGCGCCCTTTGCCGCTTCAGCGGGCGTCGCGGCCGTGCGGCCCGTCGCATACTGCGCCACCCAGGCGGCGGCTTTCGCTGGCGTGCGGTTGTAGACGGTGATGTCATGGCCACCGCGAACCGCCAGGTGTCCGGCCATCGGATAGCCCATGACGCCCAAACCCAGCCATGCAACCTTCGCCATTTTGATCTGTCCTTCATGTCTGCGGTTACCTTTGGCCGTTCTACTGTATCGCCGGCGTCGGCGCCAATTGCCAAACGGGCGCGGGATGAGTGGCGCCGTCCACATTCATAATTTCTGTGAGCCGTGCACGCAGGCGGGCACAATCGGCCTATGCTAACTGAAATGAAGAATCGCGCGCGTTCGCGCTTGAGATGAGGCGACGATCTAGGATGAAATCCAGCAAGTCCAAAGGCGGCACGACGGAGCTGCCGGTTTCGTTCGCCGATGTGCTGCGGGCGGCCGAGACGGTCAAAGGCGCGGTGATCAACACTGACTTCGACGTCAGCCGTACGCTCGGCGAAATGTTCGGCGCGGAGGTCTGGCTAAAGTTCGAGAACTTACAATTCACCGCCGCGTACAAAGAGCGCGGCGCCTTGAACAAGTTGTCCTCGTTGACGAAGAAAGAGCGCAGTTGTGGCGTTATCGCAATGTCGGCGGGCAATCACGCGCAAGGCGTTGCCTATCATGCGCGCCGCCTTGGCATCCCCGCCACGATCGTCATGCCATCGGCGACGCCGACCGTGAAGGTTGAGAATACGCGCAAGCTTGGCGCTAAGGTCATTCTCGAAGGAGCGTCATTCGAAGAAGCGGCGGCTTTCGCTATGGCCTACGGCACGCAGCATGGCCTGACGTTCATCCACCCGTTCGATGATCCGGCTGTCATTGCAGGCCAGGGCACCGTGGCGCTCGAAATGCTGGAAGCGGTGCCGGATCTCGACACGCTGATCGTTCCGATCGGCGGCGGCGGATTGATTTCAGGGGTTGCAACGGTGGCCCGCGCGCTCAATCCGAAGATCCGCATCATCGGCGTCGAAGCGCAGCTTTATCCCTCCATGCTGAATGCGGTCAAAGGCTCGCATCTGCCGGTTGGCGGTGACACGCTCGCCGAAGGCATCGCTGTCACGACGCCGGGGCGGATCACACGGCGGATCATTGAGGCGCTCGTTGACGATATCGTGCTGGTATCGGAAGCCGATCTTGAGCGCGCCATCACGCTTCTGATTACGATTGAAAAGACGGTGGTCGAAGGTGCCGGTGCCGCAGGCATTGCCGCCATGATCATGGACCCGCGCCGCTACAAGGGTCACAAAGTCGGGCTGATCCTTTGCGGCGGCAATATCGATACGCGGCTGCTGGCCAGCGTGTTAACGCGCGAGTTGGCCCGCGAGGGGCGGTTGTCGCGGCTGGCGATCGACATTCCCGACCGGCCGGGTCAGTTGTCGAAGGTCTCGAGCGTGATTGGCGAGGCGGGGGCGAACATCGTCGAAGTCTATCACCAGCGGGTTTTTACTGACGTTCCGGCCAAGGGCACGGAACTGCATCTCGTCGTCGAGACGCGCGATCGCGATCACATCGACGCCGTTGTCACGGAACTGCGCCATGCCGGATACGCCGTGATCATGAAAGGGTCGAGCGGCGGGCCACGGTGAGCGTCCGCTTGCAAGATTTCTGGCCCTGAAATGGGAGTGGGCCCCACGCCGGGAGAGCGTGAGGCCCATTGAGTAGAGACGGAAGGGATCAGTGTGGATCAGTTCAAAGAGGAGGAGTTCAGCGTGCCAGTAACCAGCGTTTGAGACGTCGCGCCGCGAGCCATTGCGAGAGATGCAAGAAGCATCCCACTTGCGATGACGAAACAGACCATCATGCTGACGCGCGTTAAGCGGTTCGGCTTCAAGTCTGCGAGATCTGCGGCTCTGAGGTCCATCGTCTGGGCTCATTTCGTGTTCGGATCAGGTAAGGAACTTGTAACCTATAACCACTTGTTAGTCGAACCGAACCGGTTAGCATGGCTAACGGACGAAGTGTAAAATTCACTGATTTTTAAAGGGTTTTAACGGTGTGTTAAAGCCTGTCACGTTTTGGTGCGGGCCGCTGCATGAGCTTGCCGGATCGACGTGATCGTGTCTCGCGTTGAGATCGCTTCGGGGTCGGCCATAAGTTCTATGACAGTGAGCCGGTCTAACTTGAGCGCTTGCTGCATCGCTGACACGAAAGCGCCATTCGACTCGACGCGGAGGCCCAACGCGCCGCAACTTTCCGCCCAGCGAGTGAAATCGGGGTTCATCAGGCTGGTGGCGACGACGCGGCCCGGATAATGCCGTTCCTGATGCATGCGAATGGTACCGAGAGTTCCGTTGTTCGCGATGATGACGATGATGTTCAAGCCGAACTGCACGGCTGTCATCAATTCCTGACTGGTCATCTGCAGGCAGCCGTCGCCGGCGAGCGCAACAACGACGCGTTCGGGGTGCGCGAGTTTCGCAGCAATGGCGGCGGGCAGACCATAGCCCATGCTGCCGGACACCGGCGCCAACTGCGTGCCGTACATTTTGTAGGCGAAGTAGCGGTGCAGGAAGCCAGTGTAATTGCCGGCGCCGTTGCAGACGATGGCATCCTCCGGCAACAGCTTGTTGAGCGCTGCGATCACGTATTCAAGCTGAACTTCGCCGGGGGTCGACTGTGGCTTCAGGGAGGCTTCGTAAGCGGCACGCAGGTCGCGCCGCCAGATGCCCCATGGCGGGCGCTTGCCGGGCAATGGCAAATCGGCGAGTTCTGCAACGGTGAGAGCCGTGTCGGCGGCAACTATAAGTGCCGCCGAGACGGTCGATTGAATGCCGCCTGCGTCGGGCGCGATGTGAATGATCTTCTGCCCTTCGGTTTGTCCATTGAGCAGATGAAACCCTTGCGTCGTCACATCGCCAAGGCGCGTGCCAAGGGCGATGACCAGATCACTGGCTTTCAAACCGGCGGCCAACGACGGATCGATCGCAAAGCCTGCATGGCCCGCATAACAGGGGTGGCGGTTGTCGAGGTGGTCTTGCCGCCGGAACGCCGCGACGACCGGTAGATCGAAACGCTCAGCGAACACGGCGAGGTTCTGCGCGGCTTCTTCCGACCACTCCGAACCGCCGGCGACGACCAGCGGCCGCTCGGCGTAGGCGAGTGCAGTCTTGATCGCGTCGAGCGCCGCAGCCTGCGGGGCGATACGCGCCGTTTCGGTGCGCGTAAATTGGGCGGCGACGGTGTCGGTAATGTCCGTCAAGACATCTTCCGGCAGTCCGACAACGACGGGACCCGGCCGGCTGGCAAGCGCCGCGCGAAAGGCCCGCGCGAGTGTGCTTTGCAGGCGGGCAGCGGACGGCACGCGCACGACCCACTTGGCGATGCCGCCGAACAGTGCTTCGAGATCGATGCTTTGAAACGCAGGCAAGCCGTCCATGCTGCTCGGCGGCAGGCCGACAAGAAGCACCATCGGCGTTGCGTCCTGGGCGGCGACGTACACGCCCGCCGTGGCGTTGGCGGCGCCGGGGCCTCGCGTGACGATCGCAACGCCCGGACGGCCGGTCAGTTTGCCGGTGGCTTCGGCCATCATCGCGGCGCCGGCCTCGTTGCGACAGGTTACGGGGCGCACGGCGGCATGGCCATGCATCGCATCAAGGGCCGCAATGACGCTCTCGCCGGGAACCGTAAAGACGTGTCGGACACCCTCGGCGCGGAGGACTTCGACCAGGATTTCGCCACCAGTGGGCATGATGCGGTGCGGTGCTCACAGTGAGATTAAAGATTGAGTGTAACTAATCTACCGGTGGCGTGCCCCCCAGAAAAAGCAATATCTCTGCAATCGGTTAGTGACCGCCGGCGGGGGCGGTGCGGGGGCCCCATAAAAAACTCAGAATTGCGGGGATGACTGGCGCTGACGGGGTGCCTGCGCCGCGCCGTCCGACTAGGTTGCGGTCAGGATTCGCGGGGTTGCGAGCCTCCGGCTCACGGCACACGACCAAGGAGGCGACAGCGTTGCGTTTCAGACGGCCACTCGATGCTTGGACGCGATGGTTAAGGGTTGCGCCGGTCGTGGCCCTCGCTCTGATCGTAATTGCGGCCCTCAGCCCCGTACTGGCGGAGGCGCGCGTCGCGCTCGTCATCGGTAACGGCAGCTACAAGTCAGCGCGTCTCAAGAACCCGCGCAACGATGCCGGACTGATGGCGCGCACGCTTGCGTCTGCCGGGTTCGAGGTGATGACCGTAATGGACGGCACGGCTGACGATATGCGCCGCGCCATTTCCGATTTCGGCACGCGCCTGCAAACGCCCGGCGCGGTGGCGCTGTTCTATTACGCCGGGCACGGCGTCCAGATTGAGGGTGATAATTATCTGATCCCGCTTGGGGTCGAGATCAACGACAGCAGCGACGTGACCGAGTTTGCAGTTCCGCTGCAGTCCGTGATGCGCACTATGGCGCGATCGCAGACGCGCCTCAATATCGTTGTGCTCGATGCGTGCCGCGATAATCCGTTTACGGCTGGCGAATGGACGGCAACGGTGACCGGGTTGGCCTCTGTCGTCGCGCCGTCTGGAACCATCATCGCTTATGCAACCGGCCCAGGCGATCTTGCCGCCGATGGCACCGATAACAACAGTCCCTACACAGCAGCGCTCGCCAGCGAGATGCTGCAATCGGGCGCCACTCTTGAAGACGTTTTCCGCGCAACGCGCCGCCATGTGCTGGAGCGCACCGGCAACCGGCAGACGCCGTGGGAGCATTCGTCGCTCGTCAGTCAGTTTTCGTTTGTGCCGAAACCAGCGGGCGATGGCGGCGCTGTGGCGGCACTGCCCGTCGATGCGGTGGCCGAGATGCAAGCGTGGCAGGCGATCAAGGGCCGAAATGATCCCGATGCGTTGCGCCGCCATATTGAGCGCTTTCCAAACGGGCTATTCTCGGAACTCGCTGCCGTACGGATTGCAAAGCTCGAGGCGTTGCGATCTCAGACTCCGTGGTCATGGATGATGACCGGCGGTATCGACGCCAGCGAGCGCATCGCCGCCGCGTCGGCCACCTACGATAAGGCGCTCATGCTGGACGCGGACAACGCCGCCGCCGCCGATCTGGCAATGGCTTTCAAACTCTATGAGGAGGCCGCCGCCGAAGGCCTGCCCGCCGCGCTATATCGCGTCGGCCGAGCCTATGACAAAGGCCGTGGCGTGCCGCGCGATCAACTGGAAGCCGCGCGCTGGTATGAGCGCGCCGCGCATCTCAATTATGCGCCCGCGATGGCGGCGCTTGGAACGATGCACGAATTCGGAGAAGGCGCGGCGCCGAACCTGGCGGAAGCGCTGCGCCTGTATCGGCTTGCCGCAGACGCAGGTGATGCGGCTGGTATGACCAGCCTCGCGTTCCTCTACAGCCAGGGGAAGGGCGTGGCGCGCAATACCGCCGAGGCGCGCCGCCTCTATCAGGCCGCAGCCGCCAAAGGTGATCCGCGCGCGATGTTCAATCTCGCCTTGATGACCGAGCGCGGCGAGGGCGGGCGTGCCGACGCCGCGGCGGCCGCGACGCTGTTGCAATCGGCTGCCGAACGCGGTCATGCCGGTGCCACGGTGGAGCTGGCGCGGCTCTATGATCGGGGACGCGGCGTGGCCCGTGATCCGGTCAAGGCGGCGAGCTATGTGCTGAAGGCTACGCAATCCGCGCACCGCGATGGCCGCAGCATTGACTTCGCGTCGAGTGGGTGGACTTTTGCCACGCGCCGCCACATTCAAAAGCAATTGGCGGCGGAGGGGCTGTATGCAGGTATCGCGCACGGCGTCTTCAATGCAGCAACGCGGCAAGCGCTGATCGCGGTTGCCCGGCGCTAGCGCCGGGGGCTGCCCCACAATGGCCATATCAGCTGTATTCTGCCAAAAGCGGGGATAGCGGCGTGGCGTAAACCATGACCGGAACGATTGACCGATCGGCGTTACTGAGACCGGTCATTATTGTGCCAATGAAACAGCGGCCTAAGGGGTTGCGGGTACGCCGCTGGAGTTTGCAGATGTACGAGGGTGACGGGAGGATGCGGGAGCTTGGTCGTAGGGCTGGAATCGGCGCTCGCATTGCGTTCGCCGTGGCCGCTGCGTTTGCCGGGCTCGTGCTGTCACCGGCTGGCGCCCAACCTGCAGCGACGGCACCGCTCGCAGCGCCTTCACCAGACAACGCTCCTGCGCCGCCGCCGTTCGCTCCGGCACCCGTAGCTGCACCCGTGTTGCCGCCTGAGCGGGGCATCGTTGTGCCCGCGCGTCCCACCGAGGCTCGCGCCGCCAAGGCCTATACGGTTTTTGAATCGCACTGTGCGCGCTGCCACCAGACCGGCAGAACTGAAAACCCGCTGGCTTCCGGCAGCATCGCCAATATTCTGGCCATCGATGAGCTGGCGCGCGATTCACTCGTCGTGCGTCCCGGCATTCCCGACGCGTCGCCGCTATACGATATTCTCGTCAGCCGCCATGCGCCGCTGGAAATCTATGCGGATGGCCCTGATGCTATCGAGCCGCAACCCGACGACATTCAAGCGGTGCGCGAATGGATCCGTGATCTCGATCCGAAGGTGCAAACGTGCGCCGATCGCGCGCCGGTGAAGCCGGAAGAACGCGATGCGATGATGCGCGAGGCGCAGCGGCTGGAACGCGACGGCGCCAAGGATCTGCGCTTCGTATCACTGATCCATTTGTATAACGCATGTGTGCCGATTGCCGACATCGCCGCCTATGGGCAGGCGCTGACGAAACTGTTCAACTCGCTGTCATGGACGCCCGAGCCGGCGCGGCTGACGCCACTCGACGCCACTGGCACGCTGTTCTCGGTGAAGCTCTCGGATTTCGGCTGGGTGTCGGGGCATTGGGACCTGATCCAGCGCGATTCCCCCAAGCTGCCTGAACTAACGATACCAGCCGACATTAAAAAAGCGGCGGGCACGGCGTTGCCGTTTGTGCATGGCGATTGGCTGGCGGCGGCCGCGTCCGAACCACCGCTGTATTATGCGCTGCTCGGCTTGCCGTCGAAGCTCACCGAGCTTGAGCAAATGGTCGGCGTCGATGTCGACCAGAGCATCTCAACGGGTGCGGCTCGCCGCATCACGGTTCGTCAGAGCGCGATTACGCGCGGCAATCGTTTGATGGAGCGTCACGCCGGAAAGTATGGGCCGATGTGGCTTGTCTACGACTTCGCGACCAGCAGCGGCGAGCAAGATCTGTTCGCCCGGCCGCTCGGCCCGAAGGCAACGCCGTCGATCAAGACGCCCTTCAAGCCCGACGAGATCCGCGCGGCATTCGCGTTGCCGAACGGTTTCTTCGGATATGCGGTCTTCGACGGCGCCGGCAATCGCGTCGATCGCGTGTTGCCGGGCATCGAAAAGGCGTATGCGGGCACCGAGAGCAACGCGCTCGAACCAGTCACCAAGCCGGGCGCGAATTGTTTTGCATGCCACGTTACCGGTATCCGGGTGTCGAAGGATGATTTCCGTCCGCACGTTGCAGTAGTCGCCGCGATGCACGCCGCTGCTGAGGCCGCCGCAGCAGCAGCGGTACAGCCCGCTGCAACAGCGCCGGACACTGCGCCGCCTGCTCAGGTCAACACGCAAGCGCCACCTGCGCCCGCGCCGGCAGCGACTTTGCCGCCAATGCTTCCGCGCGACATCACCGATAGCGCGCTTGCCATGCAATCCAACGACAGCGAGACGGCGCTGCTCACCACCGGCGATAACGAACGCTTTCGGGCGGCGCAGGTTAGCGCCCGGATCGAGCCGGATCTGCGGGTCAAGGGCGAGGAGATCGTGTCGGCGCTGGCGCGCTCGTATCGCGGCGGTTCGGACGTGAAGGCGGCCGTGCCGCAGGCGGGGCTGGATCGTGACGCTTTCATGAAGACGCTCAGCGAAACTCAGGGTCCCGCCGCCGCGCTCGCCCGCCGCCTGCAGCAGGGTGTTCTGCCGCGCTCCGATCTCGACCGCCTGTTTGCCTTGTTGAGAGGCATCGACAAGCCGCAGGCGCCGCAAGGCACAGGCGGGTTTCTGCGCGAGGTGAAATCCGAAATCGGACTGAGCGTTTGGATCGACAAGCTGGTGCCGTCGGCTGGTGACCTCGTGACCATCAAAGCGGAAGCCGACACCGATTGTTTCCTCACGCTGATCAGCATCGACGCGGAAGGCAAGGGAACCGTGCTGTTCCCCAACGACTTTGAGAAAGACAATCTCATCCGCAGCGGCAAGACGATTGCCATTCCGGCGCCCGATGCCCGCTATCAGCTACGCTTCAAGGCCGACGGAACCGAGATGCTGATCGGACGCTGTTCAACGTCGGCCACGCCGCCGACCGGCATCGAGCACGATTACGTACGCCAGCGCTTCACCGTGCTCGGCAACTGGGAGAACTTCATCGAGGATACGCTGGTGACGGAAGCAGAAATGCGCCGCAGCCCGGAGAAAGCCGCACGCGCCAGAACGGCTAAAGCCCAGGCGGCGCAGCGGCAACGCGATCAGAGCGTAGCGGTGCAGCGGCCCAACACGTCGCCGGGTGTGGCCTTGCGCGACGGGCGCGCGGTCGTCGTGATCGGACGGGATTAGAGATCGCGCTCTAGGCGCTTCAATGCCAGCACCGCGCCCAAGACGATGGCCGAACAGGCGATTAGCGACTGCACCGCGAGCGTCGAAATGCCGGTGACGCCCTGACCGATGGTGCAGCCAAGCGCCATCACACCGCCGAACCCCATGGCGATGCCGCCAAGTAGATGGCGCAGCACGTCGCCACGGTCGGCAAAGCCCGCGAGCCGGGCGGTCCCGGACATCCAGCTCGACACCAATGCTCCGGCCACCACGCCGAATACGCTTGCGGCTCCAAAGCCCGGCAGGCCGAGCGCCGTCGATCGCTCCAGCCAGTCGATGGCGTCACCCACCGGCTTGACGAAGCTGAGCGATGCCGGCTGCACTGGGACAACCGCGAAGTCGTCAACCGCCATGCCGGTCAGCGCCCAACCCGCAACCGCGAGGCCGCCAACCGCGACGCCGGCCACAAGATTACGGGGTGCCGCCAACACGCCGGCTTTGCCGAACGCGAAGGCCAGCAGCGGCACGGCGGTGAGCAGGGCAGCGCTCCAGCGCGCCCTTTCAGGCTGCAAGCCCGCCAGCGCCAACAGATCGTCGAGGCCTTGCGACGTTGCAGCGTGGCGCTTCAAGTCGATCGCCGTTGCGCTGTCGATGCCGACGCGCAAACCCGAGAGGACGCCGCTGATCGTCGCGTACGCCGTGATCGCCATGACGGCGAGCGAGAAGACGCCGCGCATGTCGCCGCCGCCAGCCCGGATCAGCGTGCGGCTTGGGCATCCGCCAGCGTAAACCATGCCAGCGCCGAAGATGATGCCGCCCGCCAAGGCGCCCAGCCAGTTGATGCGCGGCGATAGATAGATCGATTTTGACAGATCGGTGACACCGTAAGCGTCGAGCGCCTGCGCGCCGAGGATGGCGACGGCGGCAGCAAGCGCGACCGCGCCGAGACGGTTGAGATTGCCGGAAAGCCGCCAATCGGAAATGGCGCCCATCGTGCAATAATTAGTCTGCTGGGCTAGACTGCCGAACAGTGCGCCGATCAACAGCCCGCCTGCCGTCATGGCGATGTCTGGTGAACCGGCGATAAACGCGGCAAGCGCCTGCATGAGCAACCCTTGAGTGATCTACCAATGATCTTGAGTGATAATGCTGTGACTGTTGTCGCCTGTTCCGACCGCCTGAAACGCGCGTGAGCGGACCTTGTCCTGCCTCGCGGGGCGTCCGTCAATCGGTCATCGACGCATTCGTCACGGCGGCGTTAAGGCGCGAAGAAAAGCGCCGCGCGGGCTGGTCTCTCGCGGCTCATTTGAAAAGGGTCTTTACAGGGGGGGTGGGGGACCCTAAATGCAGCGAGTTTTCCGTTGCCGCGCGGCTACTTTCGCGGCCATCTGCTTTGGTGGAGGCCACTGTTCGACATGGAAAAATTCAGCACAGCGCTGGAAATGGTGAAGGCTATGAAGCCGGACATTCCGGTCTTCGCGGCCCGTCCGCATGCGGCTGGCCGCGCCGCACGCTGGTTTACCCAGAATTTTCGGGCGAAGTCGCTTACGCCACTAAGGCGAACCACTCGGTGTTCCTGATCGGCGCGCTGTTCGGCGCCGGCATCACGCAGTTCGACGTCGCCTCGCTGCCGGAGCTGGAGGACGCCTCGACGATTCCCGGCGTGCGCCTGCACTTCATGCATCCGGTGAAGTCGCGCCACGCCATCCGCAAAGCGTACTTCGACTACGACATCAAATGCTTTGCGCTCGACAGCGAAGAAGAGCTGCAAAAGATCGTCGAAGAAACCGGCGGTGCCAAGGACCTTGAACTGTTCGTGCGCATTGCGGTGTCAGCGAAGAACAGCCGCATTCCGCTTGAGCGTAAGTTCGGCGTTGTCGGCCAGCGCGCCCAGCGGCTGCTGGTGAAGACCCGTCAGGTTGCCGACGAACTCGGCATCACGTTCCATGTCGGTTCTCAAACCACGACGCCGGACGCCTACGCCATGGCGTTCGAGGAAGTGAAGAAGCTGATCGTGAAGGCCGGTGTTGTCGTCGATGCGATCGATGTCGGCGGCGGTTTCCCGTCGCGCTATACCGACAGTGTGCCCGCGCGCCTGTCTGATTTCATCGATGTCATCAAAACGTCGATGGCCAAAATGCCAGTCACCGATCATTGCCGCCTGATCTGCGAGCCGGGTCGGGCGCTGGTCGCGGAAGCCGAGAGCCTGATCGTTAAGGTCGATTTGCGCAAGGGCGACGAACTTTACATCAACGACGGCGGCTATGGCGCGCTGTTCGATAGCGCTCAACTCGGGTTCGTTTTCCCCGTGCGGCTGCTGCGCGACGGTCTCGATCCCAATGAACCGCTGGTGCCGTTCGAATTCTGGGGGCCGACGTGTGACTCGATCGACCACATGAAAGGTCCGTTCCTGCTGCCGGCATCGGTGCGCGAGGGCGACTATATCGAGATCGGCAACATTGGCGCTTATGGGCGCGCGATTTCAACGCGCTTCAATGGCTATGGCGCCTACCACGATGTCATCCTGCAGGATGAGCCGATGTACTCAATCTACACGGAAGAAGATCTGCCCATCGCCAACAAGGCTTAGGCGCAGTGCCGCACTTCACACGAGCCGCCCGAAGGCATTGCGGCTCGCTCTCGCTCTGCGCCGGCAGACTTTGGCCGCGCTGTTTAAGGATCACGAACATGATGAAGTCTGCTGTCAACGGCGTTTCGGTGCCCGCCGAATGGGCTCCACAAAAAGCGATTTGGACCGCTTGGCCGTCCAGCGCCGATGAGTGGGCGGGCGATTTGGACAGCCCACGCCGCGACGTTGCCAATCTCGTGCGCGCGCTGGCGCCGACAAACAAGGTCTACGTGCTCGTCAACAACGCGGAAGCCGAACAATCGGCGCGCACGGCGCTGGGCGCCGCAGCCGAACTCGTTACCGCGAAGTATGGCGATATCTGGCTACGTGATACGGGGCCGATTTTTGCTGGCAGCGCGGACGGCAAGATAGCGCTGCGCTTCGCGACGAACAGTTGGGGCGGCAAGTACGATCTGCCGGACGACGCGACAGTCGGCGATGACGTGGCGCGCGTGTCGCAGACGGCGATCAAGCGTTTCGATTTTGTGCTGGAAGGTGGCGCGATCGATCAGGATGGCGAAGGCACCATTCTGACGACGCGGCAGACGCTGCTCAATCCCAATCGCAACAACTGGACGCGCGAACAGGCGGAAGCCGAGCTGGCACGCGCGTTCGGCGCCAAGAAAGTGATCTGGATCGATGAGGGGCTGCTCAACGACCATACCGATGGCCATATCGATAACATCGCCCGCTTCGTGGCGCCCGGTCGCGTCGTCTGCCAGGCGCCCGCCGGTCCTGACGATCCCAATGCCGGCCGCCTCAACGCCATTGCCGACGTTTTGTCGGCCGCGACCGATGCGGCTGGCCGCAAGCTGGATGTGATCCGCATTCCGGGCGCCGGCCTTTATCACAATGCGCTCGGTGAAATTTCGCCGGCTTCGCATATGAATTTCATTATCGCGAACGGGATTGTCGTGGTGCCGGTTTACGGAACGGCGACGGAAGCTGCGGCGCTGGCCGCCCTTCAGGCTGTGTTCCCGGATCGCAAAGTGGTCGGCGTTTCATCGAAGGGATTGCTCGGTGCGGGTGAAGCCGGCGGCGGGTCGTTCCATTGCATCACGCAGCAGGAGCCCCTCGTATGAGCAAGCGCACGATCAGCGTCGCAGCCCTCCAGACGTCGTATGGCGCGGACATGAAGGCGAATATCGCCAAGACGGAAAAGCTAGTGCGGGAAGCGGCCAAGCAAGGCGCGCAAGTCATTTTGCCGTCTGAACTGTTCCAGGGATTGTACTTCTGCACCGAACAGAATCCGGAGTGGTTCACAACCGCCTATCCGGCGGCGACGCACCCTTGCGTGATCGCCATGCAGAAGCTTGCCAAGACGTTGAAGGTGGTGATCCCGATCTCGATTTTCGAGAAGGATGGTCCGCGCTATTACAACAGCGTCGTGATTGCGGACGCCGACGGCGAGATCCTCGGACTTTATCGCAAGAGCCACATTCCCGATGGTCCGGGCTATCAGGAGAAGTATTACTTCCGCCCCGGCGACACCGGCTTCAAGGCGTGGTCGACGAAGTATGGCCGCATCGGTGTCGGCATTTGCTGGGATCAGTGGTATCCGGAATGCGCCCGCGCCATGATGCTCGAAGGTGCAGACATTCTTTTCTATCCGACCGCCATCGGTTCCGAACCCTATGACGGCGCGCTTGATACGCATGAGCGCTGGCAGCGCGCCATGCAGGGACACGCCGTGTCAAACGCCGTGCCCGTCATCGCCTCGAACCGCATCGGTCTGGAGGACGTGGGCGGCAAACAGCGCTTCTACGGTCACTCATTTATTGCCGACCACACCGGCGAGATTGTCAAGAGCTTCTCGGCCAAGGACGAGGGCGTGCTTGTGCATACGTTCGATCTCAATGAAATCGAGGCGTATCGCGCCGATTGGGGGTTCTTCCGCGACCGTCGGACCGACCTCTACGCCAGGTCAA
>JADJVG010000003.1:0-192500 GCA_016716675.1 Hyphomicrobium sp.
TGATCGGCGCACCACCAACATCGATGACGACCGTTTGCCGGTCGAGCGTCGGATCAAATCGCCCGAGCAGCTCGAACAGGGCACCGGCGGGCCCAGTGGAGATGCCGTTGATCAATTCGCCACCCGGCGGGGCGGTCATTTGCAGCGCGATGCTTTCCGTTGAGCCGTCGCGGGAGCCGGCGGAACATTTCGGCTCGCCTATGTAGATGCCACCATGCCGATCCGCCCCGATGATCCGGCCGTCGCGGACCACGATCAATGCGTCGTCGTGTGGGCCGTTGTCTTCACGTGGGTTACGATAGTCGATTTTATAAATGCCATTACGAAACATGTAGCGTTACTCTGGAGTACGTCGGCTTCAATATGCGGTTGTAAAAATATCGATCGCGATGAATTGCGCAGTCTTATAGCGGATTTCATACAAGTTCCAGGCCACGCACGCTGCACTATCGGCGTTCCACCAGAACGCAGCAAAGCCTCCAGATGTTGGCATCTGGAGGCTCTAATCGCGATCAGTAGAACCGAAACGCGTCTTACGATGCGTCGGCGGGAGCGGCGGCGGCTTCAGCGGCCTTAGCAGCTTTTTCAGCAGCAGCGGCGAGACGCTCCTGAGCCTTCTTCTTCGGCTTCGCCTTTTCAGGGTTGTTCGGCACGTCGCGCTTGGCGATGCCGGTCACGTCGAGCAGGCGGGCAACGCGATCGGTCGCCTGGGCGCCGACGCTGAGCCAATACTTGACCCGCTCTTCGTTGAGCTTGACGCGCTCAGGGTTGTCCTTCTTGAGCATCGGATCGAACGTACCGATCTGTTCGATGTAGCGGCCATCGCGCGGGCTCGTGCCGTGGGCGACGACGACGTAGTAGTAAGGGCGCTTCTTTGCGCCACCGCGCGACAGGCGGATCTTGACGGCCATTCGAGTTCTCCTGATTTAACTTTATGTCGTTGAATGCGCTTCTATTCGATGTCGTTTTCTGAATGCTGCGCGAACAGGTCTTTGAGGGCCTCTTCGCCGCGGCAACCACCTTGGGATTTGTAGATCTCGACAACGACTTCACCGTCTTCGAGAACGTCGATCTCCCATCTCTCACCCGGAACGTTGGCGATGATCGACACGCCGTCTTCCCGGTATCTCGTCACCTCGTGTTGTATGCCGGCCTCTTTCAGCCGGTCCGACAGCGCGAGTAATTTCGCTAGAGGATGTGTTTCGCTGTGATCCTCTGCCATCCGCGCTTACTTCTTCTTGCCCGGGAAGCTCGGGAATTTCGGAAGTCCGCCGCCAAACCCACCCAGTCCCGGCAACCCTTTCGGCAATCCGCTCAAGCCTGAGCCGAGGCCGGGCAATGTCTTCGGCGGCGCCGCGCCGCCAGCCGGCAAAGCATCGCGCAATTCAGCCGGCAGTTGTTCGAGCGCCTTCGGATCGAGTTTGGCGAGTTCGCTTTGCATGGAGGCCATCTCGGCTTCGCTCGGTCCGGCGCCGGTGCGCCCCAGGAACTTGTTGAGCATGCCGCCCTTCTGGCCCATCTGCTTCATCATGTCGGCCATCTGCCGATGCATCTTGATGAGCTTGTTGATCTCTTCGACCTTGGTGCCGGAACCGGCGGCGATGCGGCGCTTGCGGCGGGCATCGAGAACTTTCGGATTGCGCCGTTCCTGCGGCGTCATCGAGCCGATGATGGCGCGCTGATGGACAAGACTTTTGTCGAGGCCGGCTTCGTTGATCTGGCCTTTGATCTTGGCGACGCCCGGCAACATCCCGAGCACGCCGCCCATGCCGCCAAGCTTCTGCATCTGCTTCAACTGTTCGCCGAGATCTTCGAGGTCAAATGACCCCTTCTTCATTTTCTCGGCAATTTTGGTGGCTTTTTCGACGTCGATCGTCTGCGCCGCGCGCTCGACGAGAGACACCACGTCGCCCATGCCGAGGATGCGGCCAGCGATACGTCCGGGGTGGAAATCTTCGAGTGCGTCCCACTTTTCGCCGACACCGATCAGCTTGATCGGCTTGCCGGTGACAGCGCGCATCGACAGCGCCGCGCCGCCACGGCCATCGCCGTCGGCGCGCGTCAGCACGATGCCGGTGACGCCGATGTGGCCGTCGAAGGCTTTCGCGGTGTTGACCGCGTCCTGACCGGTCAGCGCGTCGGCAACGAGCAGGGTTTCATGAGGATTGATGGCGCGTTTAACGTCGCGCACTTCGTCCATCAGTTCTTCGTCAACCGTCACGCGGCCGGCGGTGTCGTAGATGATGACATCAAAACCGCCGAGCTTGGCAGCGTCTTCGGCGCGGCGCGCGATCTGCAGCGGGTTCTGTCCAGCGATGATGGGTAGGGTCGCGACGCCGGTCTGGTCGCCGAGCACGCGCAGCTGCTCCTGTGCGGCGGGCCGGCGCGTGTCGAGCGACGCCATCAGGACTTTTTTCTTGTCCCGGTTGGTCAGGCGATAGGCGATCTTGGCGGTGGTGGTGGTTTTGCCCGAACCCTGCAAGCCGACCATCAGAATGCCGATGGGGGCGGCGGCGTGCAGGTCGATCGGCTGGGCATCGGAGCCGAGCATCGCCACCAGTTCGTCGTTGACGATCTTGACGACCATCTGGCCGGGCGTCACCGAGCGCAGCACTTCGGCGCCGACGGCTTTGGCTTTGACCTTCTCGGTGAAATCTTTGACGACATCGAGCGCAACGTCGGCCTCAAGCAAGGCGCGGCGAACCTCGCGCATCGCTTCGACGACATCGCTCTCGGTCAGCGCACCGCGCCGTGTGAGTTTGTCGAGTACGCCTGAGAGGCGTTCTTGCAGCGATTGAAACATCTATTCGCTCATGGCGAGGGCGCTTCGCTTCCAGCTTTCGCGGGGGCGGCACAACGCACTAGCGACCCCTGGCCGCCCGTCTCGCTGCGCTCGTCGAAGTGGTGCTCGCTCTGCTCCTTCACGTTTCAAACCAAACAAAAATGCACCCGGGAGCGCGACGCGCCGCCGGATGTTGACCCCCTTACCTCCCGGGTTTCCCCATGTGTAAGGCGGCGGCTCTGAGTTTCAGGGCCGACTGGATGGGTGTCGTATGCGGGAAAGACCCCGCAAAGTCAATGCGACGCCTGTTTACGGGCTTTAGCTTCAGCCGCCAACATCCGGCTCCAGGCCTTGGCCAAGCGGAACACGCGGCGCTCGTAGGCGCGCTCCTCGGGCGTCAATAAAATGCAGCTTTCACAATAACATGGCCGGCGCTTCGCGTAGGCGACGCTCAGCATATGCCCGGGATGGGCGGGCGCACCCGTTGCACCCGCACCCGTCTGGTGAGGCGGAGGCCGGCCATGCCCGGTCTGCCAAGACAGGGAACGGGCATAGCGTTTCGGGCGGTAAAACGGTCCGAGATGCTTGCGTGGCAACGTCCCGTGCCCCCTCGATCAGCGGCGATATAGGCTCGTGTCGCTTAAGTGCTCGTGCCCTCAATTGTGCCGACCGTCTTGCGGTAGACGTGCCATGTGGCGTGACCCAGGACAGGCATGATGACGATCAGGCCGATGAACAGCGAGGCGATCGAAATCGCCAACAGCAGGCCAATGGTTGCCGCCCAGAAGAACATGGCGCGCGGGTTCTTGGCGACCACCTTTACGCTCGTGACCATGGCGGTGACGAAATCAACGTTGCGGTCAAACAGCATCGGGAACGATACCGCGGCATACGAGAAGACGATGCCCGCCAGGATAGCGCCGATGACGTTGCCGACGAACAGGAACATCCATCCCTGCGGCGTCGTCAGGATCGATTGCATAAGATCGCCGGACTGGCCGCCGCCGAAGCCCATGAATGCGAAAAACAGGAATGCGGCGATGTCCATCCAGATGATCAGCGAGAACACGGTGACAACCGCCATCCAGCCCAGCTCTTTGATGCTGGTGGTGCGCATCGCACCGAGCACGCCCGGCCAAGTCAAAGGTTCGCCGCGTTCGAGTTTGCGGCTGACATCGTAGAGACCAGCGGCGGCAAACGGCGCGATCAACGCAAAGCCTGTGGCCAGCGGATAGGCGAGGTAGGGCAAATCGTATTGCGTGAGCAGAGCGATGATGGCCCAGCCGCCGAGCGCATAAACGAACCCGAAAAATAATCCGAATTGCGGGGCGGCTTTGAAGTCGCGCAGCCCGGCTTCAATCGCGTCCAGGATATCGCCGGTCTGGACCTCACGAATGGGCGGCCACTGCGTTTTGGAACGCGGGCTTACTGTCGCTACGGATGCAATGTCTGTCATAACCCCTCCACGGCGAGTCTGCGCCCACGACCTCGCCGCGCGGCGCGTCCTGCAAACTTGATAAATCTCAAGATCGCGGGGCGGACGATGAACGAACTTTGGCCGCGCTTCAACATAATGTCGCAGCAGAGCGGGCGGTTTTTAGATCTTTGGAATGAGCCGCAACAGCTTTCCGTCGGAATCGTCGGTCAGGACGTACACGGCACCATCCGGTCCCTGACGTACATCACGAATCCGCTCGCCGCGGTCGGTTAGGAGTGCTTCGACGGCGACGACTTCGCCACCCTCCAGCACCAGCCGTTCAACCACCGATCCGGCGAGCCCGCCTGCGAGAATGTTGCCCTTCCATCCCTTGAAAAGATCGCCGGTATAGAATGTCAGGCCCGATGTAGCGATCGACGGCTTCCAATAATAGATCGGTTGTTCGAGGCCGTCTTTGGTTGTGCCTTCGCCAATCTTTGAGCCATCGTAGTCAATGCCCCAGGTGATGATCGGCCACCCATAATTTTTGCCGGCCATCGGCGTGTTCAGTTCGTCTCCGCCTTGCGCGCCATGTTCCGTGGTCCACAGTTGGCCGGTGGCCGGATTAACGGCGGCGCCCTGTAGATTGCGGTGGCCGTAGCTCCAGATTTCAGGACGCGCATCTTCGCGGCCGACAAACGGATTGTCTTTCGGCACACTGCCATCGGCGTTGATGCGAATAACTTTCCCGAGGTGCGTGCCGAGATCCTGGGCGCTGTCGCGTTCGGAAGCGCGTTCGCCTGTCGTCACGAACAGCGTGCCATCCTTTGCCCACGCAAGACGCGATCCATAGTGGTGGCGTCCTGAGATCGCCGGCTCCTGCCGGAAGATGACGGTGCCATCGGTAATGGCGCCACCCGTATCGGAAAGCGTCAACTTTGCGCGAACCACCGATGTTCCGTTGCGGAAAACGCCGCGCGGTTCGGAATACGAAAAGTACACGGTGCCTGTGGTTGCGAAATCAGGGGCCAGCAGAACATCGAGTAGTCCGGCTTGGCCGCCCTGCACGACGTGCGGCAGGCCCTGGATCGGGTCTGAAAGTTTTCCGTCCTTCGCGACGACGCGCATCGTGCCGACCCGTTCCGTCACCAGCATGCGGCCATCCGGCAGAAATTGAAGGCTCCATGGGTTCTTCAGTCCGCTGGCCACCACTTCGACGGTAATGTCGGTCTTCGGTGCCGCCGGTGCCGCCGTTTGGGCGGCAATTGCCGGGGTTGCCACGGCCAGCGCCAGTGCCGCAAGGCCAAGCACCCGGGCTCTGGCGGCCAGGCGTGTCAAAACGGGGTTCGGCTGCATCAAAATCTCTCCGGTGGCGGGCCTGCGTTGCGAATTGTGTTTTCCGGTATTCTCGCCATATATGGGCCCATGACTGGATCCGCCACCATCCCCTTTGTAAAAATGAACGGCCTCGGCAACGAGATCGTCGTCGTCGATCTGCGCGCCAGCAGCAAAGTCTTCACGGCAACGGAAGCCGCACGGATCGCCGCCGACCGGACGTCGCGGTTCGATCAGCTCATGGTGCTGCACGCGCCGACGACCGCCGGCACCGAATCCTATGTCCGCATTTATAACGCCGATGGGTCCGAAGCCGGGGCATGCGGCAACGGCATGCGCTGCGTCGGCTGGTGGCTGGCGCAGGAGCTCGGCCGCAACGCCTTCAAGGTCGAAACGTTGGCCGGCGTGCTTGATACGTCGGTTCGCGACATCACGTCGATCACCGTTGATATGGGCGAGCCGCGCTTCAACTGGCAGGATATTCCGACTTCGGAAGAATTTCGCGACACACGAGCGATTGAGCTTCAAATCGGTCCGATCGATAATCCCGTGCTGCATTCGCCGTCGGTCGTCAATGTTGGCAATCCGCACGCGATATTCTGGGTCGATGACGTCAACGCCTACGATCTCGGACGCCTTGGTCCGATGCTCGAAAATCATCCGATCTTCCCTGAGCGCGCCAATATCTCACTGGCGCATGTGACGGCGCGTGATGCCATCACTCTGAGAACGTGGGAACGCGGCGCTGGGTTGACGCAAGCGTGTGGGTCGGCGGCGTGTGCGGCAGCGGTCTCGGCGGTGCGCAAAAAATTCACGAACCGCAAGGTCACGGTGACATTGCCAGGCGGCCCGCTGCTGGTCGAATGGACCGATGCCAACCGGATTTTTATGACGGGGCCAGTGGCCTTCGAATACGAAGGCGTGCTCGATCTCGATAAATTGGCGCGCGTGCCGGTGTGACCGTTTGCAACCCGATAGCGTGTTTCAAGATCATGGACGAGTGGCTTAATCTCAGGCCGGCAACGGCGCGGCAATGATGCAAGCAGATGAATGAACCTTCCGTCATAACGCTCGGTTGCCGCTTGAACGCCTATGAGTCCGAGGTGATGCGCCGTCACGCCATGGACGCCGGCATCGAGGATGCGATCATCATCAACACCTGCGCGGTGACGCGCGAGGCGGTGCGCAAGGCGACGCAGACCGTGCGCAAGGTCCGCCGCGAAAATCCGCAGGCGCGCATCATCGTAACTGGATGCGCGGCGCAGCTGGAGCCGGAACGGTTCGCGGCCATGGCCGCCGTCGATCACGTGATCGGCAATGACGACAAGCTGAAAGCCGATACGTTTCGCGGCTTGTCGCTCGATGGCGCCGAACGCGTCGTGGTCAACGACATCATGAGCGTGCGCGAGACCGCGCCGCATATGATCGATGGCTTGCAGTCCAAGGCACGGGCGTTTCTACAAATTCAAAACGGCTGCGATCATCGCTGCACGTTCTGTATCATTCCGTTTGCGCGCGGACCATCGCGGTCGGTGGCAGCGGGCGAAATCGTTGCGCAAGTCCGCCGTGTTGTTGAGAACGGCGTGCCGGAAGTGGTGTTGACCGGCGTTGATATCACCTCATATGGCCCGGATTTGCCCGGAGACATGACGCTCGGGAAGCTCGTGCGCGAGATCCTGAAGCATGTGCCTGATTTGAAGCGCCTGCGCTTGTCGTCGATCGATCAGGTAGAAGCGGACCGTGATCTGCTCGATGCTATCGCCAATGAAGCGCGGCTGATGCCGCATCTGCATCTCTCGATGCAGTCGGGTGACGATATGATTTTAAAGCGCATGAAGCGGCGCCATCTGCGCGCCGACGCTGTGCAGTTTTGCACCCACGTTCGGCGTCTGCGCCCCGACATGGTGTTCGGTGCCGATCTGATCGCAGGCTTTCCGACAGAGACTGAGCAGATGTTTGAAAGCTCTCTGAGTCTCGCGGACGCTTGCGGGCTGACATTCCTGCATGTGTTCCCGTATTCGGCGCGGACCGGCACACCGGCCGCCAAGATGCCGCAAGTGCCGGGTCCGCTGATCAAGGAGCGGGCCGCGCGCTTGCGCCACAAGGGCGGCGAAGCGTTAGCGTCGTATCTCGAACGGCATATGGGTGCATCGCACGATGTGCTGATGGAAAATGGCGGCATCGGCCGCACGCCCCAGTTTTTTGAAGTTGTGATGCCCGACACGCCGCCCCCAGGGGCCGGCAATCTGGTTCGGGTCCGAACCGTGCGCCATGACGGCGTGCGGTTGATTGGAGAGGTGGCCGCGTGAGCGAGCAGGACGGCAAACGCAAGGGTTTATTCGGACGCCTGTTCGGCGGCAAACCGAGCGCTGCTCCGCCGGTTGCGGAGCCAGCGGTGCCGCCAGTCGAGGCCGAGCCAGAGATCGCACAAGAGGTTGCGCCGCCGATTAATGCACCCGAGACGGCGCCTGAGGCCGTGCCAGCCGAATCGCCGGTGGATGTCGAAGCCGTTGCCCCGCCACCTGAGCCTGTTGTCGAAGAGATCGTCGCGCCTGCACCTGTCAAACCAGTGGCTAAGGTGGAGGCGCCGGCCAAGGCCGAGGCGAAAGTCGGCTGGTTTCAAAAACTCAAAGCCGGTCTTGGCAAGACCTCGGCAAAGCTATCCGACGGCATCACGGGGCTTTTCACCAAGCGCAAACTGGATTCCGCGACCCTTGAAGATCTCGAAGACCTTTTGATCCAATCGGACATCGGCCTGCCGACCGCGTCGCGCATCACGGCGGCGATCTCTAAGGGCCGCTTTGAAAAAGGCATTTCTGCCGACGACGTGCGCGCCATTCTGTCGGAAGAAGTCGAGCGCGTGCTGGTACCCGTCGCCAAGCCGTTGCTTGTCGATGCCGCCCGCAAGCCCCATGTGATTATGATGGTCGGCGTCAACGGAACCGGCAAAACAACGACGATCGGCAAACTCGCCGCCAAACTCAGGCGCGAGGGCAAGTCCGTTGTGCTCGCCGCGGGTGATACGTTCCGCGCCGCTGCCATCGACCAGCTGAAAGTCTGGGGCGAACGCACCGGATGCCCGGTCATCGCAAGACCTGTGGGTTCAGACTCCGCTGGCCTCGCTTTTGACGCTTTGAAGGAGGCACAGAGTTCGGGTGCCGATGTTTTGCTGCTCGACACGGCTGGTCGCCTGCAAAACAAGCAAGTGCTCATGGAAGAGCTCGAAAAAGTCGTTAGGGTCTTGAAAAAATTGGATTCAAGCGCACCTCACGATGTGGTGCTGGTGCTTGATGCAACGACTGGCCAGAACGCTTTGGGCCAAGTTGAAGTATTTAGGGATCGCGCAGGGGTTACGGGCTTGGTCATGACCAAGCTCGACGGTACAGCCAGAGGTGGTATTCTGGTTGCGATTGCGGAAAAATTTGGACTTCAGTCCATGCTGTCGGGGTCGGTGAAGGCATCGACGATCTGCAGTCGTTTGAAGCTAAAGATTTCGCCCGGGCAATTGCCCATAGTTGAGACACGAGCCGGTTTATGACGTTACGGCCGGACGGACGCGGCATTGGGAACGATTCCGAAGATGGACACTAAGAAAAAGCATCGGTTCTTCCCCTTCAACGCCGAGCAAACTGTCAATATTCTCAGTGAGTTCGGGCCGCTGGTGACGATGTTCGTCGTCAACGCGATTTACGGAATCAATGCTGGAACATGGGCGCTGGTCATTACGACCGTCATAGCCATTGCGGTCATGTACTACATGTTCCACCGGCCGCCAGTCTTCCCGCTTATCGCGTCAAGCGTTACCATCGTGTTTGGGGCATTGACGTTGATTACCCACGACGCGATGTGGGTGCAGATCAAGGTGACAATCTTTAATGCGATGTTTGCTGCTTTTTTGATCGGCGGCCTCTACTTGAAGCATAACTTCTTCAAGTATGTCTTTGAAAAGACATTCCATTACACAGATGAAGGGTGGAATAAATTCACCTGGAGCTTTGCTCTGTTCTTCATTCTCACGGCCGTTGCCAATGAATACGTGCGGTTGACATTCAAGGACGATCATATCTACAGCCTGCTTGGCCACCATATGAACGGCGTGAACGTCTGGATACTGTTCAAAATCGCGATTGTCTTGCCGGTCACAGGTCTGTACGCCTGGGTTCTGACACGCGTGATGCAAAAGTATCGCCTGCCGCAACAGGCAGCCGAGTGAAAAGGCAGTTCAATGGCCGAGAACGACCCTCATAGCGCAACCCCGGCCGAACCCGAATTCGATCGTAAGCAGGTGATCAAGCTGCTCGTGGAGCTTGGGCCGCTGGTTGTGTTTTTCGTCGGCAACGCACGCTTCGGCATTTTTGCGGGAACCGGCGCCTTCATGGTGGCAACGCTGGTTGCGCTGGCCGTCTCCCGCGCGCTGCTCGGGCGCATCCCGACAATGCCGCTGGTCTCAGGCGTCTTCGTGCTCGTATTCGGCGGGTTGACGTTATGGCTGCAGGACGATCAGTTCATAAAGCTCAAGCCAACGATCGTTAACGGGCTATTCGCTGCGATCCTGTTTGGAGGATTGGCAGCAGGGAAATCATTGCTCAAGGTCGTGTTCGACGACGTCTTTCGACTCACTGAAGACGGCTGGCGGCAACTGACGCTGCGCTGGGCTTTGTTCTTTGTTTTCTTGGCCGTGTTGAATGAAATCGTGTGGCGCTCATCCTCAACCGATTTCTGGGTCAGTTTCAAAGTTTTCGGCATTATGCCGATCACCATGGTCTTCGCCATCGCTCAAGTTGGCCTGTTAAAACGGCATGAATTGCGATAGCAGTATTCCGCTTTTCGCATGAAGGTTAAGTACAGATTATATCTAAACGGATACTCCGAGTACGGTAGATTAAGGTGTTTTTCGTTTAGGTTTTATTAGCGCCCCAAGCCATTTTTGCTAGACGTTGCAGGTCGTTCTGTGATTGTAGTCAATTGGAGGCACCCTGATGCACAAAGGGTAAGGAGTGCCTGCGCACCATATCGAGGCGCAGTCGGGCAGAGCTGTGTGCGCAACCACCGTGAGCCCGGCAGGAATTTATTGTTTAGGATACATTAGATGGCCCGAGAAACTGCTTCCAACCGGCTGGAACGCTCTCCACTTCATCTGCTTCATCGCGCCGGGCAATGCGCGGCAGAAGTGTTTCAGGCCGAGTTGGGGTCGGGCGATATCACGCCGAGGCAGTTTGCTGTGCTCGTCACGGTCTCTCAGAACGAAGGCCTGAGCCAGACCCATCTCGTCGAACGCACTGGCATAGACCGGTCGACGCTGGCGGATATCGTGCGTCGCATGTTGAAGAAGGGCCTGCTGCAGCGCCGCCGCACCCGTGAAGATGCGCGCGCCTACGCCGTCAAGCTCACGGAAGAAGGCTGGCGGGTGTTGAAGTCGGTCGATCCGTTGGCCCGCAAGGTTGATGAGAAAATTCTCTCGAGCCTGCCGGCAAGCCAGCGCGAAAAGCTGCTGCAGGATCTCAACGCTATCGTCCACATGCTGGGCCGTATGCAGGCGAAACAGCCGATAACTGGCAAGCGCTAGACGGCTCTGTCTGCGCTTGCGCGTCGCGGCTGATCTCGTAAGGCCACCGTCCAATTGCTTTGGCTCCGTGCCCAGATGATGGGAGCGGACGCCCGTGCTGCCGTGCGACGGCGCGCCGCCTTTTAAGCGGCGGCCTTTGCGGGCAGCATATTGCCGCTGATCATGGCTTCCGCGATTTGGATGGCGTTGAGGGCGGCACCCTTCAGCAGGTTGTCCGACACGATCCACATGGCGAGACCGTTCGGCGTGGTCGCGTCTTCGCGGATTCGCGAAACGAACGTATCGAATTCGCCAGCAGCTTCGACGGGCGTGATGTAGCCGCCCGGCTCGCGCTTATCGATCACCGAGATTCCCGGCGCATTGCGCAGGATTTCGCGGGCTTCATCGGGCGAGATGGGCCGGGCAAATTCGATATTGACCGATTCCGAATGGCCGACGAACACCGGCACGCGCACGCACGTGGCCGTCAGCTTGATCTTGGGGTCCAAAATCTTCTTGGTTTCGGCCAGCATCTTCCACTCTTCTTTGGTGTAGCCGTCCTCCATGAAGACGTCGATCTGTGGGATGCAGTTGAACGCGATCTGCTTCGGGAACTTCTTCGGCTCGACCTCTTGGCCCGGCACGTACTTGCCTTTGGTCTGCGACCACAGCTCGTCCATGGCGTCCTTGCCGGCGCCGGATACCGATTGATAGGTCGAGACAACGACGCGCGTGATCGTTGCCGCATCGTGCAGCGGCTTCAACGCCACGACGAGCTGCGCCGTTGAGCAGTTCGGGTTGGCGATGATGTTCTTCTTGGTGAAGCCGGAAATGGCCTGCGGGTTCACTTCAGGCACGATCAGCGGCACGTCCTGGTCATAACGCCAGCACGACGAGTTATCGATGACGACGCAGCCCTGCGCGCCGATGCGCGGCGAATACTCTTTCGAGACAGCAGAGCCAGCCGACATCAGGCAGATATCGATGCCTCTGAAATCGAAGGTTTCGAGGTCTTTGCACTTGAGCGTTTTGTCGCCGAACGAGACTTCTGTGCCGACGGACCGGCGCGAGGCCAGGCGCACGAGTTCGTCGACTGGAAACTTGCGCTCGGACAGCACGTTCAACATCTCACGGCCCACGTTGCCCGTGGCGCCAACGATCGCGACCTTGTAGCCCATAATGTCAGTGTCCTTCAGGCGCGGCGCTATACGCTGATGCCGCGGTTGCTCAGCCACGCGCTTCGATGTGCGGGTTGGTTGCAGACTTAGCGGTCTGGGCCTGGAGATTCAAGGTGTTTGACGGGCGGCAAAGCGTAGCCCGCCGTTGGCAAATTTGGCCACGTTTTCCAGCTACGGCTCGCCCCTGAGAGGGCCTTCGAGCGGCGGACGTAAGGAGAGGCGGCATGCAGGGGTGGCGGCTATGCGCGGTGCTTTGTGCGGCGTTTGCCGCTGTGACGCAGGCCGGTGCCGCGGAGCAAGCCATCGCCTGGCTGGAGGGCCGCGAAATCGCCAGTGCGCTGGCCGGCAAGACGCTTGAAGGCCGCTACGCCAGCGGCCGCGCCTTCACGGAGCGCTACGGACCGGACGGCAGCATTGCCTACATGGAAGGCGGCAGGACGCTCGGCGGCCACTGGTCGGTGACGGCCGGCACGCTGTGCACGATTTACGACACCGATCCAACCGGCGGCTGCTTCCGCGTCAGCCGGGTGTCGGACAATTGTTTCGAATTCTATTTTACCGCGCGGACGGAAGTGGCAGCCCCCGGCCCCAATGGCGCAAAGCCGCATTGGACGGCGCGGGGCTCGGTCAGCGGCCAAGCATCCGCTTGCCAGGATGGCGCCAGCGTTTAGGCCGCCAGCGCCACGGTTGGCTCGTCGAGCAGGCGCCCGAACATCATGACGGCCGCTTCGATGGTGCCGCCGTCGATAATGTCGCCCGTGACGACCGCCGGGTCAGCGACAATATCGAACGTCGCTTCGAGGCTCTCGACCAGCATCCAAATGAAATCGTGGCCGGTTGCTTCATTGGTCAGCGTGCGGTGCTCGAGGATTTTTCCAGTCAACAGGGCGGATGAGTCCGGCGTGCCGGCGTCAGCCACCGCCGCACCGTCGTCGCCGACGCTCGCCGCAAACATGCCGAGCGGAATGAACGCATGGGCCGCCAGCTTGGGGTGCTCGGCATCCGGCGTGCCGCGCGCTGCATAGTAGGCGTCGTCATTGGCAAACACTTGCAGTTCGCGCGCAAAGCCGGTCAGCCGCACGTGGCGCAGATCGGGCCACTGCACCTCGCTGTGGGCTGCAAAATCGACGGCATCGAAGATGATCGGATAGCTGCCGTCGCTGCCGTCGTCAGGGCTGACCCATCCGGTCAACGCGCCTTCGAAGGCATTATCGCCCTCGCGCGGAACAACGCCAGTGATCTTGAGGAGCACTTCACTCTGGCCTTCGAAAAACGGCGTCAGGCCGTAAATCTCGGTTGCGCCCTCGTCGCCCGCGCCGAGATGGAACCAGATTTCAGCGCCCGTGCGTGAGCGCCACAGGCCATAGGCGCCGGCCTTGCACGCAAGCTGCAGGGAAACGGCGCTGGCGCACGTCATCATTGCCGTGCGAAAGGCGTCTTCGTCCGCAAATACAAAGCCAATTGTCGAAAGATTGCTCGCCATAGATTACTCGCCTTGCGTGTCCCGAAACCAGACGTGCCCTCCCGGGGCCGCCATCGGGCCTCAGGCGTTACGCGATCCGCGCCAGCTTCTGCTGCGGCGTCAAACCGCCGAGTTCTCTGACACGCGCCGCGAACACTGTCTTCAAAGCGGTATCGATTTCAAGCACGTTATTCGTGATAATTTCGCCGATCGGTTCGGGGAAGATGTATTTATTGTAACCGTCAGCGCCCTCGATGTAATCGAACAGGCGGCCCTTGCGCTCACGATCGTAATAAACGCAGATCCGGCCGACATAATCGGTGTAGCGAATATTCTCGATGGCGTTGAAGGACGTTTCATCCTCCGCCAGATATGCGAGGCGGCGGCGCACGTAGTTCAACATCTCAAGCTGATGTTCGGTCGCCGCGATGCGCTGGCTGATCTGGTGCAAGGCCAGCGGATTCGACCGGCCGTCACCGGACGACTGGGCCCGCAGCCGCTCGACCACGGGTACGACGAGGCTTTCTTCAAAGGCGTTCTTGATAAGTGGTGCGTAATAGCGGGCGATCACGTCTGGGCGTGGGGTCGTGACGCCGATGCGCGCCAGGATAAAGCGGCAGAAGTCTTGCGACGGGCCTTTGGCCTCCGATACGAAAGCGCTCCTCAAGCGCTTGTTGACCAACTGAATGTGGGCCGCCTCCGCGATCGTGTCGGCGTCGAAATGATCTTTGGTTGCAGCGATCAGGGCTTCGAGAATCTCTTCTGTGACGCCGGCGCGCGCAATCGTTTCCAGATCGATGGTGAGGAACGGCTCGGAGTCGATCGTATTGGGAATCGATGAATCGACGAAGAATTCAAACAGCGTGCCGTTGGTCAGGATCGCCAGTTTAACGCTATCGATGGCGTGGAAGTAGCGCGCCAGTGTGCTGCGCTGTTCGACCAGATCTGCGCCGGCTTTGCGAACGTCGACGGCGATGACCGGGCGGCCGTCGCGCAGAATGGCGAAGCCTGTGCGGCAGTCGGCCGACGCCGCGTGGTCGGGATAAACTTCATACGGGTTCGCGTAGTCGTAACCGAGGCACGCCAAGGAACGGCAGCACTAGGTACAGCTTGGTGCTCTCCTCGTTGCTGCACGCCGTCATGAGGCTGATCGAGCGTTTGGCAACGGCGAGAAGGCCGGCGCGCAATTCGTTTGACGTCGTCATCGTGGTGCGTGCCCCCGCCCGCCAGACGCCCGCCCTTGGTGGAGGCGTCCAAAAGTTCCCGAATCAGTCGGGCAATTGTAGCACCGGGGTATGTGCCTCACGCCGCAGGTGCGGCGTAAGGAGGGGGATTTGCTCACAGACTCTTGGTGATAACCGCGCCGCCCAGGAGCTACCGGGAGGTTATCAGGCCGTCAGCGCGCGCAGCTCGGCTTCGATGGCCTGACCCATGCCCGTGGTGCCCACCTGGGTCATGCCCGGCTGCATGATGTCGCCGGTGCGTAAGCCCTTGTCGAGCACGGCGGAAATCGCCTTGTCGATAAGATCGGCCTCGGCTGTCATATCGAACGAATAGCGCAGCGCCATGCCGAAAGAGGCGATGGTGGCGATCGGGTTTGCCAAGCCCTTTCCGGCGATATCCGGCGCCGAGCCATGCACTGGTTCATAGAGCGCCTTACGCTTGCCGGTTTTGGCGTCGGGGCTGCCGAGCGATGCCGACGGCAACATGCCGAGCGAGCCGGTCATCATGGCGGCTTCGTCGGACAGAACGTCGCCGAACAGGTTGTCGGTCACGATCACGTCGAACTGCTTGGGGTTGCGGATCAGCTGCATGGCGCAGTTGTCGGCCAGGATGTGTTCAAGCGCCACATCGGGCGCATACGATGCATGAACTTCGGTGACCACCTGGTTCCACAGCACGCCGGTTTTCATGACGTTGCGCTTTTCAGCCGAGTGCACTTTGTTGCCGCGCTTGCGGGCCAGATCGAAGGCGACCTTGGCGATGCGTTCGATTTCGCGCGAGGTATAGAGCTGCGTATCGACGGCGCGGCGTTCGCCGTTTTCGAGCGTTACGATTTCCTTCGGCTCGCCGAAGTAGACGCCGCCCGTCAGCTCACGCACGATCATGATGTCGAGGCCTTCGACCAGTTCGCGCTTCAAGCTGGACGCATCCGCGAGTGCCGAATAGCAGATCGCCGGGCGCAGGTTGGCGAACAGATCGAGATCCTTGCGAAGCCGCAGCAGACCGGCCTCGGGGCGGTTTTCATAGGAAACCTTATCCCACTTCGGCCCGCCGACCGCACCGAACATCACAGCGTCGGCCTTCTGGGCCTTGGCCATGGCGGCATCGGTGATTGAGACGCCGTGCGCGTCATAGGCCGAACCACCAACCAGATCGCGCTCGACCACAAACTTGCCGCCGTTGCTGCGCGCGTTGAAAAACGCGATCAGGCGCTCGACTTCAGCAATCGTTTCGATGCCGATGCCGTCGCCGGGGAGCAAAAGGAGGGCGTGCGTGGTCATGGGGGTCCTGCCGATTCTTGTCGTTGTTGTTGAAAGGAATGTCGAAAGGTTTGCGAGGATTGCTACCGTTCAAATCCGCGCGCGGCAAGCGGGCGGGCCATAAAATGGCACTTTGGCGCAGTTGCCGGTGGCGTGGACAGCCCCAGTGCGCGCCTCAGAAGGGCAGCGGGAAGGCGAGCGTAAAGCCGCCGATCGTTGCGACGCCGCCGAGCAGCCCGACAATGACGCTGCCGATCAGGATGGCATTGCCGCCGGAAATGATGGCGACGGACGCCAAGACGATGGCGATCTGCAGTAGCGCCTGTCCATAATCGAAATAGGGATCGCGCTTCAGCGCCAGATCGCGCGCTACTTCGACGGCCTTACCCTTCACAAACAACTCGTCCAGGCCTTCATTGCTGGCCGGGTCAGACGTCAATTTCTTATCGAGTGCGCGATACTCGTCGATTTTCGCCTGGATGCTCTTGCGGCTCGTCTCCGGCATCGTGGGATTGGCTTCGAGCATCAGGGTCAGTTCATCTGCCTGCAGACGAATGCCGGCACGACGGATGTTTTTCGCTTGAAAGAAGCCCCAGGTGTTTGAGGCTTCGATGTTGCGCAGGGTGCTTTCCTTGGCCGCGTTGCCGCCGCCCATGCCGCAAATGGCCAGCACCACCGCCAACAGACCGATGTAGACGCCGATCATCTTTTCCCGGCGGTTGACGGTGTGGGCAGGCTTGTCGTTGCCGATCTGTTCAAACGCCATCGGCTACCCCTTTTATGCGAGTACTAAAAATCCTTTGTGCCGTCAGACAACACGGTCTTCCGGCGGGGCGGCGAGCGATCGGGCGGGCAAGAGGTCCTTGCGGTCGATCGAGCGGCCATCGGCGCCAAGCCGGAACAGAATCGGCGCGCCCGTTGCAAATTCGCGTTTCAAAATTTCGTCGCCCGAAAGACCTTCGAGGATCATCATCAAGGCCCGCAGCGAATTGCCGTGGGCGGCGACGATGACGTTTTTGCCTTGCGCAATTTGCGGCCAGATCACGCTGTCGTAATACGGCTTAACGCGGGCCAGCGTATCCTTCAGGCTTTCGCCACCGGGCGGGGGTATATCAAACGAGCGCCGCCACTGCATGACCTGCGATTCGCCCCACTTCTTGCGGGCTTCATCCTTGTTGAGGCCGGAGAGTTCGCCGTAGTCTCGTTCGTTCAACGCCGCATCGCGAACGATCGGAACATTCGGCTGGTTCATCTCGTCCAGCATGATGTCGAGGGTGTGTTGCGCGCGCTTCAGAACACTGGTGAAGGCGATGTCGAATTTGATGCGATGATCACGGATCATCCGGCCGGCGACGCGGGCTTCGATCACGCCTTTGTCGGTCAGATCGGGGTTGCGCCAACCGGTGAAAAGGTTCAGCCGGTTCCACTCGCTTTCGCCGTGGCGAACGAGGACGAGAACGTTATCGGTGAGTGCGTCGCTCATGGTCTGGAAGCCAATCCCTGGGCCTTACGACGTTCAAATACCCAACACATCCGTCATCGCATAGAGGCCGGGCGCGCGGCCTTTTCCCCACATCGCCGCTTTGACCGCCCCGCGCGCAAAAATGCCGCGGTCGGCGGCGAGATGGGTCAGTTCTATACGCTCGCCATCACCGGCGAAGATCACGGTATGATCGCCAACCACACTGCCGCCGCGCAACGTTGCAAAGCCGATGTCGCCCACCTTGCGGGCGCCCGTATGGCCATCGCGCGACCGCACGGATTTTTCATCCAGCGAGACGCCCCGGCCATCGGCTGCGGCCCGGCCGAGCATCAGCGCGGTGCCGGACGGCGCATCGACCTTCAAACGATGGTGCATCTCGACGATTTCGATGTCGAAGTCTTGACCAAGTGCTGCTGCAACGCGCTTGGTCAGCGCCGCCAGCAGGTTGACGCCGAGGCTCATGTTTCCGGCTTTGATGATCGTGGCGTGGCGGGCGGCATCTTGTATGGCGGCGTCTGCCGAGGCGTCGAACCCGGTTGTGCCGATGACATGGACTTTACCGTGCTCGGCGGCGAGCTTTGCAAACGCCAGCGTTGCCGCCGGGGTCGTGAAATCGAGGATCGCGTCGGAGGCCGCGATGACGGCGGCTGCATCATCGGAGACGGCGATGCCGAGTCGACCGGTGCCGGCGAGGTCGCCAAGGTCCTGGCCGACGGCTGGTGCGCCCTTCGGTTCAGTCCCGCCTGAGATTTCGCATCCCGGCGTCGCCGCTATCGCGCGCAGGAGTTCGCGGCCCATCCGGCCGGCAGCGCCCATCACTGCGATTTTCATGTCTGCATTGTCCTTGACCAAACGCCTGTCGTTGCGGGGGGTATAGCAATGCGAGTCCCCCGGCGAAAGGCCACCGACCGATTAAACCGGGCTTGGTGAACAATCTCTGGCGTTCAGATCGTTTTGGCTGCTGTTTTAAGACTTTTTCCCGGCCGCGCGCGCCAGCGCGGCTTCGATCAGCGCCTTGGCTTCGTCAGCGTGGCCCCAGTGATCGATCTTGACCCATTTGCCGGGCTCGAGATCTTTGTAATGCGCAAAGAAGTGCTCGATCTGCTCGATCGAGATCTTCGGCAGGTCGGTATACGTTTTGACGTTATCGTACCGCTTGGTCAGCTTGGTTGAGGGCACGGCGATGATCTTCTCATCCCCGCCGCCGTCGTCTTCCATGACGAGTACGCCAACGGGTCGGCAGTTGATGACCCCGCCCGGGATGATCGCGCGGGTGTTGCAGACGAGCACGTCGATCGGGTCGCCATCGGCTGACAATGTGTGCGGAACAAAGCCGTAATTTCCCGGGTAACGCATCGGCGTATAGAGGAAGCGGTCGACGAACAACGCGCCCGAAGCCTTATCCATTTCATACTTGATGGGTTCGCCACCAACCGGAACCTCGATGATGACATTGATGTCTTCGGGCGGATTGTGGCCGGATTTGAGGGCGTCGAGGCGCATGGGGTGAGACTCGCTGTTGTGGAGGGGCGAACGGCTGCGTTGGGCTCTACGGGAAATTTGGCTGGAAAATCGTAATCCTGCAACGTGACGTTCGGCAGCCCGACTTTTAGTCTAGACGCACTATCGCCAACCGAAGGCGATCTTGGAAAGTTTCGTCCGGCCAAAGGGTTCTTTCACCTCTCCGATCGGCCGCCCGCCGCGCCGCCAATAGAAATCGGCGGCCGTGACGTTGTCGGCCAAAGCCCAAACGATCAGGCCGTCGAAATGGCGCTCGTCGAGCAGCGTCCGGCACGCCTCGAACAGGTGCTCGCCAAGGCCGATACCCTGGTAGACGGGCGCCAGATAGATTTCATAGATTTCGCCCTGGTAGCTGCGGCTGCCGCGCGAGCGGCCGCACGTGGCGTAACCCACCACCACATCGGCGGCATCAAGCACGATCAGATTGCGGTCTTTGGTGATGGCCCCTCGCCACCACGCTTCATCGCGCTCCCGGATCATCTTTTCGAGGTACATCGACGGGATGATGCCGGTGTAGGCATTGCGCCAGCCATCGCGGAAGACAGTCGTGAGGGCCCCACTGTCTTTAAGCGTCGCGCTGCGAATTTTAACCAGCGGGCTTGATACGATCATGCACCTACCTTAGCGGCTCGAGGCCTGCGAGGTAACCGGGTTCTCCGATCTGGATAAGAAAAAAAGCAAAAAGGGCGCCACCGGATTGCCGGGGCGCCCTTTTCGTCAATACTTTAAGACCGCAATTAGCCCTGGGTCTTGATCTGTTCGAACGACTTCGCGGTTGCCTGACCGACGGTGTCGAAGGTCTGCTTGGCAACCTTGCTCGACAGTTCGAAGAGTTCCTTCGACTGCGCGCCGACGGTGGCGAACTGCTGCTGGAAGTAGTTCGCCTGCAGGCGAGCAATTTCCGGGAACGTGCGAGCGCGAGCCATTGCCTGAGCCGCTTCGAAAGCAGCTTCGGTGTTGGCGAGCGTGTTCGACATGATCTTTTCGCCGATCGACTTGGCGCCAGCCTGGGTCGTCAGGAGAACGTCTTCTGCAACCTTGGCATTGTCCTTAGCGGCGGTCGTGATCTTGTTGAAGGCTTCGCGCGACTTGGCGACAGCGTCTTCAGCAAAAGCTGACATGTTTTCCGGAACCTTGGCATCCTTGCCAGCCGTGAACATTTCCTGGGCCTGGCGGGTGAAGTCCTGGACCTGCTTGGTGAAAGCGTCGTTCATGGTCGTCTCCTGGGGTGTTGAAGCGTTGAAACGCGTCGGGTGAAACCGGTGGTATTCCTGCTGCGGAGCTCACGAACGTCCGCGGCGATGACCTCGCAATCTATGTAGCGCAGAGCGTTGTGCAGTGCAATATATTTTTGCTGCGCACCCGAGAAAAGCGCTGCGGCGTCCGGTCGCGTGCCGAATTAATACTTATGAGATGGGCGATTTTTATCGGGAAAAGTAATGAGCGTCAGAATGGAATTCGATCGCCGTTCGCAGACGCGAAGAAAAAATAGTTGTATCTGCGTGGCTTAGCCGCGTTTAGCTGAGAGATGGGAATGCGTCTCGGTAGCCCATCGCGAGCGGATCGAAGCGGATGTCTGACGGTGTCAGGGTCCGGGCCAGCGCCAGACCGTCCAGACTGCGGCAGCGCGACAGCGCCACGTAAGTCTGGCCGTGGGCAAAGGTGCCGCGCCCCAGATCGACGTACACTTGATCGAGCGTCAGCCCCTGGGCCTTGTGAATGGTCAGTGCCCAGGCTAGGCGCACGGGAAACTGCTTGAACGTCCCGGCAACGGTTTCGACGATCTTTTCGGCGCTCTGGTCGTAGGCGTATTTGCGGTGTTCCCATGACACCGGCTCGACTTCGTATTCCTTGCCGCCGATTTCGATCCATACCTGTTTGGGTGCGAGGCGCGAAATGCGCGCTACCGACCCATTGACCCAGCGGCGGTCGGGATCGTTGCGCAACAGCATGACCTTGGCGCCAGGCTTCAGTTCGAGCGCCTGGTCAGCGGGCTGCACGTTTTCATTGAAATCGCCGGTGATGCCGGCCTCGAAGCGCGTCGCCTGTCCCGCGAGCGCGTCGAGATAGGCCGTATTGATGCGCTTGGCGGCAGCGTTCGTCGGCGTCAGGATGACATAGGGCTCGCCTTCACTAAGCGTGCGGATCGGATGGACGCGGCTGTTCAGAAGCTCCAGATCATCAGCCGTCACGTCGCCTTCGCGGATGGCGTTCAACACGTCGATCAGGTCGTTGTCGGTCTGGCGGAAGACCTGTTGCAGTTCGAGCCGGTAGGTGCCGGCGCCTTCGCGCAAGGCCGGCACTGAGAAGAAGAACGGCCCGCCATGCTCGTCTTCGAGGTGGGCGGCGATCTCACCCTGCTGCACCACGGGCGGCAGCTGATGCAAATCGCCGAACGCGATGAGACGCACGCCGCCAAAGGGCTCGCGCGGTCGTCCCCGGTTGATGCGCAGCGATTGATCGATGGCCCACATCAGGTCGGAGCGGACCATCGACACTTCGTCGATCACTAGATAGTCGAGTTTGCGCATCAAGCGGCCGTTGCGGCTGCGGCGAATGTCGTCGCGTTGGATCAGGCGCGGCGGAAACCCGAAGAACGAGTGGATCGTCTGGCCACCGACATTGATGGCCGCCAATCCTGTTGGCGCTAGCACGACCATGGTCTCGCCGATCGCGTCGCGCATGGCGCGCAGTAGCGTTGATTTGCCGGTTCCGGCGCGTCCGGTGACAAACAGGTTGCCGCTACTTTCGGCCAGAAAATCGCGTGCGGCTGCGAACTCGGCTGTTGGAATGACGCCCTCAGGCCAGTCGAGTTGAAGATCGCGAGAGTTCATTGAACCTTCTTTGCAGCGTCGGGCGCACGTGCGGATTCATCGGCACGCGCTGGAGCGCTCTTGAATCGCATAGGCAGCGGCAAAACACACGCGGCCCGTACAGCTGAAATTGCGCGCGTTGAGTACAAGGCCAGTAAAGCACGCTCATTACATAGTTCTAAGGAACAAGACATGCAAAAATTTGTGGAGAATACCCCTGTTTGCCCATGCGGCTTTAACGAACCTCCTCTATGGGTCAAAGCGACGGAGTTCGGTGCCTCCTGCACGGATCTTTGTCGCGTGGCGTGGTCCTCCCCAGGAGGGGGCCACGTCATTGCCCTTCAAGTTGGGCCCTTCAAGCTGGGCCTCATGCATGGCCAGTCCTGCCGGCGGACGTTTCAGCGGCACGTCGTGCGGTGTGGCATTCAGATTTCAGATTATTGAGGATCGCCGGGGTACGCGTTGTCCAAAGGCGCTTGTCCAGGCTGGGCCGGCGACGGTCGCAGCATCGCGCGCATGTTCGCGATGTCAGATTCCGTTGTTCCGGTCGGTAATGGCAGTAGCTCGTGCGACGTTAGCACGAGAACCGGCACCGATGTCGGGTAGCCGTCATTGTCGTAGCGCGTGTCCATGCGCACGGTCGAAATATCCGCGAACGGTATCTTTTGGATCGATCGCGCAAAGAGGCCCGTGCGCTCGATGGTGACGATAGCGTGGGCATGGTCGACTTCCGCGCCGGTCACTTCACCAGCTTCAAACAAGCTGAACAGATAGGCGGCGCTGGCGAGCACAAAAATGGCGATCATGTAGGCGTGCGCGATCAGACTGGCGCCGACGAGCGCGCGCGGGTCGATCAGCAGAAGCAGCAACATGGGGGCGAGCAGGCCAAGCAGCACGGGCGGCAAAGCGTGGCGATGGAGTGACCGGCTCGACCGCACCGTGAGCGGTGCCGTCTGTAGAGCGCTTTGCATGACGCGAACTCCCGCAAAACCTAACGCAAAATGCAAAATTTCATGCAAACGTAAACGTAGCGTCAACCTATTTACAAATGCCTAAAGACAACCCGCGGATTCGGCTAAGCGTTAAGCAAAAGCTTATCGAATGCTGAAAAACGCGGGGCTTGCGGTGAGGACACAGCGCGGCAGAGGCCCCTGTCGGCCTTGCCGAACGTCACACGGCACGGCGGTCCGGGAAAGGCGATCTGGCCGTGGCTTCTTTTCCGGCGTCGCGGCACTTACAATGAAGTGCGGCGGCGACGAAGCAAGGTCTGCCGCAGCAAGCTGGGTCTTCTCCCTGCCTGCGTTACGCCAAAACCTTGCAATGGCAGAAGATCAGGCCGCGCCCGCTTCACGCTCAGATTCGCGCTTGCGTTCCTGGCGCTTGCGCTCGTTCGGATCGAGCCAACGCTTGCGCAAACGGATGCTTTCCGGCGTGATCTCGACGAGCTCTTCGTCAGTGATGTAGCTCATCGCTTTTTCAAGCGTGAGGCGCATCGGCGGCACCAGCGTCAAGGCTTCATCCTTGCCGGAGGCGCGCACGTTGGTCAGCTTTTTGCCCTGCACGACGTTGACGACGAGGTCGTTGTCACGCGAGTGCTCGCCGACGATCATGCCTTCATAGACGCGGGCTTGCGCGCCGATCATGAACAGGCCGCGATCCTGCAAGTTAAAGATCGAGTAGGCGGTCGCTTCGCCCATTCCGTTCGAAATCAGCACGCCCTGGCGGCGGCCCTGGATCTCGCCTTTGAACGGCGCATACGAGTGGAACAGACGGTTCATCACCGCGGTGCCGCGGCTGTCGGAGAGCAATTCAGCCTGGTAGCCGAGCAAACCGCGCGTCGGCACCAGAAACACCATGCGGGTGCGTCCGCCGCCCGAGGGGCGCATTTCCATCAGGTCGCCACGGCGCTCTGAGAGCTTCTGCACGACGACGCCGGTATGTGCGTCATCGATGTCGATGATCGTTTCTTCGATCGGCTCCAGACGCTGGCCGGTGTTTTCGTCGGTCTTGAAAACGACCTTCGGGCGCGACACGGTGAGTTCGAAGCCTTCGCGGCGCATATTCTCGATCAGAATGGCAAGCTGAAGTTCGCCGCGGCCCGACACCGTGAAGCTGTCGGATTCGGCGCTATCGGCCACCTTGATGGCGATGTTGCGTTCGGCTTCGCGCAGCAAGCGATCGCGGATCACGCGGCTCTGAACTTTGCTGCCTTCCTGGCCGGCAAACGGGCCGTCGTTGATGCGGAACGTCATCGACAGCGTCGGCGGATCAACCGGCTGGGCTTGGATCGGTTTATCGACGACGGGATCGCACAGCGTGTCGGCCACGGTGGCGTCCGTCATGCCGGCAATGGCGACGATCTCGCCGGCGCTGGCTTCATCGACCGGAATGCGCTCAAGGCCGCGATAGGCGAGCACCTTGGTGGCGCGGAACGTTTCAACCAGCGAGCCGTCGTGGCGGATAGCCTTCAAAGCCATGTTGGATTTCAGCGTGCCGGACGTGATGCGCCCGGTCAAAATGCGGCCCAAGAACGGATCGGCTTCGAGCGTCGTCGCCAGCATGGTCACCGGACCGTCATCGACGGCGGGCGGCGGCACGTGCGCGAGCACCAGATCGAACAGCGGCGCCAGATCGACCTGCGGGCCTTCCGGCGCCATTGCCATCCAGCCGTTGCGGCCTGATCCGTACAGCACCGGGAAGTCGAGCTGCTCGTCGGTCGCGTCGAGATTGGCGAACAGATCGAAGATCTCGTTGAGCACGTCCTGATGGCGTTCATCGGGGCGGTCGATCTTGTTGATGGCGACGATCGGGCGCAGGCCGAGCTTCAACGGCTTTCGAGACGACGAACTTGGTCTGCGGCAGCGGACCTTCGGAGGCGTCAACCAGCACCACGACGCCATCGACCATGTTCAAGATGCGCTCGACCTCGCCGCCGAAGTCGGCGTGGCCCGGCGTATCGACGATGTTGATGCGGGTATCTTTCCAGACGACGCTGGTGCACTTGGCAAGAATGGTAATGCCGCGCTCGCGCTCCAGATCGTTGCTGTCCATGGCCCGCTCGGCCACTTTCTGGTTCTCGCGGAAAGCGCCGGACTGCTTCAGCAGCTCGTCGACGAGGGTCGTTTTGCCATGGTCAACGTGCGCGATGATGGCGATATTGCGGAGATTCATATGTCTTGCCTGAGGTTGGAGCGCCAGCCCACAATCAGGACGTGCTGCGGCGCAAAATGTGTGCCGGACGTAGCACACCCCTGGGCTCGCCGCTAGGCGTCACCTCCGGGCGGCTGGTGCGGCTTATAGGGGATTGGCGCGCCTAGCACGGATTTTGCGTTGCTAGGGGTGTTCCGCGCTCAATTGAGCGAGCCGTTTCAAATCCGTACGAGAGCACCCCTATCATGTTCGAGCGTAACCGCGTTGACAATACCCTGCAGCAGATGACCGTCCCGGCTGAGATCACGCTGGCGGACGGCCAGGTCCGCAAAGGTAAATTCATCGTCTCGGCCGCCCGCTCGATCTTCGATGTGCTCAATGGCGATACAAAATTCCTTGACTTCGAGACCTTTGACGGCGACCGGTCGTTGATCGCGAAATCGACGCTGGCGTCGATTACCATGGTGTCGGCGCCCTCGACGGGAGGGCTCAAGGCGCGCCTGCAGGACGGCGGCGACTTTGACCCCTATGCCATTTTGGGTGTGTCACAGGGCACGTCCTGGGAGGACGTCCGCGCGGCTTATCTCAAGCTGTCCAAAATCTACCATCCGGACTTGTTCTTGAGCGTCGCCCTGCCGCCGGAAGTGCGCGACTACTTGGCGGCCATGGCGCGCCGGATCAATTCGGCCTACCGCGCCCTGGAGGTTCCGCAGCAGGCGGCCAAGCGCGCGGTCATTGAAAAGGCCAAGCCGATTTTCACGTCGCCGCAGCGGCTCTGAACACCGCTGTTAGATCGGCCATAACACTCACGGCTTTACAGGTTCGCCGCCGTTGTCTTTTTCGCGCGCGCGTAGTTCTGCCAGCATCGCATCGATATCCGGGCGCGGTGCCGGATCGCGGTTGAGGCGGCGGCGTTGCTGATCCTGTTGGATCATGGCGGCGACTGCGGCGCCCGGCGATTTGGTGCGCCGCGCACCCGAAATCAGTAGCGTATGCTGCGGTTCTTCGAGGTCGAGTTCTTCAAGGAAAACTTCGCGCAGACCAAAGAATGCTTGCGAAACCGCGTCTTTCACCAGTGTCTTCTGTTCTTGCGTCGGCTCGGGATTGACGCGCGGGTCGAGCGTTTGCAAGGCGCGCCGCATGTCGTGCAGCGGAGCGTAGGGGTAGAGGCCGACCAGCCCGTTGGTTTCGCCGACGTTGCGATAGACGATACGCATCGTGTCGATGGTCTCGCTGATCCGGCTGTAGGCGGCCAGATATTCGTCGGTGCCGAGATAGGGTTTTTCGCAATAGGTCATCAACGCCGACTTGGTGCGCACGATATTGCGCCACTCTTCTTCGAGGCTTTCGACGAACTTCGAGCGCTTCTGGAAAATGTTCGAGAGGTAGGCGACGCCCCCGGTCGCGATCAGCAATGACATGTCGCGCATGAATTCGTAGACGTTGTTGGCGGCGCTCACCACTTGCGGCGGCAGCCCTGGCAGGTCGTCGGCGAACTTGGCCGCCAGCAGAAGCAGCAGCACAAGGAACAACAGCCAGTAAAGTCGCGACAGGGTGCGGTTGACGGAATTGCGGGTCATGGTCGCCTTTGAGTGGGCAGAACGCGAGAGCCTCGTTTAGCCCGGAATGTGGTCATCTCCGTGGTCAATGGCATACGGGACGGAGGTTGTCAGCGGCAACTGGCGAGCCGCCCTTATGCCTAATTCCAGCGCTTCCAGCGTGGTCCGCCGTGGGTTTGCAGCACCTCTATGTTGGCCTGGAGCAAGACGAACGCGATCAGGGCGGCAAACATCTGGCCGCCGAATGCCAGCATCACCAGCCAAGCCACAACCAGCAGGCCGAGGTAGGCGATGGCGCGCATGGCTCTGTCATAGCCGATGAATTTCGAGGCGACCTGGACCAGCGCGCGGCCGCCATCGAGCGGATGGGCGGGCATCAGATTGAAAATGAACAGCAGAAAGTTGATGTGGCCGAGCTGGCGCAGCAGGAAGGCTAGGCGGTCGGGTCCGCCGGTGCCGGATTGCAGCACCCAGTCGCTCGCGGTGGAAAACACCTGCCACAGAATAAGATTTGCGGCGGGGCCGGCGAGCAGCATCACGATATTGGCGAGGCGATCGGCCGGCATGTTGCGCGCGAAGTGGCAGAGGCCGCCGAGCCCATTGAGTTCGATGGAGGCTGTCGGAACGCGCCAATAACCGGCAGCCAGCGCGTGTCCGAGTTCGTGAAGCAGGATCGAGACGGCGACGCCAGCCACCAGCGCCAAACCATATGAAACGCCGACAAGGCTTGCTGACGTGAAGTACCCGAACCCGAACAGAGCAATCAGCAGAACGAACGACGCATCCAAAACGATGGGAATGCCGAAGATCCTGCCGATTTCAGCCTTACCCATCGTTGTCACTCGCTCTGCTTGTTCCGCGCTTTGAAGGGTATGTCGTGCCCCACACGCTCGCGGTTCAAGGGCATTCACTTCTTTTTGTTGCGCACGCCGAGCGTTCTGAGACGCAGTGCGTTGAGCTTGATGAAGCCCTGCGCATCCTTCTGGTCGTAGGCGCCCTTATCGTCTTCGAAGGTGACAAGGGTCGGCGCATACAGCGACTTCTTGCTTTCGCGGCCGACGACGATGGTGTTGCCCTTGTAGAGTTCAAGCGTCACTTCACCTTCGACGTCCTCCTGGCTCTTGTCGATCAGGGCTTGCAGCATTTCGCGTTCCGGCGAGAACCAGAAGCCGTTGTAGATCAGCTCGGCGTAGCGCGGCATCAGCTCGTCTTTCAGGTGGGCCGCGCCGCGATCCAGCGTCAGGCTTTCCATGGCGCGGTGCGCGGCCAGCAGAATCGTGCCGCCGGGCGTTTCATAAACGCCGCGCGATTTCATGCCGACGAAGCGGTTCTCGACGAGATCGAGGCGGCCGATGCCGTTGTCGCGGCCAAGGTCGTTCAGCGCTTTCAGCAGCGTTGCCGGTGACAATTTCTTGCCGTCGATGGAGACAGCGTCACCTTTTTCAAAGCCGATTTTGATGGTCGTGACTTTGTCGGGCGCGGCCATCGGCGAGATGGTGCGCTGATAGACAAGTTCCGGCGCCTTGGTGGCGGGGTCTTCCAGAACTTTGCCTTCCGACGACGAGTGCAGCAGGTTGGCGTCAACCGAGAACGGGCTTTCGCCTTCCTTGTCTTTGGCAACCGGGATCTGGTGATCGCGCGCGAACTTCAAAAGTTCTTCGCGGCCTTTGAACGCCCATTCGCGCCACGGCGCGATGATCTTGATGCCCGGCTCAAGCGCATAATAGCCGAGCTCGAAGCGCACCTGATCGTTGCCCTTGCCGGTGGCGCCGTGACAGACCGCATCGGCGCCGACCTTGCGCGCGATCTCGATCTGCTTCTTTGAAATCAGCGGTCGCGCGATCGACGTGCCGAGCAGATAGACGCCTTCATACTGGGCGTTGGCGCGGAACATCGGGAACACGTAATCGCGCACGAATTCTTCGCGCAGGTCTTCAATGAAGATGTTGTCTTCCTTGATGCCGAGCAGCAGCGCCTTCTTGCGCGCAGGCTCAAGCTCTTCACCCTGACCGAGGTCGGCGGTAAACGTGACGACTTCGCAGCCGTACTCTTCCTGCAGCCACTTGAGGATGATCGAGGTGTCGAGGCCGCCCGAATACGCCAGCACGACCTTTTTAATTTTGCCCTTCTGGGCCATGGCATTCATCCTTCATCGGCTATTGCGGAAAGCGCGGAACCTTTAGCAAATGAGGGGGCGGGCGCAAGAGGCGCCAGCGGCGCATCGCTTCGCCGTCGCCTACGCCGCAGGTTCGTTGCGCAGGATCAGGGCTTTGAGAACGAGGACCACCGTGATCGTCAAAAGGCACGACAGAACGACATCCGAGAAGTAGTGGGCGCCGAAGGCCATCCGGTTCCAAGATATGGCGATCATCCAAACGGTCACAGCCAACGCCAGTTTTTTCCGGTGGTGCGCGTGAGCCACCACGGCAAAAGCCATAAAAACAGCGGCTGTGGACGCTTCACCTGAGACAAAGGAGCAATTGGATGCGCATTCGCCCCAGGGCCACCATGCGACCGTAAAGTGTTCCGAGCCGCCGAACAGGTCAGTTGCCAGAGGGCGCGAGCGGCCCCAATGCGATTTCAGAATGACGTTAACGATCAAGCCGGGTCCGATGGCGAAGGAGGCGGCAACAAAAGCCAAAGCCCGGTCGGTCATTGTCTCGAATGGCCGGCACCTTGCTATCCGCCAAACCACGAGCCCCACAAGCGATACGACGACAGCTGCCGGAACAGCGCGACCGAGCCAGCGCAGTGTTTGCAGGTAGATGTCGTGCGACAGCGGAAATCCAATCCCCGCGCGATAGAATGTACCGCTCAGCTGCGCATCGATTTGCGGATGCAAGATGATGGCGATCGAGAACAAAACCTGTAGGGCGAATAGCGCTGCAATTTGCCAGCCCAGCGTTTCGGAAATGGCCCGAGCCGGTCGGCCAAGGCCAAGCGGCAGCATTAGCACTGTCTGCATCGATCTCGCTCATCATCAGGGACGCCTAACGCGCATCGACTACAAAGCGGTTATTGCGGGTTGATGACTGGCGGCGTCTGGCCATGCGTTGGCATGCAACGTTTGGCCTGAGTACGGGCGCTGTCTGGTACTGTCACACAGCATGAGACTGCTGGTGCGATGCCTGGAGCAGACATGAAAAAGCCGCGCAGTGGAGCGCGGCCTGATGCTGTTCTGGGATTTTGAATGGCGCTTTAATCAGCCGGTTTTGCGGCATGATCCATGAACGTCGCGGCTAGCGTCCACGGCAGGATGGCGAGCTGCATGGCCGCTTTGCCGCTATCGGAGTTACAGGCCGCATAAACATGATCGAGCTGTTGGCGCGCGGCGTCTGCGGCATCCATGGCGGCCGTGCTCGCCTTGGCGGACGGCGACGCCACCGCATATGGCATACCGGTCGACATCAGCATCGCGGTCAGCGGCGTCTGCATGTAGGTCCAGGTGAGGTCAGGCCACGGCCAGAACGGCGCCATCGTCTTGGCCATTTGGGCCATCGGTGATTGCGGCCCGAAGGCCGAGGCGGCCTGCCACATCGTATCGGCCCACGGCATGAAGGCTGTCATCATCGACAGCATCTGCGTGGGCATCATGGCGGCGAACGGGTTGCTAGCGGCAGCCGGCGCTGGCGTATCGAGCCACCACATTTGCGGCCAGGCAAGCGCGGATTCCTTGGGGGCTGGCGCAAAAGCCGCCATCCACGGCCAGCCGGTCATCGATGGAGCGGGCACCGGGGCCGCGACGCCGGGCGATTTGCCAGACGCCAAATTCTGGTCCTGCCAGATCGATGCTGCCGCAAACGACGCGTCCGTGCTGTGCAGTACGGCGTCGGTGAAATTGCGCCAAAATCGCATTTGAAGTTCGAAATCAATCACGACGGCAATACTCCAAAATAGTATGCGTACACTATTTGGTGCATTGCAGCAATTGCGATCCTGCGACGCGGTAGGTTATGCAACCGTCCGGGATGCCAGTAAACGCCTGTTTTCAGTCGGTTTTGCGCGTCTGCTCATCGTCGCTGGAAGTGTCCGGCGTTCTCGGTACAGGGACCGATTTGGTCGCTGGCACGGATGTCACCGGGGTCACGTCAAGCTTGGGGCTGGCCGGTTTGGTGTCGGCCGGTTTTGCATCAGTTGGTTTGGAGTCAGACGGTTTGGGGCCAGATGCGGCGCTGGTTTGATCTTCGCGAGGGGGTTTTGCCTCGGCGGCCGGTTTGCCGGCTGGCCGGGTCGTTGCTGCGGTAACCGCGTCGGCGGTCTGTTGAGCCACTGTCCGCGCTTCGCCCGCCTTCTCCTCGCGCTCGGCGAGACGTTCCGCCAGCGTGGCTTTCTTTGCGGCGGCCGACCCCGGCGTGATCGGATCTTCAACGATAATCCGGGGACGGTTCTTCCACGTCCGTATGGCGGGCGTTGTTGGCTCGCTTTCGCTGTCACCGCTAGAGATGTGCTCCGCGTCTACTTCTGGGCCTCCCGCGCGGCGCCCCGCGATCAGCCAATATATCAATCCGGCTAAGACGCCCGAGGTGAGGAAGGCTGTCAGTGCGTAAGGATTGAAAATCGTCGGTTGGCCGGCGACTTCGCTGGCATACTGAGCGCTGAATCCAAGCGCTGCGATCGTTGCGCCCATCACTGCATAGTAGGCGGCCGAGCGGATCCGCATCCATTCGCCAATGCCCGCCGCGATGAGCGTAAACGCCGCTGAAAAAATCGCCGTGTGGGTCGCCGCCAGCAAAGCTAGCACGCCCACCTGTCCAGCTCGCTCGGGGAAGGCCTGCGCCGGTATTTGCAGAAGCTCCTGCGGCGGCGTGATGAAAAGCACCTGCACCAGCCCTGCGGTGAAACAGGCCAGCACAAAGCCCAGCAGCACACGTGCAAAGGTTGAAATCATCGCAAAGTTCTTTCCTGAGCCCCAATCGCCAGTTCGCACGCAGCCTGAGTGTATAGGCGTTACCCATTACATCTCAACGGAAATCGCCGTTTCCATGGCCGCCTGTTGCGATCCGTGGCGCTTAGCCCGCCGGATCGATGGCGTCCGGTCGAGCGCTGGCGCGCAGCTTCACGCTTTCCGACTTTAACTGCCCGCAGGCGGCAAGAATATCGCGGCCACGCGGCGTGCGCACGGGGCTGGCGTAACCGGCGCGGTTCACGACGTCGGCAAAGCGTTCAATCGTCTGCCAGTCTGAACACTCGTACTTGGTATTCGGCCACGGATTGAACGGGATCAGGTTGATCTTGGCTGGAATGCCGGCGAGCAAGCGAACGAGCGCGCGCGCGTCAGCGAGGCTATCGTTGACGCCCTTCAGCATGACGTATTCGAACGTGATGCGCTTGGCGTTCGATAGCCCCGGATAATTGCGGCAGGCTTCGAGAAGTTCGGAAATCGGATATTTTCGGTTCAGCGGCACCAGCTCGTCGCGCAGCGCGTCGTTGGTGGCGTGCAGCGAGATTGCCAGCATGGTGCCGGATTCTTCGCCCCATCTCGGGATTTCCGGCACGACGCCCGACGTCGATAGCGTGATGCGGCGCTTCGACAACGATAATCCGGCGTCATCGGACGCGACATCCATCGCCGCTTTGACGTTGTCGAAATTATACAGCGGTTCACCCATGCCCATCAGCACGACATTGGTGATTTTGCGTTCGGCGTTCGGCAGCAACCGGCCATCGGCGGGCTTTTCTGAACCCGGCCAATCGCCAATGCGGTCGCGCGCCAGCATGATCTGGGCGACGATCTCATGGGCTTCGAGATTGCGCACGAGGCGCTGGGTGCCGGTATGGCAGAACGAGCAATTCAGCGTGCAGCCGATCTGGCTGGAAATGCACAGCGTGCCGCGATCACTCTCGGGGATATAGACGGTCTCGATTTCAGGCGCGCGGGCTTCGTGGCCAAGCTTCGGCAAGCGAAGCAGCCATTTGCGGGTGCCGTCGACGGAAATCTGCTCGGCGACGATCTCAGGTCTATCGAGCGTGTAGAGATCGGCCAGCGTGCGGCGCAGTTCTTTCGAGACGTCGCTCATCTGGTCGAAGGACGTGACGCCATGGGCGTAGATCCAGCCCCAGAGTTGGCCGACGCGCATGCGCAACTGCTTCTCCGGCACACCGGCTGCGGCCAGCGCCGCCTTGAGGCCGTCGCGCGTCAGCCCGGCCAACGACGGCTTACTTAAGCCGGCGGGCTGCAAAATCGTGTCTGTCGGTGCGGCGCTAACCATTTTGGGTGCGGATCTCTTGGAGCTTGGACACGTCTTTTAGCTGCGAAAACCGCCGGTGAATAGCGGCTTAGGCGCGCATCGCGGCTGCTAGAGCGGCGTTTCCAGCTACAGAATGAAGCGCGAGAGATCGGCGTTCTTGGCGAGTTCGCCAACCTGCGCTTTCACGAACGCGCCGTCGATGACGACGGTCTGGCCGCTGCGGTCGGGCGCTTCAAAGGAAATTTCGTCCAGCACGCGCTCCAACACCGTCTGCAGGCGGCGCGCACCGATGTTCTCGATGCTGTCGTTGACCTCGACGGCGGTATCGGCAATCGCATCGATGGCGTCGTCAGTGAAATCGAGCGTCAAGCCCTCGGTCTGCATCAAGGCCACGTATTGCTTGATCAGGCTCGCCTCCGGCTCCGTCAAGATGCGGCGGAGATCGCTGCGCGTTAGGGCTTTCAGTTCGACGCGGATCGGCAAGCGGCCTTGCAGTTCAGGAAGCAGGTCCGAGGGCTTTGAAACATGAAAGGCGCCGGAGGCAACGAACAGCACGTGGTCGGTTTTGACCGGGCCGTACTTGGTGACGACGGTGGTGCCTTCGATCAAGGGCAGCAGATCGCGTTGCACACCTTCGCGCGACACGTCGGCGCCGCCGCGGCCGCCTTCGCCGCGTGAGCAGATCTTGTCGATCTCGTCAAGAAACACGATGCCGTCGTTCTCGACGGCCGCGATAGCTTCACTGGCGATTTTATCGTCGTCGATCAGCTTGTCGCTTTCTTCGGCGATCAAAATATCGAAGCTCTCCTGCACGGTGACGCGCCGTGATTTGGTGCGCCCGCCAAGTGCTTTGCCGAGCATTTCGCCGAGATTGATCGTCGACATCGAGGCGCCGCCCGGCATGTCGAAGGCCGGCATCATCGGCAGGGCGTCGGCCACTTGAATGTCGATTTCCTTGTCGTTCAATTCGTTGGCCCGCAGTTTCTTGCGGAAACTTTCGCGCGTGGCTGGCGACGACGCGCCTCCAACGAGGGCATCGAGCACGCGTTCTTCGGCTGCTTTTTCTGCCTTCGCGCGCACGTCTTTGCGCCGCGTTTCCTTGACCAGCACCATGCCAACCTGGACCAGATCGCGGATGATGCTCTCGACGTCGCGGCCGACGTAACCGACTTCGGTGAACTTGGTGGCTTCGACTTTCAAAAACGGCGCGCCAGCGAGTTTCGCCAAGCGGCGCGCGATTTCGGTTTTGCCGACGCCCGTCGGGCCGATCATCAGGATGTTCTTTGGCAGCACTTCTTCGCGCAGATCACCGGTCAACTGCTGACGCCGCCAGCGGTTGCGCAGCGCAATCGCGACAGCGCGCTTGGCGTCATTCTGGCCGACGATATAGCGGTCGAGTTCCGAGACGATTTCGCGGGGCGAGAAGTTTGTCATGGTGATGTTTGCGACTCGAGGCTTTCAATGACGACGTTGGAATTCGTGTAAACGCAGATTTCTGACGCGATCGACATGGACTTGCGAGCGATCTGCTCGGCGTCGAGCGGCTGGTCGAGCAGCGCGCGGGCAGCGGCCAGCGCATAGTTGCCGCCCGAGCCGATGCCCATGACGTAATTTTCAGGCTCCAGCACGTCACCGTTGCCGGTCAGGATCAGCGTCACGTCTTTGTCGGCGACGATCATCATGGCTTCGAGGCGCCTAAGATAGCGGTCGGTACGCCAATCTTTGGCCAGTTCGACAGCGGCGCGGGTCAATTGGCCAGGATATTGTTCGAGCTTGGCTTCCAGGCGCTCAAACAGCGTAAAGGCGTCGGCAGTGGCACCTGCAAAACCGGCGATCACGTCACCGCGGCCGAGGCGGCGGACCTTGCGGGCGTTCGATTTGACGACGGTTTGGCCGATGCTGACTTGCCCGTCGCCGGCGATCACCACCCGCCCGGCCTTGCGAACGGTCAGGATTGTAGTGGCATGCCAGGACGAATCTGACGGATTTGTGGGGTGTTGGCTCATGTTGGTAACCGTCACTTAGGCGTTTGCTGGGCTTATACAAGGTCACAGTCAGGTTTCAGAACGGCTGTCGGGCGCGCTGGCATATGCCGCCTTGCCCGCAGAACCTGAGCTGATAAACGCTAGGGCGAGCCCCGGCAATCGTCCCGACGGAGAATTCCCGTGAAACGGCAAGCATCGATTACCCGCACGACCAAGGAAACCGAGATCACCGCGTCGGTCGATCTCGATGGCACGGGTGCCTACAACGTCTCGACCGGGATCGGCTTTCTCGATCACATGCTTGAGCAGCTGGCGCGCCACGCGCTGATCGACATCACGCTCAAAGCCAAGGGCGATCTGCACATCGATTTCCACCACACGGCAGAAGATACCGGCATCGTGATCGGCCAGGCGATTGCGAAGGCGCTCGGCGATAAGGCCGGGATCGTGCGCTACGCCGACGTGCACCTGCCGATGGACGAGACGTTGACCCGCGTCGCGGTTGACGTGTCGGGCCGTCCGTTCCTGATCTGGAAGGTCGAATTCTCGCGCGACAAGCTCGGCGAGATGGACACGGAACTGTTCCGCGAATGGTTCCAGGCCTTCGCCCAGAACGCCGGCATCACGCTGCACGTCGAAAACCTCTACGGCGAGAACAACCACCACATCGCCGAGACCTGCTATAAGGGCTTGGCGCGGGCGCTTCGAGCCGCCATTACGCTCGATCCGCGCCAGTCTGGCCGCATCCCTTCAACCAAGGGCATGCTGGCAGGCTGAGATTTTTTAGCGCGTCCAACGGTCCGTCATCAGGCCGGCCGGAAACGCAGCTTTGGGAGTTCGTTCGTTGCAGACCTACACCGTGCACGAGCCGCCGAACGCAGGCGCTGATCGCGTCGATCGCGCCAGCGAGTTGCGCTTCGTGAAAGACGGCTTCTCCTGGGTTACGGCAGCCTTTCCGCCGTTCGGGCTTGCCGCCAGCCAGCTGTGGCTGCCGCTTGTGGCGTATCTCGTGTTCTTTTGCGTGGCGGTGACCGCGCTGGCCGCACTCGGCATCAGCGAAAGCCGGATTGCAGTGGGTGTGATCGCACTGCAGATCTTCATGGGGTTCGAACATTCGACGATTCAACGCTGGGTGCTCGACCGCGAAGGCTGGACCGCGCTTGGAACAGTCAATGGCCAGACACTCGCCGAGTGCGAACGCCGCTTTTTCGAAGCTTGGCTGCCCGACCAACCGATGATCGCGACAGGCAGCACCGCGCCTGCTACGAGCGTGTCGCCGACGGCGTGGCGGGGGCCATGGAAATCAATCGGCTCATCGTTCGGCCATAAGGCCTGAGTGTCTCACCGCTAAAGGACTGCGATGCAACGCGTCGTCATTATCGACTACGGCTCCGGCAATTTGCACTCGGCCGCCAAGGCTTTTGAGCGCGCGGCGCGCGAGAGCGAGGCCGATGCTCAGATCATTGTCAGCGCGTCGGTTGCAGACATTGCGTCCGCCGATCGCATCGTTCTGCCGGGCGTCGGCGCCTATGCCGATTGCAAACGCGGTCTTGATGCAGTGCCGGGCTTACTTGAAACGCTCGACGACGCGGTGCGCAAAAAAGCCCGCCCGTTCCTCGGTATTTGCGTTGGCATGCAGTTGTTGTCCGAGCGCGGCCTCGAGCACGGCATCAGCCACGGGCTTGGCTGGATCAAAGGCGATGTGCGCGCGATCGAGCCGAAGGATGCGGGCCTGAAAATCCCGCACATGGGCTGGAACACGCTCAACGTCGTGACGCCGCACGCGCTTCTCAAAGATATTGCGACAGGGCCGAACGGCCTGCACGCTTACTTCGTCCACTCGTTCCATCTGGTGGCGACGGAACGGCGCGTCGTCGTTGCTGAAACCGACTACGGCGGACCGGTGACGGCGATGATTGCTGATGGGAACATCGCCGGCACACAGTTCCACCCTGAGAAGAGCCAGACGCTCGGTCTCAAGCTGCTCGCGAATTTCTTGGGCTGGCGGCCATAGCGGCGGCTGGCAGCGTGCGCGTGAACAGGAACGACTGGACGGCGGTGTTCAGCGCCTCCCACATCACGCGCGGCGCGTTCAACATCTCATCAGCCTGATCATCTTCGAGACGACCCTGCAGCCATTCGAGCCGCGCGTTGAAGGTCGATTCCTTGCGGCTCAATTCGTGGATGCGCAATTCATTGCTGTCATCGAACAGAATGGCGAGGCGCTTGGCGATCTGCTCGGCGCTGAGCCACGTCTTGACGTACCAGACGCCGTCGCCGGCGCGGGCATATTCACTTGCGATATAGGGCAACGAAAACGCCACCGCCCAGGTGTCCTGGTGTGCGGTTTTCGGGGTGTGATGAAGCAGGAAGGTTTTCTGGAGGGTTGTCATGGCGAGGGTTCCGGCTGGGGGCCAATGCTGGGGAGCAGGGAGCGATACGGGGGAGAGAGGGTACGCTTGACGCAACAACCGCAACGGAACGCTGGGAAACTCTGCCTGAGATATGGGAGCCGGGGACCGAGGGACCAGTCCCCGGGCTCGCATATTCTGGGCAATAACGCTTGGATTTCAGATCACTTCAGACTGCGACGGCCGTATGCCTGGGTTTGAGCGGGGCTGACCGCTTGGGGACGACTCTGGGGGAGGCGGCGATCGCCCCGCTCAAAGCTCAAAACGACGGCGGTTTCGAAATCTGGCGCCCTCTCCCTGATGGGAGAGGGCGGCTGGGGAAAGGGCTGCCGATCAGCAGGCTTCGGCAAACGGCAGTTCCGGTTCCATCGGTTCCGGTGCCGGCGGCGAGGGGAACGCAATGACGTTACCGCCATCGACCAGATCGAGACCCGGGCGGCGCTGACGGAACCAGCGCAGCGAGGTGTTGGTGAGGCAGGCTTCACGCTTCACGGCCTGGATCACGAGGCCATCGTCTTCGGCCAGCAGATCCTTAAGGTCGGCTTCGAGTTCAACCTCATCGCGCTCTGAAGCGACGTACCAGGTGTTGGACAGCGGGCGGGCCCACTTGTCGCCAAGGCCCATGATCATCTGGGCGAGGACGTGCTGGTTGCGGTTCGGCTTGGCGAGGTCGTAAGAGATCAAATAGGTGCGCATGGGGGGCTCTCCTAAGCGTTGCGGGGGAGGGGTCGATACGCGACTTTGACCCGGGATTGAGGCGCCTTTGTTAGTGGCGGGAACATACGTAGAACATGCCACGAATCATCGGCACTGTCTAGCGAATGTTGCGGCAATGTTCTCTTTGGGTTCTCGTTTTCCCGTAAGACCCTGATTTCGGCCGCTAACGGGCGTTCCGCCCCTGCAGGCTGACAGCCGCGACCGGTCAATTGTGGCTGCAACGGGGCATTTGCGGGCGCTAGAACAGGCTCATCTGGCGCGGGTCGGCTTCGCTGGAAATACGCCGATGGGGGCCTGGACTGGATCGAAGCGCCCTTCGATGCCTGGGTAGCGCGCCGCCAATTCCACCAAGGCCTTGCCGCGCGAGCCTGCAAAGCGGGTTTCTTCCCAAATCTCATAGAGGCGGCGGGGATCGCACTGATAGCGGCGCACCAGTTCCTTTGGCCGCACCCGCAGCCAGCGCGCAATCCAGATATCGACGGCGTCCGCTTCGGTGAGCGGCCGGCGCTCGGCAGCAGGCGGTGGAGATACGAGAAACGCGGTGGCCATGAACCTGAAACCGGACTTGAGAACTTCTGACGCTGATACTTCGGCTTGACGTGCGAAGCGATACGCTATTGATCCCACACGAGATGAGCAAACTTATGGCCGTTCGACCGTCATTCCGGCAAGGACCAGGCTCCGCTTCGGCCAGGGCCTGTTTAGGGTCCGCCAGGCTTGGCGGCTATGCTCAGACGCAAACACCAATGAATCCCCGGCGGCGGGGATGACGCTCTAACAAGGCTGACACCTTTGATCTTATTTCCCGCCATCGATCTGAAAGACGGCCAGTGCGTTCGCCTCAAGCTCGGCGCGATGGACCAGGCGACCGTGTTCAACGACGACCCGGCCGATCAGGCCCTGCAGTTCGAGCGCCAAGGCTTCAAGTATCTGCACATCGTCGATCTCAACGGCGCGTTTGCGGGCAAGCCCGTCAACGGGCAAGCGGTCGATGCGATCCTGAAGGCTGTGACCATGCCGGTGCAGCTCGGCGGCGGCATCCGCGATCTCGCGACCATCGAGCGCTGGCTGGAGAAAGGCATCCGCCGGGTGATCCTCGGCACGATAGCGGTGCGCGATCCGGCGCTGGTGCGCGACGCTTGCAAAGCCTTTCCGGGCCGCATCGCGGTCGGCATCGACGCCAAGGGCGGCAAGGTTGCCGTCGAAGGCTGGGCGGAAACGTCCGAGCTGACGGCCATCGACCTAGCCAAGCGGTTCGAGGATGCGGGCGTCGCCGCGATCATCTATACCGACATCGACCGCGATGGCGTTTTGAAGGGGCTTAACCTGCCCTCGACCGCTGAACTGGCGCGGTCCACCAAAATTCCCGTCATCGCGTCGGGCGGACTGGCATCGATCGATGACATCAAGGCGCTGCTCAAGCCCGAAAACCGGATGCTCGAAGGCGCCATTACGGGGCGTGCGCTCTACGACGGCCGCATCGACCCGAAACAAGCTCTCGCATTGCTGGAGGCAGCATGAATATCGGCGATAAAGTCAAAGTCACGCGGATTCCCAACGATCTGCCAAAAGATAACCAGCAGCTGCAAAAGCTGTTTCGCGGCTGTCTCGGCAAGACCTTTACGATCGCCGGTTTCGATGGCGATCTGGTCGAATTGCACGTCGGCGAAGCCTTTGGCGAAAAGCCCGAGAAACATCAAATCTGGCTCGAACCCGATTACCTAAGAAGCGTCGAGGCCTGATCCGTTGACCACCATGACAAACGCAGACGCGGCGGTCATCGCACCGGCGGCGAAGGCCACCGATCCCGAGATCCTGCGCCGCCGTACGTTCGCGATCATTTCGCATCCCGACGCCGGTAAGACGACGCTGACCGAAAAGCTGCTGCTGTTCGGGGGCGCTATTCAGCTTGCCGGCGCCGTCAAAGCACGCGGCGAACGCCGCCGCACGCGCTCGGACTGGATGCAGATCGAGCAGCAGCGCGGCATCTCGGTGACATCGTCGGTGATGATGTTCGAGCGGGCAGGCATCGTTTACAACCTGCTCGACACGCCGGGCCACTCCGACTTTTCCGAAGATACCTATCGCACACTGTCCGCCGTCGACGCGGCGGTGATGGTCATCGACGCGGCCAAGGGCATCGAAAGCCAGACCCGCAAGCTGTTCGAGGTCTGCCGCCTGCGCGATATTCCGATCATCACCTTCATCAACAAGATCGACCGGCCGGGCGAAGATCCGCTGACGCTGTTTGACGATATCGCGTCGGGCTTGGCTCTCGATTTCGTGCCGATGGGTTGGCCGATCGGCATGGGGCCGGATTTCCGCGGCGTCGTTGATCTCGCCGGTATGCGCGTGTTGCTGCCGGAAGAAGGCGAGCGCAATGCCCCGTTCGGTCGCGTTGTGCCGATCGCGTCGCTCTCGGACATTGCAGAGATCCCGGGCATTGACGCGGATATCGCCGCGCGTGCGCTTGAAGGCGTTGAGCTGGCGCAGGGCGCGCTGTCGACCTTTGATTTGCAGGCTTTCCGCGAGGGGCATCTGTCGCCGGTCTTCTTCGGCAGCGCGTTGCGCAACTTCGGCGTCGAGCAGCTTCTCGATGCGCTCGGTAATTGGGCGCCGGGTCCGCTGCCGCGTGTTGCGGTTCAGCGCACCGTTTATCCGGGTGAAGATCAGGTCACCGGATTCGTGTTCAAGGTTCAGGCGAACATGGATCCGAACCACCGCGACCGCATCGCCTTCGTGCGACTGTGCTCGGGCCGGTTCAAGCGCGGCATGAAATTGCTGCACGTTCGCGACGGCAAGTACATGACAGTATCGTCGCCGACGCTGTTCTTCGGCCAGGGTCGCGAAACAGCCGATGAAGCCTATGCCGGCGACATCATGGGTTTACCGAACCACGGCACGCTGCGCGTCGGCGATACGCTGACCGAAAAAGAAGTGCTGAAGTTTACCGGCATTCCGAACTTTGCCCCTGAGCTTCTGCGCCGCGTCATCATCGAAGACGCTATGAAGGCCAAGCAGCTCAACCGCGCGCTCGACGATTTGGCCGAGGAAGGCATCGTGCAGGTGTTCACGCCGATTGCCGGTGGACGCCAGATTCTCGGCGTCGTTGGCGTGCTGCAGTTCGAAGTTCTGCAATCGCGCGTCAAAGCCGAATACGGCGTGCCGGTGTCGTTCGAGCAGGCGCCCGTCGAATTGGCGCGCTGGATCTCGGCCGACGATCCAGCGAAGCTGCAGAAGTTCGTCGATGCGCATCGCGGTGAAATCGCAACCGACCGCGACGGCGCGCTGGTGTTCCTCGCCGAAAGCCAGTGGATGCTGAAATACAAGGGCGAAAAGTTCCCGGACATCAAATTCTCGGCGTTGCGCGAACGCGGTGAGTGAGCTGGCGTTTTGTCACCTGCCTCACGGATGCGACCCCCTAAGCCTCAGCCTTGCGACAGGTGTCAAAGGCGTGCGCCCTGCGTGCGGCTGGGCGCTGCGCGCCCCCGCTTGGTCTCTCCTTGCGTCGTGACGTGTGACGGCCCGAATTTCTGCTGGGCTCGCTTCTCCGCTCAGTTGCGCCCGTGATAAGCAGGCGGCCGTTCGAGCTATTGGTAACCGTCGGCCAGCATTTTGCAGGGTGCGATGCACAGCCGGCGCACGCACGGGTGAAATAGGGGAGGTTGCTATTATGACGAAATTCGAATTGTCGCGCCGCCAGGCGCTTGCCGCTGCCGGTACCGGCATCATGGGGGCACTGGCTTCGCGCGTCGCCGGGCCATCTCCGGTCCTCGCGCATGTACCGACGAAGCCGCAAGACCTTCCCAATCCGGCGGCCTACTACAATTTCATGCATGGCGATGTGCAGGTCACGATGGTCTCCGATGGACCGATGGAACTCGGCGATGGCCGCAAGCTCATCAAGGACCCGGTCATGGAAGATTTGACCGCGCGTCTCGAAGCCGCTTTCCTTCCGGCTGACCATATGCGGCTGCAGCAGAACATTCCGGTTCTCAAGATCGGCGGCAAAAAAGTTATCATCGACACCGGCACGGGCACCAGCAAGATGTTCGGTGATGCGACTGGCCGTCTCGTCACCAACATGAAAGCGGCCGGCGTCGACCCAACCACGATCGACGCGGTCGTTCTCAGCCACTGCCATCCCGACCACGCGGGTGGCATGGTGGACGCAGCCGGCAAGCCGGTGTTCCCGTACGCCGATGTCTACGTGAACGAAGAGGACTACAAATTCTGGACCGATGAAGCCAAGCTCTCAGGCGACATGAAACCCTTCATCGAATACGCGCGCACCAATCTGCTGCCCTACAAAGACAAGTTGAAGTTCATCAAGGGCGGCCAGGAGGTTCTTCCGGGTCTTCAGGCCATCGACGCGCCGGGCCACACCGTTGGGCATACGATTTTCATGCTGACCGGCGGCAAACAGCCCCTCGCGATCACCGCCGATTGCGCGCATCATCACATTCTGTTCGTCGAACAGCCGAAAATCGAGTTCGGCTATGATACGGACTCCAAGCAAGCGGTTGCCACCCGCCTCAAGATCTGGGACATGCTGGCAACCGACCGTATCGCGTTCGTCGCCTATCACTTCCCGTGGCCGGGTCTCGGCCATCTGGCGAAGGCGGGCGACGGCTACCGGTTCATTCAAGCGCCCGTCAATCAGTAGACGGGGGCGGCATTGAGAGGCAAACAAGCACGTGCTGAAGGTTCGCATCATCCCGTGTCTCGACGTTAAGGACGGCCGCGTCGTCAAGGGTGTCAACTTCGTTGACCTCATCGACGCGGGCGACCCCGTCGAGGCGGCCGCCGCTTACGACGCAGCCGGCGCCGACGAACTCTGCTTCCTCGACATCACCGCCAGCGTCGACAATCGCGATACCATCTTCGACATCGTTGAACGCACGGCCGAGCGCTGCTTCATGCCGTTGACGGTTGGCGGCGGCGTGCGCACCGTTGATGATATCCGCAAGCTACTGGAAGCCGGCGCCGACAAGGTGTCGATCAACACGGCGGCGGTGAACAACCGGCAGTTCGTCAAACAGGCATCGGAGAAATTCGGCGCGCAATGCATCGTCGTTGCGATCGATGCCAAGAAGGTGTCGGGCGAGGGCGAGCCGCTGCGCTGGGAAATCTTCACGCACGGCGGGCGCAATCGCACCGGTATCGATGCGGTTGAGTACGCCAAGGAGGTCGTGGCGCTGGGCGCCGGCGAAATCCTGCTGACGTCGATGGATCGCGACGGCACGAAGGCCGGATTCGATCTACCCCTGACGCGCGCCATAGCCGACGCGGTTCAAGTGCCGGTCATTGCATCCGGCGGCGTTGGAACGCTCGATCATCTCGTTGATGGCGTCAGCGAAGGTCACGCCAGCGCTGTGTTAGCAGCGTCGATTTTCCACTTCGGCACCTACACCATCGGTGAAGCCAAAGCCCACATGGCGAAGGCTGGCCTCGCCATGCGCTTAGATACGGCGAAGGCGTAGGCGCCGATTAGGCAACCAGCAACTGGCCTTGCATGAAGAGGTCGTTGGCCGTGACGTTGTGCACGTTGTCGAGCACCGCAACCGTCACGAATGCGCCGTTGATCTTCGCTGAAACGGTCGAGCCGGACCAGCTGTCGGTGATGCGCACCACATCGCTGACCTGATTGTTGCCGACGGCAACCAGACCGCGGAAATCGAGCACGTCGCCCGCGCCGAAATCGGTGACGTGGTCATAGCCTAACTTCTTGCCGACGTCGGCGGTAGCCCACACAAACGTATCAGCGCCTGCGCCGCCCGTCAGCGTGTCGTAGCCGCTAGAGCCGCGCACCCAATCGTTGCCAGCGCCGCCAACGATCACATCGTCATTCTTCGAGCCACTGAGACTATCATTGAAGCTCGAGCCGATAATTTTTTCGATGCCGGCGAATGTGTCTGAGCCAAAGCCGGTGGCTGTGCCAGCCGCCATATCGACCGAGACGCCATTGGCGGCGTTGATGAAGCTCAGCGTGTCGAAGTCGGCATCGCCGAAGATTGCGTCGTTGCCGCCATCGGCCATGAAGGTGTCATTGCCAGAGCCGCCATACACAACGTTATCGCCGACGCCGCCGGAAATGGTGTCATTGCCCGTGCCACCATTGATGAAATCGTCGCCGCCATTGCCGAAGATGTTGTCGTTGCCGGATTCGCCGTAGATTTTATCGTTGCCAAGGCCGCCGATGATCGTGTCGTTGCCTCTGCCGCCATAGATGACGTTGTTGTCGGCTTCCATGACGATGGCGATTGTTGCGGTCGTCGTCGCGGTGGCGCCGGTTGCTTCGGTTGCGATTGCCGCGACGTTGATCGAGAAGCCCGCCTCGACCTTGGCGGTGATCGTCAAGCCAGCGAGCTGCGCCTGCGTCAGCGTCCAGCTGCCATCGCTATTGAGCGTGCCTGACGACAGCGTCGCGCCGCTCGGCATATTCCAGATTTTGATCGACAGCGATTCCGAACCATCGAGGTCCGTCAGGGCGGTCGCGATATCAAGGCCAGCCGTCACGACCGAGGGGCCAGAGGCGTCTATAATATCATTGCCGCCGCTGCCGTAGATGATGTCCGCACCCGCCGTGCCCGACAGCGTCTCGCTGATCCGCTTGCCGTTCAGCGTAACGCCAGCCGGGATGATGACCGGATTGATGACAGCCAACGTCGGCATATCGGCGACCGCGCTGATGGTGAGCGCAACGCGCTGAACAGACACCGCACCGGAGGCGTCGGTTACAGTGACATCAAAAGTATCGGCACCTGCGTAGTTGGCTGCCGGTGTATAGGTGTATTTGCCCGTTGCCGCGTCGAGCGTCAGTGTGCCATGTGCCGGTGCGCCGCTCACGGAGAAGGTGAGCACATCGCCGTCAACGTCGCTGGCGAGAACTTGGCCAGAGACAGCCTTATCTTCTTCCGCCGCGAGCGCAACAATGGCATCCGTAACCGGCGCGTCGTTGACCGCTGCAATACCGACGTTGACGGTCTGCACGGCAGAAGCCCCCGCAGCGTCTGTAACGATGACTTGGAAGCTATCGGCGCCATTGAAGTTTGCGCCCGGGGTGTAGGTATAAGCACCTGTCGCCGCGTCGAGCGTCAGTGTGCCATGTGCCGGAGCGCCGCTCACGGCATAGGCGAGCACGTCGCCATTACTATCGGTCGCCACGACCTGGCCCAGGATGGCGGTGTCTTCGCTGGTTGCGATCGATACAACCGCGTCCGTCACCGGCACCTGATTCAAGAATGAGTCGATCGGCGTCTCGACGCCGTCGAGCATGATTCTGACGTTTTCGACAACGCTGATCGAGATGCCGAGCGCGCTCAGTGCCACGGTCGCGCCAGTGCTTTGTGCAGCAAGTGCCGAAATGGAACCGGCGGCCGCGGCCTGACTGCCCATCCACGATTTGAGGGTCGCGAGGTCATCGCGCATGGCGCTGCTGAACGATGCAGCCGAGATGTCGAGTACAACGGTGTCGTTGCCCGCGCCGCCGACGATCGTGTCACCAGCACCCGCGTAAAACACGTCATCGCCGGTGCCGCCGAACATTTTGTCGGCGCCGTCGCCGCCAATCAAAATGTCGTTGCCGCCATCACCATACATGGTGTCGTCGCCGGCTTCGCCGTGGATCGTGTCGTTGCCGCCGCCGCCGAAGAAGCCGTCGTTGCCGTTGCCGCCAAACAGCGAGTCGTTGCCGGCATCGCCCGTCAATGTGTCGATGCCGTCGCCGCCATAGATGGCGTCATCGCCTGCGCCGCCATTGATGCGGTCATTGCCTGCGCCACCATTGATGACATCGTTCTCGGTCGTGCCGGTGATAACGTCGTTCGCCGTCGTGCCGTTGATGGTGGTCATTTCAATCGCTGCCAATTGTTTGAATTATTTCCCCAGAATGAGCGATAAAGTACACATGGGCTCTAAATGCCCGGTTCTGGCAGCTGCTGAAATTCGCGGTGAATTCAGCTCAAATGCGGGGCGGCGTTTTAACGTCTCGGCAGTTTTTGAGGGGCCTCAAATGTCAGGGTGCCGGAGTTTTAGGCGTGAAGCGGCAAAGGTCGGCGATCGGGCAGCGCCAGCACTCGGGTTTACGGGCTTTGCAGAGGTAGCGGCCGTGCAGAATGAGCCAATGGTGGGCATGCAGGCCGTAGGCTTTGGGCACGCAGCGCATTAAGTCTTCTTCAACCATCAGTGGGTTTTTGCCCGCAGACAGGCCGATGCGATTGGCGACGCGGAAGACGTGTGTATCGACGGCCATGGTCGGGTGGCCGAAGGCCATGTTCATGACGACGTTGGCGGTCTTGCGGCCGACGCCCGGCAGCGTCTCGAGGGTATCGCGATCCGCTGGCACTTGCCCGCCATGTTCGGCGACCAGCTTGGCCGATAGCGCCATGACATTCTTGGCTTTGTTGCGGTAGAGGCCGATCGTTTTGATGTAATCGCGCACGGTGTCTTCGCCGAGCGCCAGCATCTTCTCCGGCGTATCGGCAATCTTGAACAGCGGCCGGGTGGCCTTGTTGACCCCGGCATCGGTGGCCTGCGCCGACAAAACCACGGCGACGAGCAGTGTGTAGGGGTTTGAGTGTTCCAATTCGCCCTTGGGCTCAGGGGTGATCTCTTCAAACCGCCGGAAGATCTCACTGACCGCCGCGCCACCCAGGCCCTTGGCTGTCTGTGGCCGGCCTTTGGGCGCGGTCGTGCTAACGGATTTTCTAGGATTTCGGGGCTTGTTTTTGACAGCCGAAGGCGGGATGCTTGCTGCCGGTTTCGTCGGGTTTTTGCGGGCCATGACGTGCGGTGCCGTTGAAAAAGCGGCCGATGAGACCGCAATGATGGAATGGACGATGAGATGACAGATAGTTCACCTCAAAAGCAATCGGCAGGCGTTACGCAATTCGTGCTGCATCCCCACCGGTCGCTATCGCTGCGCGGATTTTTCATTCTCATGGCGGCGTTGAGCGCCGTTAGCTTCGTTGCAGGCGTCGTCTTCTGCCTGATGGGCGCTTGGCCCGTTATGGGCTTCTTTGGGCTCGATGTTGCGCTGATCTATTGGGCCTTCAAGGTCAATTACGTAGCGGGGCGCGCCTACGAGACGATTGATGTGACGCCAGACATCCTGACTTTGACGCGGGTTCTGCCCGACGGCACTGAGGAGAAAGCCGACGTCAATCCCTATTGGGCGCGCGTCAGCCTGACGACCGATCGGCCCGATGGGCGCACCTCGCTTCGCATTATCGCGCAAGGCCGAGAGCTGCTGCTCGGTCAGTTCCTTACCGATGACGAGCGCCGCGATTTCGCCGACGCTCTGCGCGGTGCGCTGCAGGAAGCGCGCGTCGCACACGCCTAGTCGTTGACCATGGTGAGCGCGGCTTGGCGGTCGCCGTGTTTCAGTTTCAGGAATTGCGCGCGTGCCGCCTTCACGTCTTTGTCGGCCGACGTTTCAGAGGCTTTTCTGAGGGCCTTGGTCGCCGCGTGGTCTGCCCCGCAAATGAATGTCAGGGCGTTGGCGAGGCGGCCCATCATGGCCGCATCGATTTTTGTCTCATCCATGTGAAGCGTCCAGCATGAAATGTTTCCGGCATGTGTAGCTTCTCGCCAGCCGGCGCGATTACTTAAACCGCCCGAACCTCTGCAGCACTTCGATCTTATAGCCGTCGGGGTCTTCGATGAAGAAGAACTTGCCGAACGCTTCGCCGTTGTGCGCCATGGTCTTGACGTCTTTCGGCGCATACCCGGCGGCCGAAATGCGCGCGTGTTCGGCTTCGAGATCGCCAACGACGAACGCGATGTGGCCATAGCCGTCACCGAGGTTATACGGTTCAGTGCGGCCCTTGTTGACCGTCAGTTCAAGCTCGAAATCGTTTTCGGCATTGCTCATATAGGTCAACGAAAAGTCCGGCCATTCGCGCCGTTCAGCGATCTTCAATCCGAAGCAGGTTTCATAGAACGCCACCGAGCGCGCTTCATCGCGCACGCGGATCATGGAGTGGACGGCTTTAGCCATAGCGTCGATCCTTCAGCGTTAGAGCCAGGGGCGCGTCGTTGCCGCGGTCTTCTCGTAGGCGGCGATAGATTTGTCTTTTTCAAGCGTCAAACCGATGTTGTCGAGGCCGTTCATCAGGCAATGCTTGCGGAACGGATCGATCTCGAACTTGATTTTGCCGCCGTCGGGTCCACGGATTTCCTGGGCTTCGAGGTCGATGGTCAGCGTCGCGTTGGCGCCGCGCGACGCGTCATCCATCAGCTTATCGACGTCGGCTTGCGGCAGACGGATCGGCAGAATGCCGTTCTGGAAACAGTTGTTGTAGAAGATGTCGGCGAAGTCGGGCGCGATGACACAACGGATGCCGTAGTCGAGCAGCGCCCACGGCGCGTGCTCACGGCTCGATCCGCAACCGAAGTTGTCGCCGGTGACGAGGATCTGCGCGGCGCGATACTGCGGCTTGTTGAGTACGAAATCCGCGATCTCTTTGCCGGTCGCCGGATCATAGCGCATTTCGAAGAACAGCGATTTGCCGAGTCCCGTGCGCAGGATCGTTTTCAGGAACTGCTTGGGAATGATCATATCGGTGTCGATATTGCGCAATGGCAGGGGGGCAGCGACGCCGTTGAGGACCATGAATTTTTCCATCTGCTGTGTTCAACTCCTCGCGAGGTGGGTTCAGGGATGCGTCAGGCCCGAAGTGCGTCAGCCAGCGCGCGGAAATAGCCTTCCGCCGCCGTCAGTCGCCGCGCCTGCCGGAAGGCGCCGTTTTCGGCCAATGCCGCTTCGAGTTCGAACGGTTGCAAGTGTTCAAGGCGTCGTTTAACGCCAGCACGCTTGCGTCCGTCAAGGTGTCGTTGAAGCGCGCTCATAATCGTCTCCACATACCCAGAAATCCGCCCGAGTTCCCGGGTGGCAGCCAGCAGCGCCGGGCGGTCGTCCGGGGCGTGCTCCAGGGCTGCCAGAGCTGCCGCAGCCCGGGCCAGCGTTGCCGCGATCTCTTCGGCGTATAGCGCCACTTTTTCGCGCCGGACCCGGTCCATTTCAGCCAACTGGCCGGCCCATTGGTAAATGGTCTGGCCAAGGCCGATCAGGTGCTGGGTGTAGGCGGCAAAACGCATGGGGCTTGCTCCTTCCGGTCTATCACCGGGGAGTTTAAGCGCGCTGCGCTGGGCGGGGATAACTTATCAGGTCGAAAGGCTCAAGTGGCTCATCGGACCGTCGGGTCGGCGTAGCACTTGCGCATGTACTCGCAGCGATGGCTGCCGGAGAAATGCATGCTGTCGCCTTTGGCCGGCGCGATGAAGTTGCACACCTCTTCGAGGCCTTCGGGCAATAGCCAACCCTGCCGGCGTCCGCGCTGCACGGCGAAGCAATCGGCGGTTTCCTCATCGGGCCCGCGGAATTGATGGCCGCACTCGTGTGCAAAAATCCATTGCTTCACGGGCGTCGAAACTTTGTCCAGCAGGCGCGGGTTCATGATCAGAAAGCCCGGATACGCCGCACCGTAATCGTCGAGCTTGTTGTCGATTACCACCGGGCGCTGCCCGCAACTCTGGCGGCGACCATCGAGTTCGAACTCGCCGGGTTGAAGCAGCTGACTATCACCGCCAACATGACCGACATACTCTTCAGGTGTCGGCGTTGCATCTTCGGCGCGCGCACCGTCAAGCAGCACTGCCGGCAACAGTGTAAGCACTACGGCTACTACAAAGCCGACCCAAAGAAACACCTGTCGCGTGATCATACCGCACAACTCACGTCTGAAGCCCCGCCAATCGCGTCGAGATGCAGTGCAAACTTAAGATGCCGCGAAAAGCCGGTTTGCACAAGACGCCCGTCCGTAACATGAGACCAGTTAAAGCGGGGTGCAACGCGTGCAGTCCCCGCACAACAGCACCTTCACGCTGTCGTTTCGGCCTCGACGGCCTCCATATCGTCATCGGAAAAGCCGAAATGATGGCCGATTTCATGAATCAACACATGAGCGATCAGATGGCCGAGTTCTTCATCGCTCGAGGCCCACTCATCGAGGATCGCGCGACGATAAAGAAACACCATCTCAGGCTCGCGTGGCGCATCTGACACACTTTGCTTGTCGAGGCTGACACCCAGATAAATTCCGGTCAGGTCATAGGGGTCTTCGATATCCAATTCGTCCAGTATTTCGTCGGTTGCGAAATCTTCAATGCGAATGATCACATCGCCTGCAAGTGCACGAAACTCTGCCGGCAGATTATTCCAGGCCTCTTGCGCCATGGATTCGAAATCAACCAAGCTTGGTGCGCTTGCAAAGCGCCAGTCGATGCTTGCGATTGCATTTGCCATTGTCACACCCCTCCAAAATTGTGGATGTGAGAGCTAGCACTCCTGCTCTGCGATTGAAACCTAAGTTGTGCCGGCCTGCTGCGATGGCGTCCGCCCACAAATATGCCCGTCGTATGCGACGTCTTTGCCGCATGACGTAATCGATTCAATCACCATGTTATGGTGGGCATGAGTTAGGTAAGCAGCATAGGAAAGTATTGATGTCAAAGTCTATGCCCTACGGACCTCGCCAATCTGCAGTTCTGCCAGCTTTCACTGATAAAACGCAACGCTCCTCCCCGATCGCTATCCGAATTGTTAACGACGTTAAAGAGCGCGCAAGCATCTACGCACTACGCTATCGCGCGTATGAAAAATTACTCAATGCGCCTCCGTGTGACCAAGGTGAAGAATTTCACGATGCTCTTGATAACGCCGCAACGACGGTGCCGTTTGGAGCTTATGATGCAGGCCGGCTCGTCGGTGCGATGCGGCTCTGCTTCAGCCGTCCGAAAGACAGTCTGAGCACGTTGCCGTGCGCGGGCTATTATCCGGAACTCAAGGCCGTGAAGCAGTCGGCGCGCGAGAGCCTGATGGAAGTTTCGCGCTTTACCATTGATACATGTATCGCAAATACATCGTATAGAACAACGCTGTATGCCAATCTCGTGCGCACCAGTTTGATGGCAGCGGAAGCGGCTCGCGTGTCGACGATCCTAGTTGCAACGCGCCCGGGGTGGGTGCGGTTCTACAAATACATGTTGGGCTTTGATATGATCGGCCAGCCGGCGAACTATCCGCCGGGCGACCTCAAAATCGTGCTGCTGGGCGGCAGCCTCGATCTGGCGCGTAAACGCCAGCGGATGCAGAATGCGTTCTTCCGCATTTCACCGGATGAAATTACGGGAATGCGCCAGGCCCTGGCTCCGATTCTGGCACGCGCCTAGGCGCCTTAATATATGGTTAACCATGCCACGGAATTGGCATGCGTATGACATGGCACTTTTACCTGCCTCGCTTATCTGAGCGGCATGGCAATAGATCATCTGCGATCCCGGCCCGATTTGCGTATATCCGTAATGGCCGAGCTGGCCCCGGGTGAAAGCCTGCTCTATGTGGCGCAGCCTGATTGGCGCGCGGAGCGCGGTAAGCTGATCGTTTTCTTCCTATTTGCAGTGTTCTGGAGCGCAATTTCGCTTCTGTTCTTTGGCATGAGCCTAGCCTCGCTGCTCGGCTTAGCGCCGATACCGTCGGGCGGGCAGCCTGGCACCGGAATGATGGTGTTCTTCTTGGTTTTTTCCCTGCCGTTCGTGGCCATTGGTTTCGGGATGCTTGCCGGGCCATTTCTCGGTATCCGCAAGGCGAACAATACCGCGCACGCGATCACCGATGCCCGCTTGATCAACGTCTTTGGCGGCGCCGATAGCGGTGTTGAAAGTTACAAGCTGGAGACGATCAACTTCATCACACGTGACGATCGCCGCAACGGCACGGGATCATTGTCGATCGGCTATGGCGTTGGCAGGGACAGCGACGGTGATCCTCGCCCGTTGACGACAGACTGGTCTGGCATCCCCGACGCCAAGCGCGCGGAAGCCCTCATTCGCCAACACGCCAAGTGGGTGCGATAGGCCCCATCGTCGGTTCGGCGGGCCGCCTCAAAATGCAAAAGCCGCGCAATCTGACGAAGACTGCGCGGCTTATCAACCTCGACATCGGTCGCGGTCGTTTAGACGCTGTCCCATGTCCGCACATCGACAAAGTGGCCTTCAAGCGCCGCCGCTGCCGCCATGATCGGCGAGACCAGATGCGTGCGGCCTTTGTAGCCTTGGCGGCCTTCGAAATTGCGGTTTGAAGTTGAAGCGCAGCGCTGGCCGGGCTTCAACTGGTCAGGGTTCATGCCGAGGCACATCGAGCAGCCAGGTTCGCGCCACTCAAAGCCAGCAGCCTTGAAGATCTTGTCGAGGCCTTCGGCTTCGGCCTGCTGCTTCACCAGCCCTGACCCCGGAACGATCATTGCGTAATCGAGGTTCGACGAGACTTTCTTGCCATCGACGACCTTCGCAACGGCGCGCAAATCTTCGATACGGCCGTTGGTGCAGCTGCCGATCCACACGACGTCCAGCGGGATGTCGGTGATCTTGGTGCCGGGCGCGAGGCCCATATAGTCAAGCGCACGAACCATCGAAGCACGCTTATTTTCGTCGGTAACGGCCTTGGGATCGGGTACCGTGCCGGCAATCGAGACGACGTCTTCAGGCGAGGTGCCCCACGATACGATCGGCGGCAACTTGGCGGCGTCGAGGATGACGGTGCGATCGAAATGCGCACCCTCATCGGTTGCCAGAGTCTGCCAATACTTCATGGCCATGTCCCAGGCGGCACCTTTTGGTGCGCGCGGGCGGTCCTTCATGAAGGCGTAGGTCTTTTCGTCCGGCGCGATCATGCCGGCGCGTGCGCCGCCTTCGATCGACATGTTGCAGACCGTCATGCGGCCTTCCATGCTGAGCGCGCGAATGGCTTCGCCGGCGTACTCGATGACCGAGCCGGTGCCGCCCGCGGTGCCGATCTCGCCGATGATCGCGAGGATAATATCCTTCGCGCCAACGCCGTGCGGGGCGACGCCATCGACGCGCACCAGCATGTTCTTGGCTTTTTTCTGGATCAGCGTCTGCGTCGCGAGCACATGCTCGACTTCAGAGGTGCCGATGCCGTGCGCCAGCGCGCCGAACGCGCCATGCGTCGAGGTGTGGCTGTCGCCGCAGACGATGGTCGTGCCGGGCAGGGTGAAGCCCTGTTCCGGTCCAACGACGTGGACGATACCCTGGCGCTTGTCGAGTTCGTTGAAATATTCGACGCCGAAATCACGGGCATTGTTGGCCAGTGTTTCGACCTGAATGCGGCTTTCCTCGTCCGCAATGCCTTTGGAGCGGTCGGTGGTCGGGACGTTATGATCGACGACGGCCAGCGTCTTTCTGGCGCGCGAACCTTGCGGCCGGCCATGCGCAGACCTTCGAAGGCCTGCGGACTGGTGACTTCGTGGACCAGATGGCGGTCGATATACAGAAGGCAGGTGCCGTCAGCGGCGCGCTCAACCACGTGATCGTCAAAAATCTTGTCGTAAAGCGTCTTTGCCATGTTGGATTGAGCCTTTGCGCCGGTGAAAATCAGTGTTTCCGCCCGTTAGATAGCGGCAGGCGCGTGATTTCGCAAATCACGGAGCGTCGCGGGGGTAAAATTTATCTGATCACGGCAAAGGACCGGGCTGATCGCTCAGCCCGGCCAAGGTTTAGGAACGGAAGTTCCAGACGCGAGGCCGAGCCGGAGGTGGCAGTACGTGCCCGACTCAGACGGCGCCTATTGCCAGGGTATACGAGGCCATTTGGCCCTGGATCAGCGTGGCGCCGACAACAGCCATGCGCAGAAAGCTATTTCCAATCGCGCGCTTGTGAGACAAGAAAGTCTCGGAGTAATTGCACTTTCTTTGGAATTCCCGGAGTTCTTCAGGGTAGGCAAAGATAAGCGGCAGCGTCGGCTGCTCGAATTCGGCCAATACCGGCACGAGGTCGCTATCGGCTTCGGTCATATAGTCCGGGATCATGCCGATGCCGATGCCGGCGCGGATGGCGTATTTGATGGCGACCACCGAATTAATTTTTAAGGTGGCATGGCGTGGGCCGCGACCTTCGCGACCGGCGTTCTCGATCCAGCTCATGGCGTGCAGGTGCTGCGCCGGCTGGCCGGAATAAACGATGATACGGTGATTATCGAGCTCGGCGAGCGTCAGCGGCGTGCCGAAGCGGCGAATGTATTGCGGCGACGCGAACGCGCGTACGCGGCTCGAAAACAGAGGCCGGCGGATCAAATCGACCTGCTCGGGTTCGCGCGTCCAGATGGCGACGTCGGCGGCGCGCATGCCGATATCGACCTGCTCGTCGTTCAAGATCAGCTCAACGCGGATTTCAGGATAGAGATCGGCGAATTCGCGTAGGCGTTGCGTCATCCATACGGTGCCAAATCCAATCGGCGCTGTAACGCGCAATTCACCCGACGGTTTTGTTGCCGTATCGGTGAGCAACGTTTCAGCGGTTTGCAATTTGGCGAAGACTTCGGTGACGGTGCGATTGAGCAGCTCGCCCTGTTCAGTTAGCATCAAGCCGCGCGCGTGCCGGTGAAACAGCGTCACCTTCAGATCGGCTTCGAGCGATGAAATCTGACGGCTGACGGCCGACTGACTCATATGGAGCGATTCACCTGCGTGCGTGAAGCTTCCAGCTTCCGCGGCAGCGTGAAAAATCCGAAGTTTGTCCCAATCCATTTGGTATTTCCAGTCGCGGCCCGCTCGCTCCGATCGACACTGGGGTCAGCGCGGGCGAACTCTAGCGTTCTTTTACTGCAGCGCAATAGTTAGCCAGTGGAGGCAGGGCTTTACGCCGCGCCAGTCTGGAAATTCGGCGTAGCAGCACTTATGTCTCCGGGGCCTGTTGCTTCACTCGTTTGCACCAATCTTGCAGGCTGCTTGGCAACGCCTGCCACACTCACAAACCAGTTCCAGATGATCTAAGAGGTTTTCAATGAGACGCTCGGTACGTAATGTTGCGCTGATTTGTGCGGCCGGATTGGCCCTTGGCTTAAGTGGCTGCGGGGAAAGTTCAACGCCGGAAAAGAAAGCCGAGGCCGAAGCTCCGGCTGCAACAACCGACGCAGCTGCGCCAGCTGATGCTGCCAAATCTGCAACACCTGATGCAACGCTGACGCAGTTGTGGGAGCTTGACGGTCTGTCGACGCCAGAATCGGCCCTGCCCGATAAGGCCGCGAATATCATGTACGTATCGAATGTCGCCGGTGGCCCGATGGACAAGGATGGCAACGGCTTCATTTCCAAAGTCACGTTTGATGGCAAGATCGATACCTTGGAATGGGTCAAGGGATTGAACGCGCCCAAGGGATTGGCCCAGGCTAAAGGCAAGCTCTATGCGGCGGACATCGACCAGCTCGTTGAAATCGATATTGCCAAGGGTGAAGTGACCGCGCGCTACGATGCGGCCGGTGGCAAGTTCCTCAATGATGCTGCCGCCGATAGTGAAGGCCGCATCTACGTATCGGATATGCTGACCAACACGATCTGGCGCCTCGACGGCGGCAAGTTCGAGAAGTGGGTCGAAGATCCCGCGCTGATCAGCCCCAATGGTCTGCTGGTTCAAGGCGACAAGCTGCTCGTCGGCGGCTGGGGCGTGATGACTGACGGTTTCGCGACCAAAGTTCCGGGCCACATGTTGCAGGTTTCGTTGGCTGACAAGAAAATCAGCGCATTGGGCGACGCAACTCCGGTCGGTAATCTCGACGGTCTCGAGCCGGAAGGTAACGGCAAGTACCTGGTGACTGATTGGATGGCAGGCAAGCTGTATCGCATCGACGCATCGGGTAAGTCGGAAACGCTGTTGCAGGATCTCGGTCAGGGCAGCGCTGACATCGGCTATGACCCTGATACCAAGACCCTGTACATCCCGCTGATGAATCAGAACAAGCTGCGCGCCTATAAGGTCAATTGAATAAACGTGCGTCGACAGGCGCTCTGACAGCGCCGGGACGCGACATGAAGAGGGCCCCCGGAGATTTTCCGGGGGCTCTTTTGTTTGAGGTGCTGCTTGTTTGAGCGCGGTGTCGTGGTGAATGTTTGTCGTGAAACTATTCGGCGGCTTCGGCCGCTTGTTCGTGCTTGGCGAGGTAGCGTTCGGCTTCGAGGGCTGCCATGCAGCCCATGCCCGCCGCCGTCACCGCTTGACGGAACACTTCGTCTTTCACGTCTCCGGCGGCGAACACGCCGGGGATTGCAGTCGCGGTCGAATCGGGCGCCGTGATCAGATAGCCGGATGGCGTCGTCGGCAACTGGCCCTTGAACAATTCGGTTGCCGGCGCGTGGCCGATCGCAACGAAGAAGCCATCGACAGGCCGTTCCGTGAGGGCACCCGTTTTCACGTTCTTCAAGCGGACGCTGGTCACAGATTTCGGTGTGGTGGTGCCGAGGATCTCATCGACGGCACTATCCCAGATCACTTCGACCTTCGGGTTTTTGAACAGGCGATCCTGCAAAATCTTTTCAGCGCGGAAGTGGTCGCGGCGATGCACGATCGTCACGCGGCTCGCGAAGTTGGTCAGGAACAGCGCTTCCTCGACCGCGGTGTTGCCGCCGCCGATGACCATCACTTCCTTGCCCTTGTAGAAGAACCCGTCGCACGTCGCGCAGGCCGACACGCCATGGCCCTTGAAGGTTTCTTCTGACGGAATGCCGAGCCAGCGGGCTTGCGCGCCGGTGCAGATGATCAGCACATCGCAAGTATAGCTATCGCCGCTATCGCCCTCCAGGCGGATCGGCCGCGCTTTCAGATCGACGGTATTGATGTGGTCCATGATGATGTCGGTGCCGACGTGTTCGGCCTGCGCCTGCATCTGTTCCATCAGCCATGGGCCCTGGATCGGCTCGGCGAAGCCGGGATAGTTTTCGACATCCGTTGTAATGGTCAGCTGCCCGCCCGGCTGAACGCCTTGGATCAAAAGCGGCTTCAGCATCGCGCGAGCGGCGTAGATCGCGGCCGTATAACCGGCGGGACCGGAGCCGAGAATCAAAACACGGGCGTGGCGCGGCGCGGCGGTCATGGCGATGGTCCTCTTGAAATATGCAGCCCGTTATTAGGGGGGAGGGGCGGCGATCGTCAATGTCGGTGCCGGGAAGTTGAACCGGTTCAGGCTTTTGCTGCGCCAATGCGGCGCGGCTGATAGGGTTCTGCGGGGCGATGGGGAGAGCGCGGGTGGACGCCAATGCAACAACAACGCTGACGACTGGCCAGCGCGTGCGCGCCATTCTTGTCGGATCGTCCGGCAATCTGGTCGAATGGTATGATTTCTATGTCTACGCGGCGTTCTCGCTGTATTTCGCGAAGGCTTTTTTTCCTGAGGGCGATCAGACCGCGCAGCTGTTGAATACGGCGGCTATTTTTGCGGTTGGGTTTCTGATGCGGCCAGTCGGAGCGTGGCTGTTCGGGCGCATGGCAGACCGGCACGGCCGGCGCGTTGCGTTGACGGCTTCGGTGCTGCTGATGTGCTTGGGATCGGCGATGATCGCGGTCACACCGACCTACGCAACGATCGGCATCGCGGCGCCTGCGCTGTTGCTGTTGGCGCGGCTCATTCAGGGTTTGAGCCTCGGCGGCGAGTACGGCACGAGCGCCACGTATCTATCAGAAATGGCAACCGCGCGGCATCGCGGATTTTATTCGAGCTTCCAGTACGTCACGCTGATCGGCGGCCAGTTGACGGCCATGCTGGTGCTGATTGTGCTCCAGCGCTTCGTGCTGACGCAAGCCGAACTCGATGCCTGGGGCTGGCGCATTCCCTTCGTCATCGGGGCCTTCCTCGCCGTGATCGCCTACCTGATGCGCCGCGACATGCACGAGACGGAAGCATTCGTCTCCTCTGGGCGGCGCGATGGAACCGCCAAAGCATTGTTGCAGCACCCGCGCGAAGTGGCGATCGTCGTCGGGCTGACGCTCGGCGGCACCATCGCGTTCTATACGTTCACCACCTACATGCAAAAATTTCTCGTCAACACGTCTGGCTTTCCGAAAGATACCGCGACGGAAATCGCGGCTGCGGCGTTGTTCATTTATATGCTGCTGCAACCAGTGGTCGGGGCGATTTCCGATGTGATCGGGCGGCGGCCCGTGCTGGTTGCGTTCGGCGTGCTTGGAACGCTCGGCACGGTGCCGCTGCTGACCACGTTGGCTGAAACGCGCCAGCCTTTCATGGCGTTTCTGCTCGTCATGGCGGGGCTGGTCATCGTCTCCGGTTACACAGCCATCAATGCCGTGGTGAAAGCGGAGTTATTCCCCACCCACGTGCGCGCGCTCGGCGTCGGTCTACCGTATGCGTTCACGGTTGCGCTGTTTGGCGGTACGGCGGAATATGTCGCGCTCTGGCTGAAGAGCATTGGGCACGAGACGGCCTTCTATTGGTATGTGACAGGCGCCATTGCCGTTTCGCTCGTCGTCTATGCGTTCATGCGCGATACCAAGCACACGAGCACAATCGATAAGCACTGACCCGGCGTCGACGGGGCGTCGGCTGAGGGGAGTCCTCTGTTGCTTATGTTGCTCAAGAGCACCGTTTCTGATGCCAGCCGCACGGGTGCTCCAAATTCATGACGCCGCCGTAGATGCCGTAGATCATGTGTTTAGATTTATCGTGCCTAAACTATGACAATACGAATCACTGTCTCAGAGGCCCTTCCTACATGCTGTCACGCATCACGATGATCTTCGGCGCCGCTTTTGTGGCCGCCAGCTTCCCGGTTGCCGTGTTCGCGAACGATGGCACGCGGGGCCTGCAAGCCGGTGGCGCTATCGCCGTTACGCCGAAGTTTGAAGGCTCAAAGGATTACGAAATCCGCGGCTTTCCTATCGTGGCGCCCGCTGGCTCCGGCGGCGCGCCGGATGCGGGCCCCGTGCAGTTTCGCGGCGTCGATGACATTCGTTTTCGTGTCGTCAATTTCCTGGGCCTCGAAATGGGGCCGCTCGCCGGTTATCGCTTCGGCCGCGATGAAAATGACGCCGACCGCCTGATCGGTCTCGGTGATGTCGATGGCGGCTTGGTCGTCGGGGCTTACGCTGCTTTCAACTTCGGGGCTTTCAAGCCGTTCGTATCCTATCACCATCAGGTGACCGGCGATGACAGCGGTGGCCTCGTTCGTTTCGGCGCTGAAACGCGGATGCCCTTGGCCATGGGGATTGCGCTGACCGTGGTGGCCGGCGCCAGCTATGCGACGGAAGAATATAACGACGCCTATTTCACCGTTACGGACGCGCAGGCGCTCACCTCTGTCGCCCACCTGGCCGCCTATGACGCCGAGGCCGGCATCAAAGACGTCTACCTGAGCCTCGGCACCGATATCCCGCTTTCTGACGTTTGGAGCCTCAAGCTCGGCGGTCGCTACGCCCGCCTGCTGGGAGATGCCGCCGATAGTCCGATCGTCGAGACAGAAAACCAGTTCTCGGGTGTTGTTGGCTTGACCTACAAGTTCTCAGTTCCGCGCTGAGCCGAGTGCATTAAATCAGCCGCATGGCTTTCAAGCTGGCGTGACCATCGCGGCCAACGATGATGTGATCGTGCACCGACACGCCGAGCGGTCGTGCCGCGTCCATGATCTGCTTGGTCATGTCGATATCGGCGCGCGACGGGGTCGGATCGCCGGACGGGTGATTGTGCACCAGAATGATTGCCGTCGAAGACAGCTCGAGCGCTCGTTTGACGACCTCGCGCACATAGACGGGCGTGTGATCGACTGTGCCGCGCCCCTGCACCTCGTCAGCGATGAGCTTGTTCTTCTTGTCGAGAAACAGCACGCGGAACTGCTCGCGATGGTCGAAGCCCTGGACCAGCCGCAGATAGTCGAGCACGCCGCTCCATGATGAGAGCGCGGGCTTTGCAGCAATGTGGCCGCGCGTCAGGCGTTCGGCGGCGGCCTGGATCAACTTCAATTCATCGACCGCCCGGTCGCCGATGCCATCGACCTCTTTGAGCCGTTCCGGCGGCGCCGACACGACCTCCGCAAACGACCCGAATTTGGCCAGCAACCGCTTGGCAATTGGCTTGGTATCCCCGCGCGGAAACACGCGAAACAGGATCATTTCCAGGAGTTCGTAGTCCGGAATGGCGTCACGTCCGCCGGTGCGGAAGCGATCCCGCAGGCGCTGGCGATGGCCAACCTTGTCGTCAACAGGCTGGGCAGGTTGCTGCGTGCCGAACAGCGTACTCTGCTCTGCGGCCCCAGTTTTACCAGCGTCACGATCCTTGCCGCGTGACATCGGTGGTCCTCACGCCGCCTGATCGATCCGGTAGGGCGGGCAGTCGTAGCCCTTCGGCGAGGTCGTGAAGATCTCGCACCCCGTTTCAGTCACACCGACGGTGTGCTCGAATTGCGCCGAGAGTTCGCGGTCGCGGGTGACGGCGGTCCAGCCATCGGCCAGAATTTTCACGTGAGGTTTGCCGAGGTTGATCATTGGTTCGATCGTGAACAGCATGCCGGGTTCGAGCAGCGTGCCGGTGTTGGGCTCGCCATAATGCAGAATGTTGGGGCGGTCGTGGAACACGCGGCCGAGGCCGTGGCCGCAGAAATCGCGCACGACGCTGCAGCGCTCGGCTTCGGCGTAGGTTTGAATGGCGGCGCCAATATCACCCGTTGTGGCGCCGGGCTTCACCGCCGCAATGCCGCGCATCAGCGATTCATAGGTCACCTGCACAAGTCGGTCGGCGCGCCGTGAAACATCGCCGACAAGGTACATGCGGCTGGTGTCGCCATGCCACCCGTCAACGATCAGCGTCACGTCGATATTGACGATGTCGCCGGACTTCAGCGGTTTGGCGTTCGGCATGCCGTGGCAGACGACGTGGTTAACCGAGGTGCAGCTGGCATAGCGATAGCCGCGATAATTGAGCGTCGCGGGGATGGCCCCGTGATCAAGCGCAAATTCCAGCAGCAGCGCGTCGATCCGGTCCGTCGGCACGTCCGGCTGCACGACCGGCACGAGCATATCGAGGGCTTCGGCCGCCAAACGGCCGGCTTTACGCATGCCGGCAAAGGCTTCGGGGCCATGCAAAGGGATCTTACCGTCTCGGCTGGCCGAACGGTTTACGTCAACATTGGACATGTGTTTCTGCGCCGCAAAACTTTAAAGACTTCGGTTCAATAGCAAATTAGTGCAAAAAAGGCAGCACGCCAATTGACCGATAGACGTCAAAGGCATGGTTTCTCGGGAGGATGCACGACATGAAGCATTTTTTTGCCGTGGTGGTGTTTGCCGTCAGCGCAGGGGTGGTGACCTGTGAAGCGGCATCCAAGGACGGTATCGCCGGTATTCCGGCGGCTGTCAGCAGCCTGCTTGGTGGCGCCAATGGCGCGCCTGTCGTCGCCAAAATAGAGGCGTCCGCCATCGACGCCGCAGACGTCAAAGCCAAAGTTGCCGATGCCGTTTCCGGCGTCCGCGCAAAACTTGCGGCCGTCGCAGACATGGCCGTTGAGGCAGCGCAGCTGGATCGCTCGGCTGCGGTTACGCCAGAAACCCCATACGACATGGCGATCTATGTCGCAGACGATACGCGCTTTGCAGCAGCCGATCCGGCGCCGACGCTGTCGCCGTCCGGCGTGACGCATTTTTATGGACGCAACGCCGGCACAGCGGTTGCGGCTTGGTCAGCCGACGCAACGGTGGACCCCGCGTATGATCGTCAGGCTGCTCCGGCCGAGATGATGGCGCAAGTCGATGCGCCCGATGAGCCGCTTACGCCCGAAGCCGATGCGGTGCCAGAGCCTGCAGCAGAGCCCGCTGCGCAACCTGCAGCGGAGCCTGCAATCGAGGAACCGGCGGCAGCGCCAGAACCAGCAGCAGAAGCAGAACCTACAGTAGAACCCGCAGCCGAACCCGCAGCAGAAGCGGCGGCGGCAGTCGAGCCGCAAGCTGAAACGCCAGCGGCCGAAGTGCCTGCACCTGTCTCGCTTGGTGGTGTCGGGCAGACATCGTATTTCGGATTTGCCGACAAGCCCGATGCCGAACAGCCGTGGGCCGCTGCTGCGACGCTGATTGAAGACGCCGTGGCAGACGAAGCTCCAGCCTCTGAAGAAGCAGCGGCTCCCGAAGAAGTGCCAGCCGCTGCGGAAGCACCGGCTTCAAACGAAACGGAACCAGCCGTCGCGGTTGAAGAGGCGGCACCTGTTTCGCTCGGCGGCATCGGCGAGACCTCGTATTTCGGTTTGGCAGAGAAACCCGATTCCGACCACGCCTGGGCGGCACCGGCAGCGATGAACCCGGATTACACAGCGGAAGCTGCTCCGCAGGAGGCACCCGTCGAAGAAGCAGCTCCCGCCGCCGAACCCGAGCCGGCGGCGCCTGCCACCGAAGAGGCAACCGCGCCGGTGCAAGACGAGGCACCTGCCACGCTCGGCGGCGTTGGAGCGACGTCATATTTTGGTTTGGCGAGCATGCCGGATGCGGACCGCCCGTGGGCCGCTGAAGCTACGATGAACTCGGACTATACGGCGGCGGAAGAAGCTCCCGTAGAGGCTCCGGTCGAAGCGGCACCGGCAGAAGCTGCTGCACCTGTAGAGGAGGCGGCACCGGTCTCGCTCGGCGGCGTCGGTCAGACGTCATATTTTGGTATTGCAGAACAGCCCGACGCGAACCAGCCTTGGGCCGCCGAAGCAACGATGAACCCGAACTACAGCGCCGAGGCTGCGGCTCCTGCCGCCGTTCCCGCCGCTGAGCCGCCTGCAACGCCAGAGGCCATCGAATCTTGTCGTGATGCGCTGAACGCCGAGGCACAGGCCGACGGGCTGAACTTCGCACTGACGAGTTGGTCGATAACGCCCGACAACTACGGCGCACTCGACAAGTTGGCCGCGCTTGCCAAGGACTGCGGCGGTGTGATGATCGAAGTTGGTGGCCATACCGACAACACTGGCCGTCCTGACAGCAACAAGACGCTGTCGGAACTACGCGCCAAAGCGGTCGTCGACTACCTCGTCAAAGCGGGCGTCGATCCGGCAAAGCTCAAGGCGGTCGGCTATGGCGAGGAAAAGCCTGTTGGCGATAACGCGACGGTTGAAGGCCGCCGCCAGAACCGCCGCATCGAGTTTATGGTGACGGGTAACTGATCGCGTCACGCAGTCGTGTGCGTGATGACACTGAAACGGCGGCCGATGAGGTCGCCGTTTTTATTTGCGATTGCAATGCGCTTAGCGCTCCGAACGGTCGTCGCCCGTTATGAGCGCTCACACCAAAGTGAAATAATATAACGCCGTATGCGGTATGCTGACTTGATCCAACTGCCGATCAAAAAGGCCAGCCACATGGCGCGTGTTTTGAGCATCTTGTCGATAGCGCTGGGTGCGCTGCTGGTATCAGCGCCAGTCCAGGCCGACGAGCCAGCTCCAAACTGGGAGATCGGCGAAATCTGTGCGTCGTCGAGCCTCGGGGCTCAATGTCCGCGCATCGAAAGCCGCAACCGGAGTTCGCTGCTGCTGCGTTGGGAGGCTTTGCCGGTTGAGGATCGTCGCGCCTGCAAGACCGAGGTCACGGAGCATGGCGCGCCGAGTTACAAGCAGCTTTTGAATTGCCTCGAAGCCCGCCAGTTGAAAACGCTCGAAGATGGTGCGCAACCGGCAGCGATTGGCGCCAATTCAACGGCAGGGCACAGCTAAAGCCGATCAGTGGTGCGCGTGTTTTGTGACGTGCAAATAAAAAGCGCCGGACTTTTAGGTCCGGCGCTTTCGAATTGTCGAGTGGCGTGAAGCTTCAGCCCTGAAACTCAGCTCTGTGCGTCTTCTGCCGGAACTTCGCCAGCGGTGGCTTCGGCCATCAGGCGCTGCGCCTGACCAACCCAATCCTGCTTCTCGATGGCACCCTTGAGGTTCAGCGTCTCATCGACGTTCGCCATATCCTCATCCGACAGCGTCGCGATCTGCTCGAAGCGGTAGAGGTTGAGCTGCTTCAGGCGGCCCATGATGTCAGCCGTGATGCCAGTGATCTGGAGCAGATCTTCCGGCTCGCCCTTCGGCTTCTTGAAGCCCTTCCAGGCCGCGTTGAGACGGCGAGCACGAACGCCCGTGTTCTCAAAGATGCGCGCGGCTTTACCGCGACGGCCACGGAGATAATAGAGCTTGGCGCGACGGACTTTACCGCGACGCACGACTTCAATTTCAGCGATGTACGGCGAGTAGACCGGGAACACACGTTCCACGCCTTCGCCGTAGGAAATCTTGCGAACAGTGAAGTTCTCGTTGATGCCGGCGCCAGAGCGGGCAATGACCATGCCTTCATAGGCCTGCAGGCGCGACACGGCAGCCGGCTGGCCAGCCTTGGCCTTTTTCTTGTCCTTGGGGTCGGCCTTTTCAGCCGATTCAATGACCCGGACCATGACCTTGACGGTGTCGCCGGGGCCGAACTCTGGCACGCCACGCTTTGCGAGGACGGCGTCCATCTGCTCGCGCTCAATCTGCGCAATAATGTTCATGTGCTTGATTCCACGTTGTTTTTCATTGACACAGAGGAGCGATTTGGCGGTCAGAAGACCCCGAACCGTTCATGTAGCCCATTTGGGCAACCCGTTGATGGGTGATTTTTGTTGGGGCTTCCTACCCGAGAAGCGCCCGCTTGTCGAGTGGCCAGGGCGGTGTTTGCCGGCCGAGCGCGACGCCTGGGGCGGCTGGTCGCGGACGGTAGGCTCCTGAGAGCGAACCGCCAACGCCGCCGGTTCCGGGCCGTTACTCGATTTCGCCCTTCTTGACGCCGGTGCCGATCGCGTCGGAGCCGTCGTCGTCCTCGTCGATCTCGAGCAGCGTATCGACCTTTTCGATGTCGTTGCTATCGTCGCTGTCGTCGGCCACCACATCGAGGGCGTCGTCGCCAGCGGCGTCCAGCTTTTCTTCCGGCTCTTCGACGGGATCGACCGGCTTGAACAGCTTGTATTGCGGGCGTTTGCTGTACGAAGTCTTCATCGCGACGATCGGCGCCGGCACATAGCCTTCGCCGCAGTTCGGGCAGGCAATTGGATCGCGATTGAGATCGTAGAACGGCAAACCGCACGGTTCGCTCTGGCAAAGTCTTTTGGTGCCGCGCTTGGCGGCGACCGCTGTCGAGATCATGATGATCGGCTTTCTGCCTGATTAAGGCGTCTGCAGGGCGGACATTCGCCGGCAACCCAGAGGGGCTGCATCCACCGCATGCGTTGGCTCGGCCATTGGCGGCCCTGGTCGCTGTTCCGGCATGGAACGGCATCGTCCGCAAATGGGCGGGATAGCTGCTGTCACCCTAGGCGCTTTCGCGCCGCCAAGCCATGTCTAATCGCCGCATGCCGCGCTTTTGGCTCATTATCAGGCGCGCACCCGGCATTTGGGGCGCGCCGCTCGCTCAGTTGCCAAGACCGAAGGCGCTGCCGAGGATGTCGCTCATCGTGGCGCCTTTCTGCGCCGAGCGCGGCAGCGCACGATTAACTGCGGCTGGCGCGCGCGCGGCAACTGCAGACGTGTTGATCGGCGGCACCGGCGCCAAGTGATTGCGGCCCTTCTTGATCTTATCCCAGTCGCCGTCGAGTGCCTGTGTCACGCGCTTTTCATGGCCATAGATATCGCCGAAGATTTTCTGGCGGTCGTCGTCACCGACCCAGACCGTGAAATAGACAAGGTGGATCGGAATGACCTTGTCGATCACCACCTCATTGTTGAGCGGCCCGGAGCGATTGAGTTCCGCGACCTTCGCTTTGTCCCAGCCCTTGTCTTCCATCAAAATGAGTTCCGCCAGTTCCATCGGCTTTTGCACGCGCAGGCAGCCATGGCTCAACGTGCGCTGGGCAGAGCGGAACATCCACTTGTCGGGCGTATCGTGCATGAAGATCGTATGCTGACTCGGGAACGTGAACTTGACTTTGCCGAGCACGCTTTTCGGGCCCGACGGCTGCACGACTTCGTAATTGCGAATGTCGGTCTTCACCCAATCGAATTTGCGCCAGTCGAGCCGCTTGCCGTCCTTGCTTTCAAGTTCGAGGGCGTACTGGCGCATATAGCCGCCGCCGCGAATGAGGCTCGGCCAAATCTCGTTGACTTTGATGCTCTCTGGCACGCGCCACTGCGGCCGCAGCACAACGTATTTCAGAGGCCGCGAAAAAATTGAGCTTTGTTTGTCGATCATGCCGGCAACGATACGTTCCGAGCGGATAATTTTTCCGTCCTTGTAAACGTACTGCATGAACTCTGGGATGTTGTTGAGGACATACATGGCGCCCATGTCCTCGTTCATCCAGCGCCACATTTCCATGTTGGCGCGCAGGCGTTTGGCAGATGCGCTCAGCGGCGCATTGGGCTTTGTGGGCAGCGCTTTGACGTAGAGTTCGCGCAGCTTTTCAAATTGCGGGTGCTTGGGCTGATAGCCGCGCAACACAGCATCCGGCGCCGTCGATGTTGCGAGTTGCTCCAGAACGAGCTTGGGATCGACCCACTGCGGACGGCGATCGAGATTGGAGTTGAGTTGATCCGCTGGGTCAGTGATGCGGCCGCCGCGTGCGAAGCGAACGTATTTCAGGGCGGCGAGCGAGAGCTGCAGTTCGGCATTCGCTGCGGCTTCCGTGGTCTGCGCCGCGGTCTCGCTTTCGGGCACGTCAGACAATTGGAAATCTTTGGCGGCAAGGCCGTAGGCATCGGCATTCTTGAGTTCACTGACCAGCAAAAGCGCTTTCGCGGTGATGCCGGTGTCGGTGGTCCATAGCGGTTTGCCGTCGCGCGCGGCGTAGAAGTCGGTGAGCGCGGTCTGGTCCGCCAGTTCTTTCTCATGCAGCCCGGTTGGCAGCGCCGTTAGTTTCGAGCGAACCTCGATGAGCACGGCGCTGGGCGCTGGCTGTTCGGTGGTAATTGCTCCCGTCGTCATCGGGGAAGGGGGCACCGCTTGCTGTCCGGTCGTCGCTGGCTGTGCAGTGGTCTCAGGTTGAGCCGCTGTTGCATGCTGAGTGGTCGCCGCTGGTTGTGCCGTCGTCTGGGGCGGCACGGCCTCGTCGGCGTGCACGGCGAAACTGAGCGCCGGCAGCGCGGCGGTGAGGATCAAGACTATGCGCCAAGTGGTCATCAACCCCGTCCAGTATCCAGACGCGCACAAAATCGTTCGAGAAAAACAGCCTTTGGTGTTCACCGGTAGTGTTCAGGTGCAAACGGCGGTGTGGCAAGCGAATCGCTTGCCGTTCCACTGATTTTGGCCACGCAAAACCGTGTTGGCCAGGGTGCTATGGCTTTTTAGGCACTTTTACGGCCAGCAGATCGGGCCGGCGCGCGGCTGTGATGTGCTCGGATTGCGCCTGCCGCCACGCCGCAATCTTCTTATGATCACCCGAGAGCAGAACGTCGGGCGTCGCGTGGCCCTGCCACTCGCGCGGCTTGGTGTAATGGGGATATTCGAGCAAGCCTTGCTCGAAACTTTCGTGCGTCAAGCTTTCGGCATCGCCGATCACGCCCGGCAAGAGGCGGATGACGGAATCGAGCAGCACCATGCCGGCCAGTTCGCCGCCGGAGAGCACGTAATCGCCGATCGAAATTTCGGAAAGGCCATAGTGCGCGATAACCCGCTCGTCGATGCCTTCGAAGCGTCCGGCGAGGATCGTCACGCCGGGACCTTCGGCAAACGTGTGCGACATCTGCTGCGTCAGGCGTTTGCCGCGCGGCGTCATGTAGACGAGCGGTGCGCCGGGGTTCAGCGATTTGGCGTGATCGAGCGCGGGGCCGAGCACATCGGCGCGTAGCACCATGCCGGCGCCGCCGCCGGTCGGCGAGTCATCGACCTGGCGATGTTTGCCGATGCCGAAGTCGCGGATCTGGATGGCGTTGAGCGACCAGATCCCGGCGTCGAGTGCCTGGCCCGCAAGCGAGGTGCCGAGCGGCCCTGGAAACATCTCCGGGAACAGCGTCAGCACGCACGCGCGCCAAGGCGCTGAACCGTCGCTCGCGGGAAAGTGCGCCAGCCTCAGACCCCTTCAACGACGGTGATGTCGAGCGTGCCGGCGCCTTGGCGCAGAGCCTTGGCCTCTGCGTATTCCGGCGACGTTGCGTAGCCGTGGGCGTGCTCGTAGCTCGGGAATTCCAGGATCACGTTACGCTGCGTCCCGTTGCCTTCCACGATCTCGCATTTGCCGCCGCGCACGATCGGCTTGCCTTCATACTTGTCGAGCGCGATCTTCGATTTCGCCACGTACTGCGCCCACTTCTCGGGGTTGGTTACGGTTGCGTGGGCGATAACATATCCTTTGGCCATGCTGGTCTCTCGGGCTTGCTGGGTTGGTGTCCAAGAGGCATAGCCTGCCGGAGCGCCATTTCGCAACTGCGCCCGGATGCGCAAGGCTAAACACGGTTTATTGCCAAAGTTTATTGCAGGTCGAGATACGGCGTTAGCCCGCCGCGGTCGCCGGCATTGTTGGCGGCAGCTTTCTTGCGCCGGGCGCTGTCGGCCTCGCGGTTTGCGATGTCGAGCATCGTCGCGCGGGCTTCGGCGTCGCTCCAGTTGGCGATATTGTCGAGGGTTCTCGTCTTGGGACCTTCGGCAAACAGCGGCGTACTGATGAACGCCAGCTTCCTCGCGGCTTTCGGCGATAACGGCGCGAGCAGCTTGCCGATGCGCGCCGGGCAGGCATCTTTGGCGTTCATGTCCAGTGCGGTGATGGGGTTGACGACATAGCGGCTGCCGCACACGCCGATGCGCGGCGGCTCCTGCGTGCGGGCGAAGTCGTCATAGGCTTCCTTCAATGGTGCCCATGTGTGGCGCGCCGGATGATCGGCGTGGCGCTTCATATTCTCCGCCGTCATGCGGAATGGAAAAATATGCACCGGCACGCGCGCCATGCCACCGTCAATGGCGTCGCGGGCTAGCGCGTAGATTTCGTCCATCAGGTCGTTGGTCATCGCGAAGCAGCCGACGCTGACGCACTGACCATGGATCATGATGAAATCACCGGTGCGGCCGAGCGCGCGGTCGAGCGCATTCGGATAGCCGACGTTGAACGCCAGGTGATATTTGCTGTCGGGCTTCAAGCCGTCGCTGCCGAAGCCGTAGAAGCCTTCCGGCGCCATCTGGTCACCGAGGGCTTTCTTTGGCCCAAGCGTGCCGGACCATTTGCAGATCGGATAGGTTTTGATTGGGGCGTAGCGGCCGTCGGGACGCGCTTTCCAGACTTCGAGCTCGGATTCTTCCTTGAAGACGCGAATGTAGATCGGCGCCGATACCGACAGCCCGCGGGTTTTCAGAAGGGATTGAACGTCCGTGGGGGCTGGCTTGGCGGCCGCAGGATTGGCGGCGGCGGGCGATACGGCCATCTCAGGCGCGACGGCAATCACAACGGCTATAATCACGGCTTGGGCGATTTGACGCCATGCCGCGCGACTGAACACAGACATTCCAACGAACCCCGTTCCGCAAAACACTTCGGGTGATACTCAGCTATCCCTCAAAGACGGTTAATGGAACGTAAAGACGAACTTGGGAGCAGACGTGGTCTGCATATGGCGAGGTCGTGGCAATGCCCCGCACGCACCGCTGCAAGTTACGCGAGCGCGATGCGCTGAAGCACGCTTTCGGCGGCGCTTTTTGGGTTTGATGCGGCCGTTATAGGTCGGCCGACAACGATATGATTGGCGCCGGCGCGCAGCGCTTCGTCCGGCGTTGTAATGCGCTTCTGGTCGCCCGCCTCGCCACCGGGCATACGGATGCCGGGCGTCACGATCAGGAAATTTGGCGCCGTTGCGGCGCGGATCGCGGCGGCTTCCTGTCCTGACGCAATCACGCCGTCGATGCCAGCGTCGAGCGCCAGGCGGGCGCGCTTCAATACCAAGTCCTGCGGCGTCATCGCGATGCCCTGGTCGGCGAGGTCCGTTTGATCGAGGCTGGTCAGAACGGTTACGGCGAGCAGCTTCAACGGCGCATTGCCGCGGCCCTTCACGGCCGCCGCCATGGTTTTGGTGTCGGTGCCGTGAATGGTCAGGAAATCGAAGCCAAGGCCTGCAACCGCAGCGACCGCCTTCTCGACGGTATTGGCGATGTCGAGAAATTTCATATCGAGGAACACGCGCTTGCCGTCGTTCTTCAATTCCGACGCGAGCGCCAGTCCGTCATGAAACAGCAGTTCAAGACCGACTTTGTAAAAGGAGACTGTATCTCCAAGCGTATCGACCAAGTGGCGTGCGTCGTCGTAGGCCGGGAAATCCAGCGCGACGATCAGCTTGTCCCGGTTCGCAGCCTGCATACTGTCAACCCTCTTTGCCGTTCGCAACACTAGCCATGCAGCACATGGGCGGCGCGGGCGAGCTTCTGGATCAGAACCTTGAAGAGTTCCTGGTTATCCTTGTTCTTCAAGTGGCCATTCTCGTCAAATGCATCGACGGCCTTCGGCACAACGAACTGATCGGGCAGCACGAGCGCGCCGAGCCCGGTTTCAAGCACTAAGCGAAGCTGCGATAAACCGCGCAATCCGCCCATGCCGCCGGGGGACGCCGAGCCGACTGCGAACACGCGCGACTTGTAGACCTGTAGCGGCGCCTCGCCGTCATCTTTCACGTGGCTGACCCAATCGATCGCGTTCTTCAGCAACGGTGAGAACGAGGCATTGTATTCCGGGCTGGCGATGAAGATGCCGGTGTGCACGCCCATCAAGGCCTTGAGCTTGCGGGCGTTGCTCGGCGGCCCATCGTTGACTTCGATATCGCCGCAGTAGATCGGCATCGGGTAGTCCGCAAGGTCAGCGAACGTCGCCTTAATGCCGTTGGCATCGGCGATGTTTTCACCGAGCCGTGCCAGTTTTTTGTTCCACGATTTTTCACGCGCGCTTCCGGCGATGAACAGCAGGCGCGGTTCGGGCTTAGAAGACGAGGGCATTTGGACTGGCATTCCTGAGACTGGAGGGAGGGCGAGACTCGTGGACGTTTAAGGCGGCGCGACCGTAACCGTTTTCTTGCAAGCGGAATTGCTTGCCGCTTTCCGTGCCTTCGGGGATCTTCACGCGCGTTGTCGAGCCTTCGAGTGTCGGCACGTCGATTTGGCCGCCAAGTGCCGCGGTCGTCATCGCGATCGGCACCTTGCAGAACAGGTCCGAGCCGTCGCGCTGAAAGAATTCGTGCGGCTTGATCGCTAGAAAAATGTAGAGATCACCGGCCGGTCCGCCGCGGACGCCGGCTTCGCCTTCGCTCGCTAAGCGGATGCGGGTACCGTCTTCGACGCCGGCTGGAATGTTGACCGACAGAGTGCGCTCTTTGGTGATGCGCCCCGCACCCGAACAATCGGAGCAGGGATCGTCGATCATTTCGCCGCGGCCCTGACACGACGGGCAGGTGCGCTCGATCGTGAAGAAGCCCTGGCTGGCGCGCACTTTGCCTATGCCGCCGCAGGTCGTGCAGGTTTTCGGCTTGGTTCCGGCCTTGGCACCGCTACCCGCGCACGTTTCACACGAAACGCTGGCTGGAACGCGGATCTGTGCGGTCTTGCCGGCGTAGGCTTCGGCCAGTGTGATTTCGAGGTTGTAGCGCAGGTCGGCGCCGCGTTCGCGTCCGGTGCCGCGGCGCTGGCCGCCTTGTCCGGGACCGCCCCGGCGTCCGCCCATGAACTCGCCAAACAGATCGTCGAAGATGTCGGACATCGAAGACGCGAAGTCAGGACCGAAGCCGCCAGGGCCACCGCGGCCACCGCCCATGCCATCGAAGGCGGCATGGCCAAACTGGTCGTAGGCGGCGCGCTTCTGCGGGTCTTTCAGCGCCTCATAGGCTTCGTTGACTTCTTTGAATTTGTGTTCGGCATCCTTGTCGCCGGCGTTGCGATCGGGATGAAAATCTTTCGCGAGCCGGCGATAAGCCGACTTCAGGTCCTGCTCGGTCGCGTTCCGCTGAACGCCGAGAACTTCATAATAGTCGCGCTTGGCCATGGATGCGCTGTTCTCAGACGGTTGGCCTCGTGGCGGCCAAAATACCCTGTTGGTGGATGGTGCCGGTATGGGTCCGGCAACTACGCTGGCGCCCCTTTTGGCAGATCATGCTCGATTTGTTTAGAGCAGGAAGCCATCCGGGGCGCCAGTTCGTTCAATAATGTGAGGTTAAGCGGACTTCTTGTCGTCCTTAACTTCTTCGAAGTCGGCATCGACGACGTCGTCGCCTTCGGCCTTGTCGGCCGCGCCGTCTTCGCTATCCATGCCGGCAGCGCCGCCCTTGGCCGTGTAGACGGCTTCACCGATCTTCATGGCCACCTGAGTCAAGGCATTGGCAGCCGACTTGATCGCTTCGGCGTCTTCACCCGCCATCGCGTCCTTAACGGCCGTGATCGCGGTTTCGACTTCGCCCTTGATCGCGGCGACGGCCGGGATCGAGACGTTCTCCGTCAGCGACTTTTCGGTGCCGTGAACAAGCGCTTCGGCCTGGTTACGGGCTTCGACCAGTTCGCGTTTCTTCTTGTCGTCGGCGGCATTCGCCTCGGCTTCCTTGACCATCTTTTCGATGTCGGCGTCCGAAAGACCACCCGATGCCTGAATGCGGATCGACTGTTCCTTGTTGGTCGCCTTGTCCTTGGCCGAGACGTGCACGATGCCGTTGGCGTCGATGTCGAAGGTGACTTCGATCTGCGGTACGCCGCGCGGCGCCGGGGGAATGCCGACGAGATCGAACTGGCCGAGGATCTTGTTGTCCGCTGCCATTTCACGCTCGCCCTGGAACACGCGGATCGTCACCGCGCCCTGGCTGTCTTCGGCGGTCGAGAAGGTCTGGCTCTTCTTGGTCGGGATCGTCGTATTGCGATCGATCAGGCGCGTGAACACACCGCCAAGTGTTTCGATGCCGAGCGACAGCGGCGTCACGTCGAGCAGCAGCACGTCCTTGACTTCGCCCTTCAGCACGCCGCCCTGAATAGCCGCGCCGACGGCGACGACTTCATCGGGGTTGACGCCCTTGTGCGGCTCTTTGCCGAACAACTGCTTCACGAGTTCCTGCACCTTCGGCATGCGCGTCATGCCGCCGACGAGCACGACTTCATCGATTTCGGCAGCCTTCAGACCGGCATCCTTGAGAGCCTTTTCGCACGGGCCTTTGGTGCGCGTGATCAGGCTATCGACAAGGCTTTCGAGCTTGGCACGCGTCAGCTTCATCGTCAGATGCTTCGGACCAGAAGCATCCGCCGTGATGAACGGCAGGTTGATTTCCGTCTGCTGGGCGCTGGACAGTTCGATCTTGGCCTTTTCGGCAGCTTCCTTCAGGCGCTGCAGCGCCAGCTTGTCGCCGCGCAGATCAATGCCCTGTTCCTTCTTGAACTCATCCGCCAGATACGACACCAGCGTGTTGTCGAAATCTTCGCCGCCCAAGTGGGTATCACCGTTGGTCGACTTCACTTCGAACACGCCGTCGCCGATTTCGAGAATCGACACGTCAAAGGTGCCGCCGCCGAGGTCGTAGACCGCGATCGTGCGTGCTTCTTTCTTCTTGTCGAGACCATAGGCAAGGGCGGCCGCCGTCGGCTCGTTGATGATGCGCAGCACTTCAAGTCCAGCGATCTTGCCGGCGTCTTTGGTCGCCTGGCGCTGGGCGTCGTTGAAGTACGCCGGAACCGTGATGACGGCCTGCGTGACGGGTTCGCCAAGCTTGGCCTCGGCGCTCTCCTTCATCTTCTGCAGGATGAAGGCCGAAATCTGCTGCGGAGAATACTGCTTGCCGTGGCTCTCGACCCAGGCGTCGCCGGTCGGGCCCTTGACGATCTTGAACGGCGCAAGCTTCTTGTCCTTCTCGACCTCGGGGTCGTCGAAGCGGCGGCCAATCAATCGCTTGATGGCATAGAATGTGTTGGTCGGGTTGGTCACGCCCTGGCGCTTGGCGGGCAGACCCACGAGCCGCTCGTCATCGGCGGTAAACGCCACGATTGACGGCGTGGTGTTGGCACCTTCCGCGTTTTCAAGAACCTTCGGCTTACCGCCGTCCATGACCGCGACACACGAGTTCGTCGTGCCGAGGTCGATACCGATAACCTTACCCATCGTCTCTTTCCTTCTTAAAGTTGCAGCAGACCGGGTGGACCCATTGCTGGCATCCCACGGGCGTCAAAATGACGGTATCCCTAAGCCGGTCCCCGGGAGTCACAGTCGTTGTAGTCGGTATATAGGCAGTGGCTTTCGGCGTGCAACGGCTGAACCACCGACTTTTGCGATCACGTTTGGCCGAATAGTATTGCAGCGAAAAACCATGCACGACCGCTGTTAAGGTCTGCAATTACACACTTTAACGCGGCATTCGAGAAATCTGAGGCGAAAGCCCGTCAGGGCGCCAAACGCAAACCTGCGACCACGGGGCCTCATCGTTTACGGGTCGTATATCATACCCGGCCGCACCGTTCCCACAGGCTTGGCGCGCCCCTTCGGCGCGCCGCGACCATCGCTGGCGTCGGCTCCGCGGTTTATGTGTCGCCGCCGGTTGGGGAGGGGTCCGGGTCTTCTGCCGCGTGGGTGTTCGCCGGGTCGGTTTTGCCGGCCTTGGCGCCGCCGCGCGAAACAACGACCATCGCCGGTCGCAAGCAGCGGTCATCGATCAGATATCCTGACTGGAACACCTGCAGCACGGTGCCGTTGGGCACATTGGGGTTTTCCTGCTCCATCACGGCTTGATGATGATGCGGATTGAACGGCTGGCCCGCGGGTTCGACCACCGTGACGCCGTGGCGCGCAAGGGCACCCCGGAAATCGCGTTCGGCCAGGATCACGCCGTCGAGCAAGGATTTGAGCGCCGGATCGGTGTCCACGGCATCTTGCGGAACCGCCGAAATGGCGCGCTGGAAATTGTCGCCGACCGACAGAATATCCTTGGCGAATTTGCTGATGGCGTACTTCGCGGTGTCTTCTTTTTCTTTCTCAAGCCGGCGGCGGACGTTCTCCGTCTCCGCGAGGGCGCGGACGAACTGATCGTGCTTTTCAGCGACCGCGGCGGTTTTGGCGTCAAGTTCGGCCTGCAACGCAGCGATCATATCCTTGAGTTGAGCAACGCCGACGTCCTGGCCGCCGCTTGCTGCGGGTCCAGGGGCTGCGCCCGGTTGCGTATCAATCGGCTGCTCGTCCGGTTTCGTATCGTCGCTCATTTGCTCTCAATTCTTCGGATTTCAGGGGGTAGCAGTGGCGCTCCGCCCAAACGACCCATATCGCCTTGCGGGTGCGAAAAATCAAGCCATTGCGCCGCCGCACAAGCGCGGGCCGGGCGTCATATTGCCAGGGTTCACATCGGCGGGGCTCATGTAATCAGGCGCCCGACCAGTTTGGCGGTATAATCGACCATAGGAATGATCCGGGCATAGTTGAGGCGCGTCGGGCCGATGACGCCCAGCACGCCGACGACGCGCCGGGTCTGATCGTGGAACGGGGCGACGACGAGCGACGATCCCGACAATGAGAACAGCTTGTTCTCCGAGCCGATGAAGATGCGCACACCCTCGGCGTTTTCAGACGCGCCGAGAAGTTGCACCAGATCGCGCTTGGATTCGAAATCGTCGAACAGCTGGCGGATGCGCTCCAGGTCTTCGGTGGCGCTGACATCCTTGAGAAGATTGCCCTGGCCGCGCACGATCAGACTTTTGCGCTCGTCCGTCGAGCCTGACCACTCGGCAAGTCCGGCCGTGATGACTTTCTGCGTCAGGGAATCGAGTTCGGCCTTGGCGGCGCGGAGCGCCTTTTCGATGGCGCCGCGCGCTTCTGTGATGGTCAGCCCGCGGATATGGGTGTTGAGATAGTTCGAGGCTTCATTCAGCGCCGAGGGCGGCAGCCCGGGTGGCAGCGTAATGATGCGATTTTCGACGTTTTGGTCCTCATCAACCAGCACCACCAGACCTTTGCCCGGTTCCAGCGGCACGAACTCGATGTGTTTGAGGCGCGCGACCTGCTTCTCCGCCAGCACCACGCCAGCGCAATGCGACAGGCCGGAGATCATTTCGCTGGCTTCAGCCAGGAGCTGGTCGACCGATTTTTCGCGCTGGAAAGCAATTTGGGTTTCAATTCTGCGGCGCTCGTCCTGAGTGATATCGCCGACTTCCAGCAGACCATCGACGAACATGCGCAGGCCAAGCTGCGTCGGCAGCCGCCCGGCGGAGGTGTGCGGCGAGATGATCAGGCCCAAATGCTCCAGATCCGACATAACGTTGCGGATCGAGGCGGGCGACAGCGCAATCGGCAGCGCGCGCGCCAAATTGCGCGACCCCACGGGATCACCCGTCGCCAGATAACTCTCGACGATGCGCCGCAAAATTGTGCGCGAGCGCTCGTTCAGTTGCTGCAACTTGCTTTGATCGTCGGCCATTTGCAGGATGTGCGATGGATCCTGGTATTTCACAAGCGAAGTTTACGGAGGGACGGGGGAGGCCGTCAAATTGGGCAATATCTTTTCGACTTTAAAGGTTGAACGAGGTTGAAGCGTCCGGCCGCGTTCTCTAGGGTCGCGGTCGAAATTGCCATTCATCAGGAATCCCATGCGCCCATCCAAAAGAAAGCCCGAAGAACTGCGCCGTGTCTCGATCGAGCGCGCCGTTTCCAAGCACGCCGAGGGCTCGTGCCTGATTAAGTTCGGCGACACCCACGTTCTGTGTACGGCGAGCCTGGAAGAGCGCATACCGCCGTGGCTGAAGGGCCAGAGCCGCGGCTGGGTGACGGCCGAGTACGCCATGCTGCCGCGCGCCACCCACGACCGCACGCGCCGCGAAGTGACGAGCGGCCACCCGTCGGGCCGCACCCAGGAAATCCAGCGTCTGATCGGACGGGCGCTGCGCGCCGTCGTTGATTTGCCAAAACTTGGTGAACGCCAGATCACGGTCGACTGCGATGTCATCCAGGCCGATGGCGGCACGCGCACGGCTTCCATCACCGGCGCCTGGGTGGCTCTCTACGATTGCATCCAGTGGATGAAGATGCGCGACATGGTGAAGGATGGCGTGCTGCGCGATCACATCGCCGCCGTCTCCTGCGGCCTCTATAAAGGCGAGCCGGTGCTCGATCTCGATTACGCCGAGGACAGCAATGCCGACGCTGACGCCAATTTCGTGATGACCGGTTCGGGCGGCATCGTCGAGGTGCAGGGCACGGCGGAAACCACGCCGTTCAGCCAAGAGCGTTTCGACCAGCTCATGGTGCTCGCCAAAAAGGGCATCGGTGAATTGGTGCAGCTGCAGAAGTTGACGGTTGGCTAGGGACTTGCTCCTGGCCGCGGCACTTCGTGAAGTGTGACGGTGGAGACGTCTTTCAAACCTTTCAACTCAGGAGCGTGTAGCGCATCATGATACTTGGTCCCCTCGCGCTGACAGTGGCGGCTCTATTCACCGGGGCCGCCCTTTACATCAACGTCGCCGAGCAGCCCGCGCGCCTCGGGCTCGATGACAAAGCACTGCTGGCGCAATGGAAACCGAGCTATGCGCGCGGTTTTACCATGCAGGCCAGTCTGGCGGTGATTGGCTTCGTGTTGGGCGTGTTATCGTGGTGGACCACTGGCAATGCGGTGTGGCTCGTCGGTGCACTCGTACTCGTTGCGAATTGGCCGTATACGCTGCTCGTCATCATGCCGACAAACCACGTACTCAACGCCATCGCGCCACAAGACGCTGGACCAAAGTCACGGGCACTAATCGAAAAGTGGGGCAAGCTGCACGCCGTTCGAACAGCGCTCGGCGCGGCGGCAACGGTTTTGATGCTGTTGGCATCGCTGTCCTGACAGGAGAAAGACCTGTGACTCCTTCCGCTGTACTTGAAACAATTTTATACGTCCGCGATCTCGACGCGGCAGAGGTTTTTTACCGCGACGTGCTTGGGCTTGAATGGGTGAGTAAGGTTGCTGGCCGGCATGTCTTCTTCAGGATTGGCCAGCAGATGCTGTTGCTGTTCAATCCGGTCGTGACCGCCGTTCCGCCGCCGCCAGATACCCGCCTGCCAGTGCCACCACATGGTGCGGTTGGCGAAGGGCACGTCTGCTTCCGCGCCACGGCTGACGAGATTCCGCAGTGGCGCAGTCATCTCATTGCCAACGGCGTGGCCATCGAAGCTGAGGTCGAGTGGCCGAAGGGCGGCCGGTCGATCTACTTCCGCGATCCAGCGGGCAACTGTCTGGAATTTGCGGAAGCACGCATTTGGGGAATTGAAGCATGAAGCGTCTGACGCGCGGCACCAGACTGGTCGTTGCGAGCCACAACAAAGGCAAGGTCTGGGAGATCAACCAGCTTCTTAAACCATATGGATTGAATGCCGTCTCAGCCGGTGATCTCGGTCTCAGCGAACCTGAAGAAACCGAGGCAACGTTTGAAGGCAACGCCAAACTCAAAGCCGTCGCGGCAGCCAGCGGGTCCGGGTTGCCGTCGCTCGCCGACGATTCAGGTCTTGAAGTTGAATGCCTTGGCGGCGCGCCTGGCATCTATTCGGCACGCTGGGCGGGGCCCGCGAAAGATTTCGGCCTCGCCATGCAAAAGGTCGCTGAGGAAATCACCGCACGCCGTGGCTGGTCGGCAGAGCCGAACGCGCCGGGGCCGCGCGCCAATTTCATTTCCGTGTTGTGCCTCGCGTGGCCGACGGGTGAAACTCAGATTTTCGAAGGCAAGGTCTTTGGTCATCTGGTCTGGCCGGCGCGCGGCGGCAACGGCTTCGGTTACGATCCGATGTTCGTGCCCGATGGCGACACACGCACCTATGGCGAGATGGAGCCACCTGAGAAATACGCCGGGTCGCATCGCACGCGGGCGTTCGCCGCATTCAAGCACGATTGCCTCGATCATATCGAAGCAGCACCCCGGCCCACCAAGATCGCTGGTCGTGATTTGCCGGCGCTAACGGCTGCGGCGGCGTCGCTCTCAACGCGCGAAGAACTGGCGCAGTTCATCATGCGCCTGCGCGCCGATCTGCACGCCAATCGCCACGCCTGGAACAGCGCCACGTTGGACGATTATTTCGCGGCGCTGCAGGGTTATCTCGGTGATATGCCCGACGCGGACGACCCGAAATGGCGTATGATGGCCAAAAGTCTGCTGGCCGCGAGTATGTATGAGCGATAGCGACGCAACGCGCGCCGATCCGGGCTTTGGTGTTTATATCCACTGGCCGTTCTGCGCGCAGAAATGCCCCTACTGCGACTTCAATAGCCACGTCCCGCCATGGCGGCTGGGACGAGGATCGCTTTCTCACAGCCTATCTCAGAGAGTTGAGCGACACGGCGGAGCGGATCGGCGCGCGAGCGGTCGCTTCGATCTTCTTCGGCGGCGGCACGCCGTCATTGATGAAGCCATCGACGGTCGCTGCTATTCTCGATCATGTCGCCGAGCTTTGGGCGATTGCGCCAGAGGCTGAGATCACGCTTGAAGCCAATCCGGGTAGCGTCGACGCTAGCCGTTTCCAGGGTTACCGTACTGCCGGTGTCAATCGCGTCTCGATGGGTTTTCAATCGCTGCGCGACGAGGATCTGAAACGCCTCGGCCGCATCCATTCGGTGGCGGAGGCGAAAGCCGCGCTGGAAATCGCGCGCAACACATTTGAGCGCTATTCGTTCGATTTGATCTATGCGCGGCCGGGTCAGCTACCCGCCGCCTGGCGTGCCGAGCTCGCCGAGGCGCTCGATCTCGCCGACAACCACGTCTCGCTCTATCAACTTACCATCGAGCCCGACACGCCTTACGCGGCGCTGCATGCGGCGGGGAAACTGATCGTGCCAGACGAAGACGCGGCGCTGGCGCTTTATGCCATCACGCAAGAGATGACGGCGGCGCGCGGTCTGGCGGCGTATGAAATTTCCAACCACGCGAGTCCCGGCGAAGAGAGCCGCCACAACCTGCTCTACTGGCGCTACGGCGAATATGCCGGCATCGGCGCCGGCGCGCACGGCCGCATCGTGATCGACGGCATTCGCCATGCGACGGTGGCCGAACGCCACCCCGAAACCTGGGCGGCAGCCGTGGAGGGGCAGGGCCACGGCAGAACCGAACTAACACCGCTTTCGCACGCTGAGCAGGCCGACGAAATGCTGCTGATGGGCTTGCGGTTGCGCGAAGGGATCGACCTGGACCGGCTCGCCAAGCTCGGCGGCGTCCGGCCGGGCGCGGACGCGATTGCGCATCTGAAGCAGCTCGGCATGGTTGACGTCGCGACGGGTCATAGCTTTAAAGCCGAGCCGGCGGGCGACTGGCGGCGCAATGAGCTTGATCCGATTGCGATATGCGCCGGGCCGGGCTTGGCGCCTGAAGGGTCAGCCCAAGGCCTTGGCCACAATGCGCCGCCGCCGTCGCTCATTCGCGCCACGCCAAAGGGCCGCTTTGTCCTGAACGCGGTCGTATCCGAACTTTCCAAGAGTTTCGAAACCCTATCCTAAGCCGCGTGCCGCGCCGCATGGACAACAGCCGCGACGCACGATAAGCACGGCGCCATGCTGAAACGCCTTTATGAATGGATGATGCGCAAGGCCGCCGACGACAAGGCGCCCTGGGCGCTGGCCGTCGTATCGTTCATTGAAAGCTCGTTTTTCCCGATCCCGCCCGACATCATGCTGATCCCGATGGTGATGGCCAATCGCCAGAAGGCGTGGTGGTACGCAACCATCGCGACAGTGGCATCGGTGGTCGGCGGCATGCTCGGCTACGCCATCGGCTACTATTTGTATGAAGCGGTCGGCCTTCCGATCTTGGAATTTTATGGCAAGGCCAACGCGCTCGACAGCTTCATCGCGTTCGTCCACGATTACGGCGTTCCCGCCGTCATCATCAAGGGTATGACGCCGATCCCGTATAAGGTTGTCACGATCGCGGCCGGTGTCGCCAAGATGGATCTGCTCGCCTTTATCGGCGCCAGCATCGTCGCGCGCGCGATGCGCTTCTATCTGGTGGCGGGATTGCTATATTTCTTCGGCGAGCCGATCCGTGACTTCATCGAAAAGCGGCTGACGCTTGTGACGACGGCGTTCGTGGTGCTGCTCGTCGGCGGTTTTGTCGCCGTGAAATACCTGATCTGAGGCGCCGGGAGCGCGCCACGTAAGCGTTGAGGACATGGCGTCATGGCGTTTGAAGTTTCGGCCGACAAGGGACCCGCGTACACGTACGGCAGCGCCGCGCTGTTCCTTACCGTCGCCTCCATCCTGACAGCGCTGGGATTCGAGTACATCGGCGGATACCAGCCGTGCATGCTGTGCCTGTGGGAGCGCTACGCCTATTACTTCGCGATTCCCGTGCTGTTCGTTGCCATCGTGTTGTCGGCGGGCGGCAGAAAAGGCTGGGCGGCGGCGCTGTTTTTCCTGGTCGCGCTGGCGTTTCTCGCCAACGCCGGACTTGGCACCTATCACGCTGGCGCGGAATGGAAGTACTGGCCGGGGCCGGAATCGTGTGGCGGCGGCGGCAATCTCGCGACATCGGCTGGAACGCTTTTGCAAGACCTCGAAAACATCCGGGTTGTGCGCTGTGACGAGCCGGCGCTGGTGTTCCTCGGCCTGTCGTTTGCCGGTTGGAACGTCGTTGGGTCGCTACTTCTGATGGTGCTCAGTTTGCAGGCTGCGTTCGCTGCTTCCGCTCAGCGCCTGAAGGGTTGATTTTTCAAGCGGTTGGCGACTTTTCCACAATTGCCATACGTCAGTACAACACTGATTTGATTGCACATGAACAACTGTCAAGCGAATATCTTGGCAAGAACAGAATCGTGCCTTGGCGTTGCCAGAATGTGACGGCTATTCTCTCTTCGTTCGCGGAACACAGCCGGTTGTTTCCGGTGCGGGCAAGAGTGAAGCGTAAGAGGCGTTCGATATCGTGCGGCGTTCGAAGTCACCTCGAGACAGTATTGCGTTGCCGTCCCTGCGCCTCGGCGCGGCGGGTGTTCGCGAAATTGGTTTTAGTAAGCGTTGCGTTGTTGCGTCAGAGTTGCGTGGTGTTGCGTCCGAGTACGGCCAGTCCCCCAAGCGGGTGCTGACGAAAGCGTTCCACAAATGTAGGCGAGCGGCCTGGACAGATAAGTCCATGCGTATGTCTTGGCGGCTCGCCCAGTTTCAGTCTCGTGTTCAGGCCAAGTTCTGCGTTCAGGAACGCGTCATGTTCAAGAGTGTAAGTGAGGTTAGTGTGGCGTCGGTGAAGTTGAGTGCATGGCGTCCGTTGAGTGTCTGCGTCGCGTCGGTATTGCGTGACGTGCGTGTCGCGAAGTCCGCTGTCGTTGAGCGTCCGGCGGTTGCGAAATTGAATTGAGTTTGTTTGCGTTCATCGCGTTGTGTCAGTTGCGTAGTCTATGCGTTTTGTTCAGTTGCTTTTGTTGCGTTCCGTTGCGTTTGTTCTGTTGCGTTTCTGGCGTTCAAAATCCCCACGGCATATGAGAATTCAGGAGGGCGTGCGGCCCTCCAGCGAGTTGGCAGGCACATCGAGCGTGAGAGAGTTTACCCTCAATCGAAGACATCTCATTGCAAGGTCTCGCGTAGTGATGTCCCAGCGTTCTTTGTGTCTGCCGCCCTTGTTCCAACGTCTTTGCGTACACATGTAAGAAGCGTGTGTGCAGCGTCTTAGCGGAGCTGACCCAATGACCTTCAAATCCCCCTCGGTTCCTTCGCATCTCAATCCGATCCAGTGGCATCAGGCGCTTGCTGTCAGCCGTCAGACATGCGCGGACGTTTTCCGCGATGGCGGAACGCCGGGCGATGCGCTCGCAACGGTCGGATTGGCCGTCTCTGATCGGATCAATTGGGACAAAGCGGTCGATATGATCGCCGAAGAAATCTGCGCCCATACCATGGCAAAGGCGGCCTAAGCCGCTGACAAGTCCGCCGACAAGCCGCAAGACGGCATATACTCTTCTTGGCGCCAGACATTTAGGGCGCCAAGTGTGGTGGACGCCAAGGCGTGAGATTGGATTTCGCGCGTTTGCGTCTTGCGCTAAGGTTCGAGTTCCGTATCCCAGTAGAGATAGTCGACCCAACTATCGTGCAGATAGTTGGGTGGGAACAGGCGGCCGTTGCGGTGCAACTCAAACACCGTCGGCTTGATCGGCTCTTGCGCCGGCCACATCTTGGCGTCGCGGGGCATCAGACCGCCCTTTTTCAAATTGCACGGCGCGCACGCCGTCACGACGTTGTCCCATCGCGTCAGCCCGCCGCGTGAGCGCGGGATCAAGTGATCGAAGGTCAGGTCGCTTCTGTCGCCACAATACTGGCAGGTGAAGCGGTCGCGCAAAAAGACGTTGAAGCGCGTAAACGCGGGATACAACGCTGGCCGGACATAATTTTTCAGAGAAACGACGCTTGGGAGCTTGAGCTCGAAACTCGGGCTGCGCACGAAGGTGTCGTATTCAGAGACGATGTTCACACGGTCGAGGAACACGGCTTTAACGGCATCCTGCCAGCTCCACAGAGACAGCGGATAATAGCTGAGCGGCCGGAAATCGGCGTTCAGAACAAGGGCCGGACATTTGTCCGGTATGGTCACGTGAGCATTCACTGTCGAACTCGCCTCGCGGTGTTGCCGTCGAATCGCGTCGAAATATCTACCCCACAGCCTGGATACTAGCTGCGCATGTCGGATATGTGAAGCGCTGCGCTCGGATCGCAGCCAATCATCAACGGCTTCTTGATTTTTCTGACTTTTTGTCCTGGGCTGCGCGTTGTCGGCGGAGCGCGCACTCTGCCCATAGAAGCCGCGCCGCTGCACCGCGCCATGGCCGCCAGCGCTCGGAGATGTCCGCCAATTGCGCCGATGTCGGCCGTGTTTCCAGCTTCATTAGCCGCTGCACTATTTGCTGCAGCGCCAAGTCGCCCGTTGGAAACGCATCGGCCCGGCGCAGCGCGAACAGCAGATAGATGTCAGCGGTCCAGGGTCCGATGCCGTGCAGCGACGTCAGCCATTCAATGACCGTTGCGTCGGACACGCGTGCCAGTGCGGCCATATCAAAGCCGTCTTCGGCGATCGCGGTCGCAACGGCCTTGAGCGTTCTGATCTTAGCGCCTGAAAATCCCAGTGCTGCAAGTGTGCTGTTGGGTGTCGCCACGATGTGTGCAGCATCGAACGGTTGAATGGCGGCGGAGACGCGCGACCAGATTGCGGCCGCGCTCGCGATCGACAGTTGCTGTCCGGTGATGATTTTCGCGAGTCCAGCGAAGTCGGATGTAAAATCGCGCAGAGGCGGCGTGCCGGTTTGCACGAAGATGGCGCGCATGATCTTGCATTGCTCGGCGAGTGCATTTGTAGCGGTCACAAGCTGTTTTTGATTGGCAAGCGTAATGGGGCGCGCACGGGTCACAATAAGTTTCTCCATGTCACCACTTTAATGACGGCTTGATCAGGCGTAAAATGATTGCTGTCTGTTGTGGCTTGGCTAGAGGCGCGCTGTGCGATGACGAGATCAATGTTTGCGGTGCTTTGCGCCGCGTTTGTGTGTGGAGCGAGTGGATCGTCGTTCGCTGGACCGAAGCTCGACGATTGGGCGACAGTCAAAAATGACCGCCATGGATTTGCGATCGCCTATCCGGTCGACGTTTTTGAACAGAAATCCGCGCCGACAACGGATGAAGGCCGCGTTTTGATTTCAAAGGACGGCAAAGCCAAGCTGCTCGTCGGTGCTTTTGAAAACGCTGACCACAATTCGCTTCAGGACTACCGGCAGTTTTTGCTCGATGAGCAGTATGCTGGCGCTGACATCGACTATGCGCCGGTGAAAAAGCGCTGGTTCGTGCTGTCAGGCACGCGCAACGGCCAGATGTTCTATGAACGGGTCAGCTTCACCTGCGGCGGCAAGCTGATCAATAGTTGGGCGATGGTGTATCCAGCGGACGAGCGCAAAACCTACGATCGCGTGGTTGATGCCGTGGCGCGCACCTACATGCCCGGTGCCGGCCGGTCGGGCGCGTGCGATTGAGCGATACCGTCACCCGCTTCGCGCCGTCACCCAATGGCTTGCTGCATGCGGGCCATGCGCTCTCGGCGATCATCGCCCATGACACCGCGCGCCAACGCGGCGGCCGGTTTCTGCTGCGCATCGAGGACATCGACATCACGCGGGCGCGGCCCGAGTTTGCCGCCGCGATTGTCGAGGATCTCGGCTGGCTCGGCTTGTCGTGGGAAGAGCCGGTGCTCGTGCAATCACAACATTTCCCTGAATACCTCGCCGCCGCTGATCGGCTGATTGCGCAAGGCTTGCTGTATCCGTGTTTCGCGAGCCGGGCTGACATTGCGGCCGCCGCTGATCCGGCGCGCACCGATCCCGATGGTGCGCCGCTCTATCCGGGGCTTTGGAAGAACGCTGATGCTGCCGCCGTTGCCGAAAGGATCGGCAAAGGTGAAACGCCAGCGCTGCGGCTGGATATGCAGGCGGCACTGCAAGCACTCAGCCATAAGCTCAGCGGCGCACCTTTGACGTTTACCGAGATCGACGCTGACGGAACACCGCGCCAGATCGTGGCCGATCCGGCGCGTTGGGGGGATGCTGTCATCGTGCGCAAGGACGTTCCGGCGAGTTACCATCTCGCCGTCGTTGTCGACGATGCCCGCCAGGGTGTCACGCTCGTCACCCGCGGCGCCGATCTGTTTGCGGCGACCGACCTGCACCGCATGCTGCAAGTGCTGCTCGACGTCGCCGAGCCGCGCTACAGCCATCATCGGCTGATCTGCTGGTCGGACGGCCGAAAGCTTTCGAAAAGCAATGGCGATATGGGGTTGCGCGCGCTCCGGGCAGAGGGGGCGAACGCGGCGGACGTGCGCCGCGCCATCGGACTGGCTGAGGCCGTTCCGGACGGATCGAGCCGGTGATTTCTGGCATTGTGCCGGCCTCAGCGGGCAGACTATGTTTGAAGTCTCTGGTCAGGTGGTCGAGTTGGGGCGTCAGTGAAACAGCCGGTGCGAAAGGGAAAGCGCTACCGTCCGCGTGGGCAGCCTTACGAGGCGAAGCGGCGCAAGGATGTGCCGCAAAGCAGCCGTGGCGACCCAACCTCCGCCAAGGCGGCGCACGCAGGAAAAGCCAGCGTCGCGCCAACTCTCGTTTCTGTTTCGCCAACGCCGCTTGCCGCTGACGCTGAGGCGCGTGCGGTTCAGTTTCGGCCGCCGTTCTATCCGCCATTTCAATGGCGCCCGCGCGAATCCGTGGTGATCCCCGTGCTTCTCACGCTCGCCGCGCTGGCGCTGATCCGGCAGTTTCCGGCCGAACACTTCAACCCCACGGGTGCTGCGGTGGCTGACGTCCAGCACGCGATCAACCCCGGAGCGGTGGCGGCCCAAACACCTACCGAACCAGCGGCCAGCAAGGCCATAAACCTGACCCGCATTGCACTATTGCAAGCCGACGGCGTCGAAACTGTTGCCGGTTCTCGTGCACCCGCGGTTGCGATGAGCCGCATCCCATTAGAAGTGGCGGAGGCTGTTGATGTTCCGGTGGCCGACGTGGCGGTACGCGATGTCGGCCACATAGGCGCCATCCCCATGGTGCGGGCCTGCGCGGTGCAGGACGGTGCGCCGGAAGCGGGGCCGGCCGCGCCGATCCCGGCATCCGAATTCGGCAGTGCCCTTGCCGCCGCTGCGGAAGCGCAAACCCGCGACTTCGTGGTCTACGATGACGAATATCGGGTCATCCAATATCCGGGCGGCGATGTGGCGCCGCTCTACGGCGTGTGCACCGATGTCGTCATTCGGGCGTATCGGGCGCTCGGCATCGATCTCCAGCGTCTGGTGCATGAATCACAGGCTGGTTCCAGCGATACCAACATTTCGCACCGCAGGACGGTGGCGCTCCGCCGCTTCTTCGCCAAAGCCGGTGCAAGCCTGCCGATCACCGATTTCCCCGAAGATTATGAGCCAGGCGATGTCGTCACCTACCATCGGCCGCAGAACAGAGGCAGCAACGACCATATCGCCATCGTCTCCAACGTTACAGGGCCGTCCGGCCGGCCAATGATCGTGCACAATCGCGGTTTCGGCCCGCAGGTGGAGGATGCGCTTTTCGTCAATGAGATGACCGGGCACTATCGTTTCTCCGGCCCGGCGGCGGGCACCAGCCTCGCGGCGCCGGTGACGAAAGCGGCTAGGCAGGACGACGCGCGCCCATCAAGACGTATCAGCAACTCGGTAGCGCGGGTGGTACGTAGGGCGGCAGCGCTGCGCGCGGCCAAATCCGCTCCGAAGCTCTGATTTCAGCCGCCAAGGCACGATAAAGGCGGCCTGCGGCGTATTGCGATTAAGCATTTCGCGGATTTCTCAGAGATCGGCACGAACCGGCAAACGCCCATATCCCGGCGCTTTTGGGCAATATTCCGACCCTTTTGACGCTCCTGGAATTAAGTCTTTTCTTTAAGACTAGAATTCCGATCTTGTTTCAAATCGCGAATAATCGCATTTTATAAAAAATAGCGCAATTCAATATGGGGCCACAATTGGCTTTTGCTTCGCCAGTATCGCAATTCGGGTTCGAGCGGTTTGCCGAACGCGCGGCCGCATGGGCGGATGGCGTGCGCGCTACCGTCGCGCGCCATGTGACGAAGCTTGTCGCGACGCAAACCCCGGTGCATGCGCGCGCTAAATCCGTACAACCCGTTCAGGCGGCCCAACGTGTTCAGGCTGTGCCCGGCCGGATGACGCTGGCCGATCAGTGGTCGAAGATCACGTCCGTGCTGGTGCGTTCTGTCGAAGGGGCGTCCGCCGTCAAGGACATGCAGTCGGCGGCAACGCAGCAACTCGATCTGGCACAATATGGCTTGAGCACGCTCGTCGATGAGCTGGCCGCCGTGATGGCCATGCCGGGTCAGGCGAACATAGCACCAAGCCGCTATGCCAATAGCGCGACGGTGCATGCATTCGGCGCCAACATTGAAGCTGCTGGCAGTGTTATTGCTGCCGCTAAGGCGCGCGCGCTCGCCGCTTAATGGCGCTCCGCATACCATATTTACCTTACATAATCGCGATTGCAGCAAGTGCCGTCGCGTCGCCTTTGCGCGCGCACGCACATCGATAGTCTGGGATCAAGGCTGTGCGGCCGTCGCGAAGGCTTGAGGCGCGCCGCTCTGAGGTGCTGCGTCGATCACGACGGTGCGGGTTTTCTCAATTTCGAGAACCGCGAGATTGCGTGTGCTGAGACCGTTAGCGGTCAAGCGCACGATGCCGTCAGAAACCACGAATCCCTGCGGGTTGGTCAACGCTGCAGCGGAGAAGCGTGCGGGGCCGCTCGTTGCAGCCAGAGTCAAAGCCATCGACATGGCGTCATAAGACAGCGTCGCAAGCCGTGGCGGTACGGTGCCGAATGTCTTGCGGTATTTCTCCGCGAATGCACTCCAGCCTGCCGGATCGCTGGCGGCATACCAGCCGCCGATCAGCACGTCGTCGCGCGAAAATACCGGCACATCCCATGCTGACGTGCCGAGCATTTTGAGTTTCGCGGAATTGAAACCGGAATAGACGAGCAACGGTCCGAGTTGCGAAATCTGATCGCGGCCTGCTGGAACAAACAGCGCATCGACCGGGGCGCCGGCGCGTTCGGCATCCGATATCGTCTGCAAAACGCGTTTCGCGGACGCGAGCATGCCGGAGGAATCCGCCGGATAGATTTCAATTGCCGAAAGTGTGCCGCCTGAATTGGTAACGGCGTCTCGGAAAGCCGGTTCTACGGTCCGGCCGTAGGCGGTATCGGGTATGAGGGCCGCAAAGCGGCGCTTGCCCTGGCTTGCTGCGAAACTGACGACGCGATGCACTTCCTCACTGGCTAGGAAACTCATGAGATAGGTGCCATTGCCAGCGACCGCCGGGTCATTGGAAAACGCAACGACCTGCACATTGGCCCGGCGGGCAATGGGGGCAATTGCCGTCACCGATTTTCCGAAGAGCGGTCCGAGGATGATTTCAGCACCCTCCGCGATGGCCGAGTCGGCGGCGGCCATCGCGCCCTGCGGTGTGCCACCGTCATCTTTGACGATCAGTTGAATGGCTGGATTGTTGGCTTCAAACAGTGCCATTTCGGCGGCCTGCTTCATGCCGCGCGCGATCTGAGCCGATTCGCCGTAGCCGGCGAGAGGCAACACGAGTGCGATTTTTGCAGCATGCGCCTTCTGGTCGGTCGGCCGCGCGGCGTTCGAGCCATTGTCGATTGACGAGGTTTGCGGCAGTTCGGGGCCGAGATTTGATTGTGCGCAGCCGCCAAGCACCTGTAGGGCGATTGCCGCGGAAACGGCCATCATCGCAGCGCGTGAAGCGCTTGACGCATGCCGTGCTTGGGTTTTCAGGTGCGGTGTCATTGCCAATTCTGCTCCGGGTGCGCGACGCTCATCTCCGAAAACGCAACACACTGGAGGACGTGCCCGCCAAATCAAGACATCAGGGTACGGTCATTCGGGGTTAGAGAAAGCCGCGGCGCGGCGGAAGGAGAATTGTGCAATACTCCCATGCTTTCTGGGGTATGTATCTACAAAGGCTAGGAAAAACAGTTGTCGCAAGCATCGCGAAACGGGCCGGAAGACGAGCATGTGGCAGTGGCCGGCGAGGAGACGCAGCGTCTTCTGCAATCGGTTACGCGTGACATGGGGCGGCTGGTCACGGAGCAACTGGCTCCGGGGCTTTATTTGGTTGCGACGCCGATCGGAAATCTTGCCGACATCACGCTGCGCGCATTGAGCGTGCTAGCGCGCGCCGACATCGTTTACTGCGAAGATACGCGCCATTCGGCCAAGCTGCTGCACCACTTTGCCATTCACGCGACCACCCGCCCACTGCACGATCATAATGAGGATAGCGAACGTGGCCGCGTGCTGCGCGATCTCGAATCCGGCAAGCGCATTGCGCTGATCTCCGATGCCGGTATGCCGCTGATTTCCGACCCCGGCTATAAGCTGGTGCGTGACTGCGCGGCGGCCGGACAAGCGGTGCACTGCATTCCCGGGCCGTCGTCGGTGATTACGGCGATCGCCGCCAGTGGGTTGCCGACGGACGCCTTTTTCGCGGGCTTCTTGCCGCCCAAAGCAGGCCGCGCGCCGCGCCGGCTCACGGAGCTGAGAAGCATTCCAGGCTCGCTGATTTTCTTCGAGGCACCGCAACGGGCAGCCGACAGTTTGGCGGATATGGCGGATATCCTGGGCGCGCGCGACGCCGTGATGGCGCGCGAGCTGACCAAGCTGCATGAAGAAATGGCGCGTGCACCCCTGGCCGCGCTCGCCGCCGACGTCAAAATGCGCGATTTAAAAGGCGAAATCGTTATCGTTGTTGGTCCGGCGACGGCCATTGAAGCAACCGACGACGAAATTGCCGGGCGGCTCGATGTGGCGCTCAAGTCCATGAGCCTGAAGGATGCGGCGAAAGCTGTTTCCGACGCCTTAGGCGTTGCCAAGACGCGCGTCTACGATCTCGGCCTCAAGATCAAGGATCGCACCGGCAAAGACGGGGCGTGACGTGGCGGCGAACCGGCATCCCTCCGCTGAACGGCAACGGCGTTATCGCAGTGGACACGCGGCGGAATGGATGGCGGCGGCGTATCTAGCCGCGCGCGGACACCGAATCATCGCGCGGCGCTTTAAAACGCCGGCCGGCGAAATTGATTTGGTGACGCTCAAATCCGGCCGCATCGCGTTCGTCGAGGTGAAGCGGCGCGCGGTGCTGGCCGATTGCGAGGCGTCGATCACGCCGAAGCTGCGCCAGCGCGTGCGGGCGGCGGCAAACCTGTGGATGGCCAAGCATCCCAAACATCAGGCGCTCGAATGCGGGTTTGACCTCGTGTTCATCCTGCCGTGGCGCTGGCCGGTGCATTTGCCCGACGCGCTTTGACGCGCCCGCTGCAAATAAAAAGCCCGGAACCGCATGCAGACGGTTCCGGGCCCAATCGCGTCAGGAGATGAGAGGTCTAGTCGCGGTAGCCGCCGCGGTGATCGCGGCTGATTTCGGACGCGATCGCGATGCCAAGGATGGTGGCAAACGCGCCGATCGCGAGGTTGCGGCCGGTGTGGTCGCGGTGGCGGCCGTAATAGCCATTGTGACGGCGCGGACCGCCGTAGGCGTAATTCTGGCCGCCGTGCCGGCGCCAGCCGCGATTATGATTGTTGTAGTTGCTGTACTGGTTGCTGTGCCGGCTATAAGAACTCCCGCCGTCGCGATGGCCATTGAAATCGCGAGCATTGGCGGCGGACGCCATCGGCAACAGGCTGCCGGCGGCCATGGCCGAGATGACGGCCGAGGTGATGACGGACTTGATTGACATGTGATTGAGGCTCCCTGCCCGCTCAGATCCCCGGGATGCTTCCCGGATTGCGCGCCGGAGAACCCGGCTGCGTCGATGATCGGTTTTTACGGCATCGCAATTGAACGGCGTTTGAACAGCGCTTGCAGGATCCATTCATGTTGGCGGTGGCTTTGGGCGTGGTCATGCTGACCGGTGCCATTCAGTGGTCCCGGCGCATCCGCGCCGCGTTCGGGAGCGAGAATTGTCCGCAAATGCGGCAACGCGCCCCCTTACCAGACGTTGAAGCAGGCATGGGCGCGTGTTAAGCACAGCCCGGCTTCCGAAGGGGATGACGGAGACTTGGCCGTTTATTTCCCTTTTTGCCATTGAAGACCTTCCTTAAAGCGGGCGCACTTGGGCCATTCGAGCCCCGCCCCCAATGTGCCCAATTGGGCAATCGTGAGCGCGCGACGTGGCATCGAACGAAACAGTCGTTGAAGGGGTTGCCGGACGCTATGCGTCGGCCCTGTTCGAACTGGCAAAGGAAGCCTCGAAGACTACCGAGGTGGAAGCCGATCTCAATAAATTCCAGGCCTTGCTCGACGAGAGCTCAGATCTGGTCAGCATGGTCCGCTCACCGGTGATTTCCACCGAAGAGCAGTGTAAGGCCATGGACGCCCTCATGGCGAAAGCCGGAATCGGTGGCTTGGCCGCAAATTTCTTCAAGCTGATCGCCTCCAACCGCCGCCTTTTCGCGGCGCAGGATATGATCATGGCCTATTGCGCCATCGCCGCGAAGGCGCGTGGAGAAATCAGCGCTGAAGTCACGAGCGCTGTCGCACTCAACGACGCGCAGGTCGCTGAACTGAAGCAAGCTTTGAAGGCCTCCGTCGGCAAAGACGTGACGCTCGCTACCCGGGTTGATCAAACCCTGCTCGGCGGTCTGATCGTCAAGGTCGGCAGCCGGATGATTGATTCCTCGCTCCGCACCAAGCTCGAGACCCTCAAGGTCCAGCTCAACGGAACAGGCGCATAACGCACGAGACATGGATCGCTGCGCGGAGTTTCCGGGCAGCGTTTTTCATAACAAATGAGATGGGGCCTTCGGCCCTCAAACGAAACGACCAAGGGAAGAGGTCATAGACCATGGACATCCGGGCCGCAGAAATTTCGTCGATCCTCAAGGATCAGATCAAGAATTTCGGCAAAGAAGCGCAGGTCTCAGAAATCGGTCAGGTGCTGTCCGTCGGCGACGGTATTGCCCGCGTGTACGGCCTTGATAACGTTCAGGCCGGTGAAATGGTCGAGTTTCCGGGCGGCATCCGCGGTATGGCGCTGAACCTCGAAAGCGACAACGTCGGCGTCGTTATTTTCGGCGATGACCGTTCGATCAAGGAAGGCGACACAGTCAAGCGTACCGGCGCGATCGTCGAAGTCCCGGTCGGCAAGGGTCTGCTCGGCCGCGTGGTCGATGGTCTCGGCAACCCGATCGACGGCAAGGGCCCGATCAAGGGCGATAAGATGATGCGCGTCGACGTCAAGGCGCCCGGCATTCTGCCGCGTAAGTCGGTGCATGAGCCGATGGCAACTGGCCTGAAGGCCATCGACTCGCTGATCCCGATCGGTCGCGGCCAGCGCGAACTCGTCATCGGCGACCGCCAGACCGGCAAGACCGCCGTCATTCTCGATACCATCCTCAATCAGAAGTCGCTCAACACCGGCACCGACGAAGGCCAGAAGCTGTACTGCGTCTACGTCGCCATCGGTCAGAAGCGTTCGACGGTTGCGCAGTTCGTCAAGGTACTTGAAGAGCGCGGCGCCCTCGAATACTCGATCATCGTTGCCGCAACGGCGTCCGACCCGGCACCGCTGCAGTATCTCGCACCGTTCACCGGTTGCACGATGGGCGAATATTTCCGCGACAACGGCATGCATGCCGTGATCGCATACGACGACTTGTCGAAGCAGGCCGTTGCTTATCGTCAGATGTCGCTTTTGCTGCGTCGCCCGCCGGGCCGCGAAGCTTATCCGGGCGACGTGTTCTATCTCCACTCTCGTTTGCTTGAGCGCGCCGCAAAGCTTGGCGATGCCGCTGGCAAGGGTTCGTTGACGGCGCTGCCGGTCATCGAAACGCAGGGCAACGACGTGTCGGCGTTCATTCCGACCAACGTGATTTCGATCACCGACGGTCAGATCTTCTTGGAATCGGACCTGTTCTACCAGGGCATCCGTCCTGCCGTGAACGTCGGTCTGTCGGTGTCGCGCGTTGGCTCGTCGGCACAGACGAAGGCGATGAAGCAGGTTGCCGGTAAGATCAAGGGCGAGTTGGCGCAGTACCGCGAAATGGCGGCCTTCGCGCAGTTCGGCTCGGACCTCGACGCCGCTACGCAGAAGCTGCTCGCACGCGGCGCACGCCTCACCGAACTTCTCAAGCAGCCGCAGTTCTCGCCGCTGAAGATGGAAGAACAGGTTGCCGTGATCTTCGCCGGTACGCGCGGTTATCTCGATGGTATTCCGGTTTCGGCGGTTGGCAAGTTCGAGCAGGGCCTGCTGGCAGGTCTGCGCGCCGAGAAGTCGATCTTCGAAGCCACGTCCAAGGAAAAGGCGCTGTCGAGCGATACGGAAAAGAAACTCGTCGATTTCCTCGACAAGTTCACCAAGTCGTTCACCGCTTAATCGGGCCCCCTTTAAGGAGAGCGCTCGATGGCGAGCTTAAAAGATATGCGCAACCGCATCGCCTCCGTTAAGGCGACGCAGAAGATCACCAAGGCGATGCAGATGGTCGCCGCGGCGAAGCTGCGGCGTGCCCAGGAAGCGGCCCAGTCGGCGCGCCCCTATGCAGAACGCATGGATGGTGTCCTGGCGAATCTGGCATCCAAGGTTGCTGACAAGAAGAGCGCTCCGCAGCTGCTGGTCGGCAACGGCAAGGATCAGGTTCACCTGCTCATCGTGATGACGGCTGAACGCGGCCTATGCGGCGGCTTCAACTCGAACATCGCGAAGCTCGCCCGTCAGGACGCGCAGAAGCTTCTTGCCTATGGCAAGACGGTGAAGATCTACACGGTCGGCCGCAAAGGCGCCGACAGTTTGCGCCGTGAATTCGGCAAGTCGTTTGTTGAGCGCACGGACTTCCAGGGCGTCAAGCAGCTGAACTTCGATCACGCTCAGGGCATCGCCAATAAAGTGCTCGGCATGTTCGAAGCTGGCGATTTCGACGTCGCGACGCTGTATTTCTCGGAATTCAAATCGGTCATCGCGCAGAAGCCGACGGCGCTGCAGTTGATCCCGGCCAAAATTCCGGAAGTGAAGGACGAAGGTGCGAAGACCGCATCCGCCGTCCACGAATACGAGCCGAGCGAAGAAGAAGTGCTCGGAGATTTGTTGCGCCGTAACGTCTCGACCCAGTTGTTCCGCGGACTTCTGGAAAATGCAGCGTCCGAACAGGGCTCGCGCATGTCGGCCATGGACAACGCCACGCGCAACGCCGGTGACATGATCAACAAGCTGACGATCAAATACAACCGTCAGCGCCAGGCCAACATCACCAAAGAACTCATCGAAATCATTTCGGGCGCAGAAGCGCTCTAACCAGACCCGAACGCACGAGGAAACGAAGCAATGGCTAGCAAAGTTGGTAAGGTTCGCCAGGTCACTGGCGCCGTCGTCGACGTCAAGTTCGACGGAGATCTGCCCGCAATTCTGAATGCGCTCGAAACCAACAACGGCGGTCATCGCTTGGTTCTCGAAGTCGCGCAGCACTTGGGCGAAAACACGGTTCGCACCATCGCCATGGACTCGACCGAAGGTCTGGTGCGCGGTCAGTCGGTGACGGATACGGGCGCCGCGATCTCGGTGCCGGTCGGCGATGAAACGCTCGGCCGCATCATGAACGTCATCGGCGAACCGGTCGATGAAGCCGGCCCGATCAAGACCAGCGGCGTGCGCGCCATTCACCAGCCGTCGCCGTCGTTTGCCGAACAGGCTTCGGAAGCGCAGATCCTGGTCACGGGCATCAAGGTCGTTGACCTGCTCGCGCCGTACGCCAAGGGCGGTAAGATTGGTCTGTTCGGTGGTGCCGGCGTCGGCAAGACCGTTCTGATCATGGAACTCATCAACAACGTTGCTAAGGCGCACGGTGGTTATTCGGTGTTCGCCGGCGTTGGCGAGCGTACGCGCGAAGGCAACGACCTTTATCACGAAATGATCGAGTCGAACGTCAACGTCGATCCAAAGAAGAACAACGGCTCGACCAAGGGTTCGAAGTGCGCACTCGTGTACGGCCAGATGAACGAACCGCCGGGCGCTCGTATGCGCGTCGCGCTGTCGGGTCTGACGGTTGCTGAAGACTTCCGCGATAAGGGCCAGGACGTGTTGTTCTTCGTCGACAACATCTTCCGCTTTACGCAAGCCGGTTCGGAAGTGTCGGCGCTGTTGGGCCGTATTCCTTCGGCGGTCGGTTATCAGCCGACGCTCGCGACCGACATGGGCGCACTTCAGGAACGGATCACCACGACGCAGAAGGGTTCGATCACCTCGGTTCAGGCCATTTACGTTCCGGCCGACGATTTGACCGACCCGGCGCCCGCCACCTCGTTCGCGCATTTGGATGCAACGACCGTTCTGTCGCGTTCGATCGCTGAAAAGGGCATCTACCCGGCCGTCGATCCGCTCGACTCGACGTCGCGCATGCTCGATCCGCGCATCGTCGGCGAGGAGCACTACGACGTCGCGCGCCGCGTGCCGTCGATCCTACAGAAGTACAAGAGCTTGCAGGACATCATCGCCATTCTCGGCATGGACGAACTGTCGGAAGAAGATAAGATCACGGTCGCCCGCGCCCGTAAGATTGAACGCTTCATGTCGCAGCCGTTCCACGTCGCCGAAGTGTTCACCGGTTCGCCGGGCAAGCTCGTGTCGCTCGCCGATACGATCAAGGCGTTCAAGGGTCTGTGCGATGGCGACTACGACCATCTCCCCGAGCCGGCGTTCTACATGGTCGGCACGATCGATGAAGCCATCGCCAAGGCTGAGAAGCTGGCGGAAGCTGCCTAAGGACGGCAGCGGCCCCAAGGGGCGCGCGCCGCAAGGAGAAGAATAAGAATGTCCCAGGTCGCGACCCCTTTCGGCAGCCGCTGTGAAGAACTGAAGGAACCCATCGAGGGCGGCGATTTCGAGCCGCTCATCACTGTCGGCGCCGACGACGTGATCTACATGACCGTTGGCCTTGTTGATCTCGAAGAAGACGAGCCAGGTTTGGTAGATCACCCGATGTTCTTCTGCCCGTTCTGCGGCTCCAAGCTGCAAACACCGGAAGATGTGCGGGCCAAGGCCGGCGCCGAAGGCGAAGATGAAAACGACGAGGACACGGTTTAAGGGTTTCGGCGCCTTTGTTACGAAGCTTTCCGGCATCCCTTCGCGGGCCCTGCATTTAAGGACGACATAGAATGGCTGGCACTTTCAAATTCGAACTCGTCTCGCCGGAGCGCGTGCTGATTTCGGTCGATGCCGATCAGGTTGTGGTACCGGGTGCCGGCGGCGATTTCGCAGTCCTCGCGGGCCACGCGCCGTTCATAACGACGCTGCGTCCGGGCGTGCTCGACGTGTTGGCAGGCGGCGCTAAGCGCCGCGTGCTGGTCAAGAGCGGTTTTGCTGAAGTCGATCCCAGCCGCCTGACGATTCTGGCGCAGGCTGCGTACGACGTCGATGAAATGACGCCGGCAATCATCGCGCGTGAACTGTCTGCGGCGGAAGCCGATCTGGCTGCCGCCAAGGATGATGCCGCACAGTCGGCAGCTGATTCACTGGTCAACGAGTTGCGCCGCATATCGGCAAAGGCCGCTTAACCCACCAGCCACATCATAGGCTCGTAGAGGACGACTCGCGCGCAAGCACAACGCGAGGCGCCACACCTCGCGCTTCACGTGTTGCTAGGCGGTCTCTTCCCGGCCAACGCTTGGCATGTTTATGATTTGTTAAGCACCCTCACCAATGCTTTTTGAAAGAGAGCAATGATTCGGGGGCTGCCATGGCTAACCAATTCAGTTCGCTACCGATCGCCGTTTTGCTGGGCGATGCTGCGCCCATTGCGCAGCACGACTCCGACGCGGCAACTGACGTCGTGCATTCCCAAGTCCGTGCATTGCAGGCGCTGTTGGAGCGCCCGAGCAACGCGACGATCGGGGAACTTGCGACGCTTATCCAGTCGATCACGCGCGACCTGAGTTTTTTTTCAGCTGCCATGCGCGATGTGATTGAAACAACGCATCCCCTGGCTGATGGCGGCGCCTCTAGCGGCGGCGATCAGCCGTTGAGGCGCGAGGAAATCGAATCTCTCGGCGATCTTCTATCGGCGCACGCGCGCAGCGGCAAAGTGGGCAAGGCGTAACTGCGCGGCGCATGTTCGCTGACGCCGATGGCGCGATGCCATCGTGCTACACCGCCAGCAAAGGGCGGAACGCATCCGTGACCTGCTCATAGACGTCACGCTTGAACGGCACGATCAGGCGGGGGACAGACTCGAACGGCGCCCAACGCCACGCGTCGAACTCGGCTTTAAGCCCGTCGCGTGCGGAAATATCGATTTCACTGTCGTCGCCTGTAAAGCGCATCGCAAACCACTTCTGGCGCTGACCGCGATAGCGGCCCTTAAGCGCGATGCCGAGCAGGTTGGGTGGCAGTTCATAGGTCAACCAGTCGGGATGTTCGCCGATCACATCGACGCTGGTGATGCCGGTTTCTTCACGCAATTCGCGCAAGGCCGCGATGCGGGGCGGCTCATATTTTTCAATGCCGCCCTGGGGCATCTGCCAGATTTGAGCGGCATGGTCGCCGGCCCATTTCGGTTTGCGCCGTCCAACCCAGACCTTACCTTCCGCATTGAGCAGCATGATGCCCACGCAGGCGCGGATCGGTAGTGCATCAGGCTGGTTGTGTGGAACCTGTACTGCGGCGTGCTTCATAGGCGGCGCACCTAGCTGAAACGAATCGTTCGTTAGCAACGGAGAGTCGCACCATCTAGCGAAAACACATAGCAATACTATGACATTAGGCAGCCACGCGCGCCGGTGGCGGTCAGCAGAACTCTAGCATTTATAGGTTTGGTTGGAAGCGTCAGCTCAGAGCGGCTGCGCCAGCGGCGCAAAGTCCTTGAGCACCTCGCGGTAGACATCGCGCTTGAATGGCACGATCAGGTCGAGCAGTTCGCCGACCTCCGCCCAACGCCAGGAGATGAACTCAACCTCGCAACCGGGCGGCGGGATGATCGAGATTTCGCTGTCGGGCCCGAAAAAGCGGTAGGCGAACCACTTCTGTTTCTGTCCGCGATAGCGGCCACGCCAAGCCTTGCCGATCAAATCCGGCGGCAGGTCATAATTGAGCCAGCGGGGATGTTCGGCGATCAGGCTGACACTGCGGATGTTGGTTTCTTCATAGAGTTCGCGGACGGCGGCCGCTGCTGGATCTTCGTCGTCGTCGATGCCGCCCTGGGGCATTTGCCACCAGGCCCCCCGGCCTTCCGCTTCGTTCTTGGCGTCAGCGCGGCAGCCGACCCAGACGAGGCCATCGGCATTGATAACCATCTGCCCAACGCAAGGGCGATAGGGCAGGCTAGCGGGATCGATGGGGGACTTGGCCGATGTGCTCATGGCTTCAAATGTAAGCGGCGGCGGGCTTTTCGGCCAGTCGTAAGGACGTCGCGCCACCCCAAAAAAGAAAGGGCGCCCGAAAGCGCCCTTCCAAAATGATTGAACCCAAGCTGTCGGCCCAAGCTGCCAGTTAGTTCGGCGACGTCTTGGTATCGGGTGTTGCATCGGGCGTCGCGGCAGGCGCTGGTGTTGTGCCGGCGTCGGGCGTTGCAGCGGGTGCCGGGGTTGCAGGCGTGGTCGCCGCAGACGGCGGCTCCTTAGCCGTGCCGCGCAGGAACGACAGCGCGTACTGGAGCTGCGTATCCTTATCGGGCTCTTTCGCTACGTACGACGAGGACCCGGAAACCTCTTCCTTTTCCTTGACCATTTCGCCGTCCTTCGACGCTTCCTTGTCGGAACCGTCCGGGTTCTTCAAGTGGCCGCGGAGGCTGGCTTCGCCACGCGGCTTTTCAGCCCCGAGCTTGGCTTTGATGTCGTCGGGGATTTCCTCTTCGATCACGATATCCGGGTCGATACCCTTGGCCTGGATCGAGCGGTTCGACGGGGTAAAATACCGTGCGGTCGTCAAGCGGATTGCGCCGTTGGCACCGAGCGGAATGATGGTCTGCACCGAGCCCTTGCCGAACGAGCGCGTACCGATAACGGTGGCCCGCTTGTGGTCTTGCAGAGCGCCAGCGACGATTTCAGACGCCGAAGCCGAACCGCCGTTGATCAAAACGGCGACCTTCTTGCCGTCGGTAACGTCACCTGCGCGTGCGTTGGCGCGCTGCGTTTCTTCATTGTTGCGGCCCTTGGTCAACACGATCGCGCCGCGTTCCAGGAAGTCATCCGAAACGGCAATTGCCTGATCGAGCAAGCCGCCCGGGTTGTTGCGCAGATCGATGACGTACCCTTTGATGTTCGGGCCGATCTCCTTGTTCAGGGTCTCGATGGCCTTGACCATGTTGGTGTGCGTCTGTTCGTTGAACGTCGAAACCTTGATGTAGGCGACATCACCTTCAACGCGTGACTTGACGGCGTTGATGCGAATGACATCGCGCGTAACCTTGACGTCGAACGGGTCGTCGCGGCCCTTGCGCACGATCGTCAGCGTGATCGGCGTGTTAACCGGGCCGCGCATCTTCTCAACCGCCTGTTCAAGCGTCAGGCCCGAGATCTGTTCGTTGTCGAGATGGGTGATCAGGTCGTTGGCCATCAGCCCGGCTTTGGAGGCCGGCGTGTCATCGATCGGCGAAACGATCTTGATGACGCCGTTCTCCATGGTCACTTCGATACCGAGCCCACCGAACTCGCCGCGCGTCTGCACCTGCATGTCGCGGAAGTGCTTGGGCGACAGGTAGGCGGAGTGCGGGTCGAGCGACGTCAGCATGCCGTTGATGGCATTCTCGATCAGCAGCGTGTCGTCGGGCTTTTCGACGTAGTCGGAACGGACGCGCTCAAGCACGTCGCCGAACAGGTCGAGCTGGCGATAGAGTTCTGAATTCGGCGATGGCGTAGCGGAATAGGTTTGCGTCACGTTCAAAACGGTCGTGGCGCCCGCTAGGCCTGTCATCAGCAGGAATGACCAGAAAGCATAATCAGTCTTGCGCATTATCCTTGTACCTTCTGCTGACTTGCGATCCACCAGGGATCGGGGTCGATGGGGCGGCCGTCCTTGCGAAATTCCACGTAAAGAACCGGCGCGTTCGATTGAACCGAGACGGATGAATTTTTTGTACCACCGCTCATGGTCCCGACAGGCTCCGCGGTCAACACGAATTGTCCCGGTTGCACGTCGATTTGCGACATTCCTGCAAGCAGGACATGATAGCCGTCGCCGGCATTGATGATCAAGAGTTGGCCATAGCTGCGGAATTCGCCAGCGTAAACCACCCAGCCGTCGCACGGCGCCACGACTTGCGCGCTACTCCGCGTTTCAAGCACCATCCCCTTGGACTGGCCACCATATTGGGTTTTCTCGCCAAACGCCAAGACGCGGCGACCTTGCGCCGGCAACGGTAATTTGCTGCGGGCCGTCGCAAACGGAATGGCCGGTTTGATGCGGCCAGGGCTGCCGGGCATCAAAGCGGCCTGCGACGGCGCGAGTTCGATGATCTGCGGCTTGAGTTTAGGCGGTTGCAGACCCGCGACTTTCGTCTCGGTCGTCTCGGCGCTCGGCGCTGAGGCGGCGCCCGCTGCCGGGTCTCCAGCGGCAGGGGTTCCAGCGACCGGGCCTGTGCCTGCTTCTGTGTCGGTCTCAGGTGTTGCTCCTATCGCAGCCATTGTACCGGTCACTGCGAAAGCCGCCGGTGGCGCCGCATCGGGCGTTGGCGCCAGGGTCGCATCAGACGTCGCGCGGGGCGGCACGGGATCAGGCGTGGCGCTCGCCGCCGTCTTCAGTTCTTTTTCGTAAGCGCCAAGGCCGGTCTTCTCGGTCACCGTGCGATCGAGCTTGGAAATCAGCTCTGACAAATCGGTCACGCTTTTGGCTATTTCGGCAGACGCCGCTCGGACGGCGACGAGTTCGGACTGCCGGTCGGCAATCGTCAGCTTCTTGGCTTCCATCAGACTGGCGAGGCGCGTGCGGGCTTCGTTGAGGCGGTCCGTCTCCGATTGCAGGCGCTCGCCTTCCGAGCGGATGTCGGTCATTACGCGGACCAGATCATTGAGCCGCTCGCTGAGCGCGAGCGCTTGATTTTTCAAGTCGGGAAAGGCCGACGACAACAGCATGGCGCTGCGGACCATTTTGAGCGCGTCTTCACGCCGTGTGATCAGAACCGGCGGCGGATTACGACCCATGCGCTGGAGGGCGACCAGAAGTTTGGCGATCTGACCATGGCGCTGGCCAAGCGATCCGCGGACAATCCGTTCCTGTGCTTCCAGTTCCGACATCCGTCCTTCGATGGTCGTCAGCTGGGCTTCGCTTTTCTGAATCAGCGCAGCCGTCTCGACGAGGCGCGCATTCAGCCGCTCGCGTTCGGTGTCAAGATCGGTCACGTCGCTTTGCAGCGCCTTGGCCTTTGACTCGGTTTCTTCAAGCGCCCGGCGTTTGTCTTCAAGCGCGCGTTCGGTTTCTTCGGGCGAGGCTTCCGGCAGCGACTGCGCGCCAACGGGTGAGACGGCCCAGACAGCAAGCATCATCGAACCGGCAACCGCGAGACGCGTGATCTGGTTGGTTCTGATATGCGTTGTGTGTGGTCGAAGCCGCAAAGACGATTGTCCGGTTCTGCCAAAAAAACGCCCTCACGGCCCGACGCGTCGCCAGCGTCGTCAGGACCAGGGCTCTGGCATGATTCTAGGCTCAGAAATTACGGCATTTATTGAGCTAGGCAATTATCATTTGCGTAATGCGGGCAAGCGCGCCCGATTGCCGGGAAACGCCAGCCAACGGGCAAGCTAGTGACGATACCGTGACCGATTGGCCGTTGCCCCAGGCCGTCTCGAGGCCTAAATCAAAAGATATTCGAACGCCGCAGACCATCATGATCTGGGCTTGTCAACAGAACGTGTCCCAGGAATTGCCATGGAAACAGTGCTATTTCACGCTACAACGATTGCTGTTATCGCTGTTTTTTTCGTGCTTCTACTCGGCTTGAGAAGCATGATGAAAGGCACCAGCCCGAACCTGAGCCAAAAACTGATGCGCTGGCGCGTTGGCCTTCAGTTTCTCGCAATTGTGATCATTGTGGCTTATGCCATGCTCGCGCGTTAAGCGCGTACCCTTGAGGAGGATTGGCGGGTGCGGTTAGCCGCATAGTCGTCGGTCCGCCTCACTTGTTTTTCTACCCGTGTTACACCGCAAAAGGTGACGTTATGGTCGTACTCAATCGCATCTATACCAAAACCGGCGATGCCGGCACGACGGCGCTCGGCTCCGGCGAGCGAGTGCCGAAGACCTCGCCGCGCATCGCGGCCTATGGCACGGTCGACGAGACCAACGCCCAGATCGGCATGGTTCGCATCCACTTGGCGGGCGCTTCGCCCGAGGTCGATGTCATGCTGCTGCGCATTCAGAACGACCTGTTCGATTTAGGAGCCGATCTCTGTGTTCCCGATCGCGGTGAAGAGTTGCCCTATGTGCCGCTGCGCATGGCGGACGCCCAGGTGGTTCGACTTGAAAAAGAAATCGATCAGATGAACGCGTCGCTGTCGCCGTTGAAATCGTTCATCCTACCAGGCGGCACGCCGGCGGCAGCCGCTTTACATGTGGCGCGGACCGTATGCCGCCGCGCCGAGCGGGACATGGTCGAATTGGCGGCACTGCCGAACGAGCCGGTCAGCGCGCCGGCGCTCAAATACATCAACAGACTGTCGGATTTCCTGTTCGTCGCCGGCCGCTACGTCAACGATTGCGGTAAAGCCGACGTGCTCTGGGTTCCCGGTAAAAAATGGCTGATCGAACGCCTATGACGCGGCGCCTGTGTGGTTGATGACAGAAGGTTTGTGCCTGGGTGTTTGTACCGATAGGCGATGACAATCCGCTCAAAGTGATTGCGTTCCCATACGTCACGGTGTCTCTCATCGTGATCAATGTGCTGGTGTTTTTGATTGAAGGCGCAGGCGGCAACGACCACGCCTTCCTTTCAAGCTTTGCCGTGGTGCCACACGAACTTTTCCAATCCGGTTTGTTCGGTGGTCCGGCGGCGCAATCTGCCGACGCCCTGGCCATCCCTGAGCGCATCACGCTGCTCTCGTATATGTTCTTCCATGGCGACGCCATGCACCTGCTCGGCAATATGCTGTTCCTGTGGGTGTTTGGCGATAACGTCGAAGACGCACTCGGCCATGTCCGCTTCCTCGTGTTCTATCTGGCATGCGGGGTTGCGGCGGCGCTGTTGCACGCGCTCAACCTCCCGGGGAGCTCGGACGCTTTGATCGGCGCGAGTGGCGCCATTTCAGGCGTCATCGCCGCCTATCTGGTGCTGCACCCCAAGGTCGGCATCTGGGTGTTGGTTGCGAAGTTCATTCCGCTCAAAATCACCGCCGCCTGGGCGCTCGGGGCCTGGATCATGTTTCAGATTGTCATGGCGTTCATGCCAACGACGGGCGAGCTGACGCCGACGGCCTGGTGGGCCCATATCGGCGGCCTTTTGGCGGGGGCGCTCCTGGTGGTGGTGATGCGCCGCCCGGGGACGCAACTTTTCGGCCGTTAAGGGGATTTTCAACCCCCTAGGGGGGTAAAAAATTAGCGTTAAACGCCGATCCCGCGACCCCCGCACCGATTGACTTCATACTAAGGCACTCGTAGCTTTCCCCTTCGCAACTGCGAAAGGTCGTAGAAGCGCCTTTGAATTCGTTCGGGGGTCTCGTGTGCTCGCCCGCCTGCCGCGCCGCAAAAACGTCTGCGGCTGCACGGCGCAAGCCTACGAATTAAAAAACAGTCTGGGAGCGCCGGGAATCCGGCGATGGGCATGAAAATCGTTGTGCCGGTTAAGCGGGTCGTAGACTACAACGTCAAAATTCGCGTCAAGCCGGATGGATCAGGGATCGACCTGGCGAACGTCAAGATGTCGATGAATCCGTTTGACGAGATTGCCGTCGAAGAGGCCGTTCGCCTCAAGGAAAAAGGCACCGCAACCGAGGTTGTCGTCGTTTCGATCGGCCCGGCCAAAGCCCAGGAAACCATTCGCACCGCGCAGGCCATCGGCGCCGATCGCGGCATTCTCATCGAAACAGCGGACGGCGTGACCGTTGAGCCGCTCGCCGTCGCCAAGCTGCTGAAAGCCATCGTCGATGCTGAAAAGCCCGACATGGTCATTCTCGGCAAGCAGGCGATCGACGACGATTGCAACCAGACCGGCCAGATGTTGGCCGCGTTGCTCGGCTGGCCGCAGGGCACGTTCGCCTCGAAAGTGGCGCCCGAAGCGGGTGCCGTCTCCGTGACCCGCGAAGTCGATGGCGGCCTCGAAACGGTGAAGCTCAAGCTGCCGGCGGTTGTCACCACCGATCTGCGCTTGAACGAACCGCGCTATCCGTCGCTGCCGAACATCATGAAAGCCAAGAAGAAGCCGCTCGATGTGAAGAAGCCGGAAGATTACGGCGTCGATATCGCGCCGCGTCTCAAAGTGCTGAAAACGGCTGAACCGGCAACGCGCAAAGCGGGCATCAAGGTCAAGGATGTCGCTGAACTCGTCCAGAAGCTCAAGACTGAAGCTGGGGTGCTCTAATGTCGTCACTTATCGTTGCTGAGCACACCAATACGGCGCTGTCGCCGTCCACAGGCAAGACGCTCGCTGCTGCCACCGCATTGGGTGGCGACGTACACGTGCTTGTCGCCGGTTCCAACTGTTCGGCGGCCGCAGAAGCCGCCGCCAAGCTGGCCGGCGTCTCCAAGGTGCTGGTCGCCGACGCGCCGCACCTCGCCAATGGCCTTGCCGAAGAAGTCGCTGAGGTCGTGTTGAGCCTTGCCGGCAATTACGCGGCCATCCTCGCTCCGGCGACGGCATCAGGCAAAAACATTCTGCCGCGCGTTGCCGCCAAACTCGACGTCATGCAGATTTCCGATATCACCAAGGTCGTGTCGCCCGATACGTTTGAACGCCCGATCTACGCTGGCAACGCCATCCAGACGGTTCAGTCGAGCGAGCCCACGAAGGTTATCACGGTGCGCACGTCTGCCTTCCCAGCCGCCGCCGAGGGTGGTTCCGCTGCGATTGAAAACGTTGCCGCACCGGCGGCCATCGGCACGTCAAACTTCGTCAGTGCCGAGTTGACCAAGTCCGACCGCCCGGAATTGACCTCCGCCAAGATCATCGTGTCGGGCGGACGCGGCATGGGCAGCGGCGAGAATTTCACCAAGTACATCGAGCCGATCGTCGATCGCCTGGGTGCCGCGATGGGCGCTTCGCGCGCTGCCGTCGATGCCGGCTTCGTACCCAACGATTTGCAGGTCGGCCAGACCGGCAAGGTGGTCGCGCCGGATCTCTATGTTGCGGTCGGCATCTCGGGCGCTATTCAGCATCTTGCCGGGATGAAGGATTCCAAGGTCATCGTTGCTATCAATAAAGATGGTGAGGCGCCGATCTTCCAGGTTGCCGATTACGGCCTGGTCGCAGATCTGTTCCAAGCCCTGCCTGAGTTGGATGCCGAACTGAAAAAAGCCGGCCACTAGCACTCGTCCATCTCCAAAGGAATGCGGTTGATGCCCCAGGCACAAAAGATCTTGGACAAAAGCAAAGTGGTTTCGTCCCCGGCGCGCACGATAACCAAGGTTGGGGTCATTGGAGCGGGGCAGATGGGGGGCGGTATCGCTCACGTCTGCGCAACGTCGGGATATTCGGTCGCTTTGCACGATCTCAAAAAGGAACTGTTCGAAAAGGGCCTGGAGACGATCGCGGGGAACATGGACCGGCAGATCGCCAAGGAGCTTCTCACCGAAGCCGACAAGACGAAAGCCCTGAAACGCATTACGTTTGCTGAGAAACTCGAAGACTTTGGCGATTGCGACATCGTCATCGAAGCCGCCACCGAAGACGAAGACCTCAAACACAAGATTTTCGCAGCCCTCTGTCCGCACTTGAAGCCGACCGCGCTGCTCGCCTCCAACACGTCGTCGATCTCGATCACGCGGCTCGCGGCAACCACCGACCGTCCCGAAGACTTCATCGGCATGCACTTCATGAATCCGGTGCCGCGCATGGAGCTCGTTGAGCTGATTCGCGGATCGCGACCGAGGACGAAACATTCGCGACCGCCAAGACATTCGTCGAAAGCCTCGGCAAAACGACGGCGGTGTCGGAAGACTTCCCGGCGTTCATCGTCAATCGCCTGCTGCTGCCGATGATCAACGAAGCCGTGTACACGCTCTATGAAGGCGTCGGCACCGTTGAGATGATCGACAAGGCCATGAGGCTTGGCGCGCATCACCCGATGGGGCCGCTGGAATTGGCGGACTTTATTGGTCTCGATACCTGCCTCAGCATCATGCAAGTCTTGTATGAAGGCTTGTCGGATTCAAAATACCGGCCATGCCCGCTGCTTGTGAAGTACGTCGAGGCCGGATGGCTGGGCCGCAAGACACGGCGCGGCTTCTATGACTATCGCGGCGAAAAGCCGGTCCCGACGCGCTAAGGATCGCGGCCGGCAAGCGGAGTTTCACTCATGTCAGACACGCATAAAGTCGCGCTCATCACAGGCGCCGGCTCGGGGATCGGTCGCGCGGTTGCGGTCAAACTGCAAGGCGCGGGTTATAATGTCGTGCTCGCCGGGCGGCGCACGGACGAACTCGAAAAAACGGCGGCAGCACTTTCCGCCAGCGGCGGCAAGAGCCTCGTCGTGCCGACGGATGTCGCAGATCAGGCATCGGTCAAAGCGCTGTTTGCTAAAACGCGCGATGCGTTTGGCCGCCTCGACGTGCTGTTCAACAACGCCGGAACGTTCGCGGTCGGCACGCCGATCGAAGACATTCCGCTCGACGTCTGGAAGCGGGTCGTGGACGTGAATTTGACCGGCGCGTTTCTGTGCGCGCAGGAAGCCATCCGCATGATGAAGGCGCAGTCTCCGAAGGGCGGCCGCATCATCAACAATGGTTCGATTTCAGCAACGACGCCGCGCCCACTGTCGGCGCCCTACACCGCAACCAAACATGCGATCACCGGGCTGACGAAATCGATCTCTCTCGACGGGCGAGCGCATAACATTGCTTGTTCGCAGATCGACATCGGCAACGCGGCGACCGATTTTACAGCGAAAATGGCAACAGGAATTCTGCAAGCCAACGGTGAAACGCTGGTTGAGCCGCGCATGGATGTCGCCCATGTCGCCGACGCGGTGCTGTACATGGCCAATCTGCCGCTCGATGCCAACGTGCAGTTCATGACTCTGATGGCGACGGCGATGCCGTTTATCGGCCGCGGCTGATTTCATCTTTTGGAATGGAAGTCCCGGTGAAACAGAGATTGCCAATATCTCACTGTTCCGCCGGGTCTTTGGCGTCACCGGGCTCCGTAGGAGTTGGAGAGGAGACGTGCCCGCTGCGGCGCCTTTAGTTCGGCAGGGCGACGCCGTCGATGACGTGGATCACGCCGTTCGACTGGTTGACGTCGGCAATCGAGATTTTGCTCTTGCCGCCCTTGGTATCGACGACGACCCAGTCGCCGCCGTCGTTCATCACCGTGATGGTTCCACCGGCAACGGTCTTCAATTCGACCTTGCCGCCATTGTCCTTGGCCTTTGCTGCAAGATCGGCCGCCGACAGCTTACCAGCGACGACGTGATACGTGAGAATGCCGGCGAGTACCGACTTGTTTTCAGGCTTAAGCAGGGTCGGTACAGTGTCGGCCGGCAGCTTATCAAACGCGGCATTGGTCGGCGCGAATACGGTGAACGGGCCTTTGCCGGACAGCGTTTCCACGAGGCCTGCGGCCTTGACGGCTGCAACGAGCGTGGTGTGATCCTTGGAGTTGACGGCGTTCTCGATAATGTTCTTCGAAGGGAACATTTCTGCGCCGCCGACCATCACGGTCTTTTCCATTTTTTCAGCGAACGACGGCGTTGCAATCGCGCTGAGCGACAGTGCGGCCGCAAGTGCCGACGCGCCGAACAATGAGGCGCGGATCGACTTCGACATGGTATTAGACATTGGGGGGATAATCTCCTGTTGTTGGGTGTGCTCCGCTTTGGAGTACTCTGGAGATACGTGGCCCAGGGGAGATGGTTTCGCGGGTGTCGCGTTACGATTTTTTAAATTTAGTCGGGTGATCCAAAATGCCGTCCGTCATGCCGGCGGCCTTGGGTTGCAAAATTTTCGAGCCGATGAACTCGGTGAGGTCATGGGTCATGTGGTGGATGTGGCTCGGGAGCTGCCGCCACTCGCGGACTTTGAGTTGCGCGGGATGATCGACGTAATCGGAATGGACGAAGATTGTGGTCATGCCGAGGATATGCGGCGATTCCAAATTGTGCGGCATGTCCTCGAACATCGCCGCCGCCGGAGCGTCCACGTCGTGCAGCCGCACCATGCGCTCGAAGGCGCTATGCTCGGGCTTCGGCACGAATTGCAGTGCCGCGATATCGCAGATGTCTTCGAAGAGATGCAGCACGCCGATTTTTTCGGCGACGTTCTCCGCATGGCGGCGCGAGCCGTTGGTGAAGATCAGCTTGCGGCCGGGCAAACTTTCGATGCGGGCGGCGAGCTCGGGCAGCTCTGGTAAAGCAGAGAGATCGATATCGTGGACGTAGTCGAGGAACGGCTCTGGCTTCAGCTTATGAACCTGCATCAAGCCTGAAAGCGTGGTGCCGAATTGCCGGTAGTACGCCTTCTGCAGATGGCGCGCATGTTCATAGGGCACACCCAGCGTCTTGGCGATGAACGCGCCCATGCGATGATCGACTTGAGCGAACAAATCGCACGACGCCGGGTAGAGCGTGTTGTCGAGATCGAAAATCCACGTCTCGATGTGGTCAAAGCCACGAATGGTAACCGGCTCGGGCGTCGCGCGTCGGGATTTGGCTGTGTCCGCCGGGCTCATCAACTCTTGGCCTTCTTGCGCTCGGCGCGCGTGACGAGCGTGCCAACGCCGTGTTCCGTGAAGAGTTCGAGCAGCACGCAATGCGGCACACGCCCATCGATGATGACGACGCCTTCGACGCCCGCCTCGACGACTTCGATGCAGCCCTCGATCTTCGGGATCATACCACCTGAAATGGTGCCGTCCTGAATCATCTTGCGGGCGTCTTCGATGGTCAGACGTTCGATCAGTTTTTTATTGTGATCGAGCACGCCGGCAACGTCGGTCAGCAGCAGAAGGCGCTTAGCCTGCATACGCGCGGCAAGGGCGGACGCAAATGTGTCGGCGTTGATGTTGAGCGTCTCGCCGTCGCGGCCGATCCCGACGGGGGCGATGACCGGGATAAGATCGGACTTCGAAATGACTTCGACGATGTGCGGGTTCACTTCGATCGGATCGCCGACGTAGCCGATATCGACGGCCTGCATCAGGTTCGACTGTGGGTCCGGCATCTCGGTGATCTTCTTGGCGATCATGAGATTGGCATCCTTGCCGGAAATTCCGACAGCCTTGCCGCCCTGCCGATTGATGGCTGAAACGATCTCCTTGTTGATCTTACCGCACAGAACCATCTCGACGACTTCAACCGTCGGTTTATCGGTCACCCGCAACCCGTGCACGAAATCAGATGTGATTTCGAGCTTCTTCAGCATGCTGGCGATCTGTGGACCGCCGCCGTGCACGACGACCGGATTGATGCCCGATTGCTTGAGGTAGACGATGTCCTTGGCGAAGGCTGTGGCGAGGGCATCATCGCCCATGGCGTGGCCTCCGAACTTCACCACCACGGTTTGCTCGTCGTAGCGGATCAGATGCGGGATGGCTTCGGCAAGGATGCGCGCCTGCATATGAGCCGACGCGGTGCGGTCGGTGGCGGCATCTTTGCCGGTTTCTTGGGCGGCAGGCGTTTTCGGTTCTTTCACAGCATCCCCCAAGGGTCGAGCATGGTCGGAATTCGAGGCCGTTCAAAGCGTTGTAGCGCGGGCCTCCAAGGTTTCGCGACTTATAGCCGGTCGCGCGGCGTGCTCAACGGAATTCCCACACAATCGGGTGGTATCGAGCCGCGTTCTGAGGGTCCACAATCGATTGAGCAACTGACTTTGCCCTGTAGCGCCGCGATGCGGTAGGGTTGTTGGCAGGATTCGGTGTCGCGTCGCCGGTCCAGGTGGGTGGGCGCGCTGACGGAGGGGACGTTTGCAGTGAGTTTAGCCGCAGCAGACTTCAGCCAGGTTCCGATGTCGCAGCATTTGGCCGCGACTTTGGCGCGTGCGTCGGACGCTGCAGGTGGATGGGGCGCTTCAGAAGTGTCCCTCGAACACGTGCTTTTGGCGTTATGTGATGACCCCGACGCCGAGGCCGTTTTGACGGCCAGCCGAGTGGATGTGCCGCGCCTCAAATCCGAGACGGTCGGCTACCTTAACAGCCAGCCGCGGCAGAATGCCGGTGGCACGCTGGGGGTGGCCCCGGCTTTGTCTCGCATCCTCGAAGCCGCCGCTGCCGCCGCCCGTGGCGGACGCCGCCGCGACATCAACGGCGCAATCGTACTGGCGGCGATTGTTGGTGACGGCAAAAGCGTGGCGGCCCAGATCCTTCAAGTTCAAGGCCTGACCTTTGATGAGGCGATCCGGGCGCTGCAGGCGGCGTTGGCGCCACCGCCGCGCGAGGCATTGCCCGACATTCGCCCGACGGACGATGTTCTGGCGCGCGCCCGCGAGCGCGTGCAGTCGCGGGCCGCCCCAAGCTTGCGCGAACTTATGAACGACATGCCGCGACCCGTGACGCCGCCGCCTCCTCCGCCGCCATCACCATCCGTGGCCGTGGAGCAGACGCCGGAGAAGGACGCGAGCCCATCGGCGCCGGAAGCGGCTGAGACCGGCGCTGGTGAAACCGTGCAATCGGAATTCGCTTCCGTTGAAGCGGAAAAGCAGGAACCTTTCATCGAGGCGCGCGAGCAGCCGGTGTTCGAGCACCGCGAAATTCAGCCGCCACCGCCAGCGCCATTTCCATCGGCATACATTCCACTTCCAAGCAGCCCACCGCCAAACGCGCCATCGACTCAGGGCGGACCGTCTCAGGGCTATGTATATCCGGACCCGCGCGTAGCAGCGCCGCCGCCTGCGCCGTCGTTTGATCTCGGACGGCCCGTCCCAATTGCAACGCCGCCGCCAATCCCGCCCATGCTGCCGCAATCGGCGCCGGGATTTGGCGCGCCGCCATCCGATGACTTTGGGCGGAGCCGCGGCGCTCCAAACTATGGTAGTTCCGCTAACGCTGTGCGCCCACCGCCGCCGCCCGGAGCGCACGCCGCGCAACGCCCCGGCGGGTTTCCGCCCATGTCACCACCGATGTCGCCTTATGGTCAGAACGGACCGTATGGCCAGACCGGCGGCGCAACCGCGCTACCTCAGTCGGCGCCGCAACCTGGACCGATGGCGATGCCGTCGCCGGTTGCCGGCGGCGCAGCGCATCCAAACCAGCGCGCAGCAAAATCGAAAACCGAGAGCGGTCAACTGGCCGAGAATATCCCGCGTGCGATGCGCGTCGGCATTACCGAACGCATCGAGGTGCGCATAGGCAAGGCTGCCGCTAAAGCCATCACCGAAGGGCTAGAGGGCAGCGGCGTCGCCTGGCGGCATGAGGTCACCATTACGCAAGCCATGTCAGTGCGCCTGCGCGCACCCGATGGCGGATTTTTCATAGAAACGGTGTCGCCCGAAACGCAATGGATCGAGAACAATCTCGGACTCGGCAATGATGACTTTGCGAGTTGGCGGTTTCAGGTGACGCCGCAATCGCGGGGATGGGCGCAATTGCAGATCGTCGTCTCGGCGCGCACCATCGGCAATGACGGCATGGCAGCTGAAACCGCGCTGCCCGATCAGATCGTCGATGTCAAAGTCCGCACCAACTACAAGCAAACCTTGGCGCGCTGGACTGGGTGGACGATCGCGGCCATTGCCGGGGGCATGTTGGCGAAGTTCGGTGAAGGCGGCTTTGACATCGTCAACACGATCATCGACAAGCTGATCAAGTAACGGCGTCAGGCCGAGTTTAGCGGCCGGCGCTGGCGATCAGGCGGGCAATTTCAGCGCGCAGAATATCAACGCCACCGCCCTTTTCCGCCGATGTCGCAATCACATCTGGAAAGGCTGCCGGGTGCTTGGCCAGCGCCACCTTGGTCTCGGCGATTACCTTTTCAAGCGCCGACTTGCTGATCTTGTCGGCTTTGGTGAGAACGGCTTGATAGGACACCGCCGCCGTGTCGAGCAATTGCAGGATGTCTTCGTCGGTGTCCTTGATGCCGTGGCGCGCGTCGATCAGAACGAACACGCGCAACAGCGTGCGGCGACCGGCGAGGTAGCCGCGCAGAACCTTGTTCCAGGCTTTGACCTTGGCCTTCGGCGCTTCGGCAAAACCGTAGCCCGGCATATCGACGAGGTACAACGTCGTGATCGGGATCGAGAAGAAATTCAGCTCTTGCGTGCGTCCCGGCGTGTTCGATGCGCGCGCCAATTTCAACTGACCGACAAGGGCGTTAATCAGGCTAGACTTGCCGACGTTGGAGCGCCCCGCAAAGGCGATCTCCGGGCGATCGTCAGGCGGCAGGTGGATGAGATCGGGCGCGCCACGCACGAACTGCCACGGCTGCGTGAACAGTTTCCGTCCAGCCTCGATCTGGTCTTCGCTGAAGTCGGACGTGCCGGTCATCTCAGGTGCTTTCAAACGCCAGAAGAAACACAGCGGGCGCTCCATCTCTGGGCGCCCGTCTGTTCGTTCGGTTATTTGCCGCTGCTTTCGCTGCGCCCGATACCTACGAGCCTGAGTCGGGACCGAAGGTTCGCTTGACGTTACTCATCAAATGAATTTCAGCGCCGTTCTTCTTGTTGATCCGCCACTGCTGGATGATCGACAGGAAGTTGCTCCAGGCCCAGTAGATCACCAGACCAGCGGGGAAGCTTGCCAGCAGGAACGTGAACATGACCGGCATCCACGCAAAAACCTGCTGCTGGATCGGGTCCGGCTGTGGCGGGTTCAACTGCATCTGGACCCACATGGTGACGCCCATGATGAGCGGCCATACGCCGATGTGCAGGAAGTCCGGTGGTGCATACGAGAGCAGGCCGAACAGATTGAATAGCGATGTCGGATCGGGCGCCGAGAGGTCCTTGATCCATCCGAAGAACGGCGCATGGCGCATGTCGATCGTGACGAACAGAACCTTATAGAGCGCAAAGAACACCGGAATTTGCAGGAAGATCGGCCAACAACCGGCGAGCGGATTGATCTTTTCCTTGCGGTAAAGCTCAAACGTTTCCTTCTGCTGACGTTGCGGGTCGTCCTTGTAGAGTTCCTTGATACGCGCCACTTCGGGCTGCAGCCGCTTCATCCGCGCCATGCTGGTGTATTGCTTGTTGGCGAGCGGATAGAAGGCCGCTTTCACGAGCACCGTCAGGATCAAAATCGTGACGCCGAAGTTGTGAACGATGCCGTTGATGATTTCCATCAGGTGGAACAGCGGCTTGGTGATGAAGTAGAACCAGCCCCAGTCGATCATGCGATCAAAGTTCAAAATGCCGAGGCTCGTCTCGTAGGTGTCGATCAGCGTCGCCTGCTTGGCGCCGGCATACAGATGACCTTCAATACCCTTGCGTGCGTTTGGCGGAATGGTCACCGCGCCGCGCAGATAATCGACCTGGTAGGCGTCGAGTCCGTTCGGGGTGGTTGGTTTCGTCGCCGAATAAGTGGCGCGATAGGGCTCTTTCTGATCGGGAATAAGCGTCGCTGCCCAATACTTATCGGTGATCCCGAGCCAACCGCCGGTTACGTTTTCGATCTTCTTCGGGATGTCTTCTTTGACAGCATTCGCATACGTGACTTCCTGCAGGCCTTCCTCGCCCGAGACGCCGATCAGGCCTTCATGCAGAATGTAGAAGGCCGCCGATTTTGGCGTACCGACGCGATGTACGCGTGCATAGGGAAGCAAGGCGACTTCGGCGGTGGTCTTGTTCTCGACTTCGTCGACAACCTTGAACATGTAGTCTTTGTCGACCGAAATGGTACGGCGGAACACGAGGCCTTCGCCATTGTCCCAGGTTAGCGTCACCGGGGCCTCCGGCGTCAGCGCATCACCCTTCTCGATCGCCCAGACCGTGTCACGGTCGGGAACCTTGACGGTGCTGCCGCTCTGCGCGACCCAACCATACTCGGCGAAATAGGGGTTCGGTCCGCCGGCTGGCGACAGCAACGTCACCATGGCGCTGTTGGGATCAACGGTCTCGCGGTATTTGACAAGCACGAGGTCGTCGATGCGGCCGCCCTGCAACGCGATCGAACCTTCAAGCGATGGGGTCTTGATGGCGAGACGCGGCGTACCCTTCAAGGCTTCGTCACGCGACATCGGCGCGAGCGCCGGTTGCGTATCCGCGGTCGGCGCGTTCGCCGCTGCCGGTGGGGTGACGGGCGCGGTCGTGACGCCCGGCAGGCCCTTTTGATCGCCGTTGCGCTGGGCTTCAAGTTCCTTGGAATATTCCTTACGCGCCTGTTCCTCGCGCAGCTTAGGTGCGGCGAAGAAGTATTGCCATCCTACCAGCACAGCGAGCGACAGGATGATCGCAAACAACAGGTTCTTGTGATCTTGCGGGTCGTTCTGGGAGTTCATTGAAACCTCGGTTCGGCGCCGCCGGTCATATGCGCTTCAACGGCTTGCAACGGATGGCGGAAAGTTGCCGCATAAGATAGGGGACAGTGGGTCACGGCAAGGGTTTTCTCGGTTGTTTTCTTGTGTCCGCCGCACTTCCGCGCGTGTTGTCACGATGCAGTGTGGCGAATGCCCGGGTCAAATCGGCCCGGATGTCGGCAAAGGCCCTGTCGAAAGCGGCGGAACGCGCTATCACGACGTAGTCATAGCCGGGTTGCGCTAACGACGGCGCGAGTTCCGAAAGGGCTGCTTTGAGGCGGCGGCGGATGCGGTTACGGGTGACCGCGTTGCCAAGCTTTTTGGTGACGGTGAAGCCGAAGCGAGGGCCGCGTTTGGCATTGTCGGAGGGTTCAGCGGTCCGGTGCTTGCGGGCTTCGATCAGGCATGACGGCACGGACGCGCGCACGCCACCGCGAACGGCGAGAAACTCGGCGCGAACCTTGAGTGTATCGAGTGGAGGAATGGCGCAGGCCCTCCGAGAAAGCTGTCTCTGAGGACTTTTCCCGCTTCCGGGTGCGATTTCACAGAAAAATCAGCGCGAAATCGCGAGCGGGCGACTAGGCCGACAGGCGCTTGCGGCCCTTGGCGCGACGACGGGCCAGGACCTTCTGGCCGCCTGCGGTCATCATGCGCTTGCGGAAGCCATGGCGGCGCTTGCGAACGAGCCGGCTCGGCTGATAGGTGCGTTTCACGGACGTCTCCGTCAAGTCTGAGGCTCAGCCGCCGGGACGGCGTTGGAGCGAAAAAAGATTATTTGTCCGTGGCTTAAATCAAAACTGGGGCCAGAAAACGAGGCCCGGCAAGGTTTGAGCGCTGCTCGGAGTTGCCGCCTTATAGGGGGCGGCCGGGCCCAAGTCAACGGACGCCCGCAAAAGTTGGCCCGCGGCACCCTGGCGGGGCGAGGCCGCGATCACAGCGGTTTGAACGGTAACGCCACAATCGCCGTCTGGTGCGGGAAACGGATAGCAGGTTCCGGCCGTCTTTGTATGTGCGCTGGGGCCACCCGATGGCAGCCGATCGTTCGTCCAGTCGCAGTGTGCAGCAGTATTAAGGGATATGTCGATGCTGACCCGACGCCAGGGCTTGAAAACGATCGCCGCTAGCGGACTGCTTGTGCTCACTGCGATGCCCGTCCGTGCCGCTGTGCTCGATGAAACGTTCGCCACGTTCAAAGCCGATTCCGACGTGGCCATAGACCATTCGGCGTGGTCGAAGTTGCTTGCCACCTATGTCGTCGCATCGCCTGATGCCATCAATCGCGTGCGCTACGCCGATTTCAAACGCGACGGGCATGCGCGGCTGAAGCAGTACATCAAAGACCTGGAGGCGGTTGAGGTGAGCAGCCTTGCACGCCGCGAACAAATGGCGTTCTGGGCGAACCTTTATAATGCCAAGACCATCGATATCGTGCTCGACGCCTATCCGGTCAAATCGATCAAGGATACCAGCCTTGGCGGCGGGCTGTTGGCGGTTGTCACGGGCGGGCCGTGGAAGGCGAAGGTGGTAACGATTGCCGGTGCACGCTTGAGCCTCGACGATATCGAGCACGGCATCTTAAGGCCGGTCTTCAAAGATCCGCGCGTGCATTACGCCGTCAATTGCGCGTCGATCGGCTGCCCGAACATCATGCGCGAAGCGTTCAACGCAACAACGCTGGATGCACAACTCGACGCCGGCGCGCGGGCCTATGTCAATCATCGCCGCGGGTTCGCGGTAATGGGCGGCGGCCTCACGGCGTCATCTATCTATGATTGGTTTGCCTCTGATTTCGGCGATGAAGCTGGCGTGCTTGCCCATGCCCGGACATATGCCGCGCCGCCATTGAAACAAAAGCTCGAACGTATCTCCGAGATTTCCGGGTATGACTATGATTGGTCGTTGAACGAGGCGCCCCGCTAACGCACCCTCGGCTTTGCAAAAAGGAAATTCCGACGATGACCACGGGATCGCCATCCCCGGAAACGACGACTGCGGCCAATGGCGTTCGGCGCTGGCTGCCGGCGCTCGTGCTAATTGGCTTGATGGGTGCGGGGTACGCACTCGGTTGGCACCACTATCTGTCGTTCAAAACGATCGGTCTGAATTACGAGTATCTGCAAGCCTATATTGCCGATCATTTCGTTTTGGCGCTGGCGATATTCATGGCGATCTATATTGCGGCCGTGGCGTTGTCGGCTCCTGGTGGATTGGTCATGACGCTGGCCGGCGGCCTGTTGTTTGGATGGCGGGTCGGCATCCCCGCAACGGTGATCGCAGCGACCATCGGCGCTTCGATCGTGTTTCTTATCGCGCGGACGTCGTTTGGCGACGCCCTTGCCGCCAAGGCGGGTCCGGCACTCGCCAAATTCCGCGATGGCTTCAAGGAAAACGCGTTGAGTTACCTGCTGTTTTTGCGTCTCGTGCCGGTGTTTCCGTTCTTTCTCGTCAACATCGCGCCGGCCTTGCTGAACGTGCCGTTTCGCACCTATGTGATAGGCACGTTCCTCGGAATCATTCCGGGCACGGCGGCGTTTTCGTTCACAGGCGCTGGCCTTGGCAGTGTTGTCGAAGCCCAGAACAAGATTTATCAGGACTGCTTGGCGGCTCAACCCGCCGATCCCGATGGTGCCTGCCCGTACACGATCGATACGAGCGCGCTGCTCACCAAAGAGTTGCTGGCAGCTTTTGTGCTGCTGGGCGTTGTTGCACTCATTCCCGCCGCTTTGAAACATTTGCGAGGCCGCAATGCCCAAGGATAATGCCGATGCTGCTGCGATGCAGGCGCGCGGAGAAACGATCTCGGTTGATCTGTGTGTGATCGGCGCCGGATCGGGCGGGCTCTCCGTCGCTGCGGCGGCTGCGGCCTTCGGCCAAAGGGTTGTGCTGATTGAAAAGCACAAGATGGGCGGCGACTGCCTCAACTATGGATGCGTGCCGTCAAAGGCTCTGATTGCTGCCGCCAACCGCGCACACGCGATGCGCACGTCGCGGAAATTCGGCATTGCGCCGGTCGAGCCAAACATCGACGCCCGCGCCGTTCACGATCACGTCAAGGGTGTGATCGCGGCAATTGCACCGAACGATTCTGTTGAACGCTTTACCGGCATGGGCGTGCGCGTCATCACGGCGGCCGGCAAGTTTATTGATCGATCGACGGTGATGGCCGGCGAACATCGCATCACCGCGCGCCGCTTCGTCATCGCCACCGGGTCGTCGCCCGATGTGCCGCCGATACCGGGTCTCGCAGATGTGCCGTATCTCACCAACGAAACGATTTTCGACAACACCACGCGCCTGCCGCATCTGATCATCATCGGCGGCGGACCGATTGGCATGGAATTGGCGCAAGCCCACCGCCGCCTCGGCTCAAACGTGACCGTGCTCGAAGGCGCCAAGGCGCTCGCCAAGGACGATCCCGAACTGACCGCCTTCGTGCTCAAGCGCTTGCGCGATGAAGGCGTCGATATCCGCGAGGGCGCGCTTGTTCAGTCGGTATCCGGCGGCCATGGCAAGATCACGGTGACCATCAAGACGGAGAGTGGCACGGAGAGCGTTGAGGGCAGCCACCTCCTCGTTGCCGCCGGCCGTAAGCCAAACATGGCCGACCTCGGGCTTGAAGCGGCAGGTATTGCGTTTGAGAAAAGGGGCATCACGGTCAACGCCGGGCTGGTCACAACCAACGCTAAGGTGTTCGCGATCGGCGACGTGATTGGCGGCTTGCAGTTCACGCATGTCGCCAACGACCATGCTGGTATCGTCATTCGCCGTGCGTTGTTCCGCCTGTCCGCCAAGACGACCGGCCGACCGATCCCCTGGGTCACCTTTACCGACCCGGAATTGGCCCACGTCGGCATGACAGAAGCAGAGGCGCGCGCCAAACACGGCAAGATTAACGTTCTGCGTTGGCCCTACCACGAGAATGACCGGGCGCAGACGGAACACGAAACCGAGGGTCACGTTAAGGTGGTGGTGAGCACGCGGGGGCATATTCTGGGAGCGACGATTGTCGGCGCACATGCTGGCGAATTGATCCAGATGTGGGCGCTGGCATTGTCGCAGGGCTTGAAAATTAAAGCCATGACGGAGTGGATTTCGCCGTATCCGACCTTATCTGAAATCAATAAGCGGGCGGCTTTCCGTTACTTTGCAACGGCCCCTGGCAACCCTGTCGCCCGTAAAATCATCGCTTGGCTGGCGAAGCTGGGGTAAGCTGCCGGCAAGCAGCCGGGAGTAGACGTGCAGCGCGCAATTTTAGAAGACGGCAGGCCATCAACGCCCGTTGAAGAGTCCGAGATTGGACTTTCGCGGACGCGGAGGCTCGTGCGCGCGGTGAAGCGGGCTTGGGAGCGGCGCGGACTGCCGTCCAAGCTTCTGCTATTGACGGCGGCGTTCGTGCTCATGGCCGAAGCCTTGATCTTTCTGCCGTCGGTCGCAAACTACCGCGTCAGTTGGCTGGCCGAGCGGCTAACAGCGGCGCAACTTGCAGCGCTCGCGTCTGAAGCCTTCCCTGGCGGAGAGGTGCCGTCGGCGCTTCGTGCCGATCTTCTACGCACAGCCCAGGTGCGCGCCATTGCTTCGCGCCGCGATGGGCAGCGCCGGCTCGTATTGCCCGTCGAGGGCGACTTGACGATCGATGCCGTCTACGACCTGCGCAACGATCCGAAATCGATATGGGATGGCATTGCCATCAAGGCCGGGCAGATCCGCGACGCGCTGGGCGTCTTCTTCGCGCGCAAAGACAGGATCATCCGCGTGGTCGGCGCCAGCGGCAGCGAGTCGGGCGACCTCATCGAAATCGTAATTCCCGAAGCGCCGTTAAAGGCTGCGATGGTGAGCTACGGTCTCAATATTCTGGGTCTGTCGATCATCATTTCGCTGCTGACGGCGGCGGTTGTTTACGTTGCGCTCAGCCGTCTGTTGGTGCAGCCGTTGACACGCATCACGCGCAACATGTTGCACTTCTCGGAAAACCCCGAAGATCCTGATCGCATCATGAAGGCGTCGAGCCGGATCGATGAAGTGGGCGTGGCCGAGCGCGAACTCGCGAGCATGCAAACCGAGCTCGCCAGTCTGTTGGCGCAGAAAAACCGGCTTGCGCAGCTCGGTTTAGCGGTTTCTAAAATCAACCACGACCTGCGCAACATGCTGGCCAATGCGCAGTTGATCTCGGATCGTCTTGTTGATGTTCCTGATCCCACCGTGCAGCGCTTCGTGCCGAAGCTCATCGCGTCGCTCGATCGCGCGATTTCGTTCTGCAATTCGTCATTGCAGTTTGGCGGCGCGACGGAAGCCCCGCCGCGGCGCGAACTCATTCGTCTGAAGCCGCTGGTCGAAGAAGTCGCCGACAGCCAGGGGTTGCCGCGCGACGGGGAAATCCAATTCTTTGCCGATATGGATGATACGTTGCGCATCGATGCCGACCGCGATCAGCTGTTCCGCGTGATGAGCAATCTCGTGCGCAATGCCATGCAGGCGATTGAAGCCGTCGAGGGCCGGACGGACGGCGCGATACACGTCGCTGCGCATCGTGAAGGCCGCAAAGTGTTGGTTGATATCACCGATAACGGGCCGGGCGTGCCGGCGCGTGCGCGGGAAAACCTGTTCAAGGCGTTCCAAGGCTCGACCAAGAAGGGCGGCACGGGCCTCGGCCTTGTCATCGCGTCCGAATTGGTCCAGGCCCACGGCGGCACTCTGAAGCTCATGGATGCCAGCTCCGGCGCGCATTTCCACATCGAACTGCCGGATCGCTCGGTCCACTAAGGACGAGCCTTCCCCCGGAATTTGGCGGCTCAAAGGGCGGTTTTACCCCGCGTCTTCGGGCGTTTCGCGGTGGGGTGAGGCGTGGTGGCGCTGACCGCCATGAAGCCCTTGCACTGGCGGTGAAGAGCGATTAGACAGACGTCTCTTTTACGCCCCGGCCCCGCGCCGGAGGGGCTCCAGGCCCCGCAGGCGTTGGCGCGCGCCCGTAGCTCAGCTGGATAGAGCATCAGACTACGAATCTGAGGGTCAGAGGTTCGAATCCTTTCGGGCGCGCCAGTCTTTTCAATGGCTTAGCGAGATTTCAACACCCTCGGAAAAACTCATAGGTCACGCGAACGTCGCGCTAGGTAATACAACTAGCATGTGGTTCCTGTCGATGGCGGATGCCCGCAGCCGAATTGAAGACTGGAGGATCGACTACAACCAGCACCGTCCCCACACGAGCCTAGGTGGCTTGACGCCGGAAGCGTTCGCTGCCCAGATACACGAAGCCCGAAAGTTCGCATAACGAGCGGACCAAAGATGGGGTGAGGTCCAGGCGAAAAAGGCGGTCTGCTCACTTGAAGGGGCATGCTGCGGATTTTTAGCATCAGGTTGCAGCGCTCGTCAGGCAATATGCCTCCAAACGGCCTCAGGATAGAAGACGGCGGACCGACGCCTTACAACCACTCATAGAATAGGCCATTACTCACTTGGCAGGTTTGGGGCAGCACATTCGAAACTACGATTCGAACCCAATCATTCAACAGGTCTAGGGGCTTTGAATACGTCGTAAGAGTTCTCACACGTGGGATGTGTAGATATCCAAAATTCCAGCGGCGTTTGCCCAAATCGCTTTTTGAAGACTCGACTGAAATGCGCAGTGTCATTAAAGCCCCATTGGAAGGCGACGTCCTTGACGACGCCTCGCCCGTCACGGCGTGCACCCAATGCGTCTCTGCAGCGTTCAAGCCGACGCTCCATGATCCATTGCGAAATGGTACAACCCTGGCACGCAAATAGTGAGTGGACGTAGCGAACGGATATTCCGTTATCGTCGGCAATCTTCTGAATGCACAACTCAGGATTCTGCAATTCCGCAAGAATGTACTTTTGAATGCGACGCGTGTGTTCCTTGGACGGACTAATGATCGGCTGTTGGAGCCCAAGGGCCGTGGCTGCACCGAGTTCTATGCTCGACCACTTGATGCCGAAAACCTCCCTCTCCGAAATCGCATCAAACTGGCAGGCGAGTGCCCGGATGTGCGAATATAGCATCGCGCCGGTGGCCGTACTCTTGTTGACCACACCGCCGCGAATGAGCATCCCCATCTCCAATCGCGATTCCAAAAGGGATTGAGGCATCAACAGAGTGATCTTGTGTAGATCTTCGACCACCTCAAATTCGGTAGCCTCATAACTATTCCAAAATACGAGGTCGCCTTCGCTGACCGATATCACTTGCTTGCCGATGCGAAAGCGCTCGCCGCCGCCGACAACAACTTGAATGCCGACAAACGGTTCGCCTTCTTTATTGGTTTGCCGCAAGACTCGGCGACCCGAACAAGGTCCACAGTGGCATTCGACCAATCTAATTTCCGAAAGGGGCCGCTGGCGTATTTCCGCTTTGAAGTTGCTGCCAACCGACTTGGTCAGTTCCCAATCCAGATAGCAGTCTCTCAGTGCCTGCTCCCACGCGGCAGACGCGTTCACGCGTGCCGCACCTGTTGTCCACCAATCTGCCCGAACGGGTTCTGTATGCGGTTCTCTCATGCTCCTCCCTCCAGAGGGTATGTCAAACAGAATTCAGACTTGTGACTTGTAGATTAACTGCGCAGCTTCGCAACGGTCCGTCAAATGGGGCAGGACTGCAAATGTGTACATCCAGCTGTCCAATAATGCAAAACCTCTAAATCTCCTGCAACTTCACTCCCAAACATAGGTTCATGCGCGCACAGCCAAAGGCAACCCTTGAGCGGCGGGTTAAGATTTTCGGACGGGATCTTTGATTTTTCCGCCGAACACAAAGTGAGGAAGCTATGGATGCAAAAGCCCCAAAGAACGTAGACAATGTCAATTGGGACTATATTGAAGAGTGGAAGAAGCCGGTTAATCCACTCGGCGAAGTTGATAAGGACTTCCAGTGTGCTGGATTCCTATGGCTTGCCGGAAGCCATCGATCCCGAGCACACCAAGTACGGGCATGGCTTCCAAGTCCAGAACAAGTGGAAGGTACCCGACAAGGTGATGATCACCCAGACGATTACGGGTGCATTTTATAGCAAGCGGGGCAATCCGAACCATCCGATCAGCAAGGAAGAGATCCTCGAGCAGTCACTTGCCGTGGCGGATGCCGGCGCACCGAATATCCACATCCATGTGCGCGGCGAAGATGGTCATAACATCCTGTGCCCCAAGACTTTCCACTACGTGATCGATCCCGTGCGCAAGTATTATCCTGACCGTATCATCAGCGCATGCATGGTGCCCTTCCAGAAGGGCGAGTGGGCGAAGATGATCGAGTGCTTGCAGGATGGCCTGATGGACGAAACGCCCATCAACACGGTTGCCGCCTTTTGTGGTGACACACTGTTTGCCAAGCCGCCTCATGTCATGATCGAGAAGGCGCGCATTCTGAGTGAGTTGAACTGCAAGGCTCAGATTGCCGTATATAGTGATGGCGATATTGATAACGCGGATCGTTATCTGATCAAGACCGGCGCACTGAAACCGCCGTATTACTGGGTGATCCTGCCGAACCTTCCAGGTGGTTCGCCGATGCAGAGCCCGAAGGCAATGGTGGAAGTGCTCATGCACTACGTCAACCGGATCCAGGAGATCGATAAAGACTCAGAGATCGTCGTTTGCGCATCCGGGCGTGCCGGCACGTACCTCGCGAGTTTCGCAATGTTGCTGGGCCTGAACATCCGCATCGGCATGGAAGACACGGTTTGGCAGTACCCGCACAAGGATGACAAGATCAAGAAGAACCTCGACACCTGGTATCAATTCAGCCAGATGGCGCGTCTGTTGGGCCGTGATATTTACACGGCCGAAGAGTTCAAGAAGAAACTCGGCATGGTGAAACCGGGCGGCATTCTGCGGGATGCCAGGACCAACCAACCGGTGCTTCAATCGATGGTGCGCTGATAAGCAAGGAAAGCCCCGATGAAATGACATCGGGGCTTTCTCTCATTGCGGCGGCCATCCCAAGCCAGACATCCGGGCTTCGTTCTCCTGTGGGTTCACATCGACCGCCGGACACCCTCGCTGTTGCAGGCATTCCGAGCGTGGAAGTTGCGCCAACCGTCCGGGACAATTCAAACGCGGAGACAACCATTGCTCCCAAATAGGAAATAACCTCAAATGACGCACCCGCACGAGGATAGACAGCTTGTTCCCGACAGGCGCCGTGCCGAAGAGTCAAACAACCACTGCCAATCACACGTGGTGGTATCGGACGCTCATACCGTCTTGAACGCGTACCAGTCTCGCAGAGCGCGGCGACGCGTGCTCCATGCCCAATTTAGTCTCGACAACTGTTTGGGTTGCCTTACGGTAAAGCAGCGTCAGGTCCTCTCGTTGTTGAGTTTTGGATTTTCAAACAAAGAAATTGCCGGGATGCTTTCTGTTGCCGAATGCACAGTGAAAGCTCATCTCTCGGAGATCTTCAAAATATTCCGTTGCACGAACCGAACCCACCTTGCCCTGACGGCCCTGTGTATACGTCAATGCTTGGAGCCAAGAGGGATACTACGTGCCAATCGGATCACTGCCTCACATGATCAAGTGGCCGATCTCGCCAATGCGTTCGAGGTGCATCCTAATCAATTGCGTGTGCGTGATTAATCTTGCCGCTCTTGCGTGTGAGGTCCATTGCGGCGATCGGTTGAGAAGAAATAGATTGCGGTGGCGATAAAGAGTATGGCCCCAAAAATCGCATGCAACCGCGAATAGACTTCGACGGCCGGCAGTGCGTCAGCCTTCAGATGGTCGACGTAAATACCAGAAAAAATCTGGATCACGCCGGCCGATGCCATACATAGAAAATTCGCGAACGTGAGCCCTCGGCCAAGGATATGCTCGGGCAGGAACGAGCGAATGTGCGCTACAACGACGGCATAAGTCATGCCGACGGAGCCTATGACGGATAACAGGATCGTCGAGGCCCAAACGTCTGGCGCGATCGCGACGGATAGCGCAAAAAATGAGAGGCTGGTGATCAGGCTTCCGGTAAACGCCATCCACTTGTATGTCTTAAACCACTGGTCGAGGGGGCCGTATGCAAAGGCGCCTAAGGCGATCGACGCGGCCATGAGGAAGATGTGATTGCCGCGCGATACGACGTCCAGCCCATAGACTTCAGAAAAAAATGGCCCGACCCAGATGGATCGTTCGGCGATGAGGATGGCATACCCAACAGCAATCAGGGGCCAAACGGGCCACAATGCCTTGATGTGGAGGACTTCCCGCAGGGAGTCCGTCCAATCTTGTCTCTTCCCTTCATGGTGCGCAACGACGGGTGGGTCGCTGACCATTTTCCAAACGCAGAGGGCGGAGACTGCCGTCAACGATGACAGCCCCAGCAACACACTTCGCCAACCGTAAGCGCCGACCGCAAGTGCGAGTGGCGTAGTTCCGAGGAGATTGCCGAAAGAGCCAAGTCCAATCATCATCGACGAGAGAAATGCAAACCGGTGACTTGGATATGAGCGGCCAAATACGAACATGGCGCCCATGAGTGCCGGTGCGCAGCCAACGCCGATGAACCCCATCGCCAATATGATGTCGCGGCTGGATTGGGCCTTGGAAAAAAGCAGACATCCAACAATTCCGACGATCATGAAGATCGGAACGGTGCGGCGGGGTCCTCTTCTGTCGAGTGCCGCGCCAAGCGGAAACTGCGCAGCGGCGAAGGCCATGAACCACGCGGCCGACGCGGCGCCGAGATCCGTCGCCGATAGGTTGAGTTCAAAAGCGAGTTCGGGTGCAATGACGGCAAGAAAGGATCGATAGAACTGAGAGAGGGTGTAAGCAGCGAGGAAGGACAAGAATGTTGCTATCGACGCGTACAAATGGGGTCGCTCCGGCAGAAGGATAACTTGGACGCGCGTCAACACGAGTCTGAATTGAGCCTGGGGGAACACCGGGCCGCCTCGACGGGAATAAAGGCGTTCCGTGCTCCCCCACTTCAAGCTGACGAACTATCGAATGCTTTTCGCCTAGCTCTGTTGGATCAAGAATACCTAGTAGAAGATCACCGCACCAGCGAGCAGCATGTCAACGCTGTCGAAATCCTGGTTACCAGCACCGCCGGCGCCCGCGAAGTCGACATCAAGTTCGTGACGGCGCCATTTCGCCCAGAATGACATGGAGGCCGCGTCGATTTCCTGGACGATGCCGATGCCGAAACGAGTTGCCTCGGAGCCGACGATTGTCGAGCCGCCGCAACCCGCAGCACCAATGGCGGAACCCGTACCGCCGAAGGTGGCACAGAGGTTCGTGTCGCTGTAATTGTCATTGTTCAGCCCGTACTCTCCGTAAATATGGGTTTGACCAATCGCGAAGTACTTTTGCGACAGGCCAACTTTCAGATAGAGAGCATCCTGTTTATCGTTGAACTGGACGGGATGCGACGGTCCGGCGTCGATGCTGGTCTGGCTCCAAATACCGTGAGCCCACAGACCCGATGCCAGATGCTTGATGGTGCCACCAATCTGGAAGAACTGGTTGTCGTTTGTCGGCGGCACCCCGCCAATGTTAAATAGGTTGTGGTCCGTGCTTTCAGAGTAGGATGTGCCGAAGGCCATCTTGAAACCACTGAACTCGCCGCTATAGCGCAGAGCCACATCCCAGTAGTCGTCCTCGCCCCACGAAACCGACCCCATGAATCCGGCAAGCGTTGGCGTATCGTAGCGCACGCCGTTGGTGCGGCCGCCCGCGCAATCACCAGCAAATCCGAGAGCCGCTGTTTCGCACCAAAAGAAGTTCTGCCACAAACCGTCGAGGCCGGCACCATATCCAGCTTCACCGACTGCGCCGCCGGTCGGGCGGAGTCGAAGAAAACCGCCGTCGAAGGACACAATGTTCGCCGGGAAGACGGTGCCCGTAAAGTCTGTGAGTAGCGGAGCGTTATCTGCCGCCAACCCCTGATGTCCGACCGACACCTTGCCCAATTGATCGTTTTCGATCCACCAGTAGGAGTTTTCGACTGAAAGGGCGCCGCTGCCGCCATTGTCCGTGGCGTCATTGGTATTGTAGCTGCTCGGTCCATTCGTGTAGAGCGCCAAGCTGTAGCCAACCTTAGTGCCCGCGGTAATCTGGGCCGAACCGGTGAACTTGACGTTCGTAGACAAGTCGTTGTTGTTATCGACGACGTAGAGATTTTTCTCGTTGCCGTCATCGAACCAGTAGAGCTGGCTCGACACCCAGCCTGTGACCGTCAAGCTGACCTTGCGATTCCCTTTGCGAGCGGTCGTTGCTTCCAGTTCAGCAATCCGCTCTTCCAAATCGGCGCAGCAATTGCCGCCGAGATCGGCGGCAATTGCGTTCGTTGCAAATGCTGAACAACATGTTGCCAATCCAATTCCGAGTGCTCGCTGAATTAGTTTTCGTCCCCCATTCATACCTATATCTCCCGTTGTTTCGCAGTCTCCATTAGTCGTTTTGGACTAATGTGCGACCTCTCAGGAGACGATGACTGGGAGTGCAATGGCCACAATTTGCTTCTGAAAGTGTAAAACAGCAACAAAACTGTTCACTCTCAGCCAACATTAGAACCAATTGCGCAATTGACCACGATGAATGCGCTATTGCGATTGTCTAGGTGTGCAAACTAATTGCCGTTTTCAACAGGAATGGGACCTTTGAAATCCGTCGATAGCGACTTGATATAGGCAACGATTCGCCAAATCTCATCGTCGGCAATCGAACCACCCCAAGGAGGCATCACATTTGATCCTCTTGTCCGGCCATTTGTGATGACGTCATGGATGGATTGCGGGTTCCAGTTTGACCGCTCCGTGAAGGACTTCACCTTGCCAGCGTCGCCCTTGGATCCATGACAGTAGGAGCAGGCAGAAATGAACTTGGCTCGTCCTTGTGCAATCCAATCCGACCGGCGCAAGTCGTCATCGCTCGGCCTCGTCGCTGCAGGGACCTCTTGCGACCGCGCAGGAACGGCTGCCATTGGAGCAGCGACGCAGAAAGCAACCGCGCACATTAAAACTGACGAATTGAGGATGTTGATACGGCGAAAGCCGAGGCACTTGCGGTGATGGTTCATCATGGATGTTCCTTATCTCGACCCGCCAGTGCGGGCGCTTAAAACAAAAGCAGGGGAACGCCGGTGGCGTCCCCCCATTCTCGTATTGTTGCCTAAGTAACGATGCGCATCTACTCCACTGTAAATGCAATCACTGCCGCGCCACCGCGAATGGTCTTGAAGTCAGTGAAGACGCTTGACGCAAAGCCTGGGAACAGTGATCCCATGCCGCTGGGAACGACAATGTACTGCTTGCCGTCAGCCATGTAGCTGACGATACCCGCGCGGATGCCAGACCCAGTCTGGAACTTCCAGAGTTCCTTTCCGCTTTCATCATCATATGCGTGGACGTACCCCTCAAGATCGCCGTTGAATACAAGTCCGCCAGCCGTTGCCAAAACCCAGCCGAGACCAGGGTTTTTGTAATCGACCCGCCAAGCCATCTTGCCGGTGAGAGGATCGAACGCCTTCAGATAAGCCGACGCTTTTTTGCCTGGAGGGGCATCAAACCCAAACTCCGATGTGGCGTAGTAAGGCTGCGAGAAGGCTAATTTTGAGATTTGTGTTTCTACAGTCTGCGCCGAGTTGCAGAGTTCGAAACCATTCGTGTACCAAAGCTTGGTTTTGGGGCTATACGAACCCGCGTTCATGCTGCGAGCGCCAAGGGCGCTCGGGCAGAATATTTTTTTCTCGGCATCGGTCGGTTCGTTGCGTGTTCCGATCTTTCCGGTCTTCGGGTCAATCTTATCCACCCAGTTCACGTTTTCGCTAAACTGCCAGACGTTGACGACAGAACCATCCTTTTTGTCGAGGACGGTGACAAAGCCACCCTTGTTCAAGTGGAAGATGAGGTCCTTGCCTTCGTGCTGGATCGAAACGATTTCGTTCTGAGCGTCGAAATCCCAAGCGTCATTAGGCACTTCTTGATGATGCCAAACAACCTTGCCGGTCTTCGGGTCAAGAGCGACGATGGACGACGTATAGAGATTGTCACCACGGCGCTGGCTGGCTCTGAAATCAGGAGCAGGATTCGATGTTCCGACGTAATAGAGCTGCGTCTTTGGGTCGAAGACGCCCGGCATCCATGCGCCGCCACCGCCAGTTGCGATCTGATCTGCAGGCCAACTGGCCGGATCATCTTTCAAGACTTCAAACGTCCAGAGCAGTTTTCCATCTGCGATGTTGACGCCGTAAATCTGGCCTCGTTGAGCCAAGTCACCGCCCGTCTTGCCGATGATTGCGATTCCATTGGCGATTGTCGGCGGAGACGTGAAATTGCAACCGTGGCATTCTGCAGGTTGCGTTAGGCGAACCTGCCAGCCCTCCTTGCCAGTCTTCTGGTCGATCGCAATCATGCGGCCGTCAGATGTGCCCAACAGAACTTTGCCGTCAGCGATCGCGACACCGCGGTTGTAGGCTGCGAAAATGGATTTCATGTGATCGGCATCGAGTTCCGGGATGTACTCCCAGATCTGTGTGCCGGTGGCGGCGTCGACCGCATAGACGCGGTTGTTTGCGGCGATGTAGTACATGATGCCGTCGATCACGAGCGGCGTAACCTGGATGCCCGAAGTGATGTCGCCGGGCTGGTGGATCCAGGCAACTTTCAGTTTTCCGATGTTTGATTTGTTCACTTTATCGAGCGGGCTATAACGCCAGGAGCGATAATCGCCGTTGTACTCAGTCCAATTGCCGTTGGCATCCTGTGCCGAAGCACCGGTCGCAAATGCCGACATCGCAAATGCACCGAGCATAAGCCCAGCTACAGCCCTTATGGGTCGCTTCATAACTCTTCCTCCTTTGTGGCGATCTCTTCTTATGGAACCGCCTTGCCGAAACAGCTTTGCCTAGTCGGGCACGAGTTGCCCGTTGGTAAAGACGCTCTCTGGACTAAGCGTCGATCGCAGACGCTATGGTGCGTTAGGGCATACGAACATGCTTCGGGGTGCTGAGGTGCTTGTCTAAACGCGCACTGCACGAAGTGAATGTGCGAAGGTTCGCCGCCGTTACTCTCTCATCCGAGACTATGTGCGCTCCCAGAGGTATGGGGTCGGTTGACCGATCGCCGCGAGGCGCGTCTACCTAAATTCCACATCCAGTGGCACTAGCCACGCTGCATACTTGATTAGGCTCAAAATGGCGCATCTCCCTCTGTGGATTCCCGAACCGGAGCAAGTGGCTTCGTGTTCGCTGACCTCCTTTCTGCGGTTTATTGCGCCGCGTTTTGGCGACATGGATGTTGATCAGCTTCACGCGTGGAGCGTTTCAGACAGCGAAAATTTCTGGTCGGAATTCTGGGATTTCGCCGGCATCGTCGGCGATAAGGGGGCGGCACCATTCGTCGCGACCGGAGCAAGACTGGAAGCAACGCGGTTCTTTCCCCAGAGCCGCCTGAACTACGCAGAAAATGCGCTGCGCTACGCCAACTGTGAACAGGAGATCGTCGTCTGGGGTGAGCACAAAGTTAAATCCCGGATGAGCGGCGACGAGCTTCGCGTGAATGTTGGCGCCTTCCAGCGCGGCTTGCGCGCTGCCGGCGTTGAAAAAGGCGATCGCGTCGCGGCAATACTGCCGAATATGCCCGAAGCTATCTGCGCATTTTTAGCAACATCTTCAATCGGTGCTATCTGGTCGTCATGCTCTCCGGACTTCGGAGAGCAAGGGATCCTCGACCGGTTTGGACAAATAGAACCGAAAGTGCTCGTGGTGGCAGACGGGTACTTCTATGCGGGCAAGACGATTGATATTTCTGAAAAGGTTGCAGCCGTTGTGCAGCGGCTACCGAGTGTCGAACAACTCTACGTGGTGAACTACATTGGCTTGGCCGGCGCATCGCTGGATCGAATCAACGCCATAAAGCAAGGCAGCGCAGCTGCTTTTGACGCCGCCCTGCAAGAGGCCGGAAAGGTAGAACCGCACTTCGAGCGGCTGCCGTTTGATCACCCACTTTGCATACTCTTCTCATCCGGTACGACGGGCGTTCCCAAGTGCATTGTGCATCGTGCAGGCGGCATACTTATCAAGCATCTCAGCGAGCACATACTCCACACCGACGTGCGCCGTGGCGATCGGTTGTTCTATTTCACGACACTAGGATGGATGATGTGGAACTGGCTGGTCTCCGGATTGGCCACGGGAGCTTCGCTACTTTTGTATGATGGCTCGCCCACCTACTCCACCGGCGATATCCTGTGGCGCTTGGCAGAGAAAGAGCGCTGCACACACTTCGGAACCTCGGCAAAGTACATTGATACCATCAAGAAGCAGCAACTCGGCCCAGGGCATACGCACAACCTGTCAGCGTTGAGAGCAATCCTGTCGACAGGATCGCCGCTGTCTCCTGAGTGTTTCTATTACGTCTATCATGCCATCAAAGATGACGTTCATCTGGCATCGATTTCCGGTGGCACCGATATTTGCGGCTGCTTTGTATTGGGGTATCCGACAAAACCGGTCTGGCGCGGAGAGATCCAGGGACCGGCGTTTGGGCTTCAGCCGGACATTGTTGACGACGCCGGTCGACCTCTCACGAGCGGAAAAGGCGAATTGGTTTGTCGCAATGCATTTCCCTCAATGCCTATCGGATTCTGGAACGACGACGACGGCACCCGATACCGCAAGGCATACTTCGAGCGGATTCCCGGCATCTGGCATCATGGCGATTTTGCAGAGTGGACCGAGAACGGCGGCGTGATCATTCACGGGCGCTCGGACGCCACCCTCAACCCAGGAGGCGTGAGGATCGGAACGGCCGAGATCTATCGGGTCTTGGAAGGTGTGCCCGCGATTCAGGAGGCAGTAGCAATTGGGCAGGATTGGAATGGTGACGTCCGGGTTCTCCTCTTCGTGGTCCTAAAGGAAGGCTGCACACTCGACGCAAATCTGAGCGATCTGGTCAAACGGCGCATCAAGGATGGTGCATCGCCACGGCATGTCCCAGCTCTCGTCATCGCCGCTCGCGATATTCCGCGTACGCGCTCCGGAAAAATATCCGAGCTCGCGGTGCGCGACACGGTGATGGGCCGGCCGATCAATAACACCGAGGCGCTGGCAAACCCTGAATGCCTCGAACAGTTCGCACCGGAAGCGTGGCGGCATCTTGAAACTGCGGCTCGTGAAAGCCGACCCGCTGTTGGAGCGTGAAATCGTCGAACAGGAGATGGCGAAGTGACACGAATATTCACGCAGCGGCGCAGCATTTTGCGGGCAGCCATTGTTCTCGCGTTGACACCGTGGCCCCTGTCAAATGCGCAGGCCGATGGCCAGGACATGTGGTCCGGTTTGCATCGCGACTATTTTGATGGTCGGCAAATCGCGGAGGGCGATAATGTTGTCCAACTGGATGTGCCGGAAAGAGCCGACGACCCAGCCGTAGTCCCTATCAAGATCCGAATTCCGTCGACTTATTCAGGCGGCATTCGAACTATCACGGTGGTAATCGATCGCAACCCGTCGCCGATTGCCGCCGTATTCAAATTCGGCGCCGCTGTTGGACATTCGGGAGAGCGATCAATCGCGACGCGGGTCAGGATGGACAGGGAGTCGCCGGTTCGTGCAATCGTCGAAACCGACGACGGTCAACTTCATATGGCCGTTAAAACCGTGAACGCCGCAGGCGGCTGTGCGTCAGTCGCTTCAAAGAATCCGGACAGCACAAGCAATGCAATCGGTGATGTTCGCGTAAGGGTGTTCTCTCCAGCACCCGGCTCCGCATGGCTTCCAGAGGCGCAGGTCATGATCAAGCACCCAAATAACAATGGGGATGCAACGCGATCCAACGTCGGGGGAATACATCCCGATCATGTTCATTCAGGAAATCACGGCGGTCAGCGGTCAAGAAATCGTTTTCAAAATGGAAAGCAGCATTTCGATCTCTGCTAATCCGAACCTCCGCTTCACATTTCAGCCGTCACCCGATCAAGAGATCGATATTGAGGCGGTTGATACGACGGGTGTGCGCTTTACCGGCCGATACCCGGCGGCTCGCCCTTAGTAGCGCAAATGATCTGCATTGAGGCCGGCGGAAATGCATTGGTCGATCACGCACAACATCCAACGCCTCGAACGCTCGACGGCTGAAGGGAGGGATAGCACATCAACGGGGTTGATATGAACAAACGCCATCTAAGATTGAGCCGGTTTCCAAAGGGCGAGTGGGTGCTGCTGTTCCGTGGTACGCGGTTCGCCGCCGTGGCGCTCGTAACAACTCTGCTTACAAGCGGCGCGGGCGCATCCTCTGTGCTGGCCGACGAAGCATTCATCACGAGCGAGAAAGACAATACCGTCGCCGTCATCGATACAGAGCGGCACGTGCTTTCGCGCAAGTTCAAGGTTGGCCGACGTCCGCGTGGTATTGTAGCGGCGCACGACGGGTCAGCCCTCTATGTGTGTGCAAGCGACAGTAATAGTATTCAGATATTAGATCCGGTATTCGGCAAGATTGTCGGGCAGATTGATGACGTCAATGATCCGGAACAGTTAGCCCTGTCGCCGGACGGGCGCCTGCTTTACGTGAGCAATGAAGAAGAGAACGCCGTCAGTATTATCGATCTGACAAAGAAGGCGGTCATTAAGACGATCCCGGTGGGCGTTGAGCCGGAAGGCGTTTCGGTATCGCCGGACGGCCAATTGATCGTTGTGACATCCGAAACCACAAATATGGTTCATCTGATCGACGCGGCCAGCCAGTCGATTGTCGGCAATATTCTCGTCGCCGCCCGCCCGCGTTTCGCAGCCTTTACACCGGATGGCGAAAAGCTGTGGGTGTCGTCCGAGATTGGCGGCGTTGTTTCTGTCATTGATCGTGCAACCCGCAAGGTTGAACGTGTGATTTCGTTCGCAATCCAGGGCGTATTGGCAGACAAGATCCAGCCAGTCGGGATCGTCTTTTCGGCGGACGGCAAACGCGCCTTTGTGGCCCTCGGGCCGGCAAGCCGCATTGCAGCTGTCGATGTCGCGACGGGGGAAGCGGTCAAGTATATCCTCGTTGGCCATCGCGTATGGCACATGGCCATGACGACAGATGGCGGCAAGCTCATCTCTGCTAATGGCGGCACCAACGACGCTACGATTATTGCAATGGAGTCACTTGCCGGTGTTAAGTCTTTGACAGTTGGGCGGCAGCCGTGGGGTATTGCCGTGATCGCCAAGGAATAGTCGGCATTGTGAAATTTTTAGCGCGTTGGGCAGTGACGACCGCAATTTCGGGCAGCACGTACTGCGACCTGGAGAGCTATAAGGGGAGGCGGCTCAATAAGTTTGAATGGGAAAATAGCCGCTTGAATATGGCGGTCTCCGTACTGACGCTCAACATCAGAACTTGAATAGTGTTCGACATCAACGCATGTCAGTCAGAACGAGTGGCTTGAGGAGCGGATGACTTAGAACTCATCGTAACCTCCTGATGAGTGGACCTAAGACCGAAATCCAGACAGCCCAGACCTCCACAAAATGCGACGCCAGCAAACCCGTCAGGCTCCGAGCGCTTCGCCCTCGCCTCGACACTTGTCGCGTCACCCGAAGGCGCTACGCTGCTTACGACAAACTCTACATCGTCCTAGGTGGTTGGCGCGGTGAATTCACCATCGCGGAGCTCTGCCGGCGCCTTCCGACATCGGCGGCGTGCTAGCGCAGATGCAGTTTAACAGCAATGCCGTTCAGGATGGTCTGGTGGCGGTAGCCGCCAATAGCTATCCTGCCGAGCCGTCCGCGCCGTGACTTAATGGACGTTTCCAGCGGTATCGGCGCGGCGCCGGGCTGCCGCGTTTTGTTCTGCCCTCTGCAACAATCTCAATGCGGCCGTCACGGAGTAATTTGTCTAACGCCGCTTGGCACCGCCGCGGTGTCATTCCAGCTTGTGATCCTCCCCCACTGAAGTGGTCCGACTTGAAATATGGCTTTTTGCCCGAGGAGGACAGTGATGCCGAAGAAGAGGTGCAAAGCGAAAGAGATCGTCTCAAAGCTTCGCCACGTGGACGTTTTGGTGGCTCATGAGAGCTTGGCGATCAGGGTGCGGCGCAAGCTGAAATCGGTCGACGTGATCGACGTTCTCTCAGAGCTGTTCGTCCTGCGCGGTGTTCCAGGGCACATTCGCTCTAACAATGGCCCTGAGTTCATCGCCGAAGCTGTGCAGAACTGGATCGCCGCTGTTGGATCGAGAACGGCTTGCATCGCGCCGGGCGGCCCGTGGGAGAACGGATACGTCGAGAGCTTCAACGCCTGGCTCAGGGACGGGCATTGAAGGCTCAGTCACTGTGTATCGATGCCAGCCAAGGTCCGCTGAGTAAGTTGCAAAACGAGTATCAACGTTATATGTTTCTGGGGGGAGATACTCACATGGATCGTCCGCGCTTGGCGCGACAGACGGCCGTGCAATTGCCGGGTGGCGCCTGATGGTACTGTTAGGGGAGCCCACGTTCGTTCAAATCGACCTCGTCCCATATGTGCTGGTGGTGGCGTTTGTCAGACAGGGGGCGATCTCGAAGCTATGATTTTCAGCTCAGATGCATTCATTTTCTTTTCTTGCCTGCGTGGTTGGTTCTGTTCTTTCTCTTTTCGGCGCGAGCCCGCAGCTGGACAAATTGGGTCGTTCTGGCGGCCTCCATTGCATTCTATGCTTCGTGGCAGTTCAATTTTCTGCCCGTAGTAATCATCTCGATCGCAATCAATTATGGTTTTGTGGTCTGGCTCAAGCTTGCCACAAACACGAAACCAGTCGTGGTCGCTGGGGTTGTATTCAACCTAGCGCTGCTTGGGTGGTATAAATATTGGTGCTTTTTCGGATCTTCGTTCGGAATATCATCGTGTGACCCACTTTCCGCATCACAACATCTGCCACTGGCTATTTCGTTTTTTACGTTTCAGCAGATTGCGTACCTAGTCGACATCCATCGGCATACGGAAGCTGGCCGCAACATTCCGCACCCTATCGATTATGCTGCATTCGTCTCGTTCTTTCCGCATCTCATTGCAGGACCAATTACCCGTTCGAACGAGCTTCTAAAACCTATCGAGGAGAAAGCCTACCGTATTTCGGCATATTCTCTGGAAGTCGGTCTATTGGTTTTCGTTATAGGTCTCCTCAAGAAGGTGCTGATTGCGGATCCACTCAGCAAAATTGCAGACCCGATTTTCAATGCGACCAGTAATGGTGTTCTCGATTCATTGAGCGCTTTGCTGGGCGTCGTAGCCTTCACCCTGCAAATTTACTTCGATTTTAGTGGCTACTCCGAAATGGCGGTGGGTCTCGGCTTGATGATCGGGATCCAACTGCCCTGGAACTTTGCAACTCCCTATGGCTCTGCATCGATCGTTGAATTCTGGCGACGCTGGCACATTACCCTCAGTACGATCCTGCGCGATTACCTCTACATTGCGCTAGGCGGTAACCGACGCGGCGAATTTCGCAAGCACATTAACTTGATGGCCACGATGATACTTGGCGGCCTGTGGCATGGCGCAAATTGGACTTTTGTAGTTTGGGGTGCCCTACATGGAGCATTCCTCATCGGTGCCCACGTCTGCCGGGAGTCCAGCGTGCGAAAACTACCGGCTTGGCTCGCGGTGATCTTCACCAATGTCGTGGTGGCTTTCGCCTGGATATTCTTCCGCGCCGAGAATTTTGCTGCGGCATCAAATATGATCATGTCGTTTGGGCATCGATGGGATACCGCAGCGGCAGCGGGCTACTTGGCAGATTTTGACAAACACCTAATGTTGAGATCAACAACCGATCTCAACTGTGTCGTCAGCGGCATCACCTTTCTTATCATTGCCTATTCAATGGCCATAGCTGTGCGAACGCAAACGATCCTGGCTTGGTACCAGAACATAATGTCACAAAAGTATATCGCGAGTATCACGCTCGCGATCGTAGCCGCATGGGCTACGAGCTATGCGCTCTTTTTGCAAGCAGGCATGCCCATTAAGTTCATTTATTTCGATTTCTAAGGGACCCGCATGACAAAATCAGTGTTGGTCGTTGTCACGTTTTTATCGACGCTCTTCGCCATCAACACTCGAGACATCGTCGTCTCATATAGCGTCGCATCACGGTGGCTAGGGAATGCCGATCAAAGGCTCCCGAACATCCGCATAATCTCAGAAGAATGCCGGGCGCCCTTTATTCGACGGTTCATTGCGCTCCAGGATCTCACGAAGCCCACAATGCTGATATTCGGTGATAGCCAGTCGTTCAATAAAGGCGTTCCGGCAAAAAGCACCTGGCCAGCGCGTTTCAACGAGCTTGCAGACCTCCGACTAAACATCGTCAACCTTGCTGTGGTAGACGGACGACCGCCGGACACGCGATTTATCGCTGCGCAATTGTCTGGAAAAGCAGATCTAGCGGTTGTCAATCTAAATCAAGCCCACTTCAACGGGCTCGAGAGCCGTAAGATTCCGCCGCTGACTGAGGCTCCCTTCGAGTTTGTCCGCTGCATCGTGTCTATGCGTCGTTTCCTAGTTACGACAGAATTGCCCCTTCCCGATGCCAAGCCCGTACGCGAGCGATACCGCAAGGCTACGCTTGCAAAAGACCGTTACGAGATGAGGCTTGACTCCGGTGTGCTGAGGTCAACCGTCGAGGCCGTGGCATTAAAAGCAGATCGTACGATTGTGTATATTACGCCAAACAATATCGATGTCTTTGGCGACTATGGCTATGACGTGCAGCGCTTTAAAGATGACAGTGCTCAAATGTTGGAAACTTGTGCAGAAACTGTAGCTACCTGCTTCGACCTGTCTTCGCGCATGTCCAAGGCGAATTTCTATGACATAGTCCATCTGAATACGGCAGGGAATGACAACCTAGCAAAGCTCCTATTGAAGGAAGCGACAAGAGCAGATACTCCCCTCGACGAACGGCACTTCACTAGCACCCACCGCAACAGTACGCAGTACCAATTGCAATCGTTGCCCCGTCGAGGCCTGCATTGATTGATGGTATCTTCAGCTGAAACGACTGGTGTAGTTTGAGCGCCAGTTTACTTCGACACAACGCGTTGAGTGAGTGGTGCGAATTGAGTTGCAACGTCAGGCACTCTATAAAACACTGCAACATCTCTCCGGCGTTGACACGGAACAGCCTTAAGCAGCGTCTTGAATTCGCCCATGACAGTGTTGTGCGCCGCGATGCGGGGCTCTCCGAGTTCTAGTGCTACCTTTGCTATCGTGGATGTGGGTGGTCGTGATTGGCAACGTCACTGAGGTGCCCACGGGAACCCGCTCGATCCTGTTCCAAGCTGCGCAAAGAGGCCCCAGTGCGTGCCAGCAGTGCAAACCCATAAAGGCCTAACCGTGAAACGTCTGGCAAACACTGCGCCGGTGCTGTCACCGGCGCCTTTCATCAAGCAGGCTGGGTTCAGTAGAATGGCCTCATATATTGGAGACGGCGTTCCACCAGATCATGCGCGCAGTCGACGGGTACGATAATTACCCCATCCGCTTTGGACGAAGGATTTTAAGAATGTGCCGAGCGCGCTGGCGTTCGGATGGGGATTACCACCCTGCGCGATACGCTTGAGCTGCTGCGTATACCAGATAACTTCCATCAGCCCCAAGCGGTCCACGGGTTTAATACCCGTCTTAATGGGACGAACGCGCTGTGGGCTGTCCTGTCCTTTGAGCAGTAGCGCTGGTGCGTCGGGATCGATCGCAAGCAGGCGCGCCAAGCCGATGATGTCGAGAGCCCCCGAACGCAACGCGGCATTCATGCCGCCGACGCTGCGGAACCCGCCGGTGACCATCAATGGCGTCGTTACAAGGCCTCGAACTTTTTCAGCGAATGCGAGGAAGTAAGATTCCCGCGCGATCGTTGAGGCCTTCTGCGGTTCCGCCACAACACCGCTCATCGCCGGCGCCTCGTACGTGCCGCCAGAAATCTCGATCAGATCAACGCCTGCATCGGCGAGCGCAAGTATGGTTTCGACCGATTCCTCTTCTGTGAATCCGCCACGTTGGAAATCGGCCGAGTTTAACTTTATCCCGACAGGGAAATCAGGCCCGACGTTTTTGCGGATTTCCTCGAACACGGCCAATACAAAGCGGCGTCGTTTCTCTGGGCTGCCGCCCCATGCATCGGTGCGTTGATTGTGGTGCGGCGATAGAAACTGATTGATCAGGTATCCATGGGCACCGTGAATTTCGATTCCGCTGAAGCCGGCCTTCTTGCAGATCGCCGCGCTACGACCGAAACGGCGGATGATGTCCTCAATTTCCGCGACCGTGGCCTCTCGCGGCGTGTCGAAGAAGGCCGCCATGTCCTGTCGAAATGGTATGGCAGACGGCGCGATGTTTTCAGTGTTTAGCCCTTTGGGCGACTGCTTGCCAGGATGGTTGAGCTGCGCCCAGATGGCGGCGCCTTGATCGGTCGCGGCACGTGTCCATTGCTGCAACAGAGGCAAATCGGTGTCATCTTCGATTGCGACGTTGCCGGGCTCGCCAAGCGCGCGGCGGTCTACCATGATGTTGCCAGTGATGATCAGCCCTATGCCGCTTGCGGCCCAGCGGCGATAGAGTGTGACAAGCTTGGGCGTTGGCCGATTATCATAAGTGCCCAAGGTCTCGCTCATCGCGGACTTGGCGAGACGATTTCTGAGCTCACTGCCGTTGGGTAAGCGCAACGGCTGGTTCAAGAGATGATCTCCAGCATTCGTGAGCGTCTGGACGGCATGGTTCTCGTTGTTTGTTGTCGTGGCGGATGTCATCGGATCAGCTCCATGAGCAATCGTTTTCTGTCTTTTCGGTCTGTGTCGTGGCGTCTACCAAGGCGTCGACCAAGACGGGGGCATCAGGCGTCGAGCCTCATGTCTCTTCGAATTCCAGCGTCCACCATGTTGGCAGGGGCAAATCTGCGGAGCAGCCGCAGACGGCGGGCCGCGGCACCGACAGTATATCGGGCTTTCGGGCGAACCGCAGTGGCCGCTTTCAAGACCATTTCTGCCACGGTGCTGGGCTCGTCTCCAGCCTCGACGGCTTGGCTCACCCACTTGGCTATGGCCGCACGAACGTCGCGGTATTCTTCTTTTGCAAGGTCGGGCTGCATCGCGTTCGCGTCAATCAGCGTCTTTGTGAACGCAGGTTCAATGACCGTAACCCGAATGCCTCGCGCGCGCAGTTCGTGGTCAAGCGATTCCGAGTATCCTTCGATCGCGTGTTTGGTCGCGGCATAGAGCGCCATGTACGGCATCGGCAGAAACCCAAGCACGGAGCCGATGTTGACGATGCGACCGCCGCCTTTAGCCCGCATGTGGGGCACGACGGCAGTTGTCATTCGCACAATCCCAAAGAAGTTCGTGTCGAAGATCGAATGGGCCTGATCGATAGAACTCTCTTCTGCTCCGGCGGGAGCGACACTGAATCCGGCGTTGTTCACGAGCAGATCGATGCGCCCTTCCAACCGTATCACGTCGTTGATGACCGCTTCGACGGAGTCATCGCGCGTCACGTCGAGGGGCAACATCTCGAACGGTCGCTTGCCCGCTTGGCCTCCCTGTCTGCTGGTGCCGTAGACCTTGTAGCCCGCCGTGACCAGCCGTTGTGCCGTCGCTGCGCCAATGCCTGATGATGCGCCGGTAACGAGCGCGATTTTCCTGTTGTTGTCAGCCACGGAGCTCTCCAATGGACAAAAATGGGGTAATCAAACAAACTGCCGGCAGACACCTGCACGAGTTTGTCAGCTTGGTTAGGCGGTTGAAAGAAAGCGTTCGACCAATGCCGCCACTTCGACGGGGTGCTGCTGATGCGGGCCGTGTCCAGCCAACGGATAGACGGCGACCTGTGCGTTTGTGAGTTCTCGGAACAGCAGCCATGTGTTCTTCAGGGGGAAGAACGGGTCGCGGTCGCCAGAGATGATCAGGAACGGCTGCTTCAGTTGCTTCAGACGCGCATAGTGATCGGTCTGGCCGCCCATAAATCCAGAAATCGCCTCGACCATCTTTGAGATGATTTCAGGACCAACGACCGGTTCGCGATCCTTCCGCACGGACCAGCGATCGATAAATGCCTGCGTTTCGTTCTCGCGCCCTTCTGCAAAAAACAGATAGCGGACGTCTTCGAAAGAATACGTCTCTTTCAGCGCGATACCGAACACGATGTCGGTGGGAGGAGCCGTCTCCGCATTGCCGGCAGGGCCTGTGCCGATGCCGACGACCTTTCGGACCAGCCTTGGCTCCTGCAAGGCAATGGTCTGGCAGACGAATCCGCCCATGGAAAATCCTAGAAGATCGATCTGTTCGTAGCCGAGTTTTCGCGCGAACGCAGCCGCGTTGCGCCCCTTCTCGTCGAAGTCCTTGGCGGGTGTGCCGGTCGACGAGCCTATAGCGGCATCACTGAATAGGATGACGTGTCGCGTCTTGGCGAGTTCATCGACAAAGGCAGGGTCCCAATCGTCCAACGTGCCACGAAAGCGCTGTAGGAAGATGACCGGAGTGGGATCTGCGGGATGCGTAGGGCGCAACTCGCGGTAGGCGTAGGATACGTCACCGACAGTTACGTGCTTGGTTGCGACGTCAATAGCGTTCGTCACGGTATCCTCCGTTGTGCAGGTTGGATCATGGACGCCGAAGGCGTTCCAATGCTGGAACGGCAAAGCGATATGGCGTTTCGTCAAACGGTGACGATGATTTTTCCGAACTGGTCGTTCGATTCCAGATAGCGGTGGGCTTCAACGATCTGATCGAAGGGAAAGGTCTTGGCGATGGCCGGTTTCAGCGTCCCTGCTTCGAGTCCGCTGGTGACAAATGAGATCGCTGCTTCGCGGCGCTCGGGATTTGCAACAACTTCAAAAAGTGTATAGCCGCGAACGTTCAAGCCCTTGAGGAGTGCCGGGCCAAACGGAAATGGTGTCGGTTGAAGGCTCAATAGTCCGTAGAGGACCAGTGTGCCGCCCGCAGCCATTGCCGCCGCGAGTTTTTCGATTCCTGGCCCTCCGACCGGATCGAAAACAACACGAGCGCCCTTGCCACCGGTGATGGCATTGACGGCCTCGACGATATCCTGCTCGTTCGTCGCTATGACGTGCGCCGCGCCAGCTGCCTTTAGCTGGGCCTCCTTCGCTCTGGTCCGCGTTGTCGCTATCGCAATGCCGCCCACGCTATTGACGATTTGGATGGCCGCGAGTCCCACGCTCGACGATGCGGCAGGAATGATGACGGCATCGCCTTTACCGACCTTGGCGACGTCGATCAGAGCGCCGTAGGCGGTAATGTAGGCCATCCACACAGCGGCCGCTTCGATTGCACTCAAGCCCTTGGGGCGCTTGACCACGGCATAGGCGGGCACAACCGCAACCTCGGCGTAGACGCCGTAGGCGTTGAGCGAGAAGGCAGGAATGACGCTGACAGGCTCACCGACGGCAAAGCCGCTCACTCCGGGACCTAGTTCAAGCACCACGGCTGACGCTTCGTAACCGTTTTGGGCCGGCAGGTTCGGTTGCTCCAAGTAGGCACCGGATCGGAACATTTGCTCGGCGCGATTGAGGCCGATGGCTTCGATGCGTACGCGCAACTCGCCGTCTTTCAAGGCGCGGTCAGGAAGGTCTTCGATCTGCAGAACTTCTGGACCGCCGGTGCGGTGGAAGCGGACGACTCTGCTCATGTGGGTGCCTCTGGTTTGTGGCTGAGGGGCGACTTCGTAGGTGGCATTTAATAATTACGATCGTAATGATTGATTTAGATGACAGTCGCCATTATAATTGTCAAGACCCCAATCGAACGAAAGCTCCGCCGATGCGCGTTTCCAAAGAACAGGCTGCTGAAAATCGCGAACGTATTCTGAAGGCGACGTCGCGCCTCATACGTGAGCGTGGAATTTTGGGAGCAGGTGTTGATGCGCTCACGGAAGCGGCCGGCATGACGCACGGCAGCCTATACAGCCAGTTTGGCTCTAAGGAGCGACTGATTGAGGAGGCTTTAGCTGACGTCATCGCTGAGAAATGCCGGGAGTCGAGCGATATTGCTGCTCTCAGTGCGTACGTGTCCAGCTACCTCTCAGCGGAACATCGCGACGCGCCGGGGTACGGTTGCCCCGTTGCGGCCTTGTGTTCCGAAATGCCGCGTCAAAGCGAGGGCGTGCGATCGCGCTTCACGGCTGGATTACGCAGCATGATCGCCGCGCTGAGCGAGCGGCAGGGTTCTAGTGCAAAGCAGCGTAAGCGCGACGAAGCGGCAATTGCGATGGTCGCGTCTCTCGTTGGCGCCCTTGTCCTCGCGCGCGCCGTCAATGATCCGAAGCTATCCAACGATATCCTCCGTGCCATGAAGGCTAATCTCGAAAGCTAACTGCCACGATCGCTTCTGGCCGAAGCAATGCTTGGCGCTCTGGTCTGAAGGACTCCTTTGCAAAAGGAGGTAACGGCCGTGCAAACCCGAGAAGCCGTCGGGCAGCTGCTTTCGACGCGTCAGATGAGCGAGCGTCGAGCAGCTGAAAGAAACGCTGAGCCGCTCGCTCTGCGACGCCCAGCATCTGTTCGCAGCTTGCCGGTAGGATCACGATCATCGCCGCCCGCACGCGACGCTGGATTGTCTGACGCCATCTCGCTACGCGGTGCGCTGCAGCAGAACGAAGACGTTGAAGAACGCTCATCGGTAGCGTTCCATGACGGTTGAATCTCAGTTGATCTTAGTCAGAAAGAGTTGGGGCGCATCCGAAAACATTGAGAATTTAGAACGTCAGCACACACCGTTTCATTCAAGTATGGGTTCCGCATATTTGCGTGGTGCAGCGCCGAACAGTTTTTTCCTCAGTCGACGAAAGTACATGATGAGTTGGTTCGGCAGCGACGTTCGGATGGCACGGAATTTCACTTAAGGCTGCATCAGCAATGCCTATTTTGGCGTGAGTTGACGGTTTTCAATATCCTGTTGACTTGAGCTGCGGCATATGGCTCATTGCACCAGGGGAAACTTTCTTTCCAGCGGCGAACTTGCTGGTTCGAAAGTGCCCCTCCCATCAAGAGCACTATCAATCAAGAACACTTTGACGAGCTCGGAGGAAATTTTCGGATGATGGAAATTAAGATTGCCGCCACCGTCCATAATGACTGGGGTTGATTAGCCTCCAAATTCATCATTGTACATCGTAGTTGGCGGCAACCTGATCACGTCTTTGCGGGCGCGATTCGATCATGCCGTTTACGGTGTGCTTGCTTGTTTTGGTGAAAATCCCCGCTCCCTGCATGTCTTGGATGAATTCACATGTTGGGCCGTCGGACGGTTCTTAGCTGACACTCTTTCAAGCAGCGAAGCCCTGGCGCGTGAGAACTTCTTTCACGGCGCTAGACGGTTTCGACACAATCGGGCCAACGGGTTGTCTCTCGGCAATCCGCTGGGACGGAGTCGCGCGACTGCTCGAGTTGATCGGGTTTCCCGCGAAGTCTTTCTGTTCGTAAATAAACAAAAATCTCAAAGCCGCAACTAGGATGGAAGCAACCATGGGCAATACACAGGAACGGATGCACTTCACGGAATATATCGGCAGCAAAGGCCGCATATCCTTTTCGACAAATCAGGTGGCGAAAGGGAGGGCAGTGAAATGAGTGAACACAAGGAAGGTGAAATTGACGTTCTTGAATACGAGCATGGTAATCTCCAATCGGGCACCAATTGGTGGGGCGCCTTTGTTATTGGCCTTGCCGGCACAATTCTCGTAACCGGTGCAGCGCCGGCATTCCTCACGGTTTTTGGCGCATCGTATATTCCATTCATTACATTCTTCACCCTGACAGGCGTTGTCTTGTGCCTTCTGCTGGCGGAACTGTCAGCAATGATGCCGGGGCGCACAGGTGGATCCCCATCCTACGCTTATCCTGCCTATAAGGACCGTTGGCCTCGGCTAGCGGAACATATCAACGGCATGACAGCATGGATGTATTGGGTCGGCTGGATGCCCGTCGCGCCGCTGAACATGATCCTGGCGTCGTTCTACATTACCCACTTGTTCGGCCTTGACGCGACTTCCGGTATCACACCGATCAATACCTTTATTCCCTATTGGACATTGGCCATCACAGCTGTTGGGCTGCTGCTCTTGTCGATTCCGGCGTATATGGGAATCCGGTTCGGTACGTCGATGGCTACAATCCTGGCTGTACTGTCGATGATTCCGTTGACGTTCCTGTCGATCGGCTTCGTCTTTAACCCGGATGCCGCGAACTGGAACGAAATCGCGGGCTTCCCGCATCTCGACGGTTCAAGTTTCTGGAGCGATATAAATGGCTATCCAGCGTGGGTCATGTACGTAGCGTACGCGTTCCCGCTACTATGGACGGTCATCGCGTACGAGGCGGCGGCTTGCTATATCGGCGAGTGCCACAATCCTGGCCGGGATGCCAAAATCGCCATGACGCTCGAAGGCGGTTACGGCGTTTTCGTCTACACGATGCTGCCGATCTCCTTTGTCGTCGTGCTTGGTGGTGCGGCGCTTTCTGATCCGAGCCTCGTCGATCCAAAGACGATGTTCGTCACCTTTGCCAGCAACATCTTCCCTGGTGTGGCCGGTGTGGTGATGGAGTGGACGATGGCGATCATGTTGATTATCGCGCTGGTTCTGTCAGCTTTGAACTCGCTGATGGGTTGCTCGCGGTCGCTTTATCAAATGTCGCTCGATGGGCAGTTCCCGCGTATCTATCAGCATCTCAACAAGCATTACGTGCCTGATTTTGCGATGTTGACGAATATCGTCGCCAGCCTCGCGATTGCCTTCATGGGCGGAGCGATTGAGATCTACTCGTTCTCCAACGTCGGGTATCTTGGGTCCTTCGTCCCTGTGCTTATCGGCTATTACTTGCTGCGCAATGACCGGCCCAATGTTAAGCGGCCTTTCAAGTTGCCGGAGTATTTCAAGTACATCTCGCTGGCACTTGCCGCCCTCTATTTCTTCGTTTGGTTGGTCGGCGGTATCATCTACTCGTATATCGGTGGCCAGGCGATCTATTACTTCCTCGGCGTCATCGCGGTCTTCGCGTACCTGCCGTTGTACCGGTACCGCCAGCGGGAGGATCGTCGCCTAGGCACGGCCGTTCCCAGCAAAGCATGATCGGTAAATAGGAGGCTATGCCGGTTATGTGGAAACTATTCAGATCGTCGTCGACCCCAGGCAATCATGATCTCGTTCAGAATGTTCTGATTGCTTCTGAAGGAAGACGTTTCAGCCAAGAGGCGATCGACTTGGCTGTGAGCATCCTGAATGCACAAGATGGCCGCGTCACGGTACTTACCGTGGCGCGGCTATGGGGCACTGCACTGGGGTTTCCCAATCCCGGTCTGCGTCCTAGCAAGCGCGAGATGGATGAGCAGAAGGACAATGTCTCCTGGGCGCTTGCCCGGTTGGAGGAGGCAGGTGTTTCGGCAAACGGCCATATCGTGACGACGCGCAATCCAACAAAAAGTATTTTGAACGAGGCAAAGAGACGGAAATGCGATGCCATCGTTATGGGTGCTGATCCGCGCCGCTCCTGGTTCGTCCGCAACTTCATGTGGAGCCAGGAGCCGTATCGGGTCAGCGCACGTACGCGCATGCCGATTCATCTCGTTTGTCCTGGTGAAATTTCTAACGTCCGCCAATAGGCGGTCGCCAGACTATTGAACATCAAAGAGGGCCTCGACGTAAGTCGAGGCCCTTTTTTTGGTTTGCTGCGCTCGCTAGGTTGGCCGCGTGAATCGGGCTGTTGCCAACCTCAATTGAGGAAAAGAGCGAATGATACCGAAGCGGTTTGCGACGGAAGAGATCATTGGTCTTTGCGGGAAGCAGAAGTTCGTTTGAGCCAAGGACAGAAGACCGCCGGCGTGTGCCTATGTCTTGGGATATCAGAGCAAGGCTACAATCGCTGGCGGCTTGTGATCCCACTTCGCTCTACTTGGCGCTCGAGTCGGATCACTTTGATGGGGTGGAGCAAGTTCCCCGTGGTGCCTCTCCAAAAACGTGTGACCAGGAAATCTCTTGAGTGCACTACCTAACGCGCCGTGCCGCCGACTTTGGGTCGTGGTTCGTGTAGGATTATGCATCCTCAATCGAGCCGTTGGTCTGATCACTCGTCCGTTTCAAGACGCGGAAAAGGATTACGAAAGGGCTCGTCCAGCGCGCGGGCGTCAGACGCCAGCAAATGAGCTGATGCCGGCCTTTCTGTGAAGCGTAAATCACACTGAACTCAAAAGGCGATTTCAATCGTGCACGTGTTTGCGGTCCCATTGTAACCGGCGCGCCAGTCGTTTCGTTGATGCTAACCCGTCAGCGGGCGAGGGTTTGCTGGGCCAGCGCCATGAAATTTCTGTAGAAGCGCTCCGAATTATTCCGGAGTTCAGGCTTGGCGTCGGCAATCGCTTTGTGCACGCGGGGGACGTTCGCGGCGCCATGCAGGCCCACGAGGTGCTTTGCCCCATTTTGCGTTTCCGCCCATTCGTCCGTTTGATTGCCTGTCGCCTCGACGTGATATTGAACCCCAATGGCTGCTGAACCGACTGAAAAACTGGATATCGCGCAATCAGACGTATTGCCGAGTAACGTCGCTTTTGGTGGCAACGCTGTCACCTCGCTTCCATGCCAGCTGATCGCGGCTTTGCTGGTGCCGAAGCCCGCATAGATGGGATGGCCTTGGCCAGCCTCCGTAAGTGCAATCCTGGTCAACGCCGCTTCGCCTTGCTGCGCCCTGTCCACCCGGCCGCCAAGTGCATCGGCCAGAAGCTGATGACCGAGACAGATACCGAGGAGCGGCTTGTCGAGGTTGTTGACCCAACGGCGAATAGCTGCCTTTTCCGGAACGAGCCAAGGATGCTCCTGCTCTTGCCATGCCTCCATTTGTCCGCCGAGGAGCACGAGGATGTCGAACGCATCGAGGTTCGCAAAGCTATCTCCCGATTTGGTTCAATTACTGTTGGCGATATGCCGTCAGCCGCGAAGTGCTCAGAGAGTGCGCCAAGAGGGCTAATAGGATCGTGCTGAATGACGAGGACGCGAGGTTTTGCTGACATGATATCCAACCTAGGTGTGGGGCAGAGCTAACTTTTGTTCCGATGTACTATTTCCGGTTATCACATTGCGCCGCAAGGGCACGCGCGGCGCTTTATGGGCCAAACACAGACCAGCCAGTGCGCTGCGCGATGAGTTCGAGCGCGCGCGTTCCAAGCATCGAATTGCCTTGGGCATTCAGTCCGGGCGACCAGACCGCGATCGACGCGCGGCCTGGCGCGATCGCCATAATGCCGCCGCCGACCCCGCTCTTGCCGGGCAAGCCAACACGAAACGCAAAGTCGCCGGACCCGTCGTAGTGGCCGCACGTCAACATCAGCGCATTGATGCGCCGTGCGCGCTCATGCGAGACGATGGACTGGAGTGTGTGTGGATCGCGCCCACCATTGGCCAGGAAGACGCCGGCGTGCGACAGTTGCCGGCACGACATCTCGATCGCGCATTGGTGAAAGTACACGCCTAACGTCAATTCGGTCGGATGCTTAATATTGCCGAACGAGCGCATGTAGTTAGCAAGCGCGACGTTACGAAATCCGGTCGCCTGCTCAGAGCGGGCGACGTCTGGATCGATCGACACGGTTTCATCATTGGCGACAAAGCGCGAAAATCGCAGGATCTCTCCAATTGCTTCGCGCGGCTTGTGGCCAGCGAGAAGGATATCCGCCACTACGATCGCACGGGCATTGATGAAGGGGTTTCTGGGCAACCCCTGCTCTTGCTCGAGCTGAATGATGGAGTTGAAGGCCGTGCCCGAGGGTTCGCGGCCAACACGCCATAGGCCATCGCCAATTTTGCCAAGCGCCAAGGTCAGCGCGAAGACCTTGGAAATGCTCTGTATTGAAAACGACTCATCGGCGTCACCAACTGATACGGTTTCGCCATCAAGGGTCGTGACCGCAATGCCGAATTTTCGAGGGTCAACCTTGGCAAGTTCAGGAATGTAGTCGGCAACGCGTCCCTGACCGACGGACGACTGCAAGTCGTCGTAGACCCCGTTAATGAGCTGTTGCAGGTCTAGCATGTTGGCTCACAAGATCCCTACTGCTGTGCTTTCTTCTGCTGATTGGTCGGCATATCCGGGGGACGGATGAGGGGCACGCCGATTATCGTCGTTTCATTTGAAAAGGCCCTAAAGAGACGCTGCACCGTGTGATTATCCAATGTTGCGACAAAAGAAAGAGGCGGTTGCACTGAAGCATGCAGTTGCTGACGCGCGAACAAAACATGCCGGGGTTGAAGGGACGCATGACGCTCCTGTCGATCGCATCAACAGTGGGTTCCAAGTGCCGCTGAATTTGGCGCCTCGCAGAGGCAGTCTCATATAGGTGCTCATGGGGCATTCGAGTCCCGGTTCGAAAACGCGTATTCTAAATGACATCATCGGCAAGTTCTATGATGAGGCGACGGGCATTTTGGCCGCCATACAACCCTCGGGGGTGCCCTGACCGCAGTGGAGGTTGCCGGCGTTTTGAAACATTAGGAACCGGCGCCATAGGTCTTTCGCGACAAGCCGGAAGATGGTCTGATCTCTCTAAGATCGGGCTACGTCGCGATTTGCACCATGAGTGACCATATTCTGCCGCAGGATGCGCATTGGGCGAAAGGCGCCATCTTCACCGTCGGACATTCGACGCTGCCGATCGAGCGCTTCATCGCGCTGCTGAGGATCTATCGTATTGAGCAGCTCGCCGATATTCGCACGATCCCGCGATCGCGGCACAATCCGCAGTTTGCCATAGAGGCTTTGGCCGAGAGCCTGAGAGCGGTGCAGATCGGCTATACGCATATGGCGGCATTGGGCGGATTGAGGCATGCGCTCAAGGACTCCGCCAACGCCGGTTGGCGCAACAAGAGCTTCCGTGGCTATGCTGATTACATGCAAACGGCGGAGTTTGCTGATGCGGTAGAGACATTGATTCGTATGGGCCAACAGCGGCGCACGGCCATCATGTGTGCGGAGGCTGTGCCGTGGCGTTGCCATCGCTCGCTGGTCGCTGATGCACTTGAGGTGCGCGGGGTTGAGGCGATCGAGATTCTATCAGAAACGAGCTTCCGGCCGCATAAGCTGACGCCCTTCGCGCACGTTGTCGGCACGGTGATCACCTATCCGTCCGAGGTGGCGGATTTGATCTAGCCGAATGCCGTTGCTTGTCGCCCATTGTGGACGGGCGCTTGTCGCGGCTGCGAGATCAGCGGGCGTCAGTCCGCGATTCTTCTCAAAGCGGACCCATTGTGCATGGCGATATGATTGGTCTTGAAACCGGCCATCGTGACGACCAGGGATCGATCCGATCAGCCATCAGCCGCAATTGAAATCCTCGCCGGTGGCGGTGCGGCGCTTGAGCTTCGGCGCGCCGGAGGCATGGTTGCTCGATAAGCTGTCGGAACTCAACGGCGATAACGTTGAGCCATTCGCGGCCCGCGCATATGGGACCACGAGCTAAGTCGCCGGTACTTGGGCTAGTATTTGGCAAGTTGTCGAGCGTTTGGGTCTGGATAAAACGAGGGCGGCCCGAAGAACAGGCCGCCCATCGTCGTCGTTTACCCCGCTGCTTAATTTACTCGGCAGCCTCAGTGCACCGCAGACTCAGTGCGCCGTTTGCGCTTCCATGGCGACCTCGGCCTCAAGGCATGCGACGTCACGGAAGATCGAAGCGATCGCTAACACGCGACCGTTGCGCTTGTAGCGTAGCAGACAATCCTTCGCCGCAATATCGCCGTCGATGGTGATTTCGTCCCAGCTTTCCGCATGACCAACGTAGTTTATCGGGATGTCGTAATGCTGGCTCCAAAAAAACGGCACGGCGGTGAACGCCTCGCGCTGCCCGAGCATGTTGAGGGCTGCGGTTTGGCCTTGGCGTTCCGCAACCACCCAGTGCTCGACCCGAATGGACGCGCCGCTATGGGGATCAGGCCACCGCGCGATGTCGCCGGCCGCGTAGACGTCCGGCGCGCTCGTCTCCAGATAGGAATTGACGACGACACCGCGGTCGATAGTTAACCCGGCGCCTTGCGCAAGCTCTATTCGTGGGCGCACGCCGATCCCCGCCACGATGAGATCGGCGTTGATTGATTGGCCGCTCTTCAGTTGCACCTGTTTGGCCTCGATTGCGTTTGCCAGATCTTCAAGGTGGAAGACGACACCGTTCGTCTCGTGTAGTGCGCGCACAAAGTCTCCCATCTGCGGACCGAGGACGCGCTCCATCGGCCGTTTGTCGGGCGCGACGACGTGCACCTCGATGCCACGCGCGCGCAGAGCTGCTGCAACCTCAAGGCCGATGAAGCTCGCACCCAGCACCACGGCACTGCGCGCCGATTTGGCGCCCTCAATGATTGCCCGCGTATCGGCAAGCGATCTTAACGTATGCACGTGTGGCAGGTCGGCGCCGGGGATGGTCAGGCGCATCGGTTCGGCACCAGTCGCCAGCAGAAGTTTGTCGTAAGGAACCGCAGTGCCATCGGCGAGCGTGACCTTATGCGCGTGCACGTCGATGCCGGTGACGTTCGTCTTTAGCCGTAGGTCGATGCCGTTGTCAGGATAAAAGCTGTCAGGCTGCAGCGGCACCCAGGCTTCGGGCGCCCGTCCGGCGAGATAATCTTTGGAAAGGTTTGGCCGGTCGACGGGGGATGCATCATCGCTGCTCAGCATGACGATGCTGCCCTCGAACTTCTGGCGGCGCAGCATCTCGGCTGCGGCGTATCCCGCCGCACCGCCGCCGACGATAACGATTCTTTGCGGGGCTTCGCGCGCCGGCGTGCCGAGCGGTTTAGCGTCTGCGTGCGGTCGCTTCTTGCCGACGAAGATCTTGCCGGCGCGCCGATCCACAGACCAGCAGGCGATAGGGGGCAATGGCTGGCGCGCGTACTGCTTCGCCGGTTCGCAGACTGAAGCAGGCGTGATGCCACGGGCAGCGGATGGTGTCGCCAACGACCAAGCCATCGGCGAGCGGCGCATTGTAATGCGTGCACAGCGCGCCGATAGCGAAAATCTCGTCGCCACGGCGAACCAGCAACACCGCCTCATCGCCGACATGTCCTGTAACCGTTGCACCATCTGCGAGATCAGCGATGGCAATGCCTTGCGCCAGATCTGGACCCACAGGTTTCGATTGTTCCTCGGCCATTTTCAGCTCCTTGGTGCGGCTTGCGATCGTGATGGGGGAGGGGCGATCTTTGCCGCTTTTTCGTTGTCAGGCGCTCCTTCAGCTCGAAAGCATCAGGCGTGTAACGTGGCGGCGCCTGATCTGGTCAATAGATTTAAGACCTAAACAGATCAGGGCGCCAGTCCGGCCATGGCGAGGAACTCCTGCCGCGTCAGCGGGTTCTCGCGGAAGCAGCCGAGCATGCGGCTGGTGACAAGATCTGTATCCGGCTTATGAACGCCGCGCGTCGTCATGCAGTGATGCGTTGCCTTGATGATAATGCCGACACCTTGAGGCTCGAGAACATCATTGATGGTGTTGGCAATCTGCGCTGTCATCTTTTCCTGAATTTGCAGACGCCGGGCAAAGGCCTCGACCACACGCGCCAGCTTGCTGATGCCGACAACCCGACCATTGGGAACATACGCCACCCAGGCGCGGCCGATGATCGGCGCCAAGTGATGTTCGCAGTGGCTCTCAAAACGGATGCCGCGCAGGATAATCATCTCGTCGTACCCGTCGATCTCCTCGAATGTCTTCTGCAGGATGTGGACGGGGTCTTGGGCGTAGCCCGCACAATACTCCTCGAAAGCGCGGGTGACACGCGCTGGCGTTTCGCGGAGGCCTGGCCGGTCAGGGTCATCGCCGGTCCAGCGAATGAGGGTTCGCAAGGCAGCTTCCACCTCGGTCCGGCGCGGCTTGGCGCACTCAGGGGTGTTCGAACACCTCAATTGCTCGATCATAGGAACCAGCGCAGTCATGTATCATCTCCTCGTCTTTGTCTGGTCGTCTTCGTCTCGCAGCACTAGTTGGCGGAGACGCTAATTTTGCCCGTCATGTTGGGATGGAAGCGGCAGAAATAATTGAAGGTTCCGGCCTTCGTGAGCTGCAGCGTAGCGGTCTTTCCGGCAACGATCATGACGTCCCAGGGTCCGTCCTTGGCTGTGGCGGTATGATCGACGAAGTCGCTGTTCACCCATTCGACGGTGTCTCCGACCTTTGCGGTGACGTCGGCTGGCGAGAACGCCATATCAGCGATCTTGATGCGCACGACCACGCCGGCGAGCGCCGGGGACGCGATCGCGAGCTGCAGCAGCAGGATAAGCAGTGCCGTTGAAGAGTGTCTGGCTGTTTGCATCTTGGCGCTCCATGATTTCAGTCTGATGGTTTCGGCGTGCGCGCTTGAACTGCGGCCCGTCGCGGGTCGCTGCAAAAAAATCTTGAGAGAAATCCTGGGATCGGATTTGCATGAAATATCGCTCGGGCCATCACACGCCCCCGGCCGTCGATGTCGGCCACGCCTGTGTCGCTACGTCTGCATGTCCGTCTTCTCCTTCCGCAGCGGGCCGTCTTCTGGTCTCGCCTTCATGGAAGATTGGATGCGGCGGCGCCGAGAAAGTTCCCGGTGGCCGGACAGAGCACGTAGGGTGACGTTTGGCGCAGCGTGGCCACCAACATCGAGGTGGCGTGACGGGGGCGGCTGAGTTTCACAACCTTGTTGCGGATGCGGGCGTGCTATCGGCGGGAAGTAAAGTGGCCATCTGCATGGACGGCGCCGGCGGCGCGATCTGAGATCACGTCCGCCGGGAGTTCCTCATTGTCATGCGTTACTGCAATGCATTTCCGGCTTTGGATTCCTGTGAGTGCCGTTAGCCAAGTGGTTCCAGGAGGCCCTGGCCTTGGTGCAACGCGATGCCCATTTGCAGAGATTGCGCGATCCGCTCGGAGCGAAGCACAAAAAACTCCGCCGCACCGGGCGTACAGACGTCAGCAGTGGTTTCACGAAAGAGCGTTAGCCAGCGCTCGAAAAGCGCTCGCGTCAATCCCGGGAGCCGCGAATGCATCGCCATCGGGTTGCCTTTATAGCGGCCAGTCATCAGTGCCACCGACGACCAGAACGCACACATGGTATCGAGGTGCTTCGGCCAGTCCCTGATCTCGGCATTAAAGATCGGACCAAGCGTCTCGTCTTTGCGGATCCTGGCATAAAACTCGTGCACGAGTTCGTGGACCATCGTCTCGGTAACGCCGACTGCGACCCCAGGAGCCCTTGGGTCAGGAAAACGCTCTCTTCCGTTCACAGCATGCTCCACCGTAGGGCGAGCAACGTGAAGCCCACGGCGACGACCACCGGAACGCTGACGATCTGAATGATCGCTTCCCACCGCGAGATCGTTCCTGTTGCCACCTCGACCGTGGGGCTCGACGCCTTTCTGTGATCCTTGCGCCAACGCGGATCTTGCGACCTGCGGATGTGCATGAATAGTACCGGGATGGTGAAAAAGACCAGCGCAAACACGGTTCCGATCAATACAGCGAATGTCGCTTCGCCGGCGCCGATGAACGTGATGGCAGCGACAGAGAAGAGCAAGACATAGCAGCAAATGATGATCGGTCCAGCAACGGACAAGAGGCCATCATCGAGATAGAACGGCTCCGCCGCTGTGCTGGCCGACGGCTCGTGCGCATGTTGGGCGATGGTATTGGTGATGGTCGCATCTTTCGGCGCCATGGGCATGGGTCATACTCCAAAGTTGCTCGTTTCAATCCAGGTTTGCTCGTCGTTGAGCGGCTGGATGATCGCCTGCGCGAGGTGCGACATGGGACAGTCCGAAGGCCATCCGTCGTCTGCCAACGACAGAGACTTGCGTGCAAGCTCGCCTCAAAGGCACTGCGATTCATCCCAAATGTTCATAACGTGTATTTGTAGTACATGTTTATAGGCTTGAGAGTCCACCACGGAAGCATTATTTGCGTATCAAATGACCGTGAGAGGTTTCGAACCGCTGACGAGCGTCAGAGACGCGAGATCTGGCGCAGCAGTGCCGAAGGATTTGCGAATGGTCGTCAAGCCTGTGGCGTCGATTGCGATGCGCGAGAAAAAGCCGAAATCAGAAAACAAAACCGGTGCAACGGCGCATGCATCGCGTGCTCGCGTCGCGATCAAGCGGGCTTACGAACCGGCGCAGCCAGATGACGGACTCCGGGTACTCGTTGATCGGCTATGGCCGCGCGGGTTGCGTAAGGATCACGCCAGAGTTGATCTGTGGGCCAAGGAGATCGCGCCTAGCAGCGAGCTGAGGCGCTGGTTCGGCCACAGTCCTGATCGCTGGGAAGAGTTCAAGAAGAAATACCGCACGGAGCTGTTCGACAACATGGCACAGCTCAACCCGATCCGCGAGGCGCTGGAGCGGGGTTGCAGTGTGACGCTGCTTTTTGCTGCGCACGACGTCGCCCATAACAATGCTGTTGTCCTCAAGGGCGTCCTCGAAGATGGCGACCTTCCGCGAGCGGGTTTGAGTGGCTGAGATCGCGGCAGAGCACGTCGGCGCCGGCCCTGCGGATCAGGTTATGCAGCGTGAGCGGGTAGCCACAGATCGACTTCGGTGCCGGCGTCTTTGGTGCTGGTGATGATCAGCGCGCCGCCGCAAGCCCGTGCGAATTTGAGGGTGCTTGAAAGGCCCAGTCCTGTGCCGCCGCGCCCCCTGCGCGACGTGACGTTTGGCTTGACGGCCTCGGAGAGTTCGTCCGCCGACATGCCAACGCCCGTATCTTGGAATGTGAGCCGGACATATCTTCCGACCGGCAGCCCTGCCGGTGGGGTTTCATGCGAAGCGTCAAGCGTGACGTTCGCGGCTTTGATGAGGAATGTTCCTCCCGCCGGCATGGCGTAATGGGCATTGAGGGCAATGTTGATGATCGCGGCGCTGATATCATTGCTGTCCACCTCGAAGGTCCAGCAGTCATCAGGAATTTCGCTGCGCAGTTCGATGCCCGTGCCGAGCAGACTGCTGAGCAGGCCGGTGAGATTATTGGTGATGTTGCGGGCGGTGGTGGCGGTTGCGAAACTGTGGAACCCACGCTGCTTCCGAAACAGTGCGGCGTTGGTTGAGGCCGCCATGTTGCAGGCGAGCACGGCTTCCCGCACCGCTCTGTTCAGTTGCGGTTGGCTGATGCCAGACGCGATGATCTGAATGTTGCCTGCGATGATGGCCAGGAGGTTGTTGACGTTGTGGGCAATTTCCGCCGCTGTCGGCAGCAAATCTACCGAATCGGCCGGAGCCTTGAGCGCGGCCCGGCCCGCGGCGTTGCAGTCAGCCAATTTGGTTGGGGCGGTTGATCTTGCGCGCCTGACAGACGTGGAATTTGTGCTTGGCATCACACGGCAACCTCACACGAGCCTATCGTCCCCAATATACACGCAGAGGTTGTCCTTCTTGGGTGCTACCGTCAAGCCTGCAAAAACGAAATATTATTAAGTAGTAAAAACAGATAGTTAAGAGCAGCGCTCGGTGCCTGAGAACCCTCATAGGTTGATGATTGCTGGTTTTGACCGCCAGCATGCGCACGATTTGATTCGTGATTTTGTAGTTGTCGAGTGGCGTCGTGACCGATTGTCGGGCGTCGAAGACTTAATGTCAGGCGCGGCTGATCCACCCGTAATCAGGCAGTTCCAGACGATCGACGACGTCGCGTCCGAAGGAGTATTTCGCAATTCGGGAATGGCCGCCGCGGCGAGCACGAGGTTGCGAAAGCCAATCCCAAGGGATGTCCGGGGGCAAACCCCGAACTGAAGCTCTTGGCCACATTCTGTTTCGAGGCGATGTACGGCCTCAGCAAAGCTTCGTAGCGGGCGAAGGCTTCGCGCTCAATGGAGCGCACCAGCACGCGCTGGATCATGGGCGCTGTTGCGCGCGTTAGGCGGGGGAACGGTGCGTTTAAACATGGTCAACCCACCTCTCTTGTACGATAACGGCGGGCTGGGTGATGGGTGGCCGTTTTGCGTTGCGCCAATGACAGGGTAATCACACTGTTCAATCACCCAATTAGGGCAACGCGCGCCGCAAAGCCGCGAGCGGACCTAAACTGAGAAGCGGAGACAATGCCGGCAATGGCTAAGACTACGAAAGCATCACCCGTCTCAGCCAGCGCCACGCCCTCGCGTCGTGACGGCGAGGTTCTCTACTGGCTGTTGAAGTCGGAGCCGGATGTTTTTTCGTGGGATATGCTGGTTGCAAAAGGAGACGCTGGCGAATCCTGGGACGGCGTGCGCAACTATCTGGCACGCAATAACATGCGCGCCATGCGCGTCGGCGATCTGGGGTTCTTCTACCATTCCAATGAGGGCAAGGCGGTCGTTGGCATTTGCGAGATTTGCGCTCCCGCGCATCCCGATGCGACGGATGGGACCGGCACATGGGAGTGCGTTGATGTTAAAGCCTTCGCGCCATTGTCAAAGCCCGTTACGCTGGCTGACGTCAAGGCAAACCCCAAGCTCGCGAAGATGGCGCTTGTCACCTCGATGCGCTTGTCGGTTCAGCCGGTAACCGCAGATGAATGGAAAGAGGTCTGCCGTATGGGTGGTTGGACTGCGGCCAAAGCGGCGCGACCGGCAAAATCGCGCGCATGAGCAATACCAGCAAGCGCGCACCACAAACCATCGACAGCGCCGAGGCCTTCGTTCGTGATAACACGCACTTGATGGCGCCGCCCTTGGTGCCGGAGATCAGGCTGCACCTGGCCGAAGAGTCCGTGCCGATTTGGCAGAAATCGGAAGAGGAACTCGGCGAGATGAACGTCCCGCCGCCTTTTTGGGCGTTCGCATGGGCCGGTGGACAAGCGCTCGCCCGCTATTTGCTGGATCACCCGGCGCTCTGTAACGATCAGAGCGTTATCGATCTTGGCGCCGGATCGGGATTGACCGCAATCGCCGCTGCAAAATCGGGCGCCCGCTCTGTGTTGGCTGCCGATATCGATCAATTCGCACGCACGTCCTGCCGGCTTAACGCCGCGGCGAACGGCGTGGCAGTGACGGTGACGGGTGACGATTTACTCAAGATGCCAGCCACGAAAGCTGGCGTGGTGCTGATCGGCGATCTGTTTTACGAACGCGCGTTGGCCGATCAGGTCATCGCCTACGTCGATAAGGCCAAGGCGCTTGGAGCCGCCGTCTATATCGGCGATCCGCAGCGCAGCTACTTCCCGCGCGACCGCTTTACCCTTTTGGCCAGCTATCAGGTGCCCGTGACCCGCGAACTCGAAGACTCCGAGATCAAAAAGACCGCCGTCTGGCGCGCCTGAGGCTGCGGAAGCCGCTCAGTCCCGGTCAGCCGAACCGGTTTTGTGCCCTAAACTTTAGACGTATGAACAAGTTGTGGTGCACCGTCCAACCTCTCATAATGGCCTCATAAAGGCCGCACAGCAGACGGCCTCCCCGGAGGAGTACGCGCATGTCAGAGAAGATCTATCCCGTCCCCGCCCAATGGGCCGAGCGGGCCCTTATCAACGCGGCTTCGTACAAAACGATGTACGAGCAATCTGTTTCCGATCCGGCCTCATTCTGGGGCGAGCAAGGCAAGCGTCTCGAATGGATGCGGCCCTACACGAAGGTCAAAGCAACATCCTTCAAGCCGGGCGCGGTCGATATCCGCTGGTTTGAAGACGGCACGTTGAACGTTTCGGCAAACTGTATCGATCGCCATCTCGCAAAGCGCGGCGATCAGGTCGCCATCATTTGGGAAGGCGACAACCCGAACGAAAGCGAGCAGATCACCTATCGTCAGCTCTATGAGCGCGTGCAGCGGTTCGCCAACGTGCTCAAGAAGCACGGCGTCAAGAAGGGCGATCGCGTCACCATCTATCTGCCGATGATCCCGGAAGCGGCCTACGCCATGCTGGCGTGCGCGCGCGTCGGTGCGATCCACTCGATCGTCTTTGGCGGTTTTTCACCCGATAGCCTTCAGAACCGCGTCGAGGACGCCGATTCGAAGCTCGTTATCACGGCCGATGAAAGTATGCGCGGCGGCAAGGCCGTGGCGCTGAAGAAGAACGCCGATGTCGCGCTTTCCAAGTGCAAAGACGACGTGAAAATGTTGGTCGTGCGCCGTACCGGCAACCCAGTGCCGTGGAAGGAGGGCCGCGATTTCTGGCTGCACGAAGAGATGCTGACGGTTCCGGCGGACTGCCCGCCCGAAGAAATGAGCGCCGAAGATCCGCTGTTCATCCTCTACACATCGGGATCGACGGGGCGGCCGAAGGGCGTCGTGCACTCGACCGGCGGCTATCTGCTGTACTCCGCGATGACGCATCAGTTCGTGTTCGATTATCACGACGGCGACATCTACTGGTGCACCGCCGACGTGGGCTGGGTCACAGGACACAGCTACATCGTCTACGGTCCGCTTGCCAACGGCGCGACCACGCTGATGTTCGAAGGCATACCGACCTACCCAACGTCGTCGCGCTTCTGGAACGTCATCGATAAGTGGAAAGTATCGATCTTCTACACGGCACCGACTGCTATCCGCTCGCTGATGGGCGCCGGCGACGAACTCGTGAAGCGCACCGACCGTTCGTCGTTGCGCCTGCTCGGGTCCGTTGGTGAGCCGATCAATCCGGAAGCCTGGGAATGGTATTATCACGTCGTCGGCGACAGCCGCTGCCCGATTGTCGATACGTGGTGGCAGACCGAGACCGGTGGCATTTTGATTACCCCGCTGCCGGGCGCCATTGCGCTGAAGCCGGGATCTGCAACGCTGCCGTTCTTCGGCGTGCAGCCTGCACTCGTTGATGATAAAGGCCAGTTCCTCGACGGCGAAGCGCAGGGCAACCTCGTGATCCTCGATAGTTGGCCGGGCCAGTCGCGCACGATCTACAATGATCACGAGCGCTTCGAGCAGACCTACTTCTCGGCCTATCCGGGCATGTACTTTACCGGCGATGGCTGCCGCCGCGACGCTGACGGCTACTACTGGATCACGGGCCGCGTCGACGACGTGATCAACGTTTCGGGGCATCGCATGGGAACAGCGGAAGTCGAAAGTGCGCTGGTCTCCCATCCGAAGGTCTCGGAAGCCGCCGTCGTCGGCTATCCCCACGACATCAAGGGCCAGGGCATCTACTGCTATGTGACGCTCAACGCCGGCCTTGAAGGTGATGACGCACTCCGCAAGGAGCTGGTGGCACACGTGCGCAAGGAGATCGGGCCGATCGCGTCGCCTGATCTCATCCAGTTCTCACCTGGTTTGCCGAAGACCCGCTCGGGCAAGATCATGCGCCGCATTCTGCGCAAGATCGCCGAGGATGATTTCGGCAGCCTTGGCGATACTTCGACACTGGCAGATCCGTCCGTCGTTGAAGATCTGATCGGCAACCGCCAGAACCGCCGTTAAGCGGCAGCTGATCGCCGCCAGACGGTGATCGCAAGATAAAACAGGGCACGGTCTCGCGACCGTGCCCTTTGTCGTTGTGAGGACAGGCATTGTGATGGGGGGATTTTCCGGCGCGCCGGAAAGCACAACGGGCGCCCACGACAGGCGCCCGTTTTATAATCTTGCAGATGCGTGGAGCGTGAAACCTATTTCGAAATCCGCAGCGCCGTCAGCTTGACCGCGAAGTTGTTGAAAGCCCGTTCAAGTTCTTCAGCGTTCGCAGCATTGGCATAGTAGCCGTCGCCCGAGGTCGCACAGGCTTTCAGCGTCTGTTGCGCGTCAACTGGTGCATCGAATGCCACCGAGAAGACCACGACATCTTTGCCGGCCGCCTTCATGGCGTTGCACATCGCAATGGCCTGAGTTTTGGACCAGTTGCCGTTGTTCGTCTTGGTGCCGTGATAAGCGGTGTTGAAGCTGCCGTCCGTCATCAGAACGACCGCCTTGATGAGCTTGCCCTGACCGACGCGTGAATAGGTGTCGGGAGCGCTGTCGCCGCCGAACGTCGTGCTCCACTGTTCCGAAATAAGATTCCAGCCCCACTGCACGCCGAGGTGACCGGCGGTCCAGCCTTCAGCCGAGAAGCCATTGACGGCTTGGATTAGGGAAGCGCGATCGTCAGACAGCGGCACGAGCGTTGCCGATGGGCATGTATAGGCATTCTTCGGCGTGTAAGCGTCGGAGTTGTCGATATCGTCGTCGCCGTCGGCCTTGACGAGGAACGGTACGCTCGAAGCGGGTGCATCGATGATGGCGGCATCCGTGCGTTCGGTCACGCATCCGTCCAGGCTGCGGTTCGCCGAAGCGTTGGCGGCGTATGAGCCAAGGTTAATTCCGGACGAGTATGGTGCCAAACCGATACGAACGCGGTTTGTGCCAGTTTTTTGTTCCGGGATGAGACGGTTGGCAAATTGTTCGAAAGCTGACTTCAAGGCGTCAATTTTGCGCTTACCGTCAACAGTTTCATTCATCGAGCCGGTGATGTCGAGCGCCATGCCAACTTCGATATCTTTCTGCTGATATGTCGCCGCCGAAGAGACAGGTATGTCCAGCGTCTCAAAACCGCCAACGCGGGCGAGGGTCATGTTCACGGAGGACTGGACATCGATGTCGACCGTTCCATTGGTGCGGTCGAGCTTTACGATCGGTAGGCCGACCGTACCCATGGCCTTGGCGGGCTTGACGTTTTCATCGAAGAACGATTTCGCGAGATCGGCAATTTCAGTGTCGGAAAGCTGACCATCGAGGAGTGCTCTGCCGGCGGCCAGAGAGGCTGCATCAACGGCGCTGATCACGCGTGAGCGCATGTCGATGGCGCGGGTGTAATCGATCGCGACAGCTCCCATGAAAAACAGCACGAATGTCATGAGGCCAAACATTAGTGCGACGGACCCTCGCTCGTCCGAGCTGAAGGACTTTTCGGACGGCTGCCAAAGGGTGATCATGTGTGTCTCCGTGATACATCGAGGCTTGATGATCACGGATGATGCAACGCGGGTGCCGTCTTAACGGTTTGAAAAGCAACCTCCCGGGCGGCCTTTAAGTGTGGTGTAAAAGTTATGAAAATCTCGGCTAAACATTTGCTGGCGTTTGAGTTTTATTGTTTTCGCAGTTGCTCAAATTTGGCCTAAAAATCACTCGCGATGCCGCCCTTCTCCCAGTCACCGAAGCGCACCGGATCTGGTCCATCCCGTCCACCGACCTCAGGCGCGGCCGGTGCGGTAGCGGAGGCTCTTTGGCGGCGGCGCTCTTCGGCTTCCGCCAGTGCGCGTTGGGCTTCCGGCGTCAGGGGCCGTGGCACCCCGGGGTCTGCGGCCTTCACATCGGTCTCTGACATTATAACGATCCAAATTTTGAGCCTTGCCGAGCCGATGGGTGGCAAACCCCTTAACCCGGCAGTCCATCCACCATATATACCACTCCAGCCGGCAGGCGGATGACCAAGGTGCCGCGCCGGGGGAGACCGACCCATGCCCATGAACTACGCCAAGACCGCTTTGCTGCTCGCGATGCTGACCGCGATTTTCGTGGCTATGGGCGCGCTTGTCGGTGGCCGCTCCGGTCTGATGGTTGCGTTCATCATTGCACTATTCATGAACGCTATGAGCCTTTGGAAGTCGGACACGATGGTTCTGAAGATGTTCAAGGCGCAGGAGGTCGATCCGAAGTCCGCGCCGGACTTGTATGCCTTAGTCGGTTCGCTCGCCGAACGTGCGGGCCTGCCCATGCCGCGCGTTTACATTATGAATAATCCGCAGCCCAACGCCTTCGCCACGGGGCGCAGCCCGTCGCGCTCGGCCGTCGCCATTTCAACCGGACTGCTGGAAACGCTCAATCGTGAAGAATTGGCGGGCGTCATCGCCCACGAGTTGGCTCACATCAAGAACCGCGACACGCTGACCATGGCGGTGGCGGCGACCATCGGCGGTGCTGTCTCTATGTTTGCGCAGTATCTGCAAATCGGCGCTCTGTTCGGATCGGGCCGCGAAGATCGCGGCGGCATGGGCATGATCGGCACTCTGGCCGCGATGATCGTTGCGCCGATGGCGGCCATGCTGGTGCAGATGTCAATCAGCCGGTCGCGTGAATATGCCGCCGACCGCATGGGCGCCATGATTGCCGGAAATCCGCTGTGGCTGGCCTCCGCGCTCAGGAAGATTAACGCCAAGGCCCGTCAAATCGTAAACCCGCGCGCCGAGGCCATTCCGGCGGCCGCGCATATGTTCATCATCAATCCGCTCAACGGCCGCGGCATTGACAGCATGTTCTCAACGCACCCCAATGTCGATAATCGTATCGCAGAGCTTGAAGCCTTGGCGCGCGAGATGGGCATTTCCGATTCGCTGCCGCCGAGTGATGGAGGACGAACGGATGGCGTTGAAGTCAGCGGCGGTGACCCGCGCGAAGTATGGGTTGCCGGCCAGAGCCATAGCCGCCCGCGGCGGCCGTGGGGTTGAGGCGTGAGTTCCGATCAGACGGCGCCACCTTCCAAAGACGCAAAACCCAAAAAGATACTGCCACTGCGCGAGCGGCCGAGGCGCGGCAAGGACTCGAAATGGCAGACGCCGGCGCTGCGCGCTCCCGATGGCATGAATGCGCGCGATGTTGCGGTTTCGGCGTTGTTCTCGGTATTTGTTGAAAAGCGCGCCTTTGATGACGTGTTCAACAAGGCGGCGGCAACGCGCCACTTGGAGCCGCGCGACCGTGCCTTTGCCCGCGTGATTGCGGCAACCGTGCTGCGCCATCACGGCGAACTGCGCGCGGTCATCAGCCGTTTTCTCGAAAAGCCGTTACCTGAGCACCAAGGCCGGTTGGAGCAGATTTTGCTCTCCGCCGCGGCGCAGTTGCTGTTTCTGCAAACCGCCCCGCATGCTGCGATCTCGCTCGCCGTCGATCAGTGTCGCGCGGACAAGTCAGCGGAGCGGTTCGCAAAGTTGACCAACGCCGTGTTGCGCCGGGTCAGCGATCAGGGCCCCGCTATCCTGGCGACGCTCGATCCTGTGGCGCTCAATATTCCCGCTTGGTTGCTGGCGCGCTGGCAGGCGACGTTTGGAACGGAGGTGGCGCGCGCCATCGCTGCGGCGTCGCTGATGGAAGCGCCGCTCGACCTGACGGTGAGGTCGGACGCGGCTCAGTGGGCCGATCATCTGGGCGGCATTGCATTGCCGACGGGCTCTGTGCGGTTATCGGGTGCCGGGCGCATTGAAGAGTTGTCGGGTTACGACGACGGTGCTTGGTGGGTGCAGGACGCTGCCGCAGCACTTCCTGCAAAACTGCTCGGCGCCGTCGCCGGCAAAGATGTCGCTGACTTGTGCGCGGCGCCCGGTGGAAAGACGGCACAACTCGCCGCCGCTGGCGCGCAGGTGACGGCGGTTGACAAATCTCCGGGCCGTCTCAACCGGCTGAAAGAGAACGCCACGCGCTTAGGGCTGAATGTGGAAACGTTGGTCGGTGACGCGTCAGAATTTGCGCCGGGCCGCATGTTCGACGCGATCCTGATCGACGCGCCGTGCACAGCAACGGGCACCGTCCGCCGCCATCCTGATATTTTGATTTTGAAGCGCGATGAAGATGTCGCCGCGCTCGCCGCCTTGCAGAGCCGCATTCTCGACGGCGCTGCGGCGTCGCTGAAGCCCGGTGGCACGCTGGTTTACTGCACCTGTTCGCTGGAGCCCGAGGAAGGCGCCAACCAGATCGACCGCTTCCTCGCTGGCCATCCGGAATTCCGCCGTTCGGAGATCGACGCGGCGGCGCTGGGGCTCGATCCATCATGGCTTTCGGCGGCCGGTGATTTGCGAACCTTGCCCTGCCACCTTGCCGATTTGCCCGCCGGAATGACCGGAATGGATGGCTTTTTTGCCGCCAAGCTGGAGCGAATGGCGTAAACGCGCAGCCTCTGCACAAGCATTCGCGGTTGGCGGCCCGCCATCGCCTTGTTTTGGCGCCACAGAGCGGGTAACTCGACTCTGGGCCAAAGGGGTCCGCTTGCGGTTACGGGGAACGTATGACCGGCCTGAGCCTGGCTGAACGGCTGAAAATTCGAACACTTTCCGCAGAGCAGGTGCGGCGCCGCACTCTCACGCGCGCGTTGTCGTCACCGCTGCTGCGCTGGCGCTATGGTGGTGCCGCCGCCGATCAAATCCTCATCGTGCCGCAGGAATTGCGCGCTGCCGACCCGAGCTTCTGGTTCGAAGTCGAGAATGATCATTTCGGACTAGCCTCCGAGATCGCCGATCTGAAAGGCGCGTCGCCGTTCCGCATCGTGCCGCCGAGCGACGCCTGGGCGCGTGAGTTGAACGGCTTCGGCTGGTTGCGCCATCTCGCGGCGGCGGAGAACGACGACGCTACCGCCGCAGCCCGCCAGTTTGTGCTCGATTGGATCAAGCTCAATCGCACACCAAAGGGTTTAGCTTTCGAACCTGCCGTCACCGGCAGGCGTCTGGTGTCTTGGATCGCGCAAGCCAACATGCTGTTGGAAGGCACCGACGCTAAAACCTACATGACGATCATGTCGAGCGTGGCCGAACAGGTGGTGACGTTGAGCGCGACGTGGCGCAATGCGCCTGATGGCGTGCCGCGCATGGTCAGCCTGATCGCGCTGGTGCTTTCCGATCTCGCCGTGTCCGGGCACGACCGGAAACTGCGCGAAGCCGAAGCGGCCTTGATAGCCGAACTCAATCGCCAGATTCTCGACGACGGTGGTCACGTTAGCCGCAATCCAACGGTGCTCGCCGATGTGATCCTCGATTTGCTGCCGCTTGGCCAATGTTTTCAGGCGCGCGGACGGCAAGCGCCCGAGCAGATTGCCGAAGTTGTCAAGAAAGCCCTGGCCTTCCTGCGGTTCATGCGCTTGGGCGATGGCATGCTCGCGCGCTTCAACGGCGTCAGCACAGGATCGCCTGCAGGGCTCGCCACCGTGCTTGGATATTCGGGCGGCGAATTGGACGCTGTCGGGTCCGCTGACGCATCGGGCTATGCGCGGCTCGAACGTGGTGAAACCATCGTGATCGCCGATATCGGTTCGCCGCCGCCGCTTGAAGTCGCGACGGAAGCGCAAGCGGGCGCTCTGTCGTTCGAGATGACGTCGCGCGCGCGCCTCGTGTTCGTCAATGGCGGGTTTCCGGGTCCGGCCGATAGCGATTGGAATTCGGTTGCCCGCGCCACCGCCAGCCACAACACACTTTGTCTTGCCGAAACGTCGTCGTCGCGGTTGGTGCGCCACGCCAAGTTGGAAGGCATCGTCGGCGGACTTCCCATTCGCGGCCCTGATATGGTGGCGGCGCGTCTCAGCGATGAGGGCGGTAAGGCGGTACTCGCCGGCAGCCACGACGGTTATCTGCAGCGCTTTGGCCTGATGCACTTCCGCCGGATTGAATTGTCGTTGAACGGCGAGGTCGTTGACGGCATGGATCGCCTGGAGCCCCCGCAGGGCAGTTTACGGCTCAAGGTCGATCTGCCGTATGCGATCCACTTCCATCTGCATCCCGACTGTAAATGTCAGCGATTGCCCGGCCACGAAGGCTGCCGGATCACCGTCAATGACGGGCAAGTCTGGCAGTTCACGGCTGATGGCGCCGATATGACGATCGAGGATGGCCTGTATTTCGTCGATAGCGCGGGACCGCGCCCGGCCCTGCAAATCGTCTTGCGCGGTGCGACGTTCGGCGAATCCGAGGTGCGTTGGCGGATAGCGCTTACGCCGCCGGACACTGCGGCCGAGACCAGTAAGGTCTAAAGCGGCAGTTGCGCGCGTCTGGCGCTCAGCCATTTGCTTAATGCGGCGATCGTGTTAACCGGCGTCACAGCTCCAACGAGCGGGACCAGGGAAACGATGACCATGGCTGATCAGAAAATTCGCCGCGCGCTGTTGTCGGTGTCCGACAAGGCCGGATTGATAGAGTTTGCGCGCGCACTCCACGAGCATGGCATTGCGCTGGTCTCGACCGGCGGCACATCCGCTGCGATCAAGGCCGCCGGCCTGCCGGTGACGGACGTCGCCGATCTTACAGGGTTTCCTGAAATGATGGATGGTCGCGTCAAGACGCTGCATCCGAAAGTGCACGGCGGACTGCTCGCGATCCGCGGCAACGCCGAGCACGACAAGGCATCGCGCGATCACGGCATCGCGCCGATCGATCTGCTCGTCGTCAATCTCTATCCGTTCGAGGCGACCGTCGCCAAGGGCGCGGCGTATGACGATTGCGTCGAGAACATCGATGTTGGTGGTCCGGCCATGATCCGTGGCGCTGCCAAGAACCATGACAGCGTGACGGTGATCGTCGAAGCATCCGACTATGGGCGCGTGCTGGCCGATATTGCGGCCCATGGCGGGGCAACCACGCTGGCGCTGCGCCGCGAGCTTGCGGCCAAGGCGTTCGCACGCACAGCCGCGTATGATGCGGCGATCAGCAACTGGTTCGCGACGGAAAACAAAACTATAGCGCCCGACTGGCGTGCGTTCGGCGGTCGTCTTGGTCAGGCCTTGCGGTATGGCGAGAACCCGCATCAATCCGCTGCCATGTATGTTGCCGATTGCCGCCGCTTCGGCGTCGCAACCGCGACGCAGATCCAGGGCAAGGAACTGTCCTACAACAACATCAACGATACCGATGCCGCCTTCGAGCTGGTGTCGGAGTTTGCATCCTCGACGCCGGCGGTTGCGATTATCAAGCATGCCAATCCTTGCGGGGTGGCCGAAGGCGCTACGCTCAAGGACGCTTATCTCAAGGCGTTGAGCTGCGATCCGGTCAGCGCCTTCGGTGGCATCGTGGCGCTCAACCACACGCTTGACGCAGCCGCAGCCGAAGAAATCGCCAAGGTGTTCACCGAAGTCATTATCGCGCCCGACGCGACGGCTGAGGCCAAGGCACTTCTGGCGGCGAAGAAGAACCTGCGCCTGCTGTTGACCGGTGGGTTGGCCGATCCGGCGTCAGCCGGGCTAACCGTCAAGTCGATCGCGGGCGGCCTGCTCGTGCAATCGCGTGACTGCGGCACCGTCGATGCGCTGGACTTGAAGGTTGTCTCGAAGCGCCAGCCGACGGCGAAGGAAATGGCCGATCTCAAATTCGCATTCCGCGTCGCCAAGCACGTCAAATCGAACGCTATCGTCTATGCGCGCGATGGCGCAACAGTCGGTATTGGTGCTGGCCAGATGAGCCGTGTCGATTCGGCTCGCATCGCCGCGCTCAAGGCGCTCGATGCCGCGAAGGCAGCGGGGTTTGCCGAGCCGATGACGCGCGGCTCTGTCGTGGCGTCGGACGCTTTCTTTCCGTTCGCCGATGGTTTGATCACCGCTGCCGATGCGGGCGTGACGGCGGTCATTCAGCCGGGCGGATCAATGCGCGATGATGAAGTGATCAAGGCCGCAGACGAGCGTGGGTTGGCGATGGTCTTCACCGGCATGCGCCACTTCCGCCACTAAAGCGAATGCCTAGGCGGCGCGGCGGTTGGTCTTGACGAATAGCATCATCACCGCGCCGATGATGAGGAACGCCAGCACCGCCGACATGCCGATGCGTTGGCTGCCGGACACTTGCGTGACAAACGCCACCAGGAACGGCGCCAGGAACGCTGTGACTTTGCCCGAAAACGCGAACAGCCCGAAGAACTGGGTCATCTTCTCAGCCGGTGCCAAGCGCGCCAGCAACGAGCGGCTGGCCGCCTGAACGGGTGCGGCCACCAGACCCACGATAACCGCGAAGGCCAGGAATACCTGCTCGCCGATCGATGTGAACGGCTTTGAGGCTTCGGCCTTCATCGCAACTTCGGTTGTAAACAGAATATGGGTCTTATCGACCGAGAGAATGCCAATGGCGCCTGCCAGCAGGATGATGAGTGCGCCGATGATGACTGTTTTTGGTCCGAGCTTGTCGTCGAGGCGTCCGCCGATCAGCGCGCCGAACGCGCCGACAAGCGTCAACACGATGCCGAAGATGCCGAGTTCAAGCGGTCCCCAATTGAAGACGGATGCGCCGTAAATGCCGCCGAACGTGAAGATGGCGGTCAGACCGTCGGTGTAGAGCATGCGCGCCAGTAGGAAGATCAGCAGGCTTGGCATGCTCGGTAGAGACTTGAGTGTGTCCCACAATTCAGCGCCCGCGGATTTGCGCGACGCAAGCGTGTGGACGGGCGGGCGCTTGTCGGGCACGAACAGAAAAAATGGAATGATGAATAGCGAGAACCAGAGTGCCGCGAACGGCCCGGTGATGCGGTCGCCTTGGTGCTCGATGGCGTTCAATTGCAGCAATGGATCGAGGCCGAGCAGCGTTTTCGCTTCCTCCGGCAACGGCACGAGAAAGCCTGCGACGAGTGCGAGGCTGGCAAGACCGCCGAAATAGCCGACCGCCCATCCGGTGCCGGATAAGCGGCCGAGTTCATCCTTCGGCACCAGCCCGGTCATGATCGCGTTGGAAAAGACGCCCATCAGTTCTGCGGCGAGTGTCGCCACAATGAAGCCGGCGAGGACCAGTGCAATCGTCGGCACGCTAGCGCCTGGTGTTGCCAGCCACAGCGTCGAGAGTCCAGCAAGGAAGACGAGCGCGAGGCCCATCATCCAGGGTTTGCGGCGGCCACGGCCATCGGCGAGAGCCCCAAGAAACGGACTGGTAATAGCGATCAGCAATCCGGCAACGGCGGCCGCATAGCCCCACAGCGATTGTCCGCACGCGGCTTTCTCACTGCCTTCCGCAATCAAAGCGCCGCAGGTCGAATTTTCAACGACGGCATTGGCGAAGTAGGGCGCGAACAGAAACGTCTGCACCAGCGTGTAATAGGGTTGGGCTGCCCAATCGAATAGCATCCAAGACGCACGCGCCCGCAATGGTGCGCGCTCGACGGTTTCGCCCGCCGCAACGGTTGAAGTCGATGCAGCCGTCATGCCTCAATCCCCCGTACAGCGTTCCCGCAGCGATTGCTTTGGGCCACCGTGTACCATGATTTCCGTGTCCGCCGTCCAAAACGATCAAATGATTTGGCAGCTCGTTCGGGTCCCGCGACCCCGGCGGGAAATGCTCGGACAAGTGGCGCCCGACCTGCTCAATGGCCTGCACAAAGCCTTCGGCTGGCCGCTTACGTGCGATTTCGCCGGTCAAGGTATCGACGATCTGTTGCCATGTGCCGGCCGGCACGCGGGCATCGATGCCGCTGTCGGCGAGGATCCTGGCGTGACGCTCGGCAACCGATACGAAAATCAGAACGCCCGTCCGGCCAGCGGTGGTGTGCAGGTTCTGAGCGAGAAACTGCTCGGTTGCGCGGCGATGGGCATGACCGTTGCGAATGCTGCGTGGCACGAGTGCCGTGCGGATGCGGCGCGGCCAAAGAATGGCGACCAGCGCGAGAAACACCAGAAGCTGGATCAGATAGATCCACTGCACCGGCATCCAGGTGAAATGAATGAGCGGCCACGGCACGATCAAGGCGGCCAGCGCCGCCCATAGAAACGGCACGTAGGTATAGGAGCTGCTTGCCTCCGTCACGACGGCGACGATCTCGCCCGACGTGGTGCTTTCGGCAGCCGTGATGGCGTCCGAGATGCGTGCCCGTTCCTGGTCAGAAAACATGCTCATGATGGAGTTCTCTCACAGGGTTTGGCTTTCACAGGTTTTCGAGACCATTCGTTACCAGTCACCGGATGCCCCTCCGCCGCCAAAGCTGCCGCCACCGCCGGACCATCCGCCGCCACCGCCACCGCCGCCCGACCATCCACCGCCCCATTCGCCCGACCCGCCGGGAATGACGACGACGGAGCGGTTGCGCGCGCGACGGCGCTGTTCTTGATAGCGGCGACGTTCTTCCGGCGTGAGATTTTGCTCCCATTCGCGTTGTGCGATGGCCGCCTGCCGCATCTGCCAGAAGACCAAGCCGATAATCACAGCAAACACGAGGAGCTGGATATAGAGCGTGATGTCGTCCTGTGGTGTGCGTTTGACGATGGCGCGCTGTTTCACTTCCTCGGCGTCGCCAAGCAGCACGGCCTTGATATCGCGGACGCCGTCTCGAATGCCCGCGGAGAAATCGCCCCGGCGGAACTGGCTGAGGATGGCATTCTGAATGATGAGCGTGGCCATCGTGTCGGTCAGCATCGGCTCCAGCCGGCGGCCGACTTCGATGCGCACCTTGCGCTCGTTGGGCGCGACGATCAGCAGTACGCCGTTGTCTTTATCCTTTTGGCCGATCGCCCATTTGCGCGCCAGACCGATGCCGTAGTCTTCGATCGCATAACCATCGAGCGATGGAACCGTGACGACCGCAACCTGATCGGTCGATGTCGCCTCGAGCGCCTGCAGTTCGGTTTCGATCTGCGCCTTATCGGCGGCGTTTAAAAGATTGGCGTTGTCGACGATTCTGCCGGTCAGCTCAGGATAAGCCGGTGCTGCAACAGCGAGGCTTGCTGCAACGATTGCGGCGAAAATCACCGCGAACAGCAAAACAAGTTTGCTGCTGCGGTGATCTTGCTGTGGTTTTGCGCCGGATTGAAATGCCGGCGCGGCAACGTGTGCGTCACCCATGCGACGTCATCCTGACTGCAACGTGTCCGGCGTTACTTCTTCTCGAAGTCGACTTTTGGCACGGTCTGTTCGCTGGCCGGAATATCGAACGTCGCCATTTCCTTGGATGATGGGTACATGAAGGCTTTCCACCACCGGCCGGGAATTGTCGTCAGCTCGGTATTGTAGACGCGAACGGCTTCGATGTAGTCGCGGCGCGCAATGGCGATGCGATTTTCGGTGCCCGCCAATTCGCTTTGCAGCGCCAGAAAGTTCTGGCCCGATTTGATGTCGGGATATTTTTCGGCAACCACCATCAAGCGGCCGAGGGCGCCGCCGAGTGTATTCTGCGCGTCCTGGAACTGCTTCATAGCATCAGGGTTGCTGAGAATGTCGGCGGGCAGGTTGACCTGAGCTTGGGTCGCTTTGGCGCGCGCCTCAACGACGTCCGTCAAAACGGATTTCTCCTGCTCGGCGAAACCCTTCACGGTCGAGACGAGGTTCTCGATCAAATCCGTGCGGCGCTTGTACTGATTGAGGACCTCGCTCCAGTTGGCTTTCGCCTGCTGCTCATAGGTCGGGATGTTGTTGACGCCACAGCCTGCAACAGCCAATGCGGCCACGAGCGTGAGCAGAAGAGCAATCGAGCGGGTGGTGAGGGAAGCTGTTTGGACCATGACACGCACTATTCCTTGTGTAGGGGCCGTATGTTCGAGAGACTTGATCGGACGACGAACTGAAACCGGCCGGCTGGTCGATTGGCGCGCCGCACCAGCCTGGACCGCGGACCGCCAGCTACCGTCAGCCGCCGACCGCCCATGTCGTATGGGGTTAATGAGGCGGGCGCAAGGATTTGCAGTGCTGGAAGTTGCTCTACAACTTATCCGGCGTTCACCACATCCTCGCCTAAATCTTCGGCTGTCCGCCTTCCTCCGTTAGTCTGATCACAGATGGCATCGGCAATGGGTTCCGCCCGCGCGGACCCGGCACAATACGACGGCGATGCCTCAAGGCAAGCAATCGCAGCCAGGAGTGCTGCGTTCGTGGAGGCATTAAGTATGCGTTTTTCTGCCAAGGTGGCCGGTGCGGCCGTTCTCGTGTCGATGATGGGCGTGGCGCCGGCTCTCGCCGGGCATGACGGGTGTCATGGCCGGGCGATTGAATGTTATGAAAAGGTCAGACTGCCCGACGTCTACGCGACGCAAGCGCGATCTGTCGTCGTGCGCCCGGCCTACAGTGAAGTTGTGCAGACGCCGCCGGTGGTAATCAATCAGACCGAGAAGGTTCTGGTGAAGCCGGGTCAGTGGCACGTGCAGCGGACGCCGGCCGTTTATGGCAGCCGCGCCGAGCGTGTGTTGGTTCAAGAGGCAACCGTAACCTATGATCATGTTCCAGCCGTAACGCGCAGCGTCGAACGGACCGTCGTTGTGCGTCCGGGTGGCGTCAAATGGGAACATCGCCGCGGTCTCTTTGGCCGCGAGAAACTCTGCAAGGTTCAAACGCCTCCGGTCACCCGCACGGTAACGGAGCAGGTTGTGGTGGCGCCGGCACGTCGCGTCGCCCACCAAACCCCGGCCGTCTATCGGACGGTCAATCGTCCGGTTCTCATTCAGCGGGCAAGCGTTAGCCGCGTCTATGAAGCACCGATGTATGCCAACGTCGTTCGTCCTGTCGTCGTACGTGACGCGTCACGGCGCGTCGTTTCGCATCCGGCGGTCGTCGGCGTCGTGCACGAGCGCGTTAAGGTGCGCGACGGCGGTTATGCGTGGTCGCGCAGCGGCCGCGGGCTCTTCGGCCACTAACCCGTCGGGGCATCAAACGACATTATTTGAAAGGCGTGCCGCGAGGTGCGCCTTTTTAAATTTGATCCTGCCCTGTCTGCTTGTGAAAGCCGCGCAACGCCGTTGCGCCTACCGGCACACCAGCACCGGAATCTCGCTGAGGCTCAAGACGCGGTGGGCCTGGCTGCCAAGAATCAACCGGCTCAAGCCGCGGCGGCCATGCGATGACATGACGATGAGATCGCAACCGTGCGCGCGGGCGGCCTCAACAATCCCCTCGGCGGCAAACTGATCCTTCACGTGGATATACGTGCACGATACGCCCACTGTCTGCGCCTTGCCGGAAATGTGCGCCAAAAGCTTGCTGGCATTTTCGGCCACGGCTTTTTCGTAATCGTCGGCAGGAAAAATGACGGCCATGTCCATCGGCGCTTCTGAAATCCACGGCTCAGAAACCGTGATGGCGGTCACTTTCGCGCCGCTCAACTTGGCGAGGTCCAGGCCTTGTTCGACGGCCTTCATCGATAGTTCCGAACCGTCACTGGCAATCAGTATGTGTTTGAACATGGGCGCCCCAATCAGGTTGTATGGAATTGTTTGGGCCAAAGGTCTTTTAAAGCTGCAGGCAACTGAACCACGACATTCGAGATCTCACCGGGATCGCAATGGCGGGCAAGGAGCGCAAAAACATCGCGCACGGCGCGTTCGGCCGGAACCGCATTCGGGAAGCCGCGCGCCAGGATGGCGTCAATGAATTTCTGTTTGCTGTTGAGCCGGACGGGAACTTTGTGCGGCTGCCAACCGTCGTAGTAAATTCCACGAATGATCATCGGCAACTGGGCGCCGAGATCCACGGCCTCTTCCAAGGTCAAACAATCGCGCAACACGTGAAGCACCACACGCAACACCGAAATAGCTTCGTTGGTGTCGGCAAGTTCACCTTTTTCGCACAGCTCTTTAAGCCATTCCTGGGTCTTCTGGATGGCGTGCGCTAGCGAAGATGGGATCGTCACGGTGTGGTGCTCCACGATGTTGGCAACAAGCAGGGGAACCGTACGGCTAGTGATGGTGTGCCGATACGGCTTCGACAACTTCTCCGGAAAGTTCATGTGAGACGGCATGCGATATGTCGCCGAGGCTTAACATGCCGACCATGCGCTTCTGGTTGTTAATCACCGGCAGGCGCCGGACTCGTTTGCTTTCCATGATGCGCAAGGCGTCGTTCAGGTCTTCGTCGGCGCTGCAGTATATAACGCCCTCCGACATCACGTCGCGAGCCGTCAATGAGAACACATCGCGGCCGTTGGCAAAGGCCCGGCAGGCGATGTCGCGGTCTGTGACCATGCCAATCAACCTGTCATCTTTGCCGACGGGCATAGCGCCGATATCGAGTTCGTTCATGCGCCGGGCAACTTGAGCGATCGGCATTCCTGGATCAACCCATTCGACGCCAGCGTGCATTGCATCTTTTACTTTCATGTCACGTCCTCCTAGTGGAAAGGGTGCATGCGAGAGCAAGATGAAGCTGCTCTTTCGGTAAGTATGGTGGATCGGGAGGCTTCAGTTTTGATACTGGTCAACGGCGCGCCGGGGTCCGCACACCAAGTCTACCGCCCTTAAGTCTAATATCTTAAGGGCAGCCACCAAATGTCTGCCCGACAGGCCCTTGAAGAAGGTCTATCGACCCTTAGTCGTGGCTCAGCTGACTGAAGGCCAATCGTCCACCATGCCCATCAGTTTGATCCAATGCGGCAGGGCTGACAAGCCTGACGACGATCGCCGCCGTTACTTGCTTTTTTGGTACGTTCCGATCAGCACGGCTTCGGCAAGGATATGCCCGTGCATCGCGCGTTCGACGCCGGCCTTAGTCGGTTGCCCCAGGTCGCCCAGCATGCAGTCAAGCGCATACAATTTATGGAAATAGCGATGCCTGCCGATTGGTGGACACGAGCCGCCATACCCGGTGCGTTTCCAGTCGTTCAATCCGGAGCGCGCGCTGCCCGGTGCGCCGGTGATGCCTTGTTCTATGGCGCTGACGTCAGGCGGGATGTCGTAGACGACCCAGTGCACCCAGGTCATGCGCGGTGCGTTCGGATCCGGTGCGTCGGGGTCATCGATAATGAGCACGAGACTCTGCGTCTGCGCCGGAACCCCTGACCACGCTAACGAAGGAGATACGTCTTGCCCCTCGCAGGTGTGGAGACTTGGGATCGGCTGGCCGTCGCCAAAGGCCGCTGACGTCAGTTGAAGGGCCATAAAATGCGTCCTCCTGTTGCGAACCTGAATTGTCACTGCGGTGGCCGCCGCACGCGAGCAGCCGAGTCATATAATATATATTCAACTATATAATCATCGGGCGGGCGCGGTGGAACCTCGTGTCAGTCCTCCTCGGCGATCAACGGCACGAAGCGGACGTCGATAAGATGCTCGCGGGCGAAGGTATCTTCGTCGATGCGCGTGATGCGCAGCAGTTTCTGAGAACACGACTCGCGTCCAACGGGAACGACCATGCAGGCGCCGATCGCGAGTTGGCGTAGGAGCGCTTTCGGCACCTCGGCCGCACTGGCCGATACGAGGATGGCGTCGAACGGCGCCTCTTCCGCCCAGCCCGCGCTGCCATCAGCGTGGCGAACGTGAATGGTGTCGCAACCGGCAGCGGCAATGTTTGATACCGCCCTCACGGCAAGTTCGCTGATGCGTTCGATCGTGAACACAGTGCCCGCGATCTGGCCGAGCACGGCTGCGGCGTAACCCGATCCGGCGCCGATTTCGAGGGCCTTCTCGCCACCGCGAAGGCAAAGCGCTGCAATCATGTAGGCGACGATATAGGGCTGCGAAATCGTCTGGCCCGCTCCGATCGGCAGCGGGCGATCTTCATAGGCGTCACGCTTCAAAGCGTCGGGAACGAAGATTTCACGCGGCACCGCGCGCATGGCCGCGAGCACGAGGGGCGCGCGGATGCCACGCGCCTCAAGGTGTTGCGCGACGAAGGTGTCACGACGGGTCTCAGCGGTTCTTACCACGACGCTACCAATGAATACGAGGTGCTACGTGCCGTATCGTATGCGCGGAACGCCCTTGCGCTACCTGCTGGCGGCTATTGCCGGCACGCGAGATGCGGACAGGATAGGAGTCAAATCTGTAAATGGGAATTGAAGACTGCGCGCCGCGATCTGCACACGCGCACGTTTCGCTGCCGGCTACAAGTGCGTCCAGCACAACGGTCGAACGTTACTGGGCGTTTTCGTACATCAAGGGTTGTGGTGCGCCCGGGCCGTTCCAGTCGCCGTATTTCTTGTTCGTCGCTGTCATTTGCGATGGGCGGTCCGGTCCGTTGAGGCTCCAATTGGGGCGCTCAGCCTGGCTCTGTTGAACGCTGCATCCGGCCAACAGCAAAGCCACCATGAAGAGGGCCAGCAGATGCGCGAAAAGCATATCGACAGCGAAGCGGCGTGACACGGCGAAGGTACTCCAGGCAACAGCGAAACTGTGCCATCAGTAAATGCCGAATGCCGATGAACGCTGGCTTAATGGGTGCTGAGCCATTGCCTGCGGTGCAGAAGAACTGTCTTAGCGATTTGTCATAGGGCGCCGCGACCGGCACGGCGCCGGTTCAAGCCGGTTTGACCATCGAGACCAAATAATTGACGTCGGTTTCCGGCGCCAGCGACCACTGATCCTGAAATGGGCTGTAGACGATGCCCTCGAAGCGCGGCGCCGTCAGCCCTGCGGCGGCGGCATAGGTGGTCATTTCTTCCGGCGTTACGAAACGGTCCCACTGGTGCGTGCCGCGCGGCAGCCAGCCAAGCACGTATTCGGCGCCGACAATCGCGAGCGCCCACGATTTGAACGTGCGGTTTAGCGTCGAGAAGACCGCGAGACCGCCGGGCCGGACGAGGCTCGCGCAGGCGGCGATGAATTGGCCGACGTCCGGCACATGCTCGACCACTTCCAGACAGGCCACGATGTCGAAGGCCTCACCGGCAGCCGCCAGATCCTCGACGCGAACGGCGCGATAGTCGATGGCGAGGCCCTGAGGTTCGGCGTGGCCCTTGGCAATCGCAATATTGCGTTCCGAGGGGTCGATGCCGGTGGTCCTGGCGCCCATACGGCAGAGCGGTTCGGAGACGAGACCGCCGCCGCAGCCGATATCAAGCGCCGTCAGGCCGGCCAGCGGCCGCAAACTGTTGGCATCGCGGCCAAAGTGGGAGACAGCGGCGCTGCGCACGAAGGACAGTCTTGGCGGCCCGATCTGGTGGAGCGGGCGGAATTTGCCAAGCGGATCCCACCATTCTGCGGCGATGCGGGAAAAGCGGCGGACTTCCTCGGCGTCGAGCGTTGCGTCGTGGGGTTGGCTTTGGGCGCTGGTTTGGGCGGACATGCGGGGTCTCCTCGGCCCTGGTACTGGCATCCGGGGGAAGCGGATTGTCAAGGCGGCGCAAAACCTTCGCAGTCCCATGAGTCCGGGCGCAAGTATTAACGCAGTGGTGTTGCGGGCGCCGTCCGATGCGGCTAAGAAGCGTTCATCTCAATGGATTTAGGTCAGGCGTTGACGGCGGCTTAAGATGGGTCGGCCGGTAGCTTTGATGGGCGGGAAGCGGCAGTACGATGGCGGTTGTTGTGATGAAATTCGGCGGCACGTCGGTCGCCAATATCGAGCGCATCCAGAATGTTGCGCGCCACGTCAAGCGCGAGGTCGATGCCGGCAACAAGGTGGCCGTCGTTGTCTCGGCGATGTCGGGCGTCACCAACCAGTTGGTTTCGTGGGTCAAGGATGCCGCCGAGCAGCGCCTTTACGATGCGCGCGAATATGATGCCGTGGTCGCGACCGGAGAACAGGTGACGGCCGGGCTGCTGGCGATTGCGCTGCAGTCGATGGGGCTGAGAGCCCGCTCGTGGACCGGTTGGCAGATCCCAATTGAAACCAGCACCGCGCACGGCGCCGCGCGCATCCTCAACATTCCGGGCGACGCCATGCGCGCCACCATCGAAAGCGGTGAAGTCGCCGTGGTGACCGGGTTCCAAGGCATCGAGACGCAAGCCAACCGCATTGCAACGCTCGGCCGCGGCGGTTCCGATACCAGTGCAGTGGCGATGGCCGTCGCGCTCAAGGCTGACGTTTGCGATATCTACACCGACGTCGATGGTGTCTACACAACCGATCCGCGCATCGTGCCGAAGGCCAAGCGGCTGGCCAAGATTTCATACGAAGAAATGCTGGAAATGGCGTCGCTCGGCTCGAAGGTGCTGCAAACGCGCTCGGTCGAACTCGGCATGGTCTACAAAATGCGCACCCGCGTCCTGTCGAGCTTCGTTGCGCCCGACGCCATGAAGGCCTTTGACCCCAATCATATCGAGAATATCGGAACCATTGTTTGCGACGAGGATGAGATCGTGGAACAGCAGGTCGTGAGTGGCATCGCGTACGCCAAGGACGAAGCCAAAGTCACCATGCTCAACGTGGATGACAAGCCGGGAGTCGCCGCCCGCATCTTTGGGCCACTCGCGGACGCCAACATCAACGTCGATATGATCGTTCAGAATATCGCGCCGGATGGCAAGCGAACCGACATGACATTTACGGTGCAGGCCGGCGAGTTGCCGCGGGCGCTGGAGGTGCTCAAACAGGCGCAAGCCGACATCGGCCATTTCGACATCAAGAGCTCGGCCGACGTCGTCAAAGTGTCTGTGATTGGCGTCGGAATGCGCAGCCACGCGGGCGTTGCCGCAAAAATGTTCAAAACCTTGTCGGACAAGGGCATAAATATCCACGCAATCTCGACGTCTGAAATTAAGATAAGCGTATTGATCGACGCAGCTTATGCTGAACTGGCAGTTAGGTCCCTGCATACGGCCTACGGACTGGACAGCGACTGACGGGGCGGCGCGCCACAGCCCCCTGGCTTGATTGAAGTTCTTCGCCAGGGCAGGCGGCAGAACAGGCGATTGAGGTGGCTGAACGATGGTTGCGCGGCGCGGCGAAGATCCCAGAACACTCCCCGGCGAGACCTCGCTGCGCATCATTATGCGCCGTCTGCGCGAGATCATGGCCGAAGAAGGGGATGGTCAGGAAAAGCTCGACCGCATCGTTCGCCAGATCTCCGGCGTCATGGTCGCCGAGGTCTGCTCGATCTATCTGAAGCGCCAGGATGGGTCGCTTGAGCTGTTCGCCAGCGAAGGCCTCAATCCGACCGCCGTGCATACCACTCGGCTGAAGCGCGGCGAGGGCCTCGTCGGCCGCTGCGCCGAACTCGGCGTCACCGTCAACGAACCCGAGGCGTCGAGCCACCCGGCATTCTCATACCGACCGGAAACCGGCGAGGACGTCTATCACTCGCTGCTCGCGGTGCCGATCGAGCGGTCGGGCCAGATTCTGGGCGTGCTCGATATTCAAAACCGCGCCTCGAAAGAATACTCCGACGAAGATATCGAAGTGTTGCAAGCGACCGCCATGGTGATCGCCGAAAACCTCGTCTCAGGCGCAGTCGCGGGCGCTGGACCCGCCATCGAAGTGTCGCGCTCGCAACCGACGGTCATCGAGGGCGAGCCGTTGTCGGATGGGATCGCGCTCGGCCACGTCGTGCTGCATGAGCCACGCATCGTCGTGACGCAATTGATGTCGGACAATCCGGTGCTCGAAATCGAGCGCCTCGATAAGGCCCTCGTCAAGCTGCAGGATCACATCGATGAGATGTTCGAGCACGAGCAGTTGTCGGCGGCCGGTGAACATCGCGATGTGCTCGAAGCCTACCGCATGTTCGCCCACGATAAGGGCTGGCATCGCCGTCTGCGCGAAGCCGTCGAGGGCGGCCTGACGGCTGAAGCCGCCGTTGAGCGCGTCCAGAATGCCATGCGCAACCGCATGTTACGCCAGCACGATACCTATTGGCGTGAGCGCCAGCGCGACCTCGATGATCTGTCGGATCGTCTGATGCGCGTGCTTGCCGGCCGGCTGACCAGTGCTGACGACGAAAGCATGATGCCACCGGATACGATCCTCATTGCCCGCACGATGGGCCCGGCCGAACTCCTCGACTACGACCGCACCAAGCTGCGCGGGCTCGTCGTGGAAGACGGATCGAGCCAGAGCCATGTGGCGATTGTCGCGAAGGCGCTGGGCATTGCCGCAATCGGGCAGGCCGCCGGCGTAGTTGAGAGGGTCAATGCGGGCGACGCCGCGATCGTCGACGCCGTGACGGGTGAAGTGCACCTGCGGCCAAGCGCGGAAGTCATTTCCGCATACTCCGACAAGGTGCGTTTCCGCGCGCGCAAGCAGAAGCGCTACCAGACGCTGCGCGATCGCGCGGCCGTCACCAAGGATGGCGTGCGCATTTCGGTGCATATGAATGCGGGTCTCATCGTCGATATGCCGCATTTGTTGGAATCGGGCGCCGATGGCGTCGGTCTGTACCGGACCGAGCTGCAATTCATGCTGTCCGATAATTTCCCGCGGCTCGACAAGCAAACGCAGCTCTATCGTAGTGTTCTGAAGGAAGCCGGCAACAGGCCAGTGATCTTCCGCACCCTCGATATCGGCGGCGACAAAGTGCTGCCCTATCTGCGCCAGCCGTCGGAAGAAAACCCGGCGATGGGGTGGCGCGCCATTCGTATGGCGCTTGACCGGCCCGAATTGTTCCGACTGCAGGTGCGCGCCATGATGAAGGCCGCTGAAGGTGCGGAATTGCGCATCATGATCCCGATGGTCAGTGCGGCTTTCGAAATGGGTGCGATCCGCGCGCTCGTCGAGAAGGAAAAGACGTTCCTCAAGAAGCACGGCTACACGCTGCCGTCTGCGATTCTACTTGGCGCAATGCTTGAAGTACCGGCTTTGCTGTTCGAACTTGATGCGTTTTTGCCGCGCGTAGATTTTGTTTCGGTTGGCTCGAACGATTTGTTGCAATTCATGTTTGCGGCAGACCGGACCAACGCACGCGTCGCCAGCCGCTTCGACGTTCTCTCGCCGGCGCCGCTACGGGCGTTGAAGACGCTGGTCAAGGCCGCAAAGAAATACAAAGTGCCCGTGACGGTGTGCGGTGAGATGGCTGGCCGCCCCATCGAAGCGATGACGCTGATCGGACTTGGGCTCAGATCGGTATCGATGGCGCCAGCGTCGATTGGTCCTGTGAAGGCTATGATCCTGTCACTCAACGCCGAGAAAATTACTGACTGCGTCGATGCGCTTTTGAAAGAAGGCGCGAAAGATGTGCGCCTGCATTTGCAACAGTTCGCCGAAAAAGAAGGCGTTGAAATCGACGGGTGATGCGAGAGCAATTCCTAACTCGCAAACCTTTGACAACATCGCATTTTTGGTGACAATGCGCGCACGGTTCAGGGAGCCAGCACGAGTGTGTTGGTAGTTGTTATATTATGCGTACGGGCGTCGGCGCGGAGTTTCCGCATCACGATCGATTTTCTGGCGTTGAAGCCGCGCCCCATGCAACTGTGAGCTTCTCAACTTCTACTCATTCGCGTGCTAATCCGGTTTACGGCGATCTGTCTCGCAGCGATCAAACGCGCGCAAACATCGGTCGCTTGTTTTTCGATCTGCGCAATGCGCTGCAAGTTACGCCACATCACGTCGCGAGCCATCTGTTCGCCGCGCCTGAGACAGTCATGGCGCTTGAAACCGGACAGTTTGAATATCTGCCGCCGTGGCCGGAAACCGTTCGCGTGGTGATGGCCTATACGGCGCTTGCCGGCATTGATGGCCGGCCGGTGCTGACAGCTATTGCGGATGTGTTGAGCGGTGAGGATCATCCCTATCACGGCGAGATGGCGCGCGGTTCGCCGATGCCGCTGACGGCAGAGCCTGCTCCTATTCCCGCACCCGCGCCGAAGCTGGTTGCGGCACCGTCGCATGGTCCTGAGGCTGTCGGGTCTTCGGCCGGGAAATGGAAGCGGGCCGGCACAGCCCTGGCTAAGGGTGCGAAGCGGTTGCCTGCCGACGCCTTGAAGCAGGTGCGCCAGCGCCCCTTCCGCGCCTTTTACGCCGCGTCGCTGCCGCTGGGCATTCTGGTGCTGCTGCTCAATACGTCGGCGCTGGAGGCGGCATTTGGCCATGTGCCGCGGCCCGTCGCGCGCCTGGCACAGGACGTGCGGCATTTCTTCCATGAGCAGTTCGCGCCCATCCACGATGGCTTGCGCTGGATTGAAGTGGATGACCCTCGCCGCCGCCGTGCCGATAAATTGCACGAGCGCCGGTAAATCGTTTAGATGCGCGCTTGCCCATGAACCGCGAGCCCTCGAAAGCATCTGACCGCCGCCATGACCGCCATCCCTCAAGAAAAACTCGACCGCGTCGTGGAACGCTGGCTGGCGATCCAGGACGAGCTCAATCACGGCGTCAGCCAGGCCGTATTCGCCAAGCTCAACAAGGAATTTTCCGACCTTTCGCCGCTGGTCGCCAAGATCCAGGAACTGCGCAAGGCGGAATCCGAGATCGGCGATCTTGATGCGATGATTGCCGATCCGGCGTCGGATAAAGAAATGGTCGAGATGGCCTATGCCGAGCGCGCCATGTTGGGGCCGAAAATCGAGGCGCTTGAACACGAGGTGCGCGTGGCGCTGCTGCCGAAAGACGCAGCCGACGAAAAGAGCGCGATCCTCGAAGTGCGCGCCGGCACAGGTGGCGACGAGGCCGCGCTGTTCGCAGCCGATCTCTTCCGCATGTATTCGCGCTACGCCGATCTGCACGGCTGGAAGACCGAGATCATCTCGATGTCGGAGAGCGATCTCGGCGGTTACAAGGAAATCGTGGCGTCGATTGCCGGGCAAGGCGTGTTCGCGCGGTTGAAGTTCGAATCCGGTGTGCATCGCGTACAGCGCATTCCGGCGACCGAGAGCGGCGGGCGCATTCACACCTCCGCCGCGACCGTTGCGGTGCTGCCAGAAGCCGAGGACGTCGATATCGATATCCGGATGGAAGACGTGCGCATCGATACCATGCGCGCTAGTGGCGCGGGCGGCCAGCACGTCAACAAAACCGACAGTGCCGTGCGCATGCTGCACATTCCAACCGGCATTATCGTTGTTTCAGCCGAGAAGTCGCAGCATCAGAACCGGCGGCTCGCGATGGCGGTTCTAAAAGCCAAGCTTTACGAACTGCAGCGCGACAAACTCGACAGCGAACGCTCGGAAGCGCGCAAATCGCAGGTCGGGTCGGGCGATCGCTCGCAGCGCATTCGCACCTACAATTTTCCGCAAGGACGCGTCACCGATCACCGCATCAATGTGACGCTCTACAACCTTGATGAAGTTCTCACCGGCAACGCGCTCGACCAGCTTGTCGATGCGCTGATTACCGATCACCAAGCCGGCCTTCTGACGGAGATGACCGCTGCGTGAAACCGGCCGCCAGCCATCGGGGGCCTTTCCCGGCATCGCGGAAAGCGACACGCTGAAGCAGACGGTTGCCGCCATCGCCGCGGCGCTGTCTGCATCGGGAAGTGATACGGCGCACGCCGACGCCCGCTATTTGGTGCAAGGCATTCTGGAGATCGATGCGGCGGCGCTGTTGCGCGATCCGGACCGCGCGATAGGCGCCCGCGCCCCGCAATTGGAAGCGGCCGTACTCCGTCGTCTCGGGCACGAACCGGTTTCACGGATACTGGGACAGCGCGAATTCTACGGCCGGGTATTTAAAGTGACGCCCGGCGTTCTCGATCCGCGCCCCGACACCGAAACGCTGATCGATCTGGTTCTCGAAATCGTCGGCGCCGAAGGCCGCCATGATGACGCCTTGACCATTGCCGACATCGGCTGCGGCTCCGGCGCGATTATCGTCACGCTGCTGGCGGCTTTGCCGAGGGCCGCCGGGGTCGCGATTGACGTTTCCCCGGCAGCGCTGGCGGTTACGCGCGGCAATGCCGCCACGCATGGTGTGGCCGACCGGTTAAAGACGGTGGAGACCCGAGGCCTCTGCGGCATTAATGATCACCTGGATATCATTGTCTCGAACCCGCCCTATATCCCGACAGGCGAAATCACCGGCTTAGACGCTGGCGTTCGCGACTTCGATCCTATGTTGGCGCTCGATGGTGGCGTCGATGGGCTACAAATTTACCGAGAAATCGCGAACAATATCAGAGCTCTTCAAAAACCGTGCTGGATTTGCCTAGAAATAGGGGCTGGTCAACACGACGCTGTCGAACGGATATTCGAGGCGATTGGCGCCGTGGCGCGTCATCGCCGGATCGACCTCGGTGGCCATATTCGGGCTGTGGCGCTGAAGATACATTGCTAACCGAACCCGTAAATTCAGTTGGCACACCAGCGTTTCCACGATAGTGTGTCCACAACAGATTTATTCTGGGATCTTCTAAACAGCCGGATTGAGCGCGTAGCCTCTCCGTTGAGTGTTTTGCCCGGAGTGCATTGCAAGTGTCGCTCGCTCATGTGCCGGTTTTCGGCGGGCAGGCGGCCTGCCCCAGGCCAGACCGGAGTTGAGTATCGGCCTTATGCGTTAAGACGCAGCGAAATCTTCATGTGTAGAGGTTTTGGCCCTTTCGGGTCCGGTTTGGGATTAAGCGTGGCGGGTGCGCGCTCCACGTGGGAACAGGGCGCAATCCGCGCGGAGGCGGTACGCGCATAGTGTGATGCCAAAGGAATAACGCATATTCGCCAAGCATCTTGTTCGCGGCCATGGTGTGGGAATTGAGCCGGTATGGAAATCTCCGGCGGGCACCAACGATCAACAGCAACGATCAAAATGATCAAGATGTTGGCAGATCGCATGGCGTAACAAGACGACGTAACGGGCCGTTGGCCGCAAGGCCGAGAGGAATTCCCCGTCCGGGGGTGGGACGAGGCAGTGTAAAAACCAAAGTAATGTGAACGGGAGCCCATGAGGCAAGGACAGCAAAATCGTCGCGGCCGCGGCCGTAGCAACAATAACAATAATAATAACGGCAACAACAACCGCAAATCGCAGAACCCGCTGACGCGCAGTTTTGAGAGCACGGGTCCCGATGTAAAGGTTCGCGGCACGCCAGCGCACGTTGCAGAGAAATACATCTCGCTTGCTCGCGATGCATTGTCCTCGGGTGACCGGGTGCTGGCTGAGAACTATCTGCAGCACGCCGAACACTACAACCGCATCATTCTGACCTATCGCGAACAGCAGATGAGCCAGGGCGGTGAGTACCAGGGCCAACTGCCACGGGCGCAGACGTTCAACGCTCAAGACCCGATGGACGGCGAAGACTACGGCGACGAGGACGGCGACGAAATCAGCGGCAACATGCAGCCGCAGATCAGCCAGGGCGAAGGCCAGCCGCAGGGCGGCGGACAGGGCCCGGGCGGACAAGGTGGTCAGGGTAGCGGCATGCCGCAGCACCGTTCGTTCGATGGTCAGCAGCGTTACGACAATCGCCCGCCGCGCCATGACAACAATCGTGACAACAATCGCGGCGAACCGCGTCAGCACAATCAGCCGCGCCAGGATCGCGATGGCAACCGCTTCGATCGCGGCGATCGTCAAGACCGTGGCGAGCAACGCAATTTCAATCGCCAGGACCGCGGCGATCGCCAGCCCCGTCCCGATCGCTTTGACCGGGGTGACCGGCCAGATCGCCCAGATCGTCAGGACCAGCACGACCGCGAGCCGCGCGACTTCCGCGACGATCGCGCGCCGCAGACCTTCGGCGAGCCGCCGATGGCGGGCGACGCCATAGCCAACGGCAACGGACGCCCGCCACGCCGCGAGCGTTTTGCGCCGAACCCGAATGGCGAGCGTATCCCGCCGCCGTTTGCCGGTCAGCCCCAGCCGCCGGTGCAGCCGGTCGCAGCAGCGCCCCAGCCGCCGGCTCCGCCGCCTCAGCCGGTAGCGCCACCGATGGAAGCTTCCGAACAGCCGGCGTTCCTGCGCCGTCCGGTGCGCCGCCCGCGCCGTGACGATAGCGAAGCGGCACCTGCGCCGCGCGCAGCACCTGTCGCTGACGAGTCCGAATAAGCGCGCTCAATCGCGCAGCAGAAGTTTCAGAAAGCCGTGGGCGCCGCCCGCGGCTTTTTTTGTTGCCGTCTGTCCACGCGTTCGACGGCCTAATGCGCCGGATGCCATCGCTAGAGATGGCGCGTGCAGCTCGCCGCCTGTCCGTTCCGCATCGCAATGACGAAATGTATTTTCGGCAAATGCCGCGGGTTGGATGGATCGAACGGCCTCGGACGTTTCTCGATGGCGTCGGCGCGGTCGAAGGGCAGCGTTGCGCCAGCTTCGAGGGTTGTGGATGTTAACCTTCGGCCGACAGCCCCTTCACTGGATAGCGCTATACCGCGATGACAAGGCCACCAGACGGTGCCGCCGGGCTATGGCCCATTTCGTCACCCAACATTGCGCAGTTTTCTCTCGCGCGATGCCCACTGCCACCCCTTTTTCTAGATCGTCACGGCACTATATTCTGGATGCTGCCGCATTGTCGCGATGCCCAAGACGGGGTCTCGACTTGGGGCCGCAGACGTTTCTGGCCGTTGCCTTGCGCCATTTGGGCGGGCGACGCGTGCATGGAAGGGAACATCGAATGAATTTTGAACGCTACACCGATCGCGCCAAGGGCTTCGTTCAGTCGGCCCAGTCGCTCGCACTGAGAGAGAACCACCAGCAATTCACCCCCGAACACGTTCTAAAGGTGCTGCTCGACGATTCCGAAGGGCTCGCCAGCGGACTTATTCAACGTGCCGGCGGCGACGCCAAGGCGGCGCTTGCAGCCGTCGAGCGTTCGCTTGGCAAGCGGCCGAAGGTATCGGGGAGCGGCGGCGGTCAAATTTATCTGGCGCCGGAGACTGCGCGCGTTTTCGACGCAGCTGAGAAGGCCGCCGACAAAGCCTCCGATAAATTCGTAACAGCAGAGCGGCTTCTGCTGGCAATTGCGGCTGACGTCGCGACCGACGCGGGCAAGGCGTTGAAGGACGCCGGCGTAACCGCCAACAATTTGAATACGGCCATCAACGAGATCCGCAAGGGCCGCACGGCTGACAGTGCGTCTGCCGAGCAATCGTACGATGCCTTGAAGAAGTATGCACGCGATCTGACGGAAGCGGCCGCAGCCGGCAAGCTTGATCCAGTGATCGGCCGCGACGAGGAAATCCGCCGCACCATTCAAGTGCTGTCGCGGCGCACGAAGAACAATCCCGTTCTGATCGGTGAGCCGGGCGTCGGCAAGACCGCGATCGCGGAAGGTTTGGCGCAGCGCATCGTTAAGGGCGACGTGCCGGAAAGTCTGAAACACAAAAAGCTCTTGTCGCTCGACATGGGCTCGCTGATCGCGGGCGCCAAGTATCGTGGCGAATTCGAGGAGCGGCTGAAAGCCGTGCTGTCGGAAGTGCAGTCCGAAGCGGGCGGCATCATTCTGTTCATCGATGAGTTGCACACCATCGTCGGCGCCGGGAAATCCGAAGGCGCGATGGATGCCGGCAATCTGCTGAAGCCCGCGCTGGCGCGTGGCGAGCTGCATTGCGTCGGCGCGACCACGCTCGATGAATACAAAAAGCACATCGAAAAGGATGCGGCGCTGGCGCGGCGTTTCCAGCCGGTGTTCGTCAACGAACCGACGGTCGAAGACACCATCTCGATCCTGCGCGGCTTGAAAGAGAAGTACGAGCTGCATCACGGCGTGCGCATCACTGACAGCGCGCTGGTGGCGGCGGCGACGCTCTCGCACCGCTACATCACCGATCGGTTCCTGCCCGACAAGGCTATCGACCTTGTCGACGAAGCCTCGTCGCGCCTCAGAATGCAGGTGGATAGCAAGCCGGAAGCCCTCGATGTCATCGATCGCGATCTCATGCAGATGATGATCGAGCGCGAAGCCTTGCGCAAAGAAACCGATGCGGCGTCGAAGGATCGACTGGCCAAGCTCGACAAGTCGATTGCCGATTTGCAGGAGCAGTCGCAGGCGATGACGGCGCGCTGGGAAGCGGAAAAGAACAAGCTCGGTTCGGCTCAAAAGATTAAGGAAGAGCTGGACGCGCGGCGTAACGAACTCGAGCAGATGCAGCGCAAGGGCAACTTGGCGCGGGCGGGCGAGCTTGCTTACGGCGTCATTCCCGACCTCGAAAAGAAACTGGCCGGCATCGAAGGCGCGGACGGTAAGGGCGCCATGCTCGAAGAAGCCGTGACGCCGGATCAGATCGCGGCGGTGGTGTCGCGCTGGACAGGCGTGCCCGTCGATAAGATGCTGGAAGGCGAGCGCGACAAGCTTCTGAAAATGGAAGATGCGCTGGCCAAGCGCGTGATCGGACAGAAGGAAGCCGTTATCGCGGTTTCGACGGCGGTGCGTCGTGCGCGGGCGGGTTTGCAAGATCCCAACCGGCCGATCGGCTCGTTCATGTTCCTAGGCCCCACCGGCGTCGGCAAGACCGAGCTGACCAAAGCGCTCGCCAGCTTCCTGTTCGACGATGACACGGCCCTCGTGCGCATCGACATGTCGGAATACATGGAGAAGCACTCCGTATCGCGGCTCATCGGCGCGCCGCCGGGCTACGTCGGCTATGAGGAAGGCGGCGCGCTGACCGAAGCGGTTCGCCGCCGTCCGTATCAGATCGTGCTGTTCGACGAAATCGAGAAGGCGCATCCGGACGTGTTCAACGTTCTGCTGCAAGTGCTCGATGACGGGCGCTTGACGGACGGTCAGGGCCGCACGGTCGACTTCAAGAACACACTGATCATTCTGACGTCGAACATCGGCGCGCAATACCTCGTCGAGCAGAAGGAAGGCGAGGATACGGAAGCCGTGCGCGATGAGGTAATGAGCGAAGTGCGGTCTCGCTTCCGCCCTGAGTTCCTCAACCGTCTGGACGAGATCATCCTGTTCCATCGTCTGCAGCGAGCCGACATGGGCCGGATCGTCGATATCCAGATGAAGCGGCTCGACAAGTTACTGGCCGATCGCAAGATCACGATCACGCTCGACGATGCGGCGCGGACGTGGCTCGCCAATCGCGGCTATGATCCGGCCTATGGTGCGCGGCCCCTCAAGCGCGTGATCCAAAGGCACGTTCAGGACCCGCTCGCCGAGCAAATCCTGGCAGGCGGCGTCAAGGACGGCGATAAGGTCACGGTGTCGGTGCGGGACGGCGACCTGACGATCAACGGCTGGCCGGTCAATGCGGCGGCGTAAGGAGTGGTTGGGCTGCAGGCGACACGTCTGCCGGCAGCCTAACAGACCCGCGATCCGCGCTGCCTGGACAAAGGCATGAACCAACAGAAACGGCCCGGGCCACACCGGGCCGTTTTTTATTGCCGAGTTATCCCCGCGCGCCCCGGATATTCCTTAGCTGACCGGATGATGTTGCGGGGAGCTTCAACGGATGTACCTGGGCTAGACTTGGCGGTTTGTTCCGGCCCAGTTTGTCGAGCGTTCGGTTTGGCGCTGCTGTCCGCAATTTCTGCCGTGCTGCTTCCGCCTTCTGTCAGTCTTTGCACGAAACCAGGCGGCGGGGAGCGTAAGCCGTGAGGCTTTGACGTTGCGCTGGCGGCGCTGGCCATATTGCCCTTGCTAGGTCCGACGGAAACCCCGCCCGTTCATCGAAGCTTCCTCCTGCCCGGGGGGCGTGCGTTGGCTGTCATACAGATTAGTCAGGTTGATTGTGCAGGGATGCAATGAGCTTGCGAGTGGGCCGGGGGGCCCCCCTTGATGGTGGCTGCTTATCGCGGTTACAGCGTGATCCTGTTTGCGCCACTGGCCGCCATGCTGGCCGTTATGCTGACCGATCCGGCAGCCGTGCCGACCGTGTTTACCGGGCTTTTCATGGAAAAGCTGGTCGGCTTCGTGAAGCTTTATTTTCCTGTGTTCCTGATGGGGGCGATCTTCGGCAAGTTGATCGAGTTGTCGGGTTTTGCGCGGGCGATCGTGGCGTCGGCAATTGGCCTCTTTGGCCGCGAACGCGCGATATTGTCGATTGTGTTGGTGGCGGCGCTTCTGACCTATGGCGGCGTATCGCTGTTCGTCGTGGTGTTTGCCGTCTATCCGTTTGCGGCCGAAATGTTTCGAGCTGGCGAAATTCCGAAGCGGCTGATCCCGGCAACGATCGCGCTCGGGGCGTTTTCATTCACCATGGATGCACTGCCGGGGACGCCGCAGATCCAGAACATCATTCCAACGACGTTCTTTAAAACCGACACCTGGGCGGCGCCCGTGCTCGGCAGCGCCGGCGGGCTTTTCGTGCTGGTTGTTGGTTTAGCGTATCTCGAGTGGCGGCGCCGGCGAGCCTTAGCAGCGGGCGAAGGCTATGGCAGCGGGCACAGCAACGAGCCGGAATGTGTGGCGGATGGCCTCACCGTTCATCCCGCCCTCGCGCTGTTGCCGCTCGCCGTCGTCGGTATCGCAAACAAGCTGCTAACGCTGGCCATTGCGCACGCCTACGGAGCCAAGTCGGAGGTTGTGCTGACGCCGGGCGGGAAGCCGATAACGGCGGACGTGGCGTCGATCACCGCGATCTGGGCGGTGGAAGGCGCTCTGCTGCTCGGCATTCTGACGGTGCTGTTGTTCGCGTGGACGTCTGTCAGCCGGCAATTCGCCGAGGGCACCAAAACGGCCATTTCGGGGGCGCTGCTGGCGGCGATGAACACCGCGTCCGAATATGGCTTCGGCGCCGTCATTGCCGCATTGCCGGGATTTCTGGTGATCAGCGAAGCGTTGAAAGCCATTCCCAATCCGCTGTTGAATGAGGCCATCACGGTGACGGCGCTCGCCGGTATCACCGGGTCGGCGTCAGGCGGTCTCAGCATCGCGCTGGCCGCCATGGCCGATCAGTTCATGGCGGCGGCGCAAGCGGCCAATATTCCGGTCGAAGTTTTGCATCGCGTGGCGGCGATGGCGTCGGGGGGCATGGATACGCTGCCTCATAATGGCGCTGTCATTACGGTGCTTGCCGTAACGGGGCTGACGCATCGCCAGTCCTACAAGGATATTTTCGCGATTACGCTCATCAAGACGACCGCCGTGTTCGTCGTGATCGGGCTTTATTATGCGACGGGTTGGGTCTGATCGCGTCGCTGTTGGCACACACTTCAGCGGTCGCGATTACTTATTCGCGGTCATGACCGGAGCGCGCCGCATGAGTTCGTCGATGCGGGCGCGTTCACGCTGGAATTCAGCGAGTTCCTTGCCGTCGAGCTTGCGTTCGCGCGGCACTTGGATCGACATCGGATCGACGAAGCGGCTGTTGACCAGCACTTCGAAGTGCAAATGCGGCCCCGATGACAAGCCCGTCGAGCCGACAAAACCTATGACCTGGCCTTGGCGAACCTTGACGCCCGGCGTGATGCCGCTGGCGATCTTCGACATGTGACTGTAGGCGGTGTGATAGCCGTTGGGGTGGCGAATACGGATGTAATTGCCGTTGTAGCCCTTGTGTCCAGCTTCCTCGATGACGCCGGTGCCGGACGCAAGAATGGGTGTTCCGGGATCAGCGGCCCAGTCAACGCCGGTGTGCATTTTGCGGACGTTGAGCAACGGGTGGTAGCGCACGCCGAAACCTGACGTCAGGCGAACATCGTCGCCGCGCACGGGCTTGCGCATCAAGAACTTCTTCGAGTTGTTGCCCTGCTCGTCATAGTAGTCGATCTGACCATCGTGCGTGCGGAAGCGATAGAAGCGGTACACCGTGCCGCCGCTGTTGATGGCGCTATAGAGAAGCTCTCCGGGCGGACCGTCTGTTGACTGCTCATCCTTCATGTCGAAGAATAGTTCAACCGTATCGCCGGGCCTGACGCGACGGCGGAAGTCGGTATCGAAGGCATTGACGCGCAAAATCTGGCCAATGGTTTCAGGCGCAAGGTTTTGCATCAAGCCCGCATGATAGAGGCTGGCGTAGAGCGTCGAAGCGGTGGCGCTCTCTCCGTCCGCCGCGGATTTCATAAGTTCTTCGGTGATCGTCGGTTGAGCGGAAGCAACAAATTCACCGGCGGCGTTGCGCGAAACGGTGACGAGATGGTCGTGACCGTCGGAGAATACAGAAAAGCGCGCCGGCTCCTTTTTGTCGGCCTGCGTGAGCGACGGCACCAATGTCATGCGAACTTCTTGGCCAGGCACCAGTGCCGATTCTGGGAATGTTGTGTGCGCTGCTTCGATCATCGCGCGCACCTGCCAGGCGTCGGCGCCGGCATTGCTCAGAATTTTGGCGAGCGTATCGGTGCGTCCGACGGTGACGACGCTGATTTCACCGCCCTCGAAATCATCGGTCGGATCATCCGGCGTTTCGGGGCTCTTGTAGATGTCGGTGGTGTTGGTTCGCTGCGAGGTTTCCGCCTTCGGTTGCCACGCGATCTGCTCTTCCGGTGACATGCTCGGGGGCGGCGCTGTCACGTCAGCGTCGCCATCCAAGGGTATGCCATCGGCAGGGACTTGCGCGGCGGCAGCGCTGTTTTCGACCAGTTCCTGGACCTCTTCCGAGTCGAGCTCCTGGCCATCTTCACCCGGCAGAATGCCGCCAAGCAGCTCCACGACTTTGACGGAGACATCGGTGTGCGACAGGCCGCTGCCGGCCTTGGTGTCAGCATCGTCGTTCGACGAAACCGGTTGCGTATTGGCGTAAAGCTTGAAGGGATTGAACGCCGGAATATCGCTGGCGTCATCCGAGGGTACGGGCGCTAGGCGTGCAACGATGCGGGCATACGGCTTCTGGC
>JADJVG010000003.1:200000-294960 GCA_016716675.1 Hyphomicrobium sp.
ATGCATGCCTTTGAGACGTTCGATCGGGCGGCGATGGCGGCGGGCGCGATACCGCGCAAGTACAAAGAGCTGATGGCGCTCGCCGTGGCGCTGACCACGCAATGCCCCTACAGCTTGGAAGTACACCGCACGAATGCTGTTCATGCGGGTGCGACGGAAGCGGAAATTGCCGAAGTGATCTTTATCGCCGCCGCGATGCGGGCTACGGCGGCAATTGCGCACGGAACGCATGTCATCGGCCCGCGCAAAGCCACCACCGGAAAGCGGTGATCGCCCGACCTTTCGAAGCCTAGCGTTTCGGAAATTGCTCGGCGTGTTGCGAATGAGCACTAGGCCAAACCGCGGGCGATGTGGCTAAAAGAAAAAATGTCGACGTGGCGTCATCAGAAAATAAAGCAGGTGTTGGCGATCTTTGCGCTTGTCGCAATGATAGTGCACGCCGGCGTGACGCCATCGCATTTCATCATGCGCGCGGCGCCTGTCGCACCGCAGACGCTGGTTACGGCGGACGCTGATCTCGCTGCGAAAGCGTGGGCTTTCGAGATCGGTGCGCTGATCTGCCATGGCTCGGGTGCGTCAGATGACGGCGTGCCGTCAAACGGCAAGACTCCGCTATCGGCGTCGCAGTCCTGCCCGATCTGTACGGCCGTACACAGCGTCGTCGCCGTTAATAATCCGAGCGCCTTCTCCCTACACGCCGGCTGGTCACGGCCGATCACGATTGGCATAGCGTCGCAGAGCGCTGCCACCCAAGTTGATGCTCATGCATTTGAAGCGCGCGGCCCGCCCACTGCTGCGTAGGCTTTGGCGTCACGCGTGACGCTGTTCTCAGTGACTTTTCGTCCGCGCGCGATTGTTTCGCGTGCGCCGTGGTCCTGAGGTCATTCCCCCATCGTCGTCATCAAAAAAATACGCGGCCGCGCGGCATGGATCGCAGCGACGCCGACCCAAGAGGATTGCTATGTTCAGTTTAAAAGCGGCACGCGCCGCAAGTCTTGTCGCGGCATTTGGTCCGCTCCTCAGCCACCAGGCGCTGGCGGACGCCGGCCACCAGCCGATTCCGGACGGCCATGCGCCCGCCGGCGTCATGGTCGATCATCTGCACAAGGCCGGCGAGTTCATGGTCGGCTATCGCTACAGCTGGGGCCGGCAGTCGGGCGACACGCTGAATGGAACGAAGTCGGTCGATGATTTGGCGATCCGCCACAACGCCTGTCTGCTACCGGGCCAAGATCCGAATGCCCACGCCACGCACAATCATTGCGCGATGAAGCAGTCGGAAATGACCATGCAGATGCACATGCTCGACATCATGTATGCGCCGACCGATTGGATGACGCTGATGGTGATGCCGCAGTGGATGACCATGAGCATGACCATGGCGCCGATCGCGGGCGCGATGCATGGCGGACACGATGAGCATGGCGGGGGCATGGCGTCGCACGGCCACGGCACCGACGGTTTTGGCGACACGATATTCGGCGCTCTCATCAAGTTGTCGGATGGCCCCGGTTATAAACTGCATACCGGCATGATGGTCAGCGCGCCGACGGGCTCGACAACGGAGCGCGGATCGTCTGGCATTCTGACGCACTACATGATGCAGCTCGGATCGGGCACCTGGGATTTCCTGCCGAGCTTGACGTACACCGGCAGCGCCGAGCGCTTTTCCTGGGGCGCGCAGATGTCGGGCGTTATCCGGATGCAGGACGAGAACGACCAGGGTTACCGTCTCGGCGATGTTTTTCAGGCGACGGCGTGGGGCAGTTACCGGTTGAATGACTGGTTCTCTGCATCGGTGCGGGTGCTGCACACCAACCAGGATGAGATTGAAGGCCACTATAACGCGCCGCATGGACACTCCAGTCCGCCGGATTTCGCGCGCAACTATGGTGGGCGCTTCTGGGATGTCGGCTTCGGCGTCAACATGGTGGTGCCGGATGGCGCGCTCAAAGGCCATCGCCTGAGCGTCGAGTGGATGGAACCGCTGAGCGACGACGTCAACGGCTATCAGCAGGAGCGCGACGGCACGCTCTACGTCAACTGGAGCAAGGCGTTTTGAGACGCGCGCCGAAGTGCTGAAATAAAACAGAGGGGCGGCCGCAAAGGGTCGCCCTTTCTTGTTATGGCAAAGCCACAGCGGTTATCGGGAGACTTCGCGAGGCCTTACAGCACGCCGAAATTTCGCAGCGCGATGGCCGCAAGGCTTATCGCGATCAGCCAAATGGCGACCGATTGGTAGGCGGGTTGCGTGCGGCGCCGATCGCTCAAGCGTTCGATTGTCTGGTCATCGAGGCGCATCCCTGATGACGCCATCTCGGCAAGACCGTTGGCAGCAGATTGCGCCTTTTGCAAAAGGCCGGGCGTGCGCAGCAAAAACTCGCCGATGGTTTGGGCACCCGTGCCGATATCCTTGATGCGTCCGGTGAGGCCGAGATTGGTTTCCATCCATTCTTTGGCGATCGGTTCCGCCGCCGACCACATGTTGAGATGAGGATTGAGATCGCGGGCGACGCCTTCGACAATGACCATGCTCTTTTGCAGCAGGATCAGCTCGGGGCGCGTCTCCATATCGAACACTTCGGTGTATGCGAACAACTGGCCGAGCAGATCGGCCATCGAGATTTCTTCGGCGGTTCTGCCGTGGATCGGCTCTCCGATGGCGCGCATGGCTTGTGCGAATTCTTCGACGGTGTGCTGCGGTGGAACGTAACCCGCTTCGAAATGCATGGCGGCGGTGCGGTGATAATCGCGCGTGATCAGGCCGTGCAGAATTTCGGCGAGAAAGCGCCGCTCGGTGACGCCAAGACGGCCCATGATGCCGAAATCGACGGCGACGATCGTGCCACTATTGTCGACGAACAGATTGCCCTGGTGCATGTCGGCATGGAAGAAGCCGTCGCGCATGGCGTGGCGCAGAAAGGTGCGCAACACGACGAGGCCGAGGGCGTTGACGTCGAACCCCTTGGCTTCCAGGGCCGCACGTTGCGCGATCGGCGTGCCGTCGATCCATTCGAGCGTCAGAACGCGCTTCGACGTGCGCCGCCAATCGACTGTCGGCACGCGAAAGCTTTCGCCGGGTTGGATGTTCTCGGCCATCTCGGAAATGGCGGCGGCTTCGAGCCGCAAATCCATTTCGAGATCGGTGGTGTGCTTGAGATTATCGACGACGGCGACGGGACGCAGGCGGCGCGCGGGCGCATAAAACCGCTCGATCAAGCGGGCGGCGAAATAATAGCTGTCGAGATCGCGGCTGAAGCGCTTCTCGATATTGGGGCGCAGAATTTTGACAGCGACGGCTTTCTTGACGCCGTCCTGCATCACGTAGGCTTTGTGAACCTGGGCGATCGATGCGGCGGCGACGGGCGGGCCGAACTCAATGAAATGATCTTCGAGTTTTCCGCCAAGCGCGCGTTCTACGGTCTCGCGTGCTTCGGCCATCGAAAACGGCGCGGCTTTGTCTTGCAGATGGCGCAGGTCGGCGGCGAGGTCTGGGCCGATCACATCAGCGCGGGTTGCAAGAAACTGACCGAGCTTGACGTAACTCGGGCCGAGTTGGGTGAGCGCCGCGCCGACGCGCGTTGCCTTCGGCTGCCCTATGCGAAATGGTGCCGTGATCCAGCGCAGCGGAGCGGTGGCGATGGTCGCGAGCCGCAGTGGCAAAGGTACCGGCGTGCCCTTCGGGATGAACCGCACGCCGTGCTGCCCCAGAACAAGACCGGCGCGGGCCAGTCTCAACGTGTGCATCAACGCTCCGGGCATGTGGGCGACTCGGTCCTTATTCTCTTCTGCAGACAGCACTTTGACGCCACACGCGGTCGCGTCAAGCGCGACACCGCGCGCGGGTAAAGACGGGTGTGCCGAGGTGCGCCAGTATGGTGCAATCGGTAAAGAAAATGGCGCCCGGCAGAGCGCCGGACGCCATTAAACAGTTTTTGTCGCCTACAGTTTCGGCCGCTTCAACAGCGCCGTTAGTTTTTGCAGAACGTCGCGCGGCCGTGGCAGGTCACCTGACCGCCATCGGGATTGCATTTGTAGCGCTCGCCCTTGATCGTGTAGCCCTCAACCTTGTTGGTGGCGACGAAGCCCGGCCACAAGCCCCAGCTGACCGCTTGAACCATGGTTTCAAGCGCATACCACTTGGCCGAATCCGCCGAGCCGGCCGTCGCGACCGCGCCCTTGCTAACGCATTCAGCGGTGGCGGCTGTTGTCGATAATGTCATGGCAGCGGCAAGCACCGCCCCGGCAATCGCAATCGTCTTCATGAATATCTCTCCCTCGAGCAGAGCCAAATCAGCGAAACACGGGCCGAGGCTATGAGGCGGCCCGGTGCCGGTCAACAGCCAACGCAAGGCGGGCGGGCTTTGACGCTCAGATTTTCCAGCCGGAGTGCATAGCGGCAATACCTCCGGTGAGATTGCGATAACGCACCTGCGCGAAGCCGGCGTCGCGGATCATCTGCGCAAACGCCTCCTGCTTGGGAAATTTGCGAATGCTTTCGACCAGATACTGATAGGGCTCGGCGGCGCCGGCGGTCAGTTTGCCGAGCCTTGGGATGACTTCGAATGAGTGGAAGTCATATAGCCGGTCAAGCAGCGGCACCTGTACTTCGGAGAACTCCAGACACATAAAGCGGCCACCGGGCTTTAGAACGCGGAACGCTTCGCTGAGGGCGCGGTCGATGTGGGTGACGTTGCGGATGCCGAACGCGATCGTATAGGCGTCGAAAGTCGCGTCTTCGAAGGGTAGCGTTTCCGCATTGCCTTCGATGCAGGTGATGCGGGCATCGAGGCCGGCGTCATGGACGCGGCGCTTGCCGACCGCCAGCATCTCAGGGCTGATGTCACAGATGGTCGATTGGATGTACGGGCCGCCCGCCGCGACCACGCGCAGCGCGATATCGCCAGTGCCGCCGGCAACGTCGAGATGGCGATACGGCTGTTGCCCCGTCGGAGGATTAAGCCACGTCACGAAATCGCGCTTCCATAAGCGGTGCAGGCCACCCGACATCAGATCATTCATCAGATCGTAGCGCTCGGCGACGGTCGCGAAGACTTGATTGACGAGGCCCTGACGCTCGCTTTCCGCAACGTCGCGGAAGCCGAACGAGGTGGCGGTGCTGTTTTCGGTATTTTCCATGCGCCCACAATAGCGAAGCTGGCAGCCTGGCGCTATGGTCCGCCACGACGACAGTCAATTTTGTCTCAGAGGATGCGTGCCAGAACTCCCCGAAGTTGAAACGGTGCGGCGCGGGCTTGAGCCGGTGCTGCTCGGCGCCACGCTGCGCCGGGTTGAGGCACGCCGCCCGGATCTGCGCTTTCCGCTTCCCGAACGCTTTGCGGCGCGGCTTGAAGGCCGCCACGTTGAACGGCTGGAGCGGCGTGCCAAATATCTGGTGGCCGTGCTGTCGAGCGGCGAAGCGCTGGTCATGCACCTTGGCATGACCGGGCGATTTACCATTGAAACGCCAACCCGCGCGGCCCTGCTGGGTGAGTATGTTTATCCCTCCGGCGCCGATCCCAAGCACGACCACGTCGTCTTTCATCTCGGCAGCGGGGCACGCATTATTTACAACGATCCGCGCCGCTTCGGCTTCATGGTGATGATGGCGGAAGCTGAGCGCAACGCCCATCCGTTGTTCAAGGGCATGGGCGTCGAGCCGCTCGGACCGGAGCTGACGCCGGACTATCTGGCGCGCCGCGCGGCGGGACGGAAAGCCAATCTCAAAGCTTTCCTGATGGACCAGCGTAACGTCGCCGGCCTCGGCAACATCTACGTGTCGGAAGCCTTGCACCGCGCAGGCTTGTCGCCGGATCGCGCCGCGCGATTCTTAAGCGATGCGCGAGGCAAGCCGACGGAGCGCGCCCGTCTACTCGTGCCTGCGATCACGAGTGTACTCGAGCAGGCCATCGCGGCAGGCGGCTCAACGCTCAAGGATTATCGCCATGCCGATGGCGAACGCGGCGCCTTCCAGGAATGTTTTGCCGTTTATGATCGCGACGGCCTCGCCTGTCCGCGACCTGGATGCACGGGCGTTATCCGCCGCATGGTTCACAGCGGCCGCGCGACGTATGCCTGCAGCAAGTGCCAGCGCTAGACTAAGGGGCGTGCGTCGGGGCGGGCGCGCATGATGCACATCAAGGTGAGCGCTAGGATCGCCGCGGCGGAGCCGAGAAAGACATCGTTCGCGAGCCAGTCGTTCTTCACCGTCGTCAGTTTGCCGGACATGACCAGCCACACAATCGCGCTGGCGAGAAACGCTGCAAAGACCATTGAGAGGCGGCGCGCCGTCTCGACGGCTGATGGTTGCGCGGCGCGATCGGTGCGGATGAATAAGCGCTGGGCGTAATGAAAAAACGCCGCTGCAAGAAGAGCGGCGCCCAAACCATACTGCCAACCGTGCTGCCACCTGAGACCCACGGCGGGATACGCCAGCAGCAACGCAGCCGCCGCCCAGAGCATGGTCCACGCCGTCAAACGCGTCGTGTTCTGAAGCACCTTGAGCGGCGGTGGCCGATCGTCGTTGGCGGCACCGGCGACGCGCGGGCTGCCGGTTGCGCGCCATGCCGTGAAGATCAGGCGCAACGCAAACACCAGCGCGGCGGCGGCCGCGAGGATACGGTCACCCGTCGCGGCGGCATAGCCGATCATGGCGAGGCTGAGGAGCGCAATCAGCAACAAGTGGATCTCGATGCGAAACGCAGCACGCCCCAGCAACGCATAGCTCGGCTCGTAGAGGCTCACGCGTCCTTAGCCGTCGTCAAGGCATTGAGGCTGATGGCGGCGATGGCGAGCGCACCGAAGAAGAAGATGTTGCATCCAGCCCAATCCGGATACGACGCATCGCGCGGGAATTTACCGTCGATGAACATTGAAATGATCGCCACCAACATCCCGGCGAGCTGCACCATGACGAGTGTGCGACCAACCTTCATGACCGATTTATCGACACGTTCGACTTTGGCATCGCGATCAAGCATGTTTGAGAAAATGATGCTGGCGATCGCGGCGAGTACGAAGCCAAGGAAAAAGTGCCACCACTCCGGCCAGCGGTTCTGTAGGATGAAGGCGTAGGTGACCAGAATGCCAAGGCCGCCCCAGGCCCACACCAAGCCGGTGTTACGGGCGGTCGAACTGCCGATGACGCTTTTTGATGCGCCGGCGGCGCGCAACGCATTGTGTTCGCGGATCGCGGTCACAGCCAAGACCAGACTGACGGCCCCCGAGGCGATCATATGGAGCACCGGATTGTTGATGGCGGCAGTCAGAATAATGACGCAGATGCTGAGGGTCAGCGCAATCATCCAGGCGAATAATGATGGCATCGCGTATCCTTCAAAAAATGGCCAATATGGCCTGGGCGGCGGCCGACACGGAATATTCGGCCTGTGCCAGGCGGCGTCGGCCGCTGTTATATGTGGTTTACGAGGGGGGAAGCCAGAAGAAGGCGGCCGTTTCCCGCAAAAATCGTCGCTGAAGGCAGTGTTGTCGATGCCGCCGCGTTGACCCGGCGCATGACGACCGCTATAGGAGCGGTCAAGTGCCGCTCGGGGTTTTGCCTCGGGCGGTTCAGTCGTTTCTAAAATCACAGCGCCGGAGGGTCTGCCACAGCGGACCGGAGCCCGGGCGCCCCGGAACCCAAGAGGATACCCCATGGCCAATACGTCGTCGGCTAAGAAGGCCGCGCGCCAGATGATCTCCCGGACGCAAGTCAACAAGTCGCGCCGTTCGCGCGTCAAGACCGATGTCCGCTCGGTTGAAGAAGCCATCGCCTCCGGCGATCGCGCCAAGGCGGAAGCCGCTTTGAAGGCTGCGCAGCCGATGCTCGTGCGCACCGCGCAGAAGGGCATGATGCACAAGAAAACCGCGAGTCGTAAGGTTTCGCGCCTTACAAAGCGCGTCAAGGCCATGTCGGCCTGAGACGGTTTTTGAAGTGATGGGTGAGTTTTTCTCCCTGTCACAGATTTGCAACAAACAAGACCGGGTGCCGCGAGGCCCCGGTCTTTTTTTGTTCCAGAAGAATCCCTTAGATTCACACAGCTTGCTGACAGGTTTGAAGTGCAATCGGGTGCCGCTGGGTTGTCGAGCATCCACCCCGCAAAGAAAAAATGTGTTTTTAATCGCGTGCGCGGTCGTGACCGCACGCCCCCCCAAAAACGCCCCCGAGGGAGAAAAAAGGCTTGCAGAGTCAGGGTGTTTGTCCACAACTTCGATATGCGCGGGGAGGTTGTCCACATTGACTGTGGATAACTATTGGGCGTTGCTTCGGCTGACTGGGGTCAATGTTGGGCTTGCCCACAGTGTGGTTAATGGGTAATTAATTAGCCATGGATGGTAGCGGGGTAGCAATCGTCCGAGTATCTAGTCGGCGAGCGTCGTAGCCAAGCTTTCCACAAGTATTGTGGGGCTGGTTTCATCGTCAAAACTTGTAAGCGTTCAGTGAACCAAGTTCCTTTTTGAGGAGCGCTGGGAAATTGCGGCGTTGTTTTGTCGGGTAATTCTCGATGTTGTTTGAGTTTAGTCTGGCGTTGGGTGGTTTTCCCCGGCGCCGGGCTGTGCGTAAGCGTTGGGGGCGCGCGGAGTGAACGATCACGTTATCCACATAGCTGAGGTTCCGGTTGCGGAGACCTGGACCCGGTTGTCGGTCGACCCAAAGGCCGTGCTGATCGATGTGCGGACAAAGGCTGAGTGGGCCTTTGTTGGAATTCCCGACCTGGAGGCTCTGGGCCGCCGGGTCGTGATGATGGAGTGGCAGTCGTTTCCGGATAGCCGGGTCGATGTGCAGTTTCCGGAGCGGCTCGCAGCAACGCTCGCTGCGTCCGGAACGAGCAAAGACGACGCTCTGTACTTCATCTGCCGCTCAGGCGGCCGCAGCCGGATGGCTGCCGAGGCGATGGCAGAAGCTGGTTTTCAGCGCTGCCTGAATGTGGCGGAGGGATTCGAGGGGCCACTCGATGACACTCGCCACCGCGGACGGCTCGCTGGCTGGAAAGCGGCTGGGCTGCCTTGGGTGCAGGGATAGGAGTGCAAACCAGGGTCGCAAGCCGGGGCGTAACGTCCGGTCTGCTGCTGCAGGGGCGCACTCGGAACGCATGATGGAATGCATTGAAGGGAGTTGCGGGGTCCGGCGTGTGCCGGGCGAAAGCGTGGTGCGAGGGCGCCAGGACGAACGAGGGCAAGTAACAAATTTAGTACAGTGGGGAGCTACAAGGATGAACGCTATTCTCAAGGCCAACGCGGCCAATGCCGTCGGGGGCGGCACGGTTCTAGGGCCGGAGGCGGCACACGCAGCCGTAGACGGGCGCGGCAAGAAGGTTCGCGCGATGCTCAAGGTCCGGCTCGGCGAAGACATCTATTCGAGCTGGTTCAAAAGCATGGAATTCGAGAGCTTCGATGGGCGCCTTGTGCGCGTGTCGGTACCCGTCAAATTCGTGCGCAACTGGATCCACGAACATTACTCCGACCACCTGCTGGAATCGGCCCGCATCGAATTCGCTGGCGCTGAGCGCATCGAGGTCATTTGGCGGCAGCCCGGCAGCGTTGCCAATCGCGCCACCGAACAACAGCGCCCTATCGTCAGCACACCAGATACAACGAGCCAGCCGAGCGCGCACAGCGATGCCATGGCGCGCACCGTCGTCATGCGTCCGGTCGTTCCCGCCGCACAGCGCACATCCGGCGGTGGCCTCGAAGGCTCGCCACTCGATCCGCGCTATACCTTCGACAGCTTCGTCGTAGGCGCGTCGAACCGCATGTCGCACGCAGGTGCTATTCAGGTCGCCGAAACGGTGTTGACGGATAGCCCCGGCTACAACCCGCTCTACATCCATTCGTCCGTAGGTCTTGGAAAAAGCCATCTTCTGCAGGCCATCGCCTGGGAAGTGAAACGCCGCAATTCAAATGCGCAGGTGCTGTATCTGACGGCGGAACGCTTCCGCTATCAGTTCGTCGAAGCGCTGCGCTCGTCCGATCCGCTGGCCTTCAAGGAGCGCTTCCGCAACATCTCGCTGTTGCTGATCGACGATCTCGAGTTCCTGCAGGGCGAACGTACGGAACAAGAGTTCGACCACATCATCAACGCGCTGCTCGACGGCGGCAAACAGGTGGTGGTGGCTTCTGCCCGCGCGCCCAATCACATTGAGCGCCTCAATGAGCGGATGCGCTCGCGTCTGCAGCGCGGCCTCGTCACCGAGCTGCTGCCGCTCGACCACGAACTGCGCCAGAAGGTGATCGAGAAGCGCGTTGCCGAAAAGCGTGCGCACGATTCATCGTTCGCGTTGACGCGCGATGTGCAGGATCTGCTCGCCGCTCGACTGACGGAAAACGGCCGCGAACTCGAAGGCACCATCACCCGTCTGTACGCGACGTGGCAATATATGCGCACGCCGATCACCCTCGACATCGCCGAGGGTGTCATTCGCGATCTCGTCGCTAACCTCGAGCCGCGTCGCATCAAGATCGAAGACATTCTGCGCATCATTTCGCGCCACTATGGTGTCTCGAAGGGCGATCTGCTGTCACAGCGCCGTCATCGCTCCGTCGTATGGCCGCGCCAGATCGGCATGTATCTGGCCAAGCAATTGACGGCGCGTTCTCTGCCTGAGATCGGACGGCGCTTTGGCGGGCGTGATCACACCACGGTCTTGCACGCAATCCGCAAGATCGAGGGCGAGATCACCAAGAATCCGCGTCTTGAGGACGAGCTGGAAGAGCTGAAAAAGCTGCTCAACCACTAGTCGCAATGGCGTGCGGCCGCTCGGCCGGACGGCGTTTCAAAAAGGTCATTTCCACGCCGGGGTCCAGCAATTGGGCTCCGGCGTGTATTTTTGCGACTTAGCGTGGAAAATAAAAGCAAATTGCTGCCCGCAGGGCCGATCAGAGCTGAAATATAACCCCTGTTGGGGCTTCATCACGCCCCACGGGCGATTCCGGCCATCAACCGAATGCTGTCTGCGGACAACCGCAAGATCCCTTGCGCGAGCGCGATGTCTTGAGCGGGTTGCCCGCCGAGGTGAGTGCTGCCAAATTACGTCAATGACAAAAACCTGAGGACGACAATGCGTCTCGAGATCGAACGTGGTGAACTGCTGAAGGCCTTGAGCCACGTGACGAGCGTCGTCGAGCGGCGCACCACGATCCCGATTCTGTCGAACGTGATGCTGAAGGCGTCCGGATCGACGCTGATGTTTAAGGCGACCGACCTTGAACGCGAAGTCAGCGAGAGTGTTGAAGCGAAAGTTCAGACAACTGGCGCACTGACGGTGCCGGCCCACATGCTGCATGACATCGTGCGCAAATTGCCCGACGGCGCCGAGATCGAATTGAAGCGCGATGGCGACAAGGAACGCCTGACGCTGACATCGGGGCATTCGCGCTTTTCGCTACAAACCCTTTCGGCGGAAGATTTTCCGGATCTCCGAGTCGGCGCGATCGGCCACGAATTCACGATGGACGCGAGCGACCTGAAGCGCTTGATCGAGAAGACCAAGTTCGCGATCTCGACCGAAGAGACGCGCTACTACCTCAACGGTATCTATCTGCACGTTGCCGAGACCGGCAAAACCAAGACGCTGCGTGCGGTTGCGACCGACGGTCATCGCTTGGCGCAGGTCGAGCTGCCGCGCCCGAACGGCGCCGACGGCATGCCGGGCGTGATCGTGCCGCGCAAGACTGTGCATGAACTCGGCCGCCTGCTGGAAGATACCAGCGCCAAGGTGAAGGTCGGCGTTTCGCAAACCAAGGTGCGCTTTGAGATTGGCCCCGTGGTGCTGACGTCGAAGCTGATCGACGGCACGTTCCCCGACTATGGCCGTGTCATTCCGCACAACAACGACAAGGAAATGAAGGTGCCGAACGCGGCCTTCATTGCGGCCGTCGATCGCGTATCGACGATTGCCAGCGAACGCGGGCGCGCGGTGAAACTCAACCTGTCGACAGACAAGCTGGTGCTGACCGTCAATAACCCCGAGGGCGGCAGCGCGACGGAAGAAATCGCGGTCGGCTATGGCGCCGGCCCGCTCGAAATCGGCTTCAATGCGCGCTATCTGCTCGATATTGCCGGTCAACTGGAAAGCGAGGAAGCCCGCTTCCTGCTCGCCGATCCGGGTTCACCGACCATGGTTCGCGACGGCGGCGACGACGGCGCGCTGTACGTGCTGATGCCGATGCGGGTTTAAGATTGTCATTCCGGGCATCGCGCCCGGAATCCATCGCGCCGTGAATTTGGCAGTTGCGGTTTCGTGTGATGGCGCCGCAGCTGTTTTGCGGCGCATAATTCCCGATAATCACTCAACTTCGAAGCTCTCGAACTTGACCTCAAATTCGTATGACGGGTCTGGCTTGTGCTGCCTCAAGCTATATCGTCGATGAAATGGAATAATTCTTTCCGGGCTCCACCGCCACTTCTCGCCGTTGAGTTTGAAATCTGACTTCAACAAATTGGGCGCAAGCGACGCGATATCGTCACGAGGATTGCTCCACGTTGAGACTGCCGTCATGCTTTCGATGCGGAAATCAACCCCATTGGTGACCCTGGTCCATTTGCTCGGCCGTGTTGCCGAGTCCACGATATAGGCCAAGTCTTGATGGGCTTGCTTCCCAGTGCAGGCCTTTAAAATGTCGAGGCGACCCGACTTGGCGAGCACCTGCTGTCCCGCGTAGCAAATCTGGGACGGAACAATGAGGACGCTGTCATTGGCCAATCGATACGTCAGTGCATTGCCTTCCATCGGATAGCAGCCAGCGCTATTGAGCGTTGCAATCCAAGGCCGCGAGTGTCCGTTTTGATAGATTACGGATGAGGAGAGCTTCTGCCCTGCAATCACGACATCTGCGGAGATCTGGGCATTCACCGTGTAGGTGCAGAGCGGGTGAAAGCTATAGGTCGGACTTCGCCAGATGATGAGAGATATCAGGATCAGGCTCAACGCGCCGAACGTGCGCCATAGTCGTTGGCGGCCGCCTGCCTCCGGTATAGTGCCTGTCGGTTGATTGTTCTGAGACATCTGCAGCTGGTCTACAATCGCTTGGAACGGTGGCTCATTTTGGCAGACACATGAAGTTTGTGCGGTGCTGCACCGGTTCACGCCGGCTTGTTTAGAAATACCATGACGCGAAAACCACGACGATCACGACCGAGATCGTGAGATAGCCGCGCAGATTGCCGTTCGAAATATCCTTATGGAGGCTGCGCAGACGTGACGCCTGAGCCCGACCGGCGAAAATGGCATAGATTGCGGCTGAAGCAGCAACCAGTAACGGCAGCAACAAGTCTGCAAGACTCATTTCATCGCGTCCTGTTCAATGCGATTGAACGCGCGACCCTCGTCGCAGATGTTCATGCTCAGCGCACCTCCTATAGTCTTCAGGAAAGCCATTAAGGTCTGGCTAACGTCCGCGGTATTCCCGTTCAAAGGCCAACCGCAGGATCGGTGCCGCAGATGCGGCAGTGCGCAGTCGCGTTATCCGGCCGGTGTGACGCTTAAGTTGCGTCAGGGGACTTGCGAATTGCCCCAACCGATGAGGCCATCGCTGCCGCTTCTTCTCTCCACCGCTGCCCCTCTCGCCGGGGAGGGGAAACGTGTGGTCAGGCTTTCGGCGAAAAATTGCGCTGACAGGTTCAGCCCTTCCGTGCTTTCAGCCATCCGGCAACCAGTCCTATGACCGCGCCAATCGGCCCCGTGACGAAGGCGCTGGTCATGACCATCTCCAGGCTCTTGTCATGTGTGTTGGTCGAGAAAAGCTCGATCCCCGCCGCGCCAATGCCGGCACCGACAACGTAACCTGCAACGAGCCCAGCTAGGCAGAAAGCAGCGGTTCGCATCTCATCCTCGGGTCTTGTGGAGCATTCGTAGCGACTGTGGCTGCTGTTCCAGCAGAACAGAGCTTCATTTTACCATGCGGTCGAGCTGTCGCGAAATCTGGCTTCATCGCCAGTCGCCGCTGGTTGAAGGGGTGCGAGGGAAGGCGCGGGAGGAGTTACACGGGTGTAACTTCTCCCAACAAAATGCCGTCCGGCGGGTAATCCAGAGGACGTATCTGCATCGTTTGCGTCGATGCCGTTTGAGAATCTGCTGCTCAGTGCTAAGCGCAGCGGATGGAGACGCCTGAACAATCCCGCAGCCCGCAAAGCCTTTGGGTAGAGCGCCTGGCGCTGACGAATGTCCGCAGCTACGCGGCTGTTGCCTTGGAGACGGGGGCCGAGCCGCAGGTGATTGCGGGTGCTAACGGCGCTGGCAAAACCAATTTGCTGGAAGCTCTCTCGCTGCTCGCGCCGGGTCAAGGCATGCGGCGCGTGCCATTTGCTGAAATCGCCCGCGGCGGCGGGGATGGTGGCTTCGCGGTTGCCGCCCGCGTGCATACGCTGAACGGCGTCGCCGACATCGGCACAGGTTTGAACCCTGGATCGTCGCGGGGTGGCCGCGCCGCCGATGACGACGGCGAAGCGGTTGGCGGCCGCACGGGGCGCATCGTGCGCATCGACGGTGTGGCGCAATCGGGCTCTGGTGTGCTTGCCGATTATCTCGAAATCGTCTGGGTGACACCGGCGATGGACGGTTTGTTCACCGGCCCTGCCTCAGAGCGCCGGCGATTCCTCGATCGGCTGATTTTGTGCTTCGATCCCGGCTATCGCACGATTGCGGGCCGTTTTGAGCGCGCCATGACCAGCCGCAATCGCCTGCTCGCCGATGGCGTGCGCGACAACGCGCAATTGGCGGGCTTCGAGCGCGTGATGGCGGAAACCGGCATCGCGGTCGCGGCCGCCCGTCTCGAAGCGGTTTCGGCCATGGCGGCGGTGGTTGCGCGGCGCAAGGCGCGCGATCCTAATTCGGCGTTTCCGTGGTCGGACTTCAAGCTCGAAGGGGCGATTGAGGACAACATCGCCGCCATGCCCGCGATCGAGGCAGAGGATGCCTATGCGCGCCTGCTGCGCGATATGCGCGAACGTGATCGCGGTGCCGGCCGAACCCTCGATGGGCCGCACCGCTCGGACCTCTCTGTTGGTCATGGGCCGAAAGCCATGGCCGCGCGGCTGTGTTCGACGGGGGAACAGAAAGCGCTGCTGCTCGGCCTCGTGCTGGCGCATGCGGAGCTGCTGACCGAGCGCCAGGAGCGCGCCGCCCCGGTGCTGCTGCTCGATGAAATCACCGCCCACCTCGACGTCCACCGCCGCGCCGCGCTGTTCGACGAGATCCTGCGCCTCAAGGCCCAGGCGTGGATGACCGGGACTGACGACGCCGCCTTTGACGCGCTTCGTGGCAAGGCCCGTTTCTGGCGTGTGGATGAGGCCAAAATCGCCGCCCTTTGACCGGCTTTAGGCTGGGGACAAACGGTCACAGGCAAACGCTTGAAAAACCACCGGTTTTTAGGACGGTTTTGCTGTGAATATGTGGCGCTTCGGAACGCGATTTGTGCTATCAAAAGCGACTGATTTTCGCCGTTCCATAAAGGCCAAAAATGACCGCTGCAGCGCCCAAGAAAATCCCCCCGCCGGAAGAGTACGGCGCGGACAGCATTAAGATGCTGAAGGGACTCGACGCGGTTCGAAAGCGCCCCGGAATGTACATCGGCGACACCGACGATGGGTCGGGGTTGCATCACATGATTTACGAAGTCGTCGACAACGGCATCGACGAAGTTTTGGCAGGCCACGCCAAGTCATGTCAGGTGACGCTGAACCCCGACGGTTCGTGCACGGTGCGCGATGATGGTCGCGGCATTCCAGTCGGTATCAAGAATGATGACGACAACGATCCGAAACGCTCGGCGGCTGAAATCGTGTTCACCGAGCTGCACGCAGGCGGCAAGTTCGATCAGAATTCATACAAGGTGTCGGGCGGTTTGCACGGCGTCGGCGTGTCCGTCGTCAACGCGTTGTCAACTTGGCTCAAGTGCCGGATTTGGCGCAACGGCAAGGAGCACTACGTCGAATTCCGCAATGGCAACACCGTTGCGCCGCTCAAGGCCGTGGGCGACGGCAAGGGCGAGCGGGGCACCGAAGTCACGTTCCTGCCCTCCACCGAGACGTTCCACAACGTCATGGAGTTCGATTATCCGACGCTCGAGCATCGCTTGCGCGAGCTGGCGTTTCTGAACTCGGGCGCCAAGATCCGCCTGACGGACGCGCGCCACGCCGACATCAAGACCGAAGAATTCATGTACGAAGGCGGCACGGCGGAGTTCGTGCGCTATCTCGACCGTTCGAAGTCGTCGGCGCTGCCGGAACCGATCATGATCCGCGGCGAGAAAGACGGCATCGGTGTCGAAGTCGCGTTGTGGTGGAACGACAGCTATCACGAGACGGTTCTGTCGTTCACGAACAACATTCCGCAGCGCGACGGCGGCACGCATTTGGCCGGTTTCCGCAGCGCGCTGACCCGCATCGTCAACAAGTACGCTGACGATACCGGCATCGCGAAAAAGGAAAAGGTGACGATTTCCGGCGACGACGCGCGCGAAGGATTGACGTGCGTGCTGTCGGTCAAGGTGCCGGACCCGAAGTTTTCATCGCAGACCAAGGACAAACTGGTTTCATCTGAAGTGAAGCCGGTCGTTGAGAACACCGTTGGCGACCAATTGGGCGCGTGGTTCGAGGAACACCCGAAAGAAGCCAAGGTCATCGTCACCAAGATCTGCGAAGCTGCGATTGCGCGTGAAGCCGCGCGCAAGGCCCGCGATCTGACGCGCCGCAAAGGCGCGCTCGATGGTCTGCGGCTGCCGGGCGGACTGGCGGAGTGCCAGGATCGCGATGCTTCGAAGACCGAGCTGTTCATCGTCGAAGGCGACTCGGCTGGCGGGTCGGCAAAGCAGGGCCGCAAGCGCGAGTATCAGGCGGTGCTGCCGTTGCGCGGCAAAATCTTGAACGTCGAGCGCGCGCGTACCGACAAGATGCTGTCGTCCGAGCAGGTGACCAACATTATCGCAGCGCTGGGCACCGGCATCGGGCGCGAAGACTTCAAGCTCGAGAAGCTGCGCTATCACAAGATCATCATCATGACCGACGCCGACGTTGACGGCGCGCACATTCGCACGCTGCTGCTGACGTTCTTCTACCGGCAGATGAACGAACTGGTCGCACAGGGCCACGTCTATATTGCGCAGCCGCCGCTTTACAAAGTCCAGCGCGGCAAGTCGCACACCTACCTCAAGGATCAGCGGGCGCTGGAAGACTTCCTGATCGATCAGGGCCTCAACGATGCGGTGCTGGTCGCAGGCGACGGCACCGAGCGCGCTGGTCGCGATCTGCGCGACATCGTCGAGCAGGCAAGGCAAGTGACCAATGGCATCAACGGACTGCACACGCGCTATAACCGCTCAGTTGTTGAGCAGGGCGCCATTGGCGGCGTGTTCGATCCCGCGCTGTTGCAGTCGGCTGAGAAAGCGAACGCGGCGGCCGCCAAGATCGCGCAACGCCTCGACGACATCGCCGACGAAATGGAAACCGGTTGGGAAGGCCGCTTCGGCAACGACGGCTTCGTGTTCAAGCGGCAGGTGCGGGGCGTCACCGAGGTTCATACCCTCGACCGCAATCTGCTGGGATCGCTCGACGCGCGACGGTTGAACGAACGCTTTGGGCATCTCAACGAGACCTATGGCATGGCTGCCAAGCTGCGCCGCAAGGACAAGTTCGACGTGATCCACGGGCCGCGCACGCTGCTTGATGCGGTCTACGAGACAGGCCGCAAGGGCGTCGATTTGCAGCGCTATAAAGGTCTCGGCGAAATGAACCCCGAGCAACTTTGGGAAACGACGCTCGATCCGAGCATCCGCACGCTGCTGCAGGTCAAGATCGATGACATTGCCGCAGCTGATGAGATTTTCTCAAAGCTCATGGGCGACGTCGTCGAGCCGCGCCGCGAGTTCATCCAGGACAACGCGCTGAATGTTTCGAACTTGGATGTTTGATGTTCTGCTAACGGTTAGAGTTCGACGTAATCCACTTCAATCGTGCCGGGAGCGGAACTGAGCCCACGCAAGCCCTGCTTCTCGACGTGTTTTTTCAGCAGTGCGATGTTCTTGACGTTGGCCTTGTAGGCCACGTCGAAAATATCGCCAGCGAAAGGAACCGCGCCGATCACGGTATCGATGGCGACGTTGCCCGCCATACGCGCGAGCACCAGCTTGGAGACGCCGAGCTGCTTGGCTTCCCAGATCAGATAGCTTGAGATCGACGCGGAGATCGCGTCGCCGATGCCGGGCAATAGGCCGAGCAGCGCATCGACGCCCATTCTGATGTTGGTGCCTGGAATCTGGAAGGCGCTGTCCATGATCCGCGCCAGCGCGTCGAGCCGCGCCAGGGACAGGTCCGCATCGGCTGCGGCCGGCTTGTGCGCGTGGTCTGCGCCACGGGCCCCAGTGGGCGGCACGGCGAAGTCGGCAAATCGGGTATTTGGCACGGTGCACGCTCCAAGCGACGGACCGGATACGGCGGCCCTGCGGATCATCATTTGGGGTGCCTGGACGCAGCTTCAAGGATCGCCCGATGTTGCGCCGGGCGGTTTCTAATGGGGAAGGTCGTGGAGCGTGCTGGTGCCACCCACACACTTAGCGCTTGGCGACAAACGCGAAATTGTTGGCGATGCCGAAAACATTCCAAAGGCCTCGGCGGACCAGGCCATCCAGGCCGCCCTTGATGCCCAACGAGGGCGTCATGCTTTCAATTTTGAAATCGAGGCCTTCAAGTGTCGCGCGGACGTTCGCCAAGTTATAGCGGCGGGTTGCGTTGCCCTTGCCGAACAAACGCCAGACTGGCCCCGCGCGTTCATCCTGGATGTCGAAATAAAGAACGCCGCCGGGGGCAACGGAGGCGGCGAACTTGCCGATGACACGATCGAAGTCGACGTGCTTCGTGTAGAATAGGTCGTTGACCAGCACGATGTCGTAGAGTGTGGTTGGTTCAAACGCGGCAACGTCGAGGGTGCGAAAGCTGCATGGCGCGATCAGAGCGCTGGCCGACAGGGCGTGATGAAGTGCGATAAGGCGTTCGTCGATATCGAACGAGTCGATGATCGCGCCGGGTAGGCGTGTGTAGAACTCCAGCGAACGGGCCGCAGGCCGCATTCAAGATGCGCAGCGGACGGCGTTCAAGTTCGGAGCCGAGTGTGCGGGCCATCAGATCGAAGCGGCGCGCATTCACAAAGAAATCGATTTCACTCGCGGGGCTGCCTGATAAGTGGCGGTGCAGCTTATTTTTATAGAATGTCTCGCGTTCCACCAATCCGTTTGGACCGCGACAGTCCGAATGGGTTGACGCTGCGTGTGACGTGCTGCCAGCGCATCTTGCCAATATATGCGCGTCCGTTCGCGCAGTGATGGTATCCAAGCGTCCTCGCCTAGGTTTTGGGGCCTATTCCGCCATCGTGGCAAGTTTGCCCGTCGATCGCTACATAAGCGGTCAGTGCCGAATTGGCACGTAGGCTGATGAATTAACCTTTCTTTTGATCTACTGGCCAGAGGATAGCGCGGGCCATGGCCGCGCCGCTCCGCGCTCAGCCGGTGTCAGCTTTTCTTTCGGAGCGGGAACGCCCGCGTTTCGCGGCCTGCGGCTTTCGCAGCGCCTTGCAGTTCGGCACGGAAGATGTCGCGCCGCTCGTGAATGGAGGCGATCACCAAGCCGGTTGGCACGCCGATGCCAACCAACGCGGCTTCGGAAAGCTGCAAGCTGGCTTCAATGGTTTCCGGAACGGCATCCGTCACGCCGAGCGCATAGAGGCGGCTGGCGTGGGCTGCGTCCTGGCGCGGGCGACGATGACGAGTTTCGATAGGCATCACGCAAGGCTTTGACGATCTCATCGATCTCCGACTGCGTGTGAATGGTGATAATGGCAGCCTTCGCGGTGGCCAGGCCGCAGTGCTTGAGAAATTCGATCTGACGCACGTCGCCATAGAACACCGGCTTGCCCTCACGCCGGGCCTTGCTGACGATGATCGGTTCACGATCGGCGGCGATATAGGGCACTTTGTGCTCGCTCAGCATCTCGCCGATCAACTGGCCGACGCGGCCGTAGCCGACAACCAGCGCTTTCGGCTGGCCGTCGCCGATAGATGGCAGAACGGTGAGGCCGGGGTCGGCTGCGGTGGCCGGCGCGACGCGCTGGGCGAGCTGCCGTCCAAAGCGCCAGGCCAGGGGGATGGCGGCCATCGATAGAGCGACGGACGTCAGCAGCATACTCGTCACTTCGGCGGTGACGAGGCCGTAGGTGAGCGCGAGTGTCAGAATGACGAAGGCAAATTCGCCGCCCGGCGCGAGCACTGCTGCCGTTTCGATAGCCGCTGATTTCGAGACGCTGAACATGCGCGCGAGCCCGTAAATCACGACAGCCTGCAGAGCGAACAGGCCGACGGTGGTGACGACGATAGCTACCGGGTGCGCCAAAATCGTCCCGAAGTCGAGGCTGAGGCCGACCGAAAAAAAGAACACCCCGAGGAGCAACGATTTGACCGGTTCAATGGCGGCTGCGACCGCACGGCGGTATTCGGTTTCGGCCAACATCAGGCCGGCAACGAAGGCGCCGAGTGCCATGGAGAGGCCGGCGGCTGCGGTCGCGAAACTGGTGCCAACCGCGACGAACAGCGTTGTCGCGATGAACAAATCATGGTTCTGGGTTTGCGCCACCATCTGGAACAGCGGGCGCAGCAAGTAGCGGCCAACGACAATAATGAGGGCGAGCGCTGCCGCCGCCTGAGCGAGCGCCATACCGATGCCGCCGATAATCGAGCCGTTCGCCGTCGGGTCCAAGGCGCCGACGAGGAACAGGATCGGCACGACCGCAAGGTCTTGGAATAAGAGGATAGCAAAGCTGGTGCGCCCGGCCGTCGATGAAAGGCGTTTTTGCTGGGCCATCATCTCGATAACGACGGCGGTTGACGACAGCGACAACGCCGCGCCGATGACCAGAGCGGCGACAGGGGCCTGCCCGCCGGCGATGGCACACAGCGCAATCAACACGGTCGAAATGATCACTTGCAAGGCGCCGAGGCCGAACACCAAGCGGCGCATGGTCAGCAGGCGTTCGAACGACAGTTCAAGACCGATCAGGAACAGAAGAAAAACAACACCCAGTTCGGCCAGTACGCCGACCCGTTCCGGGTTGGTGACCGTGATCCACTGAATACCGGGAACTATCGGCGCAAGCGCACCCAGACCCTTGGGGCTCAGAATCGCGCCAGCAATTAGAAAGCCAAGGACCGGGCTGATGCGGAAGCGATGCATGACCGGAACAACGACGCCAGCCGTGCCAAGCACGAGCAGGGCATCTTTGTAAACTCCAAGGTCGATCGGCGCTGCCATCAGTCTCCTCTCTGCTCTTAATGATTCACCACTATGAACGCTGCGCCGCGCTTCGCAACCCTGACAGTGACGCAGACCAGACAGCATCCAGTGCCGATCGATGATGCGCGCCAATGCAACTCCGGTCGCGACGCGTGCGGCGGAAGAAGTGCTCAGGTCCATAGTTAACTAGGTATTAGCGGAAGTCTCGTAATTGTTGAGATCAGCGAAGCTAGCGAGAGCCGGCCGGCGCTGTCTGCGAAACATGAGAGCTTCCGAAATTTTTGCGTGTGGGGCGTTGGGAACTGATGGGGTGGTTTAACCGCCAAAGGCCGGTGGCGCCGCAAAGCGATGGTGGGACCGCGCATAAGCCGCCACCGCTGCCGTATCCTTTTCAGGCTATCTCCGATTTTGCATTCCGGCCGGCAAGCCAGACCACGGCGCCGGCATCAGCTCCGGTTGAGGTGATGAGCGCGGGCCGCGGGTTCGTGCGGCGCACCTTCTCTAAGCTGCCCTTGAAGTACCGCCTGCTCATTCTTGCGCCTCTGGCCGCCGGTACGGTGACGATGGCGTCGCTGCTGACGATGATGGTCTATTATACGGTGACGTTTCCGCACCCGTTATCGATGCGGAACAAGGAGCGCGCACCGGTCATTCGCATCCTGGCACGCGATGGTTCCGTGCTTGCGGAACGCGGCGCGGCTGCTGACTATATGCCGCTCGATCTGTTGCCGCGCCATGTGCAAGGCGCGGTCATCGCCACCGAGGATCGGCGCTTCTTCGATCACTATGGTCTTGATCCCGTTGGTCTAATCCGCGCATTTTTTGCGAATCTGCGCGCCGGCCGTTTCGCGCAAGGCGGTTCGACCCTCACGCAGCAACTCGCTAAGAATCTGTTTTTGACGCCGGATCGCACGCTATCGCGCAAGATCGAGGAGTTGGGTCTGGCGTTGTGGCTAGAATTGCGGTTGTCGAAGGCCGACATCCTCGAACTCTATCTCAATCGCGTCTATTTCGGCGGCGGCGCCTATGGCATCGAAGCTGCGAGCCAGCGCTATTTCGACAAATCGGCGCGCGAAATGACGATCGCTGAAGCGGCGTTGATTGCAGGGCTTTTGAAAGCGCCGTCGAAATATTCGCCGGCCTCGAGTCCCGGCGCAGCGCGTGCTCGCAGCCGCGTGGTGCTCGCGAAAATGCTGGAAGCCGGGGTCATCGGCGTCGAAGACGAACGCAAGGCGCTGGAAGAACGCATCGTCTTCTATGAACCGAAGACGCAAAGAGACACCAGCGGCATTGAGTATGCCATCGACTTCGTCTTGGAGCGGTTGCCGCCGCTGCTGGGTGGCGGTCACGCCGAAGTGGTTGTCGAGACGACGCTCGACGCCACTCTGCAACGCCGCGCCAATGAGATCGTCAGCAAGGCATTGGCGAAAAATGGCGCAGCCCTCGGCGTGTCGCAAGCGGCCGTTGCCGTGCTCGACACTGATGGCGGCATCCGCGCGCTGGTCGGCGGGCGGAATTATGCCGAGAGCCAGTTCAATCGCGCGGTGAAAGCACACCGGCAACCCGGCTCGGCGTTCAAGCCGTTCGTTTATCTGGCTGCGCTTGAGTCGGGCATGACTCCTGAGACGATCACCTACGATCTGCCGTTGAGCATCGACGGTTGGGCGCCGCGCAACGATAATGGCCAGTATACCGGTGAATTGACCCTGCGGCGGGCCCTCGCGCAATCGGTCAATACGGTGGCCGTCCGCCTCAACCAAGGTGTTGGAGCTCAGCGCACAATTGCTGTTGCGCAGCGCCTCGGCATCAAGAGCGATCTGCGCGAAGAGCCGTCGCTGGCGCTGGGCACGTCGGAAGTCACGCTGCTGGAAATGACCGGCGCCTATGGTGTGTTCGGCAATGGCGGAACGGCCATCGAGCCGCATGCCATTCGTCGTGTCCGCATGAGTTCCGGCCGCGTGCTGTACGTGCGGGACGTGCCGCGCACGGCGCAGATCATCGACCCGCTCACCGTCGGGGCCATGAACGATATGCTGAATGCGGCGCTGGTGTTCGGCACCGGCAAACGCGCCGGCATCGCCAATCATCCGGCAGCCGGAAAGACCGGCACGACCCAAGATTTCCGCGACGCCTGGTTCATTGGCTACACCAGCCATCTGACGGCGGGCGTCTGGCTTGGCAACGATAACGGCAAGCCGATGAATCGCGCCATGGGCGGCGGGCTGCCGGCGGAAATCTGGCATCAGATCATGGACATCGGACACGCTGGTAAAGCGCCGTTAGCTCTGCCGGGCACGATGCGTCAGATGCCGGGCGCGGCGGACCCGCAAGTCGCGGCGCTGCCGTGGACGCCACCAGCGGCGCACACGCCGCGCGTGGGGCGCATTCTGGAAAATCTGCCGTGGCTTTCAGGTCCTGCCGAGCCGAAGCCGTCAATCGCGATGCCGGAGCTGCCGCCGCAAAAGCCTGCAATCGTCAATGCCGCCGTGGCTCCGCGTGTACCCGTGCCTGCCAATACAAAAGCAGCGCCGTCCGCATATCCGCGCGAGCAGATCAACGAAGATTTTATTGCCAAGGCGCTGGCCGAGAGCGACGTGCAAACCGCGGCGGGCAGGCCGGCTGAAGCTGCAGCAACGCCCGAGCGGCCGCGCGGGATGATGTCTCTTGGCGGTTGGTGGTAGGCTTTAGACGGCCAGCGCGTCGCTGGAGCCGTAGCGGTGAAGGTCGAGGCCATACACTAGCAGCCACGTCTTGGCCGCCTGAAACTCTGGGTAAGCCTTCTTCACCAGGGCCCAGAAGTGCGGGCCGTGATTCATTTCAGCGAGATGCGCGACCTCGTGGGCCGCAACGTAGTCGAGGATGTGCGGCGGCGCCAGAATGAGCCGCCAGGAAAACGACAGCACGCCCGTTGAAGAACATGAGCCCCAGCGGCTGGTTTGATCGCGGACCGCGATCTTCTTGGATTTGAGGCGTAAAGTGCGTGTGTGATGGCTGACGCGCGCGGCCAGATCTTTGCGCGCTTCTTCAAACAACCAATCGCGCAAGCGGCGAGGTGCGGTGTCGCGCGATCCGGGCACGCGGATCTCGGGGCGATGGCCGTCAACCGCAACGACGGTGACGATGCGGGTCTGCAGATCGCCGGTGAACACGACCTTATGTGGCTCGCCTCTGAGCGGCATGGCCACGCCATCACCGAACGGCACGGGGTCCGGAAGGCTGTCGAGGCGTTCGCGCACCCAATCGATGTGACGATTGAGGAATGTGCCGGCTTCATCGAGATCACATTGCACAGGGATCGTCACGATGATGGCGCGGCTCGTGCGGCTCACGCGCAGTGTCAAGCGGCGCGCACCCGGATGACGGCGCACCTGCACTTGAGCGCTGATGTCATCAATGCGGCCAGCTGGTTTTTTGACCGCGGCCCTTTTGGAAGACGCTAACGCTCTTGCCTTCCGCATGCGAGGAGACTCCTGGAATTCAAATCTCTGAGGAATGATCTAACCAATCGCACAGAAAAGCTAGTTACTTAAAACGTGTTCGCATCACACGCATCAAGTAGCAAGCTTCTTTGCGTCGCTCCAGCATGAATGTTGGATTGTGGCTGCGCGATGTGAAACTGTGGCTGCGTGGTCGCAGACACTGAAACGCCGTTATGGCAGCGCAGCACCAAGCGCGCTTACGAGTTCGTCAACATTGGTCGTGTGCGGCAACGGAGACATGAAGACACCGTCTTTGCCCATCAGATAAAAAATCGCCGAGTGATCGTAGGAGTAGCTGTCAGGCGTCTTGTCGTCGGTGACTTTCTGATAATAGACGCGGTATGTTTTGGCAGCGGCTGCAACCTCTTCCGCCGAGCCCGTCAGACCGACGAGGCGCGGATGAAAGCTCTTGAGATAGGTTGCGAGTTTTTCCGGTGTGTCGCGCGCAGCGTCGAGCGTAATGAAGATCGGCACGACATCGGCAGCCTTGGCACCAAGTTTGTCGAGTGCCGCCGACATGACCTGCAGGCCGGATGGACAAATGTCCGGGCAGTTCGTGAAGCCAAAGAAGACCAGCATATACTTGCCGAGAAAATCTTTGTCAGTCACGCGCTTGCCAGTCTGGTCAGTGAGCGCGAAGGGGCCGCCAACCAAGGGTTTCCCTGTCACGACGGTACCGGCCGGCACGGATGATGGCCCGGTGCCCGATACCGCGATGTAGGCCAAAAGGCCACCAGCGATCAAGCCGCCAGCGACGAGCCCAATGATACGGCTGTTCATGCGCTTGAAGTCTCCAGACTGGATTGAGTATGCATGCTAGGATTTTGGGCGATTGAGCTGCTCGACACAAGCCGGACGGCGCTGCGGCGTGCCGTCACCGGCGGGTGCCGCAATCTCGATCGCCATTGTGGAGCAATCGGTTTCAGCGGAGCGGGACGCACGTGCGATGAGCCAAGCCAAAGCAACAGCGGCGCGCATTTCGCCAGGGATAAAAGGTATTGTCAGAGAGCGTGACAGTCAATTGCGGCTGGTCACGAGCGTTCGATTGCGCTGGGCAGCGGTGCTAGGGCAGCTCGTTGCGGTTGCCGTCGTCATGGGGATTTACGGCTTTCCGATGGAAGCCGGCCGTTGCCTTGTGCTCATCGCCATGTCGGCGTGGCTGAACGTTTACCTGTCGATTCGCTATCCCGCGCGTCATCGCCTGAGCACCTTCGCCGCGACCGGTTTGCTGGCCTACGATATTCTGCAACTGGCCGGGTTGTTGTATTTCACGGGCGGCATTCAAAATCCGTTCTCCGTGCTGCTCGTGGCGCCGGTGACAGTTGCCGCTTCGACGTTGGCGCCGCGCTATGCGGCGGCACTCGGCGTGTTCGTGGTGGTCTGTTCGGTTGTCCTCGTCGTCGAGTACTATCCGCTGCCTTGGTATGAGGGCCTCAGGGTCGAACTACCGCGCGACTACAAGTTCGGGCTTGTTGCAGCACTCGGCGCGGCAACAAGTTTTCTGGCGTTTAACGCATGGCGGCTCAACAATGAAGGGCGGCAAATGTCTGCGGCGCTTGCCGCAACGGATATGGTGCTCGCCAGTGAGCAGCGCCTGCATGCGCTCGATGGTTTGGCCGCTGCGGCGGCCCATGAACTCGGCACGCCACTATCGACGATTGTGCTGGTCGCCAAGGAACTTGAGCATGAATTGGGTGCCGACAGCCGCTATCGAGAGGATCTGCAATTGCTGCATACGCAAGCAAAGCGTTGCCGCGAGATTTTACAGAAGCTGACGCGCAGCCCCGACGATCAAGACCCAATGCACGCCAGCATTACGATTCAGGAACTGCTCGACGAGGCGTCGATTGCGCATCGCGGTCGAGGCAAACAAATCGTGGTGTCGGCGCACCCGATCACCAAGGTCTCAGCTCCGCCGGCCGATGAGCCGCTGGGTATCCGGCGCCCCGGCGTCATCTACGGTCTTGGCAATATCATTGAAAATGCAATTGGGTTCGCCGCATCCGAAGTGCAGATCGATGCGCGCTGGACGGGCACCGACGTCAGTGTCACGATTTCTGATGATGGTCCAGGCTTCGCGCCGGAACTGATGGATACGATCGGCGAGCCCTATGTTACCAGCCGGCGTTATCAGGATCGCGGCGATAAAGGACATTCCGGGCTGGGCCTTGGGTTTTTCATCGCCAAGACGCTTTTGGAACGATCAGGCGCCAGCGTTAATTTTTCAAATCGGAAGATGCCGCTGACGGGCGCCATCGTGCAAGTGGTCTGGCCGAGGGCGGCTTTCGAGCTGAAAGCTGGAGACTTCCAATGGCCCGGAAGCACCGGCGCCAACCGAACCGTCCGGTAGGCGGCTCATCCAAACGGAGTAGACGGAGGCCGTTAACATCGATTTCGATGGTCCCCAGAGCCGAAAGTAACCCTTCGAGGCTGTTTTTCGTGCATCAAGGGGTTGCACCTGGGTAAGCGGCGTTGGAATATGAATCCGCTGCACAAAATAATGGGGACGTAGAACCCCGGAGGTTGCCTTGACCACCGAAGACCTGTCTTTCAAGCAAGATGAACTGCCCGCTGACCGCTCGCTGGTGATCGTTGATGACGATCGCGCCTTCTTGCAGCGTCTGGCGCGCGCCATGGAAACGCGTGGCTTCGAAGTCCGTTCGGGCCACTCGGTCGCCGAGGGCGTCGAGCTGATACGCGCAAAGCCGCCCGCCTTCGCAGTCGTCGATATGCGACTTGAAGATGGTACCGGTCTAGACGTGATCGCGGAACTCTCGCGTGTTCGCCCTGATGCCCGCGCCATCGTGCTGACCGGATACGGCAACATCGCGACGGCGGTTTCTGCCGTGAAGCTCGGTGCGGTCGATTATCTCGCAAAGCCGGCAGACGCCGACGATGTGACCGACGCGCTGTTGGCGCCGACCGATTCCAAGGCACCGCCGCCCGACAATCCGATGTCGGCAGATCGCGTGCGTTGGGAACACATTCAGCGGGTCTATGAGCTGTGCAATCGCAACGTTTCGGAAACGGCGCGCCGTCTCAATATGCACCGCCGGACCTTGCAGCGCATTTTGGCAAAGCGCGCGCCGAAGTAACGGCGGCGCTTCGCACTTTCACGCATTCGTTCTGATAGGCTATTCGATGATCCGCTCTGGTGGATCACTCAAGGCCTGGAGCCGCCGTGCGGCTGTCATCGCAAATGACATGAGCACCGCTTTGCGCCGCGCCGCCGGAAGGGTGTGCGCAGGCGCTGGTCGCATGATTTCGCCGCCATAGGCATCCGCAAAAATTAGCCCCGCGTCTGCAGGCAAAATATCCGCCGGAAAGCCAGGCGCGACCGCGAACAGCAGTCCGTCGCAATAGTCGCGATACTCTGGCCATTTCTGATCGGAGCGGAAGTCGGCAACACTCGACTTGATTTCAACAATCCAGATGGCGCCCTGCGGATTGATAGCCAGCACATCGGCGCGGCGGCCATTGGCGAGCGGCATTTCGCTGATGCTCATGAAATTTATATTGCGCATCAAACGTTGTACGCCACGAAGGATCGACGCTGCACCTTGAGGTGCAGGTCCGTCATCGTTCAACAGATTCGCGAGCGCGGCGGCCTCGTCGGTCATGGTGCCGCCATTATGCAGGTGAGAACAATCCACTCAAGCTGTCTGCGGGGGCAGCGGGCGTGTTTGTCAGACATCGGTTTTGGGATCACCGGCTCACGCTGTGGGCATTTTGAACGGGGCGGCTGACTTATGCTCTTTTGGCGCACGAAGACCGCAAAGCAAACACCACCAGCGACTGTCGAGACGGCGGATGCCGCCGCGCAGTCGGTGACAGAGACAGGTGCAACAGAGGCCAGTGCCGCCGAGACAGGCGTAACAGACTCTGCGGCCGAACAGCCGCCAGTCGAGGTCGATGCTGAGACCGAGGCGCAGCTGGCTGCAGCAGAGAATTCAGCTCAACCCGCGGCGCACGATGCGCCCGCGGCACACGACGCAAAAGTCATCACCTTATCGGCGGTGCGTCTGGCCGACCGGTTGGCAGATATCAACGGTAAGTCCGAGCGCGCCGAGGGCGACGCTGGTGCGGTGACCGAGACCGTGGTGAGTGACAACGATAGCCGCGCGGTCGTCGCGGGGCAGCTCCATGATCATACCGCTCTCAGAACCGCGCTTCAGACCGCTGCCAGCAGTTCGCATGTGCTCATCGTCGGTCCGGCTGGCAGTGGCCGGCGCGCTGCGGCGGTGACGGTTGCTGAGGAGATCGCGCTTCGCCGCGATATTCCGAAGGATTGGATCTACGCGGTCAACAGTGCGGCGCCGGGGTCTTTGAAAGCCTATGCCGTGCCGCACGGCACCGGCGCCCGCATGGTGCGCGACGTGCAGGATGCGCTCGCCAAATCAGCGGCGATGTTGGCGCGGTTGATGGCCAGCGACAGCCATCAGATCTCGTTGGCCGTGCTCGAAGAGGATCATCGCCAGCGCAGCGACGGCGGGCTTGAGCAATTGAAGCGCCGCGCCGAAGCGCAGAACATTGCGTTGGTGCGCACCTCAGAAGGCTTCGTATTGGCGCCGATGCACGACGGCCGTGTTGTCCGCTCCGACGTGTTCCGCGCTCTACCGGAAGCGCTGCAACGCGACGTCGAAGCCAAAATCTCAGGCCTTGAAAGCGAGCTGCAAGCGTTGCTGGGTGCTTTGCCCGGCACCGATATCGCCATCGACGACCGTCATCTGGCGCTCAGCCAGCAAACGGCGGAGCGGGCCGTCAAACCCAATATGGCGGTAGCGCGCAAGCTGTTCGACAGCTGCGAGGCGATCGCCGGCGTGTTCGATGCGATCGAAAGCGATTGGAAGCGGCGCGCGGCGGAAGCTGTTCGCCGGGGCAGTGCCGATGCCGCGCTGGGTGTGGCGGGACTGCAAGCCATCAGCGCCGGCCCGGGCGACGGAGCGCCTGTCGTTGTTGCGCGCACGGTCAGCGCAGCCGGACTGCTCGGAGAGATTGGCCGCGATGCGGCGGGTCTTGTCGCGATACGGCCGGGATATCTGGCGCGGGCCAACGGCGGGTTCTTGATCATCGACGCTTGGCGGTTGGCGGCTGATCCCACGGCCTGGGCGGCGCTGAGTGCGGTGCTTGAAACCGGTTCGTTGCAGCCGATGCCGTCGCCCGGTTTGGCTGTGACCGCAGACCCTGTGCCCCTCAACGTGACGCTGGTGCTTATTGCCGAGCGCCGTTCGCTGGCCCGCTTGAAGGCCATCGATCCGCGCGCAGACAGTTATTTCAGCCATTTGGTGACCTTCGACGTTGCCGCAAAGCCGGCGCTACGATCAGGAGTGGCGTTGTGATCGCCCACGTCGCCGAAGCATCTGAAGCCTCTGGCCGCGTGCTGTTATGGTTGGAACCAGACGCGGTCGCGATGCCGCAGACCGTCAACGCTGCCGTTGCCATCGCCAGCGCCTACGCCGCCGATATCGAAACGCTGGTGCTCGATGCGCCGTCGCCTTGCGATGTCGTCGATGTGCCGGCGGCGCATGTCTCGCTGCTCGGCAAATCCGTTCAGGCAAGTCCGTCCACGTTCAAGACCAACGACCGGCGCGAGGTGCTGCGCTTGCGCCAGACGCGCGACGTGGTGGAAGCGGCGGACCGCGCCCACATCCGCATCACCCACACGTTGGGGCGCGGCGACGCCATCGACCGTTTGGCCGACATGTGCTTGGCGCGAGGGCCGTGGAACATTATTGCCGTCTCGCGCCCGCCGACGCCGCAAATGCCGGGGCTGATCAGCGCCATCCTCGCCAATGTCAGCGGCGCCACCGGCGTCGTGGTGGCTGGCCGCAGCAGTGTTGCGCGCGCGGCCGATATTGCGGTGATACTGGAAGACGCGGAACGTATGCCGTCGATGCTGCGCGCCGCCGAACGGCTGCTTGGCCCGGCGGGCCGCATTCATGTGATGATCGCCGCCGAAACGCAGGCGATTTATGAGGAAATTGAAGGTCAGGCACGGCTTATAACCGCCGATGACGCACGCTTTCTGCATCATCGCGGCGCGCCGAGTTTTGGCGTGCCGGGCGCGTTCGATGCGGAACTGTTCCGCTTAAAGCCGTCGTTCGTGATCGCTCGTTTCGGTGGCACGTTGCTTGGGCAGCCGCGCGCTCTGACGCGGCTACTTGCATTGGCGCCAGGTCCGATGCTGCTGGTTAGATAGCGTACCGCTCAGCGCAGGCGGCCAAGGCCGCGCAACAACTGTTCGACATCTGCTGAGCCGCCGCTGCGTTCGAGTTCGCGCATGATTTCACGCGCCGCCGTTTCGGCTTCGCGCAACTGATCCGGCGGGATGGACCGGACGAGATCCGGAATGGCCGCCGGCAAATCGTCGGGCAGGGGTAGGTCCGGTGTAACGCCGCGATGTGGGGCTGGCGGTTCAATGACGAGCGTTGGTTTTTCAACGGTCGTTTCGACTTGAACCGCAAGTTCGCTGACCCCGACGATGCCGAGGATCGACGTCGGTACGGTTGTGTCCATTTTGATCGTTAGCGCAGTGTCTTCAGGCGCAAACGTCAACATGAAATCAAGGTCGCGGCGATCTTCCGGAAGATTGGTGCGCAGGTAGCCGCGCACGGCGCGCTCGATTTCGGTATGCGGTGCGCCGAGCATTCGCGCACCAGCGGTTGCGGCGGCATCGGCGGCGCTTTGGATGTCGGATCGGGTGCCCTGGGCGCGGGCGTAGTCGAGACCTGCAAGGCCGAGGCCGAGCACGGGAACGGCAAGCATCGCAAACAGGACGGCGGTGGTGCCGCGCGTATCGCAAACAAACCGGCCGGCTAAAACGCGCAAGCGTGACAGGTGTGAAGCGTTCATCCGCGCGCGTCCTTGCTATGGTTCCGGGGCAGCAGCGTTGCCGGAAAGTGGGTAACAAGCCGTTGCATTGCGGACGCTCGGCGTCGCTCCGCCGGAAGCATGGCTAATGGAGTGTTGACGAGCGTTCCGATCGGGCGCGCGGCGCAGGCGGCGATGGTTGGCGGACCTTCGCCAAGCACTCAGGTCGAGAAGAACTCCGGCCCGGCGCCGGCGATCAGGGAATCGGGTTTGCCGATTGCTTTCAAATCGCGGCCTTCGTAGTCGATCGCCAGCAGAACAGCACGGATCGTCTCAAGCCGTGCGCGCCGTTGGTCATTGGCGCGGATCACGAGCCAGGGTGCGGTCGTTGTGTGGGTGAAGCGGAACATTTCGACCTGCGCTTGCGAATAGGCGTCAAATTTATTCAGCGCGGCGATATCGACGTCCGACAATTTCCATTGCTTGAGCGGATCGTGGCGGCGTTCATGGAAGCGCTTCAGCTGCATCTCGCGGCCCATCGACAAGTAGAACTTGAAGAAGCGGATGCTGTCGCGAACCAGAAGCCCTTCAAATTCCGGCGCTTCGCGCAGGAACGTTGCCAGTTGATTGGCGTCGCAGAAGCCCATGACCTGCTCGACGCCGGCGCGATTGTACCAGGAGCGATCGAACAGGACGATTTCACCCGCGGTCGGCAAATGCACGGCATAACGCTGGAAATACAGTTGCCCGCGTTCCGTTTCTGTCGGCTTCGGCAGCGCCACGGCGCGCGTGTGGCGCGGGTTGAGATACTCGGTGAACGCCTTGATGCAGGAGCCTTTGCCGGCGCCGTCGCGGCCTTCGTAGAGAATGAGAATGCGGCCGCGCGTTTTGATGTTGTGGGTTTGCAGCTTGGCGAGCTCAATTTGCAGCGCATGCAGCTGCTCGTCGTAGTCCTCGCGCTTCAAGCGCTTGTCATACGGGTAGCCGCCCGAGCGCATGGCGGCGTCATCCAGGTCTTCCGGAAACTTGGGGTCGTCGAGCGAAAAGCCCTTCGGCAATGCGGTCGATTTTGTGGTTGCGACCGTTTGAGCCGCGCTTGCTGCCGGGGCCTGAGCAGGAGGCTCGACCGCCGATGCCGGGCTGGACTTCTTGCCGTTGTTGTCTTTGTTTTTTGCCATGGCCCGGTGGTCCTTGTGGTCGAACGCACCAGCAGCCTAGCACGTCCGTTTTCGTGTGGTCAGCGCTGCTGCCAAAACAAAGAAGACCGGCAGCTTCCCCCGAAGCCACCGGTCTTCTTTCCCCCGCCGCCGCCGAAACCCCCCGGTCCGGCGACGTTTTCGAATGTGTTATGCCCGCTCTTTGGCCGGTACCGCCGACGTGATGGCGATCGGCATTTCGACTTCGGTGCGCTCGCGGCGGCGCGGAACGGCCGGCTGGAAGGCGCGGCGCGCGTGGTGCTCGCAATAGGGCAGGCCAAGTACTTTGGTCTTGCCGCAGAAGTGGAAGTCAGCCATTTGCGGATCGCCGATCGGCCAGCGGCAGCTGCACTCGGTCAGCGACTGAATGGTTTTGCGCTCGGCGACTGGAATGACCAGCTCTTCGGCGGGCGGAACATAGGCCTCGCCTTCACCTGTGAAGAGGCCGCGAACCGCCGGGTTTCCGGCAACTGCAAAGCGCGGTTTGTTGGCCGCTCGTTTGACGTTGGCCATGCGCTGGCGCGGACGGTGCGTTTTCATGCGCGATGTGGTGGCGCGACCCGAGAGGCCAAGGCGATGGACCTTGCCGATGACGGCATTGCGCGTGACGCTTCCGAGCCGTCCGGCGATCTGACTGGCGCTCAGCCCTTCCGACCAGAGCTTCTTTAAAAGCTCAACCCGTTCATCGTTCCAAGACATCCGTCGATCGCTCCCTGTCGAGCCGCGTGAAAATGCGGCGGTGCGCCCCCCGGCGCCCGCAGTCAGACGGCAACGATCGCGAACCTGTTGCAGCGTGCGAGAACGCACGCGACAGCAAGGGACGCGGATCCCAGCCGGGTACAAACGCATGAACATGGAAACGCAGAACAGACGTGCCGGGAGACGCGGGCTGCCCACAACTGGGGCACCCTAGGGCACGGACGGACCGAACTCACAGACGAGGGGGAGCCACCAGAAACAGGGGCATCGCCACATCTCGTGGACCGTCGAGGAGGAAATTACTACAGGCTGAATCCCGTCTACAAGGCGAGCTTCGTATTGTCAGGGGCATTGACAGGGAGACGTTGCTTCAACGCCACAGAATGATTCGAGTGGTGGATAAGGTTTGCGGTATTGGCGCGCGCTGGTGGCAATTCCACTCCTGGGCGGGTGGACATGCGCCGGCCCTTATGTTTCCGGCGGTTTCTGCGGGTCCTGCGCGTTGACAGACTTTCGTATGCACATTATCAATAGTTGTAACGGGCCGCCAGAATTGGCGGCTTTTTGATTTTCTGCACGAGGACGAGCGTTCCCAATGTCTGGGTCACACGCGGCGCATTCGGGGAAATCCGAGCCCGCCGCTACCGCGCAGGGCAAACCTTCTGAAGCCGTGATGGGCACATATGCTCGTCAGGACGTGGTTTTTGCGCGCGGCGAAGGTTCGTGGCTCTATACAACTTCAGGCGACAAGTATCTCGACTTCGGCTCCGGCGTTGCGGTTAACGCGCTGGGTCATGCGCATCCGCGACTGGTGGCGGCGCTGACGGAGCAGGCGCAGAAACTCTGGCACACCTCAAACCTCTACCGCGTTGAAGGCCAGGAAGCGCTGGCTGGGCAGTTGACCGAGCTGACGTTCGCCGAGCGCATCTTCTTCTGCAATTCGGGCGCTGAGGCCTGTGAAGGCGCGATCAAGGTTGCGCGCCGCTATCAGTACGTCTCGGGGCATCCCGAACGCTGGCGCATCATTACGTTCCGCGGCGCCTTCCATGGCCGCACGCTGGCGACGTTGGCGGCCGGCGGCAACGACAAATACCTCGAAGGCTTCGGTCCCGAAGCGGATGGTTTCGATCACGTCACATTCGGCGATCACGAGGGCTTGGAAACAGCCATCGGTCCTGAAACAGCGGCGATCATGGTTGAGCCGATCCAGGGTGAAGGCGGTATCCGGTCAATCCCGAAGCAATGCCTGATCGGTCTGCGCGAACTTTGCGACAAACACGGATTGTTGCTCGTGTTCGACGAAGTTCAAACGGGCGTCGGCCGCACGGGCAAGCTGTTCGCGCATGAATGGGCCGGCATCACGCCGGATGTCATGGCGATTGCGAAGGGCCTCGGCGGCGGTTTTCCGGTCGGCGCGGTGCTGGCGACGGCGGAAGCAGCCAAGGGCATGACGCCCGGCACGCATGGATCGACATTCGGTGGCAATCCGCTGGCGATGTCGGTTGCGCGTGAAGTTATCGCGATTGTCAGCGAGCCGGAATTCCTCGATGCCGTGCAGGCGCGGGCGTTGCGTTTGAAACAGGGGCTCGCCCGCCTCAAGGACCTCTATCCCGATCTTGTCGAAGACCTGCGCGGCGAAGGTCTGTTGACCGGGCTCAAGTTGAAGGCGCGCGTGCAACCGGCGCAGGTCGTCAAGGCGGCGACCGCTGAAAAACTGCTGCTCGTGGGCGCCGGCGATAATACGGTGCGCGTGATGCCACCCCTCAACGTCACCGATGCCGACCTTGCCGAAGGCGTCGAACGCCTGTCGCGTGCTCTCGCGCACGTTTCGAAATCTCTATCTTGAATGTCTCAGCCAACCGAAGCGCACCTCATGGCCCAAAAATCATCTCCACGGCATTTCATCGATATTTCGGACCACGATCCGAAAACCCTGCGCCGCATCATCGACGCCGCGCATGCGATGAAGAAAGCCGGCAAAAAAGTGCCGGCCAATCTCCGGCCAAAAGGCATCGAAGACGCTAATCTCGTGATGATCTTCGAGAAGCCGTCAACGCGCACGCGGGTGTCGTTCGACATTGCCATGCGCCAACTTGGCGGCGGCGCGCTGTCGCTCAATCACACCGATCTGCAGCTCGGACGCGGTGAATCGGTGGCCGACACGGCGCGCGTGTTATCGCGCTATGCCGACGCCATCATGATCCGCGCTAACGCGCACGCGACGGTGCTCGGCCTCGCTGAGTATGCGACGATCCCGGTCATCAATGGGTTGACCGAGAAAAGCCATCCCTGCCAGATTATGGCCGATATTCAGACATTTGAAGAGCACCTCGGCCCGATTAAAGGCCGCACCGTCGCTTGGGTGGGTGATGGCAACAACGTCGCCGTGTCGTGGATGCATGCTGCCGCCCGCTTTGGCTTCACGCTGCATCTCGCGTGCCCGAAGTCGCTGTATCCGGAAGACGCGGCGCTCGATTGGGCGCGTTCGGAAAAGGCCGCCGTTTCGGTCTGCGATGATCCTGAAAAGGCCGTGCGCGGCGCCGATTGCGTGGTCACCGATACCTGGGTGTCGATGGGGCAGTCGGATGCTGCCAAACGCAAGAAGACGCTGGCGCCATTCGCCGTTGATGCCAAACTGATGAGCAAGGCCGCCAAGGGCGCGATCTTCATGCATTGTCTGCCGGCGTACCGCGGCCATGAAGTGACCGCCGAAGTACTAGACGGCCCGCAATCCGTGATCTGGGACGAAGCCGAAAATCGCCTGCATGCGCAGAAGGCTATTCTGGCCTGGTGTCTTGGCGCGTAACGGTGCCTTGGGGCGTAACCCGAAACGACGATCGCGCGGCGATTAGAATCGCGTGCACGCACAGTACCAGCGAGGAGCATGACGCATGGCCGGTCCGGCACCATCGCCAGCGGTGCTGAATTTACCCGCCGATGACTGTGTCATCGTCTTTCGCACCGAACGCTCCGGCGTTTACGGACGCTTGGTGCGGCTCGGAGCCGTTGCACAAAACATTCTGAAGCCGCACGCCTTGCCGGCGGTTGCGGCAACGCCGCTCGGTGAAGCCGTCGCACTCGCCGCCTTGCTCGGCTCGGCGTTGCCGGAACGCGGCAACATCGCGGTTCAGACGAAAACCAACGGCATCGTCTCGATGCTCTACGCCGATTGCGAAGCGCCGGGCCAGCTGCGCGGCTATGCGCGCTGTGACGCGGGCACGCTGGCGGCGCTGACCGCAAGCGGCGAACCTCTCAACGCGGAAAACCTGATCGGCGCCGGGCATCTGGCGTTCACCATTGATATGCAAGGTGATGCTGCGCCCTACCAGGGCGTGATTGCGCTTGACGGCGCGACGTTGGCTCAAAGTGCGGCGCACTATTTCGAACAGCGCGAAGCCTTGCCGACATTTGTGCGCCTTGCAGTCGCGCAGCACTATGCGGGCGCCCACAACGGTTTGCCGGTGCAATGCAGTGGCGCTGCGGCGGCATCATGATTCAGGACCCACAGCCGTCGCGCGATGACGAGAGCAGTGACGCGGCCGATGGTGATGATACGTGGCAGCGCGTGCGTATGTTGACGGCAACGATCGAGGATCATGAATTGCTCGATCCGGCGCTCACCGCCGAGCGGCTATTGCTGCGCCTATTTCACGAAGAAGGTGTGGTCATCGAACGGGTCGTGCCGCTGCGATCGTATTGCAAATGCTCGCGCGATAAGATCGCCAAGGTGCTGACGACGTTCGGTGCCGACGATATCCGGGATATGCGTGACGACGCGGGCAACATCACCGTGACGTGTGAATTCTGCGCCACGAAATACGCTTTCGACGCGGCGGAAATCGCCGCGCTGCAAGCACCGTGAGCAACGGTTGCCGTGTTTACTGCGACAGCACCTTGTCGCTGCCGGTCTTTTCGCGCGGATCGCCGCTTTCCGGCTTCTTGCCCGACGTATCGTATTCCGTCTTAGAGCGCGCACCAGCAATCTGATCGCCGCTCAAAACACAAGTGTTGGCGGTGTCCATCAGCTTGAAGGCCGGGTTCTGGCGATCGACAAACTCGGCACGCGAAACTTTACCGTCGTTGTTGGCGTCAAAGTAGTCATGGTCAACCGTCTGGAACATGCGGTCCGTCTTGACCATCTCGCTCCACTCGGTGGTGCTGAGCCCATCGTCGCGGTCGGCGTCGGCAGCATTGAAGAGTTCGCTGGCGTAGGCCTTCCACTCATCGCAGGTCACGGAGTTATCGCGGTTGCGATCCCAGCTTCCTGCCGCCATCAAAAACACGCGGTCCGTTTCCGAGACTTTATTGGAGCCCGTAATCGCCCCGATCGAGCTCAATGGTGATGTCGAGCATGCCGCGAGCGGAAGCAGTCCAGCGAATGCGAAAATGGCGGCGGTCGTGCGCAACATGATGCGGGCTCTCGATCAATTGAGGCGGTCGGATGACGAACTATGAGTCTCCTTCCTAGCCGTGAAATTGCGTCCGGCACACGGCAGGGGCCGATTTTCAAGTGGGAATAGTTTATTCGGCAAGTCGGCTGTCGCTCAGGTGTCACACGCCACTGAGACGCTAACGCTCTAAAATACCTTTGTTTTTGCCTGAATGGGGCGTGGCGCGCGCGGGATCGGCGCGCTGTACTCCGGGGCGCACCTCAACTTTCGGCCCAGTCTCCGAGGCGCTTCAGGAAGCCCATGCATTTGGTCAGTTGATCGCGTGCCAGCCATTCGTTGGCGGCGTGGGCTTGGGCGATGTCGCCCGGGCCGCAGACGATGGCTTGCGAGCCTGCATCCTGAAAAAGTCCGGCTTCCGTGGCGTAGGAAACGCCGTGCGTCTTGTTTTGACCGGCGAGCTTCAATGTCAGCGCGACGATCTCGGACTCGGCGCTGACGCCGAAGGGCGGAACGTTATTGGCGCGCACAATCGAGATGGTAGCTTCCGGCGCGATGCGACGCATCTCCGGCAAGCAATTCTCTTCGGCGAAGGTGATCAAGCGGCGTTCGATCGCGCTAACGTCGAGGCCAGGAACAGAGCGCACGTCAAAGCCAAACCGGCAGGTCACCGGCACGATGTTGGTTGCCGTGCCGCCGTCGATCCGCGTGACTTGCAGCGTTGCGTAAGGCGGCTCGAACCGGTCATTTCGCGCTGAAACCGGGAGCTCGGCTTCGATGCGCTCGAGTTCTCCGATCAGCCGCATGGCATAGGTGATCGCATTGACGCCGAGGTGGGCCATGCTTGAATGCATGGCGCGGCCGGTCACCTCGACCAGCCAGCGCACAGGCCCCTTATGCGCGTCGACCACCTGCATCGAGGTCGGCTCGCCAACGATCGTCAGGCGCGGCTTAGGTAGCGTGCGGCCGAACTCAGCGATCATCGGGCGCACGCCGAGACAGCCGACTTCTTCGTCGTAAGAGAACGCAAGGTGGATCGGTGTCTTCAGGCGGCGGCGCTTATAATCCGGAACGCTGGCCAAAGCGCAGGCCAAGAACCCCTTCATATCGCACGTTCCGCGGCCATAGAGGCGGTCGTCGTCACCAATGCGCAGCGTGAACGGATCGCTGTCCCAGATCTGGCCATCAACCGGCACCACATCGGTATGCCCCGACAGCGCAATGCCGCCGACGTCCTGCGGACCGATGGTTGCGAACAGACAGGCTTTGTCGCCTTCGGGTGAAGCCACGCGCGCCGATAAGACGCCGTGCTGCAATAGGTAATCCTCGACGAAGGCGATCAGTTCGAGGTTACTCTTATAGCTGGTCGTGTCGAACGCGACGAGGCGGACGAGAAGCTCTTCGGGCGTGTAAACGGGGCCGCTCATTGGATCTCATGCGTCCGATTCAATATCGACAGGCGCCGCTCAATTCATGCTGCGCTGGGTGTAGGGGCTATCGAGCGAAAACGCCGGGATCGCGACATCGAACAGTTTTCCGGCCTCATCTTCCATCTGATAGCTGCCCACCATGATACCCTGCGGCGTCTTCAATGGGCAGCCCGATGTGTAGTTGAACGATCCCCCCGGCGGAATGGTCGGCGTTTGCCCAACGACGCCGGGGCCGCGTACTTCTTCGGTGCGGCCCATGCCGTCGGTGATCCGCCATACGCGCGTTTTGAGCTGGACGGTTTCGGTGCCGCCGTTGCTGATCTCGACATCGTAGGACCACACGAAGTGACTGTCCTCGGGGGACGACTGATCGTCGAGATACTTCGGCTCCACGCGAATGCGGATGCCGCGCGTGATGGCCTCGTAGGCGTGCGCCTCGATATCCTTGACGGCCTTCTTGCGCGGCACGGCCGGGGGGCTCTTCTTCATCTCGGTCTCAACTACGAGCGGCAGCGAGTGCCGTTGTTACGTCATCGATCAAATCTTCAGCGGCTTCCAGGCCCACCGACAAGCGGATGATACCATCGCTGATGCTGAGTTCGGCGCGCTGTTCGGGCGTAAGCTTAAAGTGGGTCGTGGTGGCCGGGTGCGTGACGAGGCTCTTGGTATCGCCGAGATTATTGGAAATCTTAACGAGACGCAGCGCGTTCAAGAACTTGAAGGCGCCGGCTTTGCCGCCCGCCACTTCGAACGCAATCATCTGGCCGCCACCCGGCATCTGAGCTGCAGCGAGAGCCGCTTGCGGATGATCGGCGCGACCAGGATAGATGACACGGGTCACGTTGCTCTGTGTGGGAAGAATATCGGCGAGCTGGCGCGCGCTTTCACACTGCGCTTTGATCCGCAGCGGAATGGTTTCAAGGCTCTTCAGCATGATCCAGGCGGTGAACGGGCTCATCGCCGGGCCGGTTTGGCGAACCCAGTCCTGCAGATACTTGGTCAGGAAATCCGTTGAACATAGCACCGCGCCGCCGAGGCAGCGGCCCTGGCCATCGATGTGCTTGGTTGTCGAATAGACGACGATATCGGCGCCGAGCGCCAGCGGCCGTTGCAGCATCGGCGTCGCGAACACGTTATCGACGATCGACAGAATGCCATTGTCGCGGGCAATTTTGCAGACGGCTTTGATATCGACGAGTTCGAGCGTCGGGTTTGATGGCGTCTCGAAGAAGAACATCTTCGTGTTCGGGCGGACGGCGGCGCGCCACTGATCGAGATCCTTGCCATCGACCAATGTGCAATCAATGCCGAAGCGCGGACACAGCGTCTCGACGACATAGCGGCACGAGCCGAACATCGCGCGGGCGGCGACAACGTGATCGCCGGTCTTCATATACGACAGCATGGAAGCAGTGACGGCGGCCATGCCAGTGGCGGTGGAGCGGCACTCTTCGGCGCCTTCGAAAATTTTCAGCCGGTCTTCGAACATCGACACGGTCGGATTGCCGAACCGCGAATACTGATACCCCGGGTCTTCATTCTTGAAGCGGGCTTCGGCCTGTTCGGCGCTGTTGTAAATGAAGCCCTGCGTCAGAAACAACGCTTCCGACGTTTCGTTGTATTGCGAGCGTAATGCGCCGGCATGGACCAATTGGGTCTCCGGTCGCCAGCTCTTGGATGGATCGTCTTTTTTCGGATCATTCGACATGTGCGCCTGAGCCCCAGTAAGCTGAGTGTGTGAGCCAAGTCCGGAGCCAGCCGTGTGCTGAAACGGACAACAAAAAACCCCGGCCTTCCATCAGCGCCGGACTTAGAACTGCCGGGCGCGGGGAACCGGGGGCGCACTCGGCCTCTTTAGCAATTTGTTTTACGTGGCTGCAAGCCGGCCGGCAAAAGACCACGACTTCAAGTACCCGAATTAGCGTTGTGGCCCCTTGGCGTCAAGAGCGCCTTCCGCTAGAGCGAACCTGTCGCAAGGAATCGATTGATTAACATGGTCAAGACAGGCGCTACGAAGGCCACCGCGGAGGTGCCGGTTTCCGGCATTCTACCGTCTCAGGCGTTGACGCGATTGATCGCGAACGGGCAGATCATTCTGTCTGAACCTATTGCCGACGCGCAATTACAACCCGCCAGCCTTGATTTGCGGCTCGGTGCCGTCGCCTATCGCGTGCGCGCAAGTTTTCTGCCGCAGCCCGGATCGCGCGTGCAGACCAAACTCGACGAGCTGGCGATGCACGCGATCAGCCTTAGCCAAGGCGCCGTGCTGGAGACGGGCTGCGTCTATATTGTTCCACTGCTCGAAAGCCTGGATCTGCCCGATAGCATCGAAGCCTCCGCCAACCCGAAAAGCTCGACCGGTCGCCTCGATGTGTTCACGCGCGTAATCGCCGATGGCGTCGCGGCCTTCGATCAGATTCCGGCGGGTTATAAGGGCCCGCTCTACGCTGAGATCTGCCCGCAGACATTCCCGATCGTTGTGCGCAAGGGGTCGCGCCTGTCGCAAATCCGCTTCCGCATCGGAGCGGCGACCGACAGCGACGCCCAGCTTCTCGAACTGCACAAACGCGAACAACTCGTGTCGGATCGTGACGCAGACATCTCGGGCGGCATTGCATTGTCCGTCGATCTGGTCGGCGATAAAACCGGGCTCGTCGGCTTCCGTGCCCGCCGCCACACCGGCGTCGTCGATGTCGACAAGCCGGGCAGTTGTCCGATTGACGAGTATTGGGACCCGATTTATGCGCGTGGCAAGCACCGCCTGATCCTTGACCCCGATCAGTTCTATATTCTGGCGTCGAAGGAGGCCGTGCACGTGCCGCCGTCGCACGCCGCCGAAATGGTACCGTTCAATCCGTTGGTAGGCGAGTTCCGCGTGCACTACGCCGGCTTCATGGACCCCGGTTTCGGCCATGCCGCCGCCGGCGGGCACGGGTCTCGCGTCGTGCTGGAGGTGCGCTCCCACAAGGTGCCGTTCATCCTCGAACACGGGCAGATCATCGGTCGTTTAATCTACGAGCGCATGACCGAGACCCCGGATCTCGTGTATGGCCGGGACCTTAAATCCAACTACCAGGGCCAGGGCCTGAAGCTCTCCAAGCACTTCAAATAGCCACCCGCCGGATATTCAAGACCGTTTGTCTGCGGTCGGAGGGCTGCCGCTGGCCGCGCCGTTGACGGCCTCGTTTCCGCCCGGTTTGTAAGGCTTTTCTGGCGCTGCGTAGTGTTTTTTGGCCACAAACGGCCCGGTTTTTGAAAAAGCGGCAAAACCTTTAAGAAAACCGCTGTTTTTTGGCCTCGAATCTGTACTGTTCAACCCATCGTCGATTCGTTCCTAGAGGGAAATTCCAATGGCAAAAGCTGCCGCAAAAGCACCCGCCGCTAAGGCTGCTGCAAAAGTTGAAACCGTTACGCTGAAGCACATCGCCGCGACGCTGGCCGAAGCGCATGAGATTCCGAAGAAGCAGTCGATCGCGCTTCTCGAAGACCTCGTTGCAACGATCGCCAAGCACCTCAAGAAGGGCGCCCGCATCCGCATCGGCGGCCTCGGCGTTCTGCAGGTTCGCAAGCGCCCCGCACGCATGGGCCGCAACCCGGCCACGGGCGAAGCCATCAAGATCAAGGCATCGAAGAAGATCGCTTTCCGCGCTGCCAAGGAACTGAAAGAGTCGGTCTAAGCGATCGCCTCTTTTTACAGGACCGAAAAAGCCGCCCCTTGAGGCGGCTTTTTTGTTTGCGCTGGCGACTCTCCTTCGTCGAGCCGGCCGCCAGCGCGGGCTCTGGATCGACGTAGGAGAGTCGCCACCTCCAAGCATAGAGCCCAAATTAGCTCTGCGCGAAGTAGTTCGAAATGAAGCGCGCGTAGATGTCGGTCAGGGCTTCGAGGTCGGCGACGCTCGTGTGCTCATCGACCTGATGGATGGTCGCGTTGATCAGGCCGAACTCGATGACGGGGCAATGGTCCTTGATGAAGCGTGCGTCGGAGGTGCCGCCGCCGGTGGTCAACTGAGGCGTGCGTCCGGTAACGGATTTGACCGCATCCTTTAGTGTCGTGACGAGCGGTCCGGGCTGCGTCAGGAAAACGTCGCCGGTCCCGGAGAATTTCAAATCGAAGCGTGCGTCGAGTTCGGCCGCTGCCCCCGTCACCGTGTCGCGCACCCGGGCTTCAATTTTCGGCCGAGACCAAAGATCGTTGTAACGCACATTCAGGGTCGCATGGGCCTTGCCCGGAATTACGTTTGACGCGGTGTTCGGCACCGAAATGACGGTCACCTGCAAATTCGACGGCTGGAAATTGGCGGTGCCGTCATCGAGCTTGGCGGATGACAACCGGTCGATGATGCGAGCGAGCTTCGGAACTGGATTTTCCGCAAGGTTGGGATAGGCCGAATGTCCCTGTTTACCGTGAACGACGAGATCAGCGTTCATCGATCCACGCCGTCCGATTTTGATTTCATCGCCGAGCGCCTTGGGATTGGACGGCTCGCCGACAAGGCAGGCGTCGAGCACTTCATCACGCGCCTTCAACCAATCGAGCACCTTGGCGGTGCCGTTGATCGAAGGGCCTTCTTCGTCGCCGGTGATGAGAAACGAAATCGAGCCGCGCGACAGCCGGCCATGCTTTTCGATGTGGCGCAGCGTTGCCGCGACGAACGCTGCCACGCAACCCTTCATATCGACGGCGCCGCGGCCGTACAGAATGCCGTTATGCACTTCGCCGCCGAACGGCGGAAATTTCCAAGCGGCTGCGTTGCCAACGGGCACGACATCGGTATGCCCTGCGAAGCACAAGTGCGGACGCCCGGTGCCGAGGCGCGCATAGAGATTGTCAACGTCGGGCGTGCCAGCTTCCGTGAACACCAAGCGGTGGCATGTGAAGCCGGCCGGTTCCAGCACGTTCTGCAATAAGGTCAACGCGCCGCCTTCTTGCGGGGTCACACTTTCGCAGCGGATCAAGGCTTGCGTGAGGGCAACCGGGTCTGTCGGAATGAATGGCATCGGGCGCTCGGCTAAGGTTGTGGACGTGCAAACGGGAGCGGCATCTCGCGCCCCTCAAGCTGTTGCACCATGGAAATCTTCTGCCAGATCTTCGCGGAAAGTGCAGACGTCAGGCGTTCGATATCGCCGACGGTATCAACGACGACCGGGTCGCTGATGCGTTCAGCATACAGCGCGGCGAGCTTCGCCGTCAAAGACAGCATTTCAGAGCAGTAATCGAGATACCGCATCAGCTCGAATGGCGTCATGTTGCGTTCTGGCGAACTCGATACGCGGGCGGCACCCAACATGCTCGGGTCTTTAGTCAACTGATGCATGTCGATGACATGCACGATGGAGCGCAATTCGTGCAATGCCTTCAGCGCATTGGTGCGTTTCCAGCGTGCCTCAAACGTCCACACGAAAAACGCCGAGCCGCCGATGAAGATTGCCAAGCTAATCGCGGCGTCGAAGCCTTGTAGAAAATCGGAGAGTTCGTCCGAGCCCTTCAGGGTCGCAGCAAACTGCAGCAGCAGAAATAGCACGGCGAGCGTCGCGATCTGCACCAGCGCGAGAGCGCAGCGCAGCCCCCAATGCGGCCGCGTCACTTCGATGACGCGATCGGCCGTCTGCCGCGAGAGCGCAACGAGGTCGGAACAGACGTACCACAAGCCCGAGCCCGGAAAGCGTTCGCTGACGCGCCGCGCCAGGGCCTCGATCGTCTCCGTGATCTTCTCGGCCTTGAGCGTGCGGTACATGGGTCGCATGCGGTCCCGGTTCTAAGTATTGCGCATGTCGGCGTTCAGGGGATCGGGGCCGAAGCGGTTTGTGCCGGTCGTGCCCTCGAGCAGGCCATTGTCGATGACGATGAACAAGATCGCGACCGCAAATGACAGGTAGACTGCGAATTGCAGGGCCGTCAAATTTTCGTCGTCCGCGAAGCTACCGAAATAGTCACCAATAATGAACGCTAGCAACGGGAGCTGCACGACGTAGCCAAGCCACCAAGGCCAATCGCGATCGTTACAGCGCTTCACAGTCAGCGCGGTCGTTGGAAAGAGAAAGACGACGTTGGCAACGGTCGACGCAAGCGACGCGACCGGAGCAGCGTAGTAGCCGGGGTCCGTCAGCCAAAAGTAAGCCGATTCAAAGGCCATCAGAACCACAAAGCCGACCCACCACTGTTGCCGGCCGATGCGCCCCTGAAGGCCCAGAAACAACTGGGCCGCTTGGTCCATATCAGTCTCTCAGCAATTCGTTGATGCTGGTCTTGCTGCGGGTTTTGGCATCGACGCGCTTGACGATGACCGCGCAATAGAGGCTCGGTCCCGGTTCGCCATTCGGCAGCGGCTTGCCCGGCATCGCGCCGGAAACGACGACAGAATACGGCGGCACTTTGCCGAACATTTTTTCGCCGGTGGCGCGATCAATGATGGTCGTGGATGCGCCAAGGTAGACGCCCATCGACAGCACCGAACCTTCGCCGACTTGCACGCCTTCGGCCACTTCGGCACGCGCGCCGATGAAGCAGTTGTCTTCGATGACGACGGGACCAGCCTGCAGCGGTTCGAGCACGCCGCCGATGCCAGCGCCGCCCGAGATGTGGCAGTTCTTGCCGATCTGCGCGCAGCTGCCGACGGTGGCCCAGGTATCGACCATAGTGCCGCTATCGACATACGCGCCGAGGTTGACGAATGACGGGAGCAGCACTGCGCCCGGCGCGATGTAGGCCGAATGGCGGACGATGGCGCCCGGCAGCACGCGGAACCCGCCCTTGCGGAATTCAGCTTCACCCCAGCCTTCGAATTTCGGGCGCACTTTATCCCAATAGAAGCTTTCGGCCGGACCGCCGGGGATCAGCTGCATGTCGTTCAAACGGAACGACAGCAGCACGGCCTTTTTTAGCCACTGATTGACGACCCATTCGCCGTCCTTTTTTTCCGCCACGCGGACGTGACCATTGTCGAGCATGCCAAGCGTGTATTCGACCGCTGAACGGACTTCCCCTTTGGTCGAGAAGCCAAGGGCGTCGCGGTCTTCCCATGCGGTTTCAATGGTCTTCTGAAGGGCGCTGTGGGGCATGTGGCTCTCTCTTGAAGCTGGCGAAATCTGGAGCCGCGTTGTGGCCTCAGCCTCCCCAGGTGTCAACACGGCTGTCTCTCGGCTGGCGGTGCGGCGGCGTTTTGACCGGCTAGAAGCGTACCGACATGCCGGTCAGCAGGAAATCGAATGGCCTGATCTCAGACGTAACGGAGCCCTCCGCGGCGCCCGTCGCGCTGGTCCGCAGGGTGCTTTCGACACGGTTTACTGACGCATAAAGATCGACACCTTCAGCCAGCGTCTGGACGACCGACGCACCGTAGATCGTGACGTCCGCGCCAGAGATAAAGTCCTGTGCGCCGAGCGTTGCGGCGTCGATGCGCTGGCCTGTGTAAAGAACGCCGGCGCCTGCGTCCTTGTGCCAGTATTGGCCGAAGATCGTCGTCTTGCCGCACGCCAGCCACTGACGCTCGATGCCGCCGACGAGATAGTAAAACGCCTCATCGTCATCGATGCCCGAAATGTCGCCGTAGAGATGGGCGGTGTTGTTGTCCTGGCCGTATCCAGCGGCAGCGTTCAGGAACAGCCCGGTTGCCGTATCCATAACCGCAATGGAGCCGCCAATCTCCCAGCAGTCGAGCCGCATGCGGTCGGTGGTGCGCGCGCAGCCCCGCCGATTTTGCGGGCTGTCGTCTTCCCATTGGGCAGCGCCCAACGCCGCCGCGACCCGGACCCTGCCCGTCTCTCCAGCAAAACGAAGCGCAATGTCCTTGAAGTCGTTCTGTCCCCAGGAGGCCGATAGCGTGAAACCGGCAATCGCCGGGCTGTCATAGCGGGCGGCGGCCCAGCGGTGGCCTTCGCCCCAGACGGCGTTGCGGCCTTTGAAAATCACATCGCCGAACCGCATGTCCGATAGCGTGCCGTCATCGCGGCGTATGTACCAGCCGCGCTCCAGATAGCCGAGCAGGATCGGCAGGCCGGGGCTCATCACGCTGGTCGTGTTGGCAAGTGTCGATTCCGTTGCGCCATCGGTGGCCATCGAAACCAGGCCGAGCGAGACATCGCCGAGCGCCTTATTTTTGAGCTGCCAGTGGGCATAGCGGACTTCGAGGGGACCGCCTGACGATACATAGCGGGTCTGATCCATTGGTGCGAAAGGGCTTGGATTGGGCCCGATTTCAATGACAAATCCGGCCGACGTGGCGCTGTCGATCGGGGCGGTGCCGGCCACCCGTACGCGCGGCCGCTTGACCTCGTTGGAGACGACGAAGGCGTCGGTTTGCTTGCCGTCGTCCCATACCATGATCGGCCACGTCACGATGCCGGAGACGACAAGGGAAACTTTGCGGTTGCCTTTGCGGGCGCTGAACGCTTCGAGGTCGGCGATGCGGCTTTCGAGATCGCTGCAGCAGGGGGCGGAAATGCTTTCCGCTGCCGCCAGCCCCGGCAAACACAGTGCCGCCCACAGCCCCATGACGAAGGCCGAGCCGGCAACTTTTAAAGTCCTGGTCGCCAGCATGGAGGGTCTCGGCATATAGCGCGGGATGATGTGAAGCGGCCGAAGTGTACTTGGCTTCGCGCCGTTGGAAAGACTGCCGGCACTCGTCAATTGGATGGAGGCACCGGCTTGGTGCGGAAGGTGACGTGACATGGGTGGATTGTGCACCGCCCGATGCCAGTGTTGTTCCAGGCGGCTACAGACGGGGGATTGCGAATCTGACTATAGCTGGCAGGTTATTCTGCCCCCGACCACATTAGGTCACATCAGGACATACACCCATGGCAAAGTCAGAAAAGACCGGCGCGAAGGTTTCTTCCGCAGCGTCCAAGGTCTTGAAGAGCAAGACAGCCTCGAAAGCCGAAAAAACCGTTGCGGCCTCCGCCTTAACGCAGACCAAGAGCGCCAAGGAAGTAACCGGCAAAGCCGTCGCTTCCGCTGCATCTACGATCCTGAAAAGCAAGACCGCAAGCAAGGCCGCCAAGTCCGTCGCCGCTTCGGCCTTGACGCAGAAGGTCAAGGCAACGAAGACGGCCAAGAAGAAATAAAATAGATAAACGACCGGTCCGAACCAGAGTTCGGGCCGGTCGCTCCCGGCTGCAGATCCGTTACTTCATCGCTGCCGCGATCAGGGCCTTCGCGTCGGCGGAATCCCATTCCGCCGGTCCGGCCAAGCGGCCAACTTCCAAGCCATCCTTGTTGATCAGAATGGTCGTCGGCATGCCGACGAGCTTCAACACGGTGCCTTGCTTGGCCGTCGCGTCAACGTAGAGCTTCAGCGACGTCGCCTTGACGTCTTCCAGGAATTTCTTGGAGGCATCGAGCCCCTGCCGGTCGAGGCTCAAGGCGACTACCTCAAAGGCATCAGAGCCTAACTCCTGCTGCAACCGGTTGAGCGCCGGCATTTCCTCGCGGCACGGCGCGCACCACGTCGCCCACAGGTTCAACAGCACCGTGCGGCCCTTGAAGTCAGACAGCTTGACCTCTTTGCCCGCGCCATCGGTGAACGTGATGTCGGGCAGCGCTTCCGGCACTTTCTTGGTCACGAATGCCGCCATCGTGTCGGATTTCGGCCCGGCCTTGCCCGGTTCAGCCGCCGTTGCGGCGTTTTCTGCCGGTACGGGCGGCGACGACGCGTTGTCACGCGGCCCCATCGTGACGTATACCGCGGCGAAACCCAGCACGGCTGCGAGCGCCGCGATCATCAGGCCGTTGCCGCTTCTGTTGTTCGTGCTCATGGTTCCTCAGTTTTTAAGCCTGATTTCGACGGAGATATGGTCGTGACAGACAAACCAGCCAATACCCCATCAAATGCGATGTGGGGTGGCCGCTTCGCGATGTCGCCTGCTGAAATCATGCAGGAGATAAATGTCTCCATCGACTTCGACAAGCGTTTGGCGCCCCAGGACATCCGCGGGTCGAAGGCGCACGCGGCCATGTTGGCCGATGCCGGCATCATAACGAAATCCGACGCCAAGGAGATCGCTAAGGGTCTCGATGCCGTCCTTGCCGAGATTGAAGCTGGCACCTTCAAGTATTCACGCAGCCTTGAAGACGTTCACATGAACGTCGAAAGCCGCTTGAAAGATATCATCGGTCAGGCGGCCGGACGGCTGCACACCGCGCGCTCGCGCAACGACCAGGTGGCGACCGACTTCCGCCTCTATGTCCGCGATCAGATCGACGGCATCGATGAAGCGCTTGCCAACGTGCAGCGCGCGCTGGTCGCCAAAGCCGAAACCTATGCAGCGACCGTCATGCCTGGGTTTACGCATCTGCAACCGGCGCAGCCCGTGACCTTCGGTCATCACCTTCTCGCCTATGTCGAGATGATTGCGCGCGATCGCGGCCGCTTCCAGGATGCCCGCGCGCGGCTCAACGAAAGCCCGCTTGGATCGGCGGCGCTGGCTGGCACGTCGTTCCCGATCGATCGGCATATGACCGCTGAAAAGCTCGGCTTTGACCGCCCGATGGCCAACTCGCTCGATGGGGTGTCGGATCGCGATTTCGCGCTTGAAACCTTGGCGGCGGCAACGATTGCGGCCATCCACTTCTCGCGGCTGGCCGAAGAAATCGTGATCTGGATGACGCCGCAGTTCGGCTTCATCACGCTGTCCGACAAGTTCACGACGGGTTCGTCGATCATGCCGCAAAAGCGCAACCCGGACGCGGCCGAGCTGTCGCGCGCCAAGGTCGGCCGCATTGCCGGCAGCTTCCAGTCGCTGGCCATGGTCATGAAGGGCCTGCCGCTCGCCTATTCCAAGGACATGCAGGAAGACAAGGAAGTCACCTTCGACGCGCTCGAAAGCCTGAAGCTCGTGATCGCCGCCATGGCCGGCATGATCGCCGACCTGCAGCCGGTGCCCGAAGTCATGCGGACCGCTGCCGGGCGCGGCTATTCCACGGCGACCGATCTTGCCGACTGGCTGGTCCGCGAACTCAAAATGCCGTTTCGCGACGCCCACCACGTCACCGGCTCGATCGTCAAGGCGGCCGAGACGGTCGGCCTCGACCTTGAGCATATGCCTCTGGCCGATATGCAGAAAATCGAGCCGCGCATCACAAAGGCGGTGTTTTCAGTGCTCAGCGTTGAAAACTCGGTCAAAAGCCGGGTCAGCTATGGGGGAACCGCGCCACAGAACGTGCTAAAAAGTGCGCGAAGCTGGTCGAAGCGGTTGGAAAAAGAGCGCTCGAAGGGCTAGAACCAACGGGCAGGCGGGGAAAAACTCCGCACCCACGGGAGCAGCGCGCGTTTTATGGCGATTTCGCAGACATCCAGACCCTGGCTTGCCCTTGCTGCGGTCGTCATCGCAGCCGGTGCGCTGGCAGGGTGTGGCGTGCGCGGTCCGCTCGATCCGCCGGCACAGGCAAAAGCCGAAGGCGAAGCCAAATCCGCTGAAGCCGGTGCGGCAGGCGAGAACTCCGCCGCCCCGCCCAAGCCACATGAGCCGTTCGTGCTCGATGGTCTGCTGCGGTAAGGGTTAGGCTGCCGTTGAGTCGGCGCTCCGCTTGACGTTTTCCTACGGATGCTTTGTTTTTTGCCCCGTCGTACGTCATTAAAGCGGGTGACGTCACGTAGGGCGGGTTAGGCCCGGCGTCTGCACTTCGACGGGCCGTAACCCGCCGGCAGCGCGTGAGATGTGGCCAAAATCGTTTCCGAAGCTTGGCGGATTACGGATTGGCCCAGATGAGCAACTCAAAACCAACCGCCGGTGCAGGGCCAATCCTAATCCGCCCTACATGTCCTCGTTTTGATTGATCTGTGTGACGCGGCTTTTTGGATCTCTTCGCCCCTCGCGACAGGTGCGCGGAACGAATGTCGCTATAGTTTCTTTTCAGAAACGAAAGCGCAAATGGGAGCATCAAGTTGAAGTTCGAACGCACTGAGGGCGGTTTGCACGATACCGTGCGTGCTGCGAAACAGCCGATGTTCGCTACACGTCTTAGTGACGTCATCAGGTTTCAGTGCAAAGTTCGATTTCATCAGCCGTGATGTGACATTGCCGCGAAGCGGCTCGGGTAACGCCGTAGACCGGTGGTGGTCGGGCGCTGAAATAACAAACACTGCAGCATTCGGATTACTGCCTTGTGTGAATATGGTTTGATTGGGGTTTTGCATATTCACGTGAACCGTGCCGGCATCCACCACTTCTCCCGCCTTCACTTCGAAATAGGCGAACGGTACATTGGCCGATCTGAATTGATACGAGACGGAGTGGCTGCCTACGTTAGTGCAGTACACTTGAGTAATTCCATATAATCCAGCGTCGAGTTCGGCAAAGTACACATATGTGTTCGCTGGAATATCAATGTTCCGCTTTCCGCCGATCGGCACGAGCAAAGTTGCATTGCGGTCTACGATTTTTACAAGTTCGACCGATTGTCCTGAGCACATCGGCGATTTAACAGCCGTCGAAATTTGGGCGGCAAACACCACCGATGCTTTGCCTTTGGCAACAAGTTCGGCCGTGGATGTCAGAGGTGGGGGTAAGATTTTGACTGGGTGGGTGCCACATGCGGCCACGACCCATGGTGCGGTGATTAACAATAGGGTGGCTAAACAGGGCGCACGCTTTCGCGTTGAGTGACACGTCATTCGCAAGGACCCCGCAGGCGCTTCACTCAATGATCTAACGAACGATCTAACAAATGAGACGCATACAGCGTTAGTGAAATTTTGCGGTCGGAACGTGGGTTATTCTGGTGGTGCAGGTGCGAAACCTAGTTGCGCGCGACGTTCAGCCCGTTAAAAGCGGATCGGATAGAGCGTTGCGCCTCACCCAAGCTCCATCATCCCGGCGAAGGCCGGGATCCAGTCAAGCCGATAATCATACGTTTTCCATTGGCTTGGACGGATGCCCGCCTCCGCGGGCATGACGTACCTAAGGTGGGCGGCGTCTCGGGCACCTGCTAGGCTTTTAACTTCCATGCACCACTTCCACTATGTAAACGGCATCCTGCACGCCGAAGATGTCAGCCTCGCCAAGATCGCGCGGGAGGTCGGCACGCCGTTTTATGTGTACGCGACGGCGACGCTTGAGCGGCACTATGAGGTGCTGGCCAACGCGTTCATCGCGCAGGGTCTCGATCCGCTGATCTGCTTCGCGGTCAAAGCCAATTCCAATCAGGCGGTACTCGCCACCATGGCGCGGCTGGGCGCCGGCATGGACGTGGTGTCGGAAGGCGAGCTGCGCCGGGCGCGCGCCGCTGGTGTGCCTGCCAACAAGATCATCTTCGCAGGCGTCGGCAAAACGCGCGAAGAAATGGCCTATGCGCTCGAAGAAGGTATTCACGGCTTCAACGTCGAGGGCGAACCGGAGCTGTTCGCGCTCAGCGAAGTGGCCGCCGCGCTTGGTAAAGTCGCGAAGATCGCCATTCGCGTCAACCCGGATGTGGACGCCAAAACGCACGCCAAGATCTCAACCGGAAAAGCCGAAAACAAATTCGGCGTGCACTATGAAGACGCGCGCGCGCTCTATGCCACGGCGGCGAAGCTGCCGGGCATCAAGGTGTCGGGCATCCATATGCATATCGGCAGCCAGATCACCGATCTTCAGCCCTTCCGTGATGCCTTCAAGCTGCTGCGCGAACTGGCGCTCAATTTGAAGAAAGACGGCATCGCACTTGAGCATCTCGACATTGGCGGCGGGCTCGGCGTGCCCTATCGCGGTGCCAACGATGTGCCGCCGCATCCTGATGCCTACGCTGCCGTGGTCAAGGAACAGCTCGGCGATCTGGGGCTTAGACTTGCATTAGAGCCTGGCCGCATGATCGTCGGCAACGCCGGCATTCTGGTCACCAAGGTCATCTACGTGAAGGAAGGTGCCGACAAGACCTTCACGATTGTTGACGCGGCCATGAACGACCTGATCCGGCCGACGCTCTATGAGGCCTATCACGACATCTGGCCGGTCGAAGAAGCCAAGTCCGAAACGGCGCCCGTGCAGCAGGACATCGTCGGCCCGGTCTGCGAGACCGGCGATTTCCTGGCCGAGGATCGGGCGCTGCCGCCGTTCGCCCCCGGCGACCTCCTCGCGGTCATGACGGCGGGGGCCTACGGCGCGGTCATGGCATCGACCTACAACACCCGCCTGCTGGTGCCGGAAGTTCTGGTTAAGGGGGGGGCCTTTGCGGTTATCCGCCCGCGCCCGAGCTATGATGACCTCATTGGGGCCGACCGGCTGCCCGATTGGCTGAACGAGACGGGTTGAACCGGGCGGGCTGAAATAGGCCGGATGTCCAAGGACAAATCCGGATCACCTGTCACTTTGTTAAGGTGCGGCCGGTTGCCCCCGCCGATAATCCGGGGGATGACGCAACCCGACCCCAAGACCGCAGCACCGGCGGTTCAGCGCGCGTTTGCCCGCAAGGTGCGACTGTCAAAGTGGGCGCTGTTCTTTGAACGGCTGTGGCCGCGCATGTGGTGGCTGATCGGCCTAGCCAGTTTGTTCGCAGGGCTGTCGTTCGCCGGCGTATGGACCCTGCTGCCACCGGTAGCACACCAGATCGTACTGGCGGGCTTTGCGGTCGCGGCGGTTGCTGCCCTCATCTATGCCGCGCGTGTCCATTGGCCGACGCGTGATGAAGCCCGTGCGGCGCATCGAGCGCCGCTCCGGCGTGCCGCATCGTCCGGCGTCGTCGTATGAAGATCACCTCACCGCACAGACCACGAGCCCGGAGACTGCAGCACTGTGGCAAGCGCATCGCGAGCGTTTGAAGCGCGCCATCGAACGCTTGAAGGTTGGCAAGCCCAGCCCGCGCGCGGATCGCACGGACCCGTTCGCGGTTCGCGCGTTGCCGCTTCTACTACTGATCCCCGCCGCGCTGCTGGTGACGGGCAGCTTGTCGGATCGCTTTGCCTCAGCCTTCCGTTTCAGCAGCGGCGAGATTGGTCCGGGCACGCGCGTTGATGCCTGGATAACGCCGCCGCCGTATACGGCCGTGCCGCCCGTGTTGCTGGCGGATGGTTCGGTGACCGCAGCCGATCCCGAAGCCTCCGCAAAATTGTACGACGTGCCCGAGCGCAGTCTGCTGACGTTGCGCGGCACCGGCTTCGGCGCTGCCGGCATCGCCCTGGAAGTTTTGAGCGATGGCGCCGCCGCGCCCGAAACGATCGCCTCCGAGCCTGCCAAAGCGGGTGATACATCGGGCCTCGCGGAAATCCGCTACGAGGTCAAGAAATCAGCGCGCATTCGGGCGCTGTCGGGCACACGCGAATTGGCGCGCTGGACGGTCGCGATCATTCCCGATCAGGTGCCGAAGATCACGCTCGATACCAAGAAGTTGGATCGCACGCCGCGCGGCTCCATGAAGCTCACCTACAAAGCCGAAGACGATTACGGCATCGCCAGCGCAGCCGCCAAGGTGCGTCAGCTCAAAACCAAGAAGACCGACGAGGCGAAAGCCTGGGCGCAAGCCCCTGCTTTAACCGGGCCACGTCTGCCGCTCGAGCGTCCGCCGGCTCTGCCGCTCAAAATTCCGCGGCCGGGCGCGAAGGCGCTGGAAAGCGCAACGCTTCTCGAACTCGGCTCGCACCCCTGGGCGGGTCAGCGGGTCGAGCTGTGGCTCGAAGCCACCGACGTCGGCGGCCAGATCGGCAGAAGCGCGTCCGTTGAGATGGTGCTGCCGGCGCGGCGCTTTAAGAAGCCGCTGGCACGCGCTGTCGTCGAACAACGCCGGCTGTTGTCGGAGGATTCTCGTAATCGCCCGGCGGTCGCCCGCGCGCTGGCCGCGCTGACGATGGAGCCGGAAGGCTTCATCGATACGCTTGGCATCTATCTTGGGCTGCGCTCGGTGTATTACCGGCTTGAGCGCGAGGGCACGCGCGGCGCCATCAACGGGTCGATCGAACAGTTGTGGGAAGTCGCGCTCTCCATTGAAGATGGCGAGCTGTCGGACGCCGAACGCGCCTTGAAAGAAGCGCAGGACAAGCTGTCGGAAGCGCTGCAGAAGGGCGCTGGAAACGACGAGATCGATAAGCTCATCGCCGAGCTCAAACAGAAGCTCAACGACTATCTGCAGCAAATGCAAAAGAACGCCGAGAAGGAAGATCCCGGCGAGCAGGAGCAGAGTCAACAGAACGAAGACCAGCAGCAGCTGCTTGGGGAGAACGATCTCGAGCAGATGATGAAAGACCTCGAACGCAACGCCAAGGAAGGCTCGCGCGAGGAAGCTGAGAAGATGCTGGCCGAACTGCGCGAACTCATGGATCGCCTGCAGGCCGAAACCAAGGAAAGCCGTGCCGAAAACCAGCGCGCCAAAGAGATGATGAAGAAGCTGGGCCAGCTCGACGATCTGGCCAACAAGCAGCAGAAGCTCATGGACGAAACCTTCGGCGAGAAGAAGAACGAAGACGGCAATCTCGAAGGCGGTGAGCAGCCTGACGAAGGCGGCGGTATGGACACGCAGGACGGCAAGTCCGGTAAAGCCGGCAAGGGTCAGAAGAAGCCGCAGAAGGGCGCTCCGCAACAAGGCGACAACCAGGGCGGCGAAGCCAGCGAAGGCCAGGAAGGCGAGAACGGCGAAAACCCAGGCTCGCGGCAAAAGGGCGGTCAGGCCAATCTAGCGCAACGCCAATCCGAACTGCGCAAACAACTCGACAAGCTCAGGAAGGACCTGGACGAGATGGGCGCGGGCGACCCTGAAAAGCTCGATAAAGCCGATGAGGCGATGGGCGAAGCTGAGAACGCGCTGGAACAAGGCGATAACGAAGAGGCCGCCGCGCAGCAGGGCGAGGCGCTGGAGCAGATGCGCCAGAACGCTCAGAAAATGGCCGAGCAGTTGCAGAAGAACGCGCAGCAGCGCATGGGCCGCGGCGGCGACACCCCGCGTGATCCGCTCGGCCGGCCGCAGCGTGCTGAAGGACCCGATCTCGGCACGTCCGTGAAGGTGCCCGATGCGATCGACGCGCAGCGCGCACGAGAGATCCTCGATGAATTGCGCAAGCGCTCGGGCGAGGCCCTGCGGCCGCCCTCCGAGCTTGATTACATCGACCGGCTGTTGAAGCGGTTCTAGGGCGTCACTGCGTCGCCACTGTTTCCGTGGCGGCGCGCAGTTCGACGGTCTGGAGATAGGCGGGGCGCGCTTGAATGCGCGCAATGTAGTCGGTCACGTTGCCGGCGGGAATGTCCCAGTGGGTATTCTTCGCCCAATTCGCCAAATGGCCGAAGAGCAGATCCGGCACGGTGAACTGGTCGCCCATGACGTAAGCGCGATCGCCCAAGCGCGTCGAAAGCGAAGTCAACGCGCGGTCGAAATCGAACTTGCAGGCGCGCTTGACGTCGGGCACGCGCAGCTCTTTGGGCAGCGCAAAGGTGTGCTTGGACGCAACCCACAAGCTCAGCTCAACATCATCGACCGCGAATTGCGTGAAGCTGTCTTGATGCGCACGCTGAATGGTGCCCGCCGGAAACGTCAGTTTGCCGTGCTTGTCGGCGAGATACTGGCAGATGGCGACTGAGTCGATAATTGTATCGTTGCCGTCTTTGAGCACCGGCACCTTCAACGACGGATTGACCGCCGCGAGCTTGGGATCGCGCGGCGCCGTCGGATCATGATCGAACGCTTGTCCCAGTTCGTTCAGCATCCAGGCCACACGGAAGGCGCGCGTTTTCAGAGGACCGATAATCGTATACATGTGGCGTTCCTGTTGCGGTTGATCGCTGCGGCAGTCGTTATCGTGCGGCCAGTTCCGGTACGAAGCGCACGTAGAACCCGCCGATCACTTGATGGCTGGTCAACCGTGTCGATGCCCATCCGCCCGGCGGCTCTTCGCCTGACCACCAGCGTGAGAACTGACGCCACATATCGAACGGCAACCAATTGCCATCGACGCCTGTGACCGGCGCTTCGTAATCGGCGAGCGTGAATTTGTATTCGAGGAAGACCGATCCCGTCGCGAGGCGGAACTCCATGCCGAACAGCGCCTGGCCGTTGAGGCCGGTGTATTGGTATTCGTAGGTGCGCGTTGGATCGGTTTTCAGATGGATCTCGGAATGCGGCAGCGAGATGCCGCCGCCCACGCCGACATACGGTGAGAACTGGCCAAAGCTGCCGAGCCGCATCAAAGCGTTCAGCGTCAGCATGTTGTGGCCGTGCGAGAATTCCAGCTTGCTGAAATAGTCTTGGACCTTGACGACTTCCGGCGCCGGCTTGCCGTTAAGCGTGCCGGTGAATTTGGTGTCGGTCGTCATCGGCGCGTAGGCTTTGGAATGTGTGAAGTCGATCATCGTTCCAAAGCGGCCGCCCTCCGTCCAGCGCTGAATGCGGGCGCCGTAATACAGCGGATTATCGAACGGCTTCGTGTACCATTCGACGTTCGGGATCGTCAGGTCGTGCAGACCTTCCTTTTTCAGATGGAAGTCACTCGGATAATGGTACGGCGCACCGAGGTAGGCGCCGAAGGTGGATTCGCGGCCCGGCGCATAGGCTGGCGATCGCGATGCCTCAGCGCCAGCGCTGTCGGATGCCGCTGACGAGGCTTGCCCCGTCGGCAGAGCGGCGGCCAGGACGATCAGCCCAATCGCGGCGGCGGCTGCCGCACATTCCAGTGCCCGGCCAGCGCCAATGGATTGCCGCATCCCGGCAGGTACGCAAGCGTGGCTCAGTGCAGAGCCTGTCAGTGTTGGTTGTGTCATGGCGCGGCGTCCCCCGATTTGGTCCGTTCCTGCCAGATCGCGCTGTCCCCGTAAAGGCTTGCGCCGCTCCCGCTGACAGCGCTCAGGAGACAGATCCCTTCTGCCGCAGCGCTTCCAGCATCGCCCGCACCGCCAAGATTTGCGGCGCATCGCGCGTCAAATAATCATTGCCGGTATATCCCCACCAGTCCCAGCATCCTTGCGGATTTGAGACGGTCGTCGCGACCTGCGGAAACAGGACGATCAGGTTGTTGGTATCGGCCCAACGCGCGAAACCCGTCTCTTTGATGAAGGTATCGCCGACGGCGTCACGGTTCTGCGCGCAACCATGAAACGCGATATGCACGCGGCATCCGCCCGTGCTTGCGCAACTCTGCGGTATGTAGACGACGCCTTTTTTCGCCAACCCGTTGGAGGCCGCCCCCGCACGGTAGGGGCTCTGGTCGAATTCCACGTATTTGGCCTTGGCTGCCCGAACCGGCTGGCTGCAGCGCCCCATAGATGAAATTCAACAGGGCGCCGGCTTGATCGTAGTCGCAATCGACCACATACGGCTCGCCCGAGCGTCCGCAAGCGCCGCCTGCGGATTCGGTCACGAAGGCATGACCGGCCGGCATGGTATCGACCAGAAGGATGTTGGCCGCCGGCACGCCGAGCTTGGCGTAGAACGCGGCGGCGCGTTTGACGATGGTCGGCACGACGGTGTTATCCGCGGTGCCTGAGAAGAGATAGACGCGGTCGGTGACGACATCGCTGATCGGATCGATCTCACCTTTGGCGGAGCGTTGCTTGGCCTTTTCGGCGAGCGTATCCGGATCGCCGACACCCCATGCACTGAGGAGATCGAGCATGCAGCCGTTGACGGCTTTGCTCAGATTGAGAAACGCGGTGCCGGGCCCCGGCATCGAATCCGCAAACACGCTTTCCGAGCATCCGTAAGGCCCGCCCGCGATAATGGCAGCGCCGACCACGAGCTTGGCGTGCGCCATCTCAAATTGACCGGCCATGTAGGCGCCAGACGATATGCCCGAAACCGATGTCGCGTCGATGGTGGCGCCCAACGCCGGCAGCGGGGCTTGCTGCGCTTTGACGCCGCCGGTAGGGGGCGTCGGCCAATAGGCGGCGATGATGACGGCCAGCATGGCGAATGCCACCCCCCACCACCACACAATGGCCCGACGAAAATTTTCCAGCATTGACCGGTTCCTCGACCTGCGACGCGCCGGCAATCTAAGCGCTCCGCACTCCGGCGAATACCCTACCAAATGCCGCTATTTAAGGCGTACCGAAACCCGATCCACCTTGCCGTTGGCGTCAATCACCGTGACTTTTGCGAAGCCTGCGCCCGGCGGTTGCCACGTCACGTCACGGGCATGCGGGTCCGACTGAATTGGAGCGCCGTCGACGAGCCAAGTTAGCGGCAGCGCGCCGCCATCGGCTTTGAGGATCAAGGGTTCGTTGCCGAGATCAGCGGTTTCGATTTCGGAGCGGTCGGGCGGAAATGCGATCAGGACGGACGGTTCGAGGAACGGCCCCGTGGGCACATCTTCGCCCGGCTCCCGCCAGTGGGCGAGTGGCGCTGGCAAATCCGCGGCAGACATGGTGATCGCGCCTTTCGGCGGACCCGGCAGCGGCGTGCGCTTGCGCGCGACGCGCTCGAAAGCGTCGAACAGAATGGGTGCTGCGGCCGTGCGGCCCATCATGCCCGGCACGCTGGTGCCATCAGCGCGGCCAACCCATACCGCAATGACATGGCGGCCGTCGTAGCCGATCGCCCAGGCATCGCGATAGCCATACGAGGTGCCGGTTTTGTAGGCGAAGCGTCCGCCCTTGGCGTTCAGCGGGGGCGGTGCATCTTTCAGAATATCGGTGACGTACCACGCGGCGAGCGGCGACATCAGCCGGTGGGCGTTGACCATCTGCTTGACGCGTGTCGGCAGCAGAGACTTGCCGCGTTCGTCATAGCGATGGGTGAGCGCGATGGAATCGCCGCTGCGCGCTAGGCTCGCGTAAAGCTGGGTCAGGTCGCGCAGCGTCAGTCCCGTGCCGCCGAGCGCCATCGCGAGGGTCGGTTCCGACTTATCAGGAAAGCGCGCCGTCACGCCGGCGCGGCGGAAGCGGCCGACGAGTTTGCCGGGACCAACGCGCGATAGCACGCGCACAGCCGGGATGTTCAGCGATTGCGACAGTGCTTCGCGCATCGAAATGGTGCCGTGATAACCTTCATCGAAGTTCTTCGGCGCGTAATTGCCGAAGCGCATCGGGCGGTCTTCGATCAGCGTCTCGGGGTGAGCGAATCCGGCTTCGAAACTCAAACCATAGATGAACGGCTTCAGCGTTGATCCCGGCGAGCGGACCGCCGTCACCATATCGACAGCGCCTTGACGATCTTGTTCAAAATATCCCGCCGAGCCGACCTGCGCCAGAATTTCGCCCGTCGTGTGATCCGCGACGACGATGGCGGCCGAGATTTTATCGCCTTGTAGATTTGCCTGTTCGGCGGCGAGCTTTTCAAGCGAAGCCTGCAGTGTTGCGTCGATCGTAAGTTTGATTGTCTTTTGCGCTGGGTGCGCCGCCACTTCTGTCTCTGTCAGATGCGGCGCAAGTGTCGGGAATGCCATCCGCGCGCGGGGCACGCGCTCGGCGATGGCTTTGGTCGCTTCGGCGTTGGTAATGACACCCGCTTCGACAGCTCGCTTCAGCACGCGATCGCGGGCGCGCTTTGCGGCCTCTGGATTGCGGTCCAGGCGGCGCATCTCAGGCGATTGCGGCAGTGCCACAAGCAATGCCGCCTGGCCGATCGATAGGTGGCGCGGCTCCTTGCCGAAGTAGGCAATCGAAGCGGCGCGCACACCTTCCAGATTGCCGCCGAATGGTGCCAGCCTCAGATACAGCCGCAAAATCTCGTGTTTCGAAAGCGCGCGTTCCAGCTGGATGGCGCGCACCATCTGGCGGAGTTTGCCGCCCGCGGTGCGTTCGTGTTTTCCGTCCAGTAGCCGCGCCACCTGCATCGTCAACGTCGAGCCGCCCGAGACGAGGCGGCGGTGCATCGCCAGTTGTACGACGGCACGCAGCAGGCCCTGCGGATCAACGCCGTGATGGGCGTAGAACCGCTGATCCTCGAAGGCAAACAGCATTTTCAAATAATTCTGGTCAACATCCTTTGGGTCGAGCGGCAGCCGCCAGCGGCCGTCCGCCGTCGTGAAGGCGCGCAGCAGGCGGTCTTCCCGATCGACGACGGTGACTGATTCATGGCGGGCAGCCTCGAGCGGCAACGGCCCAATCTCGGCGAGCGTCTTGGTATAAACGCCGTAGGCCGTGGCGCTGCCAATAGCGAGCAGCGCTAGCACAGCAAATCCGGCACGGCGAAGCGTGATGCGCTTCTGCCGCCCGCCCGTCTCTCCGTCGGGAGAGGATGGGGCGGGAAGATGCGCCTCGTCGTGACCAACAGCCGCCACATCCCGGCTCTCTCCCTTGGATGAGAGAGAGCCGGTGGTGCGGAGATATTGGATCAAGGCGCGAAGCCGCACGGTGCTTACTCCTTCATACCAACCGTCAGAGTGCCCGCCGCCGTGCGCGCATAGCGTTCAGGGCGATACATGTCTTCGACGGTGGCGGCAGGGTGGACGTAGGTGCCGGGCGTTACCGCGCGCACGATGTAGGCAACGGTTGCCTGCATGGCTGGGGCTTTCGCGTCAGCCGATTCCGGCAGCGCAGGCACGGCTTCGCTATCGCTATCGCCGTCGCCTTCGACGCCTTCACCGTCACTTGACGCTTCGTTCTCGCTGCTGGCGCTGCTGCCGGTGAAGTTGAATGCGGCCACGAACCGGTCATCGCGGAATTCGCTGTGCTCGGGTTGCGTCGTCGCTTTCAACCATTCGATACCGGCAATCGATCCGCTTTCCACAAGGCGCGGATTTTCAATTTCGAAGCCCGCCGGCAAGCGGTCAACCAGCAGCACGCGGCCGCTTGCATCATCCGACGTGACCTTCAGCGCGATCACGAAGCGATCGTTCTGCTTCACGGTCGATTTGCCGCCCGCAAGACTTTTCAGATCAACGGTCTTGCCGTCGAGCGTGTAGGCTTGGCGTTCAATTTTGAAGCCCTTCGATACGGCCGGCTCCGGCGTCAGCGCCGCACCGATGACGGAGACCACAGCATCAATCGCCGCATCGCCGTCGTTGGTGATTGTCAGGCCACCGGCCTTGAGTTGCGCCGGTGTCAGGCCGCGCATGACAGGTCCGGCGATGGGCTTGCCATCGACGGAAAGTGTCGTGCCGGTGACTTCATCGTTCAGCGCCTTGGCGGCGAGCAGCATCCATGCCTGTTCTTGCGTTGAGGTATAGCTGCGTGTTTCGTAGGCCTTGGCGATGATCGTCGCGAGTTTGGGTTGTTCGGACGCCGCGATTCCATTTTCCGACGCGAGCGTCAGAAGTGCCGCGCCGTCGCGTAATGTCGAGCCATAGTCGCTGCGATACCCGGTGTCGGGCGTTGCTTCTCCCATGGAGGCCAGCGCCGACGCGAAGGCACGTTCGGCGCGCACCTTGTCGCCCATCATAGCCAGCGCCGCGCCGATCTGCGCTTTGGCAAGCGGCGTCGAGAACCGGTCGATGCGCGTATCGGAATAATAGCGCAGTTCGCCGATGGGGGCGCGGCCGTTGCGGGCCAGCACGTAGAGCGCATAGGCGCGATCTTCGCCGCCCTTCTCGAAATCCTCGGCGTAGCTGATGAAGTTCTGCAACCGGTCGAGTGCGCGGTTGAAGCCTTCCTTAGGAACAGCCGTGCCGGTTTCCTTGGCGCGCGTGAGGAAGTCGGTGACGTAGGCCGTCAGCCACAGATCGGCGGAAGAGGGCCCCCAGACACCGAAGGCACCAGAACTATCCTGCATTTCGTAGACGCGATTGACGGCCTTCTGAATGCGTTCCTTGAGCGCCTTATCTTCCGCAATGCCAACCTGCGCGGCCACCGCATTCGCATAAACGAGCGGCATCGCGCGCGACACCGTCTGTTCGGCGCAGCCATACGGATAGCGGTCAAGTTGCGTCAACAGGCTCGGCACGTCCAAACGCGCGGCTGGTCCGACGGACAGATTGATGCGCGTGCGCGAGGGGATCAGATCCTGGATCAGATCGCTCGTCAGCGTCAGCTTTCCGCCCTTGGCTTTCAGCGACGATACGGTCGTGCGTTTGATGTCGCCAGCGGGCGGCAGCACGTCGAACGTCATCTCGCGCTTGACGAGGATGTCATTCGGACCCGTCACGGCAACTTTCAGCGTCACCGGACCGACGTCCTTCGGCTTGAAGGTCATGCGTTCGGATTTGCGCTCGCCGGTTTTGAGATTGGCCGATGTGTCGGCAATCGCGATCAGCTTTTCATTGGTATCGTCGCCGAGCTTCTGCGACAGCGCGATTTTGTACGGCGCGTCCTGCCCTTCGATGTTGTGAACGTCGAAACCTAGGCTCACTTCATCGCCAAGCGTCAGGAAGCGCGGCACGGCAACCGTCAAGGCAACGGCGTCGCGTACGATCAGATCGCCGGACGTATGACCAACCTTGTCGGCGCTCCACGCCACCGCCATCACGCGCACGGTGCCGTTGAAGTCCGGCAGTTCGAATTCGACGTTGGCCGTTCCGTCGCTGCCGACTTTGACAATGCCAGAATACAGCGACACCACGGTTTCAACGGTTGGATTGCCCTGCATGGCAGGCCCCATGCCGTCGCCGCCGGATTTCAGCTTGCCGCGGTCGGCCGCCATGCCGTCGATCAACCGGCCGTAGAAGTCACGGATTTCGAACGACAGCTTTTGCTGGGCGTTGAACCAGTCTTCCGGCGCCGGTGTCTCGTACTTGGTCAGGTTGAGAATGCCGAGGTCAACGGCAGCAACGACCACGCGCGCGTCTTCACCCGCAGCGATGCCGTCAACTTTGACAGGCACAGTGATGGTGGAAGTCGACTTCACCTTTTCCGGCAGCGTCAGCGCGACCTTCAGTTCGCGCGCACTTTGATCGAGCGCGAGCCAGGCGATCCCGATGGCGCGGTTCGGCATACGCTTTTGTGCTTCGTCCATCGGGCGATAGAGCATCGCGGTCACATAGGCGCCCGGGCCCCAGTCGGCTGCGACTGGAATAGAGATTTCGCCGCCGCCCTTCGGCACGTCGACCTCCTGCATAGCGTGCAGGCTGCTGCCGAGGATCGCGATCAGCGCCTTGCCGCCGAGCTTCGTGGCGATGCGCAACTTGGCGGTATCACCGGCGTTGTACGATTCTTTGTCGAGTGCGACAGACAGTTGCTCGGGGCTATCGACGTCTTCGCCCGACGTGTACCACCCGGCCGAGAACACGAAGCTCGAAGCTGGGCCGTTCGGCTCGCTCGAAGCAACATCGAGGCGATAGCGGCCCCAGCCGATTTTCTGCGCCAGTTTGGCGGGCGCATCGGCGAGCATTGCCAGTTCGCCGCTGCCAACCTTGCGTTTTACGGTGACGGCTTCGTAGGTCCAGTTGCCGTCGCGGCGATACCACTGCCAGTTGGTGTCGAGGCGGGTCAGTGTCCACGCCAGCTTATCGGTGGCCGTCGCTTTGTTGGCGGCATCCAGCATGACGATCTCGAAGGCGGCGTCGGCGTCTTCCTGCACGACACGATCGAACAGCGGTTTGATGCCGATGCGTGGCCGCTTCAAATCAACCGGCAGCGTGATCTTGCGTTCGATGGTGCGGCCGCCGGTTTCACGCAGCTTGACGAGAATGTCGGCTTCGAGCGGGCGCGCGGTATTTGGAATGGCCGGCAGCGTCACCGGAATTGCGGCTTTGCCGTCGGCATCGGTGATGAGGTTTTCCATCAACGCCTGACGCACCGGGCTGACGAGCTCGTCAGCCGGTCCGAATTGATAGCCAGGGAAACCGTCGACATCCTTGTTCGACAGTCTGACGATGATTTCGCCTTCAATGCCGAGGTTGGCAGCCGGTGGGCCATAGAGGTAACGGCCATCGGCGTTGATCGTGGCGCTCTCTTCAGGCACGAGCTCCTTCGCGCTGGCCGCAAGTGTCATGTCGAGGCGTTCCGGCACGAAGTCTTCGACCAGGAAGGCACGCTCGGCGATGGCCGCGTCCTTGGGATCGGTGTGCAGCCACAGCCGCCAGGTTCCGGTTTGCGCGGTCTTTGCGAGCGGCAATGTCAGCGCGCGTCCACCCAGGCCCTGATCGTTCATGATCAGGCGCTGCTGTTCGACGCCGTCGGGCCGCGTCACGATCAGTGTCATTGGCACTGAAGACGCTTTACCCTGACGGTCGCGGACGAGCGCCGTCACGTTGACTTCTTCGCCGGCGCGATAAACGCCGCGCTCGGTGTAGACGTAGGCGTCGATCGGACCGGAAGCGTCACGGCCTTTCACGCCACGATCCGAAAGATCGAAAGCGTTGACGGTCAGATCGAGGAAAGCGTATTCGCCTTCGCCTTTTTCTGCGACGAGCACGGCGGGTGCTGTGCCGCCTTCACCCTTGGCAATCGCGGCGTCAAAGTTCGCGTAGCCCTTGGCGTCGGTCTTGGCGGTTGCCAGGACTTCGTTGTTGCGCGCGACAAGTTTGACGTTGACGCCTTCAACAGGCGTGGTGTCGGCGAGCGAGCGGACAAATGCATGCACGCCGTCGTTGCCGGAAAATGCCGTCAACCCGAGGTCCGAGACGATGAACCATTGCGTGGCGCGTTGGCCTTCGTCGCCCTTGGTCTTTTCAGCCGGCTTGGCGACCATCACGTAGGTGCCGGGTTCGAGCTTGCCGGTGGCATCGGTGACCGGCACGGCCGTCGTCACGTCTTCATTGATCTTGCCGGCGATATCCATTTCGCCGCTGTAGACTTTGACGCCCGAGCGATCGCGGATGTTGTCGATTTCGTAGCTCGAGAGCTGACGTTGGAAATCTCCTGATTGCAACGTCGCGGCAAGGCTGCGGTCGCCGATGCGGTAGATCTCGACTTCAATTTTCTGGGTGTTCGTGGTGACGACGGGAATGCCCTGCTGGCCGCGGCTTGGCAGCACGTAGGCCTTGCCGGTAAAGCGCACCAGTGCTGAGCGGTCTGGCACGTAGATCGCCAGATCGGCAGCCTTGTTCAGCGTCTCGCCGATTTCCGACGGCAATCCGGCGCGGATCTGGATCTGATAGCGGTCGCCGTGCTTCAGGCCTTCAACACACAGCTGCTTGCCGTCTTGCACCAGCGATTGCGGGTCTTTGCCATCGACGGAGACGAACTTCGCAACGTCGGTTTCCTTGCGCGACAGATCTTCCGAGAACTGCAGACAGACGCGCGGTGGCGTCGCTTCGTTATCAACCTTGTAGTCCATCATGCGGAAGCCGTGCTCGGCCCGCAGTTTGTCATAGGCTTCGCGCGCCGGTTGATTGTCGGAGACTTCGAAGCTCATGCGCAGCGCGTCAATCGCGGGTCGCCAATACGACCGCCGTTCGAGGGCTTGGCCCAATACGAGCAGCGCTTTTGATTTCTCAGCCGCATCGCCTGCGCGTTCATAGGCGCGATAGGCGGCGCCAGAAGCGTAGACCGGCAGATCATAGCGTTACGCGCTCTTGTCGGGATCGGCTTTGATGGCAAGCAGTGCTTCGGCAAGACGCGTCCAGGCTTCGGCGTCCTGGTCATCGCTGGCGACGGAGTTGGCGAGATAGCGGGAAGCGGCGCGGGCGTCGGTCGCGAACACCTTCTCGGCTTCGCGCTTCAGATCGGCCGGCGTTTTGCCATCTGATTTCCAATTTGATTTGAGGAACGTCTCGTAACGCTTGGCATCGGCTGCAATGCCTTCGTGCGAGAAGCCTCTGTCGGCAGCCAACACGGGTGACACGGCACCGATCGTGAGGCTGGCGAGAAGGGCGAGGCGCGCTAAAAATTGCATGGTTGGCCATCCTGTAAAATTGGACCCCGCAAACGCCGCGGGCGTTCGCTGTGAGTATCCGGCAATCGAAATGCGATTCTAAGCCCAACAGGGCGGAACGACGGAAGCGCGGCAGCAATTCAGGAAATATCGAGCATTACCGTCACTTGCGTCCTTTTTCTGGCACGCTCAGGACAACCCCGGTTTTAGCACGGCAAAAACCCCCCGGGGATAAATCCCAGGAGGGTTGTTGCTGACGCCGGGGGGACGGCGGGGGAAGGGGTTTGCGGGGTAGCCTTAACGGCGGGTGGTGATGTCCGCATTATCGGGTGCGGCGTGGCCTGCCAGGATGACGTCGGCGGCGACGTTGGTGGCGACCATGCGGGTCAGGCTCACCGACTTGTCCCACAGCTTCGCGAAAGACGCGGCGGCGTGGCTGGCGGTCGAGGCGTGGTTGTCATGATACATTTCGAAGGCGTCGCGCTTCGCCGGATCGCGGCGCATGCAGTCGCCGATCCATACACGGCCTTGGCCGAGCACCAGCTGCTCGTGGGCGGACGCAAACCGCAGATCGGTCAGCATCCGGGTGTCGATTGCCGACACGTCGAGCAAAGACGCAGGTGCATTATCGTCGGTCAACGGTTCGGTTTCGAAAAGCACAACGCGAACAGCCACATTGGCAGCCGCAATTTCATTGGCCATCGCAAGCACAGCCTGCGCAGCGGGGCTGTCTGGTGCACGAGCGACGAGCGTAAAGGGTTCGCCGAAGGAACCGTCAACGCTTGCAGCGCGGGCTGCGAGCGCTTCCGCAATGAACACTTTCAGTCTGGCCTCTTTGTCTTCGCGGCTAAGTACAGGGATACGCGGTGGCGAAGGAAGGCGCATGTGGTTCATTCCTAGTGCTAGGCCGAAGGGGTGCCGCAATATGCCGGACGCCTCGGGGAGATTGATCAGTCCATTTGGCGTCAAGATTGTTAAGCAAGCGTTTCCGATCGGGCTGATTTGTGACGATTTGGAACAAGTGCCCAGATTTTAAGATTTTTTTATTCCGCGGCCTCCGGTGCCATGCGTCCGATGACGGCCATGTCGTGGGGTGAAAGTTCGATGTCGCGCGCTGTTTCCAGATCGTAATCAGATAACGCAGTGTCGTCTTGATCATCGGCAACATCGACCGCCGCGAGCGCGCGTGTTGGTGCTGCACGCGATGCGTCGGAAATGCTGGCAAGCGCCGCCTGCAAAGACAGGGGAAGGCGGGCTTCGCTCACAGGAAATGAAAACGTCGCCGTCTCGCGGCTGAGCGTGACGCCGATCAAATCGGTAGGGCGCTGCGTTGCGTCGTTGTGCGGCATCGGGATCACCGTGACCGTGTCGTTTGCGACGTCCGGCAGGCGGGTGGTGTTCGGTGCAACGCTCGCGGTCGCCGGGGACTGCGTCTTGACGGTGACGTCGGCCTCCGGCAGCGGCGGCGGGGCGGGCCACGGCACGCGCGGCCCTTGCGGCGCCAGTGCAAAGGGCGGCGGTTCCCGGTAGGGCTGTGGCCGGTAGACGTCGGCATACGGCCCAAACCGCGAGACGTGTTCGGGGTCGGGCGCCGTCGTGCTCGCCGCCCGTGCTTCGCGCGGCGCCACACGCTGGGTTTCGCGCGGTGGCGGCTGAACGGTGGCGCGGCGCATCGCCGTCATAACGGAGGCCTCCGGCGGCGGCGCCGCTGCTGGCGGCGGGGTGTTTTGATTTCCGGCAACTGGACCCGGCATCGGGCCGCGCGGCGCGGCCGCCAGGATCGGGGCCTCGGGTGTGTCCGGCCTGTTCGAAGATGGCCGCGTGGTCGCGCGCTCGCTCGCCTCGGCCCGGCGCGCAGCACCCATGACGGCGCCGAGAATGATGTCCGACCACGCGCCATCGCTGAACCGGTAAACGCGGAAGGCTTCGGAACCGGCGAACTTCGAGCCTTGCCGCTTCAAGCGCTTCTGGATGCTCGACGTGGTTGGCAGCATGGTGCGCTTGAAGATCTTTTCCTTCTCGAAACTCGCAAACAGGTTCGACAGAAGTTGCGCTTCGATGCGCAGCTCTTCGCGCTCCTGCGGATTGAGGCGCGGCGGCGCATCCAACGGCACGGCGACGTAGTAATCACCGTTCATATCGAACACGACATGGCGGAAGATCTCAAAATTCTCGCGGATCTCGCGGTCGTGATGGATGTCGTTGAAGCGGGACAAGATTTGAATGATCGGCCCGCGTTCAGCGGCGCGCATCTTCGGCATCAGACCATCGAGGCGTCCGGCGCTTTGCTGAACCATGGAGACGAGAAACAGGCAAAGATCGACGAACAGCGCCACCGCCAGCGGCACGTAATCGCGCTTGGATAGACCGCCTTGTTCCGCGTTGATCATCGGAGCGCTTGCCGCCGCGCCGTCCATCTCGACCGATTGCACGGCCTTCTTCTGGAGGTCGCGCAGTTCATCGGCTGACGGCGGCAATTTGAATGCAAGCAGGCCATAGAAGGTCGTCGTCAGGCGGCGGAACGCTTCGATCGTCGCTTCCGACCCTTCGACTGCCGCGATCTGCGGCTTCTCCAGTTCGGGCAATTGGTCGATGGCTTTGACGACGCCGCGTAGCGCCGTCTGCAACTGCGGGTCGGGACAGGCGATGGCGCCATTCTTGTTCTGGCCGAAGGTGGTTTTCTCGGCGCGTTCGGCAAGGTCGGCGCGGATCTGGCGCAACTGTGGATCGGTGCGGAACGCGTTGAAACCCGTCACCGTCATATCGAGTTTGCGGCCAAGCGCGCGCATGAACTCGTTGCGCGTGCCGGTTTTAGGATCGAACGTGGAAGCGTCAGCTGTTACGATCTTGGCGAGGTCGCCATTCAAGGCGCCCATGTCGGCCTTCACGGCCGTCACGCGGCCGCTGACAAATTCTGAGGCGAACGAAAAGCGTTGCGCGTCGTCGTCGCGCATCTTGCGGCGCGGCCCGTCTCCGGGTTTCGAATCCGGGCACGACGTGCCTTTGGCGCGCTCCAGTTCGGCCTTGGATGCCGACATGGCGGACAACTGGATCAGCGTAGCGTTCAACTGTTCAAGGCGGGTTGACGCCGCATGCAACGAATTCTGCACCTGAGAGACGGCGCTTTCGGCGGATCGGGTCGATTCTCCGCGGCTTTCCAGCACTTTCCAATAGAAGCCAAAGCCGAAGCCGATCGAGATAAGCGACAGAAACACATAGCCGGTGGCGTAGAAAACCTTGGTCGTGAACGGGTGCGGTTTGAAGAGTTGATCGAGCAGCCAGATGATCATCGTCATCAGCATGGCGACCGAGAAGCCGATGATCGCTTTGTGGATCAGCGGCAGGTCGCCCATGTTGGCTTCGATCAGCTCGAGCATGCCGACGTAGGTCGCGACCCACGACAGAATGCCGAGGCCGGCAATCAGCACGCCGCGTTTCCAATCGCGTTCGACGGCGGGCGGCGCCGGCTCAGGGCCAAAGGCATCGGCTGCGCTCATCGCGCCGCGAAATGGCGGCCGCTCAGGCAAATCATCTGAACCAAAATGCATCACTCAAACCCGCGCAACAGTGCCCTCGAACGATAGACACTCGCCGCTGTTGGCGCGTTTTTCATGTCTCAACTACGGCGATGCGTGGGCGGATCGCAGGCGCTTTTGGTGCGCCTCAGTTCGGTATGAGCGCGCGTCGCTGCAACTCTCCGGGCGACAATGGTGTGTCGCGGCGGGCGACTGTCGAGGTCACGACTGGGCGGTCAACACTTGCGACAGGCGCGGAGCGAACACGCGGAACAATCGGGCGGGGCGGCGGCAACAGTTCACGGTGCGGGTTGGCTTTGGCGTGGATCGCGAGGTCTTGCAGAAGCTTGTCGAGCAAGGGCGCAGCAATTTGAGCGGCATGCAGCCCCGTCGCCCACGGCTGGCTGGTCGAGCCGGTGCCGACGACGACCACGTACGAGTATGCTGCGCCGTTGGTGAACTGTAATCCGCCGCTGATCCAGGCATCGACCGTCGCGTTCGGATCGCTGGCGACCTGGGTGCCTGTCTTTGCGAAATGCAGTCGTAAATCGGTGCGGCGCGTTGCGCACCAGTGGCTGAGGGATTTTAGCGTGCCATGCGATGCGCCGCCCGCCTGATAGCAGAGCGGCGCTTGCAACAGCGTTTTGAGCAACGGCAGAGCGCTGCGTTTGATCAGAAGGCTAGGCGTTAGCGGCGGTTGCTGGTTCTGGGCGCGGCCGACTTCAGCATCGCCTTTGAAGGTATAGTCATAGGCGCGGATGAGGCTCGGCATTTTCAGCGGCTTGCTGCCGCGCCCGATCAGGGCTGCTAGAATGGTCGCCGACATATGTTGCACGCGGCGCGGCGCGCCCGCGATCTGGCCCATCACCGCCGCTGTTGATGGCGGTGTTCCGCCGATCTCTGCCGCTGGTGGCATCGCAAAGCCGAAGTCGTCAATCAGTTTGCGCACTTTGGCCTGGCCAACTTGCGCCGTGCGGTTGACCAGCGGCCCGTTCAGCGAGCAAGCGAATGCTACGATGGCGCGGCGCCCGACGCGCTCCGTGCCATGTTTTTCGCACGTCTCCAGGCCCTGCGCCGGAGCCTGCGTATCGAGGTACAGGCTATCGACGCTGTCGCGGCCTTCGTTAGCAATCGCAATGGCCGCAATCATCTTGCCGGTTGAGGCGATCATGCGGTTCTCGGCGTTCGGATCGTAAAGGCCGTTCGCCGGATTTCGCGCCGAGATCGATCCATAATAGGCGGCCGTTTCGCCGGTCTCGTAATACCGCACGATATCGCCGTTGCTGTCGGCCGCGACCACCACAACATTCGGCACGGCCTTGTCGGCCGAGACCTTCTTGGGATCGAGCGTGTAGGCGGGATTGATCTTCGCTTGCCATTTGGTGTCGAGCAGGCTCAGCTCTTGATCGATCGTTTGGCGGAAGGCGAGGTTCTCACCGATGTCGAACGTGGTCGTGACGCCGCGCACGTAATCGCGCCAGGCGAAACCGTAAATGTTCTTCATCTCTTCGCGCAAACCATAGCGCGCCGCCGGCAACAGCACGTTGGCGCGGATGACCGGATTGGCCTGCGCGCGCTTGGCCTGATCGGGTGCGAATTTTTCCAGCGCTTCCTGTAGTTTCGGGCGTACCTTTGGATCGGGCGGACCACCCGCCAGTTCCATAAGCTCGAACATGATTTTCTTCTGCTCGGCTTCATCGGTGACGAGCTTGTCGGCGCACATGCGGGCGCGCACCTCGGTGATGTAGCGCCAGCGGTCGAGGCGGACTTCGTTCAGCTTGTCGTTGCCTTCGAGCAGGATGATGGGCTTGTTGACGGCGGAGGCGAGCACGAACTGTTCGGCGGTCGAAAGATCCTTGGCTTCCTTGCCGAACACAATTCTGCTCGTCACTTCGACGCCGTGCAGCGGCTGTCCGCCGGTGCGCTGCGCAAGCCAGATGTGATTGGCCGCCCATTGTTTGAGTTTGGTATCGTCGCCGCCGCGTGTCAGTTCGCGGTAGATGACGGGCGCCAGCCACCACTCGCCGAGTTTGCGCTTCAGCTTGGTGAAACCGCCCTCGTCGCGGCTGGGCGGGGTTTTATAAATCACGCGCGCGAACTGCATCGGCAGGGTTGAGCCGCCAACGCCAAGCGCCGGCCGGCGCAACGCAATCGACCGGGCGATGGTCGAGTATGGGATTTTCAGAACGCCAGTGAGATCGATGCCGAAAGGATTGAGGATGCCGCCGAGATAGCGATCCTCATGATACTGCAGGCACTGCCAATATTGCTCTGGCACATCGCGGACTGGGATCGACTTGTGATCGGGATTGGCGACGTAATCGCCGATCTCGATGGCCGCGTCGGTGTAATTGACGTCGCGCAGACTATCGAGGCGTGGATCGAACGTTCCGGCAAAGTTTCCCTTGGGGTCGTAGATGGCCGTCGCCATCCAGCGTTCGGCGTCGTAGCCGATCTTGTCGTGCATCGTCAGTTGCCCGGTCAGCCCGCGTATCGGCGCGATGACATAGACCAGTAGCAGCGCGAACAGCACGTAAAGTATTGCAAATGTTGCAACATGGCGGAGCGGCCCGAGCTTCGGATTGAAGGCGACCGCCGACATCGCGAAGCGCACCGCGCGGCGCGGTGCGAGCACCAGAACGTTGAGAAACGCGGTGAGGGTCCGCAAAAGCCGTAACATGCGTGTCGCAAAGCCGCTTTAAAGGAGCACCCGGTTGCCGGATGGACCCTTTGAGGGCTAACGGAAATTTGCGGCTGCAAATGCGCTAAAGCGCGGCGGCATCACGGCCATTGCTAGGCTGGGAGCGCCACGTGAAGCTAAAAATGCGGCTGAACACCGAGGCAGATAACGGCCTCAGAAATTGTTCATGAGCACGAAAACGCCGATACCTATGGCTGGACCAACCAGAGTCGCTAACAACATCATGACGAAGGATTTCGCCGCCATAACACTTTACCCCGCACTACTTTTCGCTTTTTTCCAAAGCTGTTTGAACGCAATCACAACGGTAACGACGGTTGAACCTAAGGCGGTCACCCTCGCTGCCCCCAACGGATGACGTGCCCTTATTCATGTCGCCTATTCGACATCGCACCGGAGCCGCCTCCGAAACGCTGTCGCTGCTGATGAGTTCCCTCCGGCTCATCACCAACGTTTTCATAATACAGACAACGAAATTGCTTGACAGGCCGATTATGCGAAATGTCAAAAATGACGTGTGATTGCTGTCACACTCCGTAACCCGTACTGCAACACCCCCTCAGCTGCTCGCGTGCAGGGTCACGTTGCCGATGAAAAGACTTTTCTTACAATGTGTTGGGTGTGGTCTTTGGTGCGCTCAGCGGCACGCCATTAACCATGCGGTCGCGTCGCAGTAAGGACTTTTGTAACAATCTCTGAAACATGAATTGATCGCAGCGTGGGAATTCAACCTCATGCAAGCCGCGCGCGATGTTTGTCCTTCATAGCTTACTTGAGGTCGAACAGCCGCAACTGCCGCTCATCCTGGCCCCGCGTTTCGGCGGCCAGTTGTTCGATGCGATCGAACGGCACCTGTTCGGCCGAGATCAGCGATTTGAGCGCCTTCATCGGTCGCACTAGGCCTTCTTGGACGAGATGGAACTCACCGACTGTTTGGCCGGGAAGCGCCGTTGCCGGATCGAGCCCAGATTCAGACTGGAACGCGGCCTTCAGTTTGCGCAGCGCCGTATCTTCACGGACGCGGCCAATGAACCAGCTGGTGATCTGGTCGCGGCTCTTATAATCGAGGTCGCCCGGCGACTGGGTGGCGAGCATCAGGCCAAGACCGGCGGAGCGCGCCCGCTTCAACAGGCTCTGCAGCGGTTCTGCCGTCGCCGGTTTCGAGTTGGCCGGAATGTAGAGGTCGGCCTCGTCGAACATCACAACGGCTTGCAGCTCGTCGTTCGGGTTGCGCTGACAGAAGCGCAAGGCTTCCGACAGGAACTGCGAAACCCAGAACAGGATGTTCTCATTGTCGCCGAGGAACCCGGTGTAGATCACCGACAGGCGCGTGCGGTTCGGGCGCTGGAATTTGCCGAGGCCGAGCAGGCTTTCCATGCGCAGCGATTCCCCGGGATCGCGGCGCAGCTTGCCCGAGGGGTCCATGCGCTGCGTCTGATCGGTCAGTTCCGGGTGCTCGTCTTCGAGCAGGTGAATGAGATCGCCGAGCGTCACTTCGCTGTTCGACAGCGAGCCCAGAATGCGCAACGCCACCGCGAGCACGCCCGACTGCTTTTGATGCGTCGCCGAGTTCTTCAGATGCAGCATTTCGCCGAGCGCCGCCGCCGAAAGGTTGGCGAGCAGTTGCTGTTCGTGATCGGGCAATTCGTTGATGCCGGTCGGCAGCAGCGTAATGGAGATCGGACGGCCGGAGCCGCGACCGGGCGTATAAACCGCAACGTCGATGGCGTCGGCAAGCTTTTCGCGCTCCGCGCGCCGCTCTGCGGTTTCGTTGTCGTTTGAGCGCCAAACGTCGGGATTGGCGTAACTTGCGAGATCGCCTTTACGGTCGATGAGGACCGCCGGAATGCCGCGCAGCAAAAGCTGTTCGATCAATGACAGCGCCAGCGTCGTCTTACCGGAACCGGAACCGCCGAGGAACGCCGCGTGGCGTTTCAGAACGCTCTTATTGAGTGTGACCGGGCGTCCGCGGTTGCCAATCTCGCGGCCCGACAGAATGCTCGAACCATAGGTGCCGTTCTCGTCGAGAATGACCGACAGCGGCAGATCTTCGTCGTTGGCGGGCAACGCTTCGCCGGCTGTTGCCGCAGCATCGTGGCCCATGGCGCCGCTATGATCATCAAGCCCTGCCATTGATGATTGCGGATCGTCGATGTCCTTGGCGACCAAGCGCGGCAACGGCCGGCCGAGCAGATCGAGGCGCAACAGGTATGTAATCGATAGCAACGTCGAAAGCGGCTTGGTGCCCTCGAGCCATTGGTGCAGGCCGGTGTCGCCGCGATGGTGGGCGGTAAACTCGCGCACCGTCATCATGCGTTCCCACTCGGGGATCGGCACGAGGTGCTGGCGGCCGCCGCCATCACGGAATTTGCGGAAGGCTTGCGCCGTCTGGTTCTTTTTGTTCGGCGGGAAATCGCTGGCGCGCAACATGAAGCAGGCCTTGCCCTGCATCGACGTCAGAACCTTATCGAGCTGCCGCTTCAAACCGCCGCCCTGCGTCGGCCGGTTGCACAGGAACACGCGCACCTCGCTCGCGAAGCCCGTGCGGTGGCGAACGGTCAGATCGAAGGCCGGCAAATCGTCGCCGAGTTCGAGCCGCTTGACGGTGACGTCGATCGCCTTGCCCCACTCGTCGCGGGCGAGCAGCAGCGCCGCCGACAGCACATCGACAAGTTCTTGATCGTCGGCCGGCATTTCGGCTTCGCTCTCGTTGGCGAAGCGTTCCCACATTTCGCGATATTGAACCGCCGAAATCGAACCGACAATTTCGGGTTCGTCGCCGCCAAATCCAGTTGTCTGCCCAAGCGCCTGGGCCAACGTGCTGATGAACGAAGCCTTTGGCGTGCTGTCGTCTGCGCCATCCGTTTCATCGCCCTCGGTAGACGTCGCCTCGCGCAGACGCGTCTGGGCATGTTCGAGCAATCGGCGTGTGGATAGCCCGCCGAACTCTTCGAAGAATTGCGGACCGAAAAACGCCGACGCATCGGGGAAGCTCATGCCGGAACCGTTGAGTTCGGCCTGATAGGCGATGCGTTTCGAGATGATGAGGCGAGCTTCTTCGACCGTGCGGCCTTCGCGCAAAAGCACGGGGCCGGATTTCTCGATGCGGTCGATGTAGGATTGCGCCACGACGCTGCGCACCTGCCCGTAAAAATCTTCGAGGCACGAAATCACGATGATGGCGTTGGTCAGCCGGTTGGCGATCTGGATAAGGTCGCGGACGGCGCGCTGGAAACGTTCTTCGGCGTTATCGAAGAAGCGCAGATCTTCGACCTGGTCGATGCAGAACACCAGCGCGGCGCGATCAACCGACCACACCAGCGCGCCAAGCGCGGCAATGATCTCGAAGGCGCGGTCTTCACCCGTATTCGGATCAAGCGCGCAAACCGCTTCGTGCGCGATCGGCGACAACTGGCGGCCGTGCAGATATTGGCGGATGCGCTGATCGATGCGCGGATCGCGGCGCTGCATATAGAGAAGTGCGCGCACGATGTTGATGTCGAGTTCGCGGGTCTGGAACTTCTCGCTGGCGACGATGTCGTCGGACAGGCGCATGATGAGGCGCGCCAGTTCGTTGTCGTCCATCTGCGCTTCGCGCAGTTGTTCGAGATCGGCTGACGAGATCACCTCGCTGTCGAGTACCAGCTTATTGGTCAGGCGCGATAGCGCGCTGTCGCCGAAGCGGTCCGGGTCATAGGGCTTCTCGAACGAGTGGACGAGGCGGCGCAGGTAGAAATCGGCGTAGTTCGCGACGTCCGGCGTCATCTGCGCATAGCCGAAATAGGCGCGATTGGTGCGATGGCTTTCGGTACGGAGCGCGCGCAGCAAGTGGGTTTTGCCAGCGCCCGATTGGCCGTGGAACAGCAGAATGCGGTCCTGCACGTGGAAGCCGCGGCCGGAGGTGATGGTGGTGACGAGGTCGTCGAATTTCCGGCGCGCCTTGGCGTGAACCTCCGGCACGTCGACCGGATCGGCCCGCCAGAGATCGTCTTCCCAGGTAATCGAATGCTCAAACGCCTCGCTGAGCTTGTCAGGAGCCAGCGCCGGAGCAAATGCCTGCTTCTTCTGAGAACCGCCGTCGACGCCCATAATAAGACGAATTACCTTCAATCTTCGACGCGCACGAAGTGCCAAACCGTGTTCTTGTAGAGGATTTTGGAGTCCTCTAACTCCTTGAGATCGCACTTATCTTTGAGATCAGCGCCTGCAAGGACGACGTATCCTGTCCGGTGAGCTTCAGCGAGCATGCCCTTGAAGGCAATCTCACTCAATTCCCACTCGGGCCGCGTGTTGCGAATCGCGTTCCATACCAAAGAGATAAACGCCTTCCGGTTGCCTGGCCAGCCCTCCGAAACAGGTCGTGCCGCCGATACAACAGCACTAGCGAATTCCGACATGTCGGGACGCACGGCCGCGCGCATTTGCGGGGCCGCCGCATCGGCCGCAGGCGGCGGCAAAGGGCTCGCATCGTTGTCCGGCGTCGGAGACGGCTTGGGCAGCCGCTGATCGAGCGCGGCGATTGCGGCGGCTGTGGACGGCGCCTGCGTCAAGCGGCGCAGGGTGGCGAGCGTCAGCCCGTCGAGCGAGGTGTCCGGTGCGTTCGTTATCTCAGCCGCGAGCGCCAGCACCAGCTTGCCATCGGTTGCAATTTCGCGCGGCTGCTTGAACAGTTGCCCGGCCAGGATGCGTCCGGCTTTTCCGGGCAGCCCCGAGCCCTTGCCAAGGCCGGTCTTGATCTTGTTACCGAAGGCGCGTTCCAGCGCGACAACAGCAAGTTCCGACCGCAAGGTGGTTGGAGATAAAACTTTGTCGACGTTCAACTCAAAGTGCCGCTGCAACAGGAGGGCCGCGAGGCCTTCTGGCCGGTTCAGCGCCTTCAGGATGGCCGGTGTTGCCATTTTCAGTCCAAGCGCCCGGACCACCAGCGCGGTGCGCACGCTCGGCCAATCCGTCAGACCAGCGGCTGCAGCGGGCTTCGTTGGCACCAGCAGTGCTTCAGCCGCTCTCTGGCCGGCATCTGTCGCGGTCAGGCGGCCGCGATGCTCGGTCAGCAAATGGCGGGCGACGTGCTGGCCGATGGCCAGTTCGGCGGCACGGCGAAAAGCAGTGCCGGGAATTTTCGGAGCGACCAGCGCAGCCAGATCCCGCTGCAGCTCGGCGCGGGTGGCGGACGCAGCTGTGGCGCGCAGCAAAACGAGATCGTTGATTGAGACCTCTGGCGCTGGGTCACTGGTGGCCTTTGATGTCGGGGTGTTGGTTGCCGCCGTCATGTCCGCGGTCTCCCTCCAGCGAATCGATTTTTCGCTCCGAACTCTATGGCATGCAGGCGCGCGCCCATACGGCCGCCAGCGTGAAACCTGAGGACGAGCCGGGTGCGGTGGCCACGGCTAATTCTTCGCTAACCATATGAGGACTTGTGCGCTTTGCGCGGCGACGGTCAGCGTTTTGCCGCCTCCCCGCCCAAATGGCGACACGTTGTTGGAGCCCTCTAACCGCAGGGCGGGAACATGTTTCTCGAGGGAACCCACAAGGTGATGATCACAGCACGCTCACCAGGAGCCGACCGCCGCGACGCTGATTCGCAACCCGTTAGCGTTAACGTGCAGTTAACGGATTTAGGGCAATGATGACGATGTCCGCACATCGTGTGCCGGGAGTTGCATCCATGTATCGCGTCGCTCTCACGGCCGGCCTCGCAACCGCTTTGGCGGGTTGCAGCCTTGGCTCGTCATCCATTTCGTCAGGCTTTGTTGAAAACCCGCAGCCGACTACGGCTGCGATTTCCCGTCCCACTGCCAAGAGCGTCGGTCTCGGCGGCGAACCCGCGATCCCGCGCGGCGTTCAGCTTGCCAAGCTCGACGATAGAGCCCCCGCCGGTACGTTCGAGAAGGCACCGGCCGGCATCTTGTCGGACCGCGATTATTCCAAGACGATGCTCGACGCGCAGATGGCGCGCGACATCATCAACAGCTACCGCAAGGAAAAGGGCCTGAAGCCCTTGAAACTGTCACCGGAACTCACCGAAGCCGCCAAGGCACACGCCCGCGACCTCGCCAAGTGGGACCGCATTTCGCACTACGGTTCGGACGGTTCCAATCCCTGGGATCGCGTCAAGCGCACCGGCTATAAAGCCCGGCTGACCGCCGAGAACGTCGGCACCGGCCAGATTGATTTCATGGAAGTGATGAAGGGGTGGAAAGACTCGCCCGGTCATAACAAGAACCTGCTGATGTCGGACGCCGATCACATGGGCGTCGCGCTGGTTCAGGACCCGAAGACTGAATTCAAGTCGTTCTGGACGCTGGTCATCGGCTCACCGATGTAAGCGGCCTTGCTTGTCGCCTTCAGAACGCGCCAGAACGAATGTCTAACGAATGGTACGAGGCCGAGATCGCTCCCGGCCTTTGTCGTTTTGGGGGTCGTGTCGTTTCGAGGGGGGCGGCGGGTGCGTCGCGCTTAGAACTTCGGCAGGTTCTTCCAGATCGCGATTTCAATGTCGAGGCGGCGCCAGACGACGACTGAGTTCATCAAAGCTGCCATCACCAGCGAGAGCGATGTCGCGGTGGCTGCCCCGATCAGGCCGAACGACGGGACGAGCGCGAAATTCAAGGCGCCGTTGAGAACGGCGGCGGCGACGAGCACCGTTGCGCACAGCGCCTGTTCGCCAAGCATGTTGAGCAGATATTCTGCCGGTCCCATCGACGAGCGGAACAGAAAACCGACGACCAAAATGCACATCACCGGATAGCCGGTGTCGAACTGCGGGCCGAACAGCCAGAGCAGCGGCTTGCCGAGCGCCAGAATGACGATAGCGCCCGCTAGCGACGGCCAGAACGTCCAGTTGACAGCGTCCTTGACGAACGACCGCAAGCCTTCCTTGTCGCCACGCGCGTTGAGCGCTGCAAACTTATGGGCAACGGCGCTGCCGACCGCGTAGTGCACAAACATGATCAGCGCCATGGTTTTGCCGGCTGCAAAATAGATGCCGACGTCGGTCGGCGACATGAAGCGCGAGATTACCAGAACGTCGGTGTTTTGAAGTGCCAATTCGCAGGCGGAGATCAACACCAGCGGAAGCGATGTCTTCAGCCAGAATTTGAAATTGTAGCTGCGCGGTCCCTCCGGTATGGCGCTGGCGATGCGCCGGTTGATTGCGAAGAACTGGATGATGCCAGTGGCCCATGTCGCGACAATGGCCGCGGCGACAGCGGTGGTGGCCGTCATCGGCTGTCCGTAAACGTTGGCCGCGACCATCGTTGCCAGCAGCAGCAGGGGTCGCAGCACGTAAGGCGGCACAAGGGCGACGCTCATCCAGCCGCTGCCGCGCCCGATGCCGTCCTGCATGTCGGTCAGCGCGAACAGCGGGATGCAAACGAGGCCGAGGTAGAGCGGCAGAATGAAGTGGTTCTCGATGTGACTTTGCAGGGCATAGACGCCGGCGACACCGGCCAGCATGACGACGGTGCCCATGGCCAGCGACGCGAGCCGGGTGCCGCGGATCAGTCCGCGCAGAAGCTCGAATTTATTGCCTTCGCGATATTCGGGCGCCAACCGAATGGCGGCGGTGCTCAGACCGGCGTGCGCCGTGCCGCCGAGGATCAGCACCCATGTCCACACGAACACGTAGATGCCGTAATCAAAGCCGCCCATCCAGCGAGCCAGAACGATCTGCGAAATGTAGAGCAGCCCGGCACTGAAAACGCGCACGCCAAAGGCGACGAGCGCGTCGCGCTGGGTCTTCTCGCGTTCGCCGTCGGACCGGAGCATGTTGCTGACGTGCTCGGTGATGGTGGTAAGAATGCCCTTCAAGCCGGTTCGATCCGGCGGTTCGGCACTGAGCGGCGCTGCGTCGCTCTCAAGCGCAACGGCGACGGGCTCGGACAGTGCTGCGCTGGGGTGCAGCCGATGGACCGTCGCAGACTTCATAAAACTCGGATCCTCATCCGTCACACCCGCTCAAGACGGGCTCGTTCACGATTGCGGACCAATTCGGCGACGCCGCTCCACGCCCACGCTCGCCCCGCATCACCTTTCTCGCCATGGTAACAGGCAAAGAATTCGGCAACCTCGGCAGCGAAACTTCCGTGCCGTCCTTCAAGCACCTCGGCTATGGCAGCGACGTCACGCGGGGTTGGCGTTGCGTCGGTGTCAGGGTGCCAAGAATGGGTCGTCGATGCGGCCATTGTAATGTCCTACTCGTTCCTTAAGTCCGGGTTTATGGAAGACGTAGAAAGCAAGAACAGCGCCACAACCGTCTGACACGGTGAATAAGCGTTAACGTCCGCCTGCAACTATCAAAAAGAGCGTATACTAAGGGGTCTTCAAACCCGAGGAGCGGCTGTGCCATGGCAGGCAAAACCAGTAGAGATCAGGTGCTTCCAGCAGCAATTCTCGTGCTCGCAGCGGCATTTTGTGGGTCGGTGCCGGCACTAGGTTTGGCCGGCGCAAATGCTGCCTTCGAGGTCGCGCAAGGGCCAGATTTCGGCGACGGCCAGCACCAAGCCCCACAAGATGATGTGCCCGAAACGGAGCAGCCCTGGCAGCGGGACGACGCTCCGTATGAAGACGGGACAGTCGAGGCGCCGGATAGCGGAATGCCTGAGCAGCCGCCGGGCTGCACCTTCCGCGATGAAGGTCCGTTAGAGCTGTTGGTTTGAGCGCTGGCGGCGCGCGGATCAGCTGAGCCCGATCAGTTTGCGTTAGGCTTGCTGTCGGCTGTTCTGGCAACGGGGCCGTCAGTTGGCGTGTGTGTGCCTTTCAGGGCCGGCAGGGCGTCGTCGGCCACGGCTTTTTTCTTGGCGCTTTCGTGGGATTTGCCCGCGGCGGTTTTCGTTTTCTCCGCCCTTTTTGCTCTTCGCCGCTGCTTTGTGTTTCTTGTTGTTGCAGCTCCAGGCCGTCACCTCTTCGCGCACGCTGACAACGCCTTTGGCGGCTGGGTCGATCGGCATATTGTCGATACTGCTTTGATTGAACAGACCCTTCCAGCCCTGCGTCTGGAAACCGTGTTCCAGCAGGCTGGCCGCGCGCACGGCCCGTTCATCTCCCGAGGTTTCGCCCAGCACGACAGCCATCAAACGGTGGCCATCCCGCGTCGCGCTGGCCACGACATTAAAGCCTGAATCGCAGGTGAAACCGGTTTTGAGGCCATCGGCACCCGGGAAGGTTTTGAGCAGTGCGTTGTGGCTGCCGAGACGCTTTTTACCGATGCGCATGTCGGTCATCGACCAGTAGGACGCATATTCAGGGAATTCGATCACGACCGCACGGGCGAGCTTGGCGAGATCGCGCGCCGTCGTCAGCTGTGCTGGATCGGGCAGTCCGTTGGTGTTGGCATAATTGGTTCGCGTCATGCCGAGCTTCCGGGCAGTCTCGTTCATTTGCGCGATGAATTTGGTTTCGCTTCCGGCGATGGCTTCCGCGAGCATCACGGTCACGTCGTTCGCGGACTTGACGATGACGGCTTGCAGCGCCTTTTCAATCGTCAACTCGGCGCCGACCTTCAAGCCAACCTTGCTAGGCGGCTGCAACGTCGCGACCAGCGAGCAGGGGATCTTTTGATCCAGTGTCAGTCTGCCGGAACGGATGGCTTTGAACGCCAAGTAGGCGGTCATGATTTTGGTGAGCGACGCGGGGTACCACAAGCTATCGGGATCTTCGGCATAGAGCAGTTTACCGTTCGACACGTCGAACAAAAGAGCGGGGCCAGCGATGGCTGGCTGCACGCTCCCCACGGCAAGCATCGCGCAGGCTCCGATTCCTAATACTGTCGTTCGCATCTCAGTCCCCGGAGAAAATCAGATTTTGCGAATAACACATTCCGGGTAAATACGGCAAACGAACGTCCGGAGGTTGTGACGTTCGGCCTCGCGGTGTGGCGCATGCGGCTCTCTACGCAATATTGCCTATGATTATGCTGAACGCTGATCGCATCGATCGTCCGCGCCAACTCTTATATCAATCTGAGATCAATTCGAACTCGCCGCCCCAAGGCCGCGTCGGCGGCCGGCTCCGCGCAGCGGAACAGCCAGCGCCATCTTATGAATAAAACCGAGTCGGCGTCCCAGGGTCGGGCCGGCTCCGCGCAGCGGAACAGCCAGCGCCATCTTATGAATAAACCGAGGTCGGCGTCCCAGGGCCGCGCTGGCGGCCGGCTCCGCGCAGCGGAGTCGCCAGCGCCAAACTAAGATGGTGCCTCTGGAGGGACTCGAACCCCCACACCCTTGCGAATAGCAGATTTTGAGTCTGCCGCGTCTACCGTTCCGCCACAGAGGCTTGCCCGATGCTGTCAGGCGAAGCGGCGATGTATACCGCCTCGCGGCCCGCCGTCAACGCGCGCGATGGCGCGTCCTCAATAAACGACGATATCGGCGGCCGTCAGGGCCAGATTTTTGCTCAAGATGGCAATGACAGCCGCGCCGCCCGCGTACGAGCCATTGCTGTCGTAGATGAGGGCCCCGGTGGCGTCGTTGTAGATGACGTAGTCATTGCGGTCGTGGGCTGCGGCGCCGGTATAAAAATGGCCGCTGGCCAGTGCGCCGGCAGGCAGGCGGGCAAAAGCAGCGTCATCGAGGTAAATGCTATCGTCCGCGACGTTATAGTCGTAGATCGTGTCGGTGCCGCCGCCCTTGGTCGGGGCGACGCGGAAATAGAAGGCGTCGGTTCCGGCGCCACCCGACATGCGATCGTTGCCGGCGTCGCCGTAGAGCCGGTCGTTGTTATCGCCGCCCGAGAGACTGTCGTTACCCGCGGCGCCGACGATGATGTCGGAGCCCGCCCGCCCGCTGAGGCTATTGGCAGACGAATTGCCGTAGAGCCTGTCCGCGCCGGTGCCGCCGGTCGCGTGTTCGATCACCGACCTCGGGCCGATTGCAACCGTCGCCGACGTCGAACCGCTATCGAACGAGATCGGCGCGCTCAGCGTGCTGAACTTGCCTTGGACGAGATTGACCAGGACGCCGTTTGTGCCGACGTAAACGATGCGATCAATGCCGGCCGCGTCGTCGATGGTCTGGAAATACGTCTGTCCCTCGTTGAACGTGTAGACGGTATTGTCGGCGTTATGCTTGGTGTTGCGGCCGTACAGCGCCTGGATGCCAAGCAGATCGTAATACATCGGTGTTGTTGGGTAGAACGACGCCGATCCGCTGTCGTCATAGTCACGCGCGGAATAGCTCATCACCGAATAGAAATAGGAGTCGAGGGTGGTCGGCAGTGCGTACGGTGTATCGAACGTATGTTTGAGACCGATGGCATGGCCGATCTCGTGGAGGGCGGTGTGCCAGTCATCGCTGCCCTTGGCGACGCTTGCAGCATTGGCCGCGTTCCAATTGGCGGTGCTGAACCACACGTCGCCGGCGGCTGTCTCAGTGCTCGGCAGATAGGCGTGGCCGTATTCCCAATCGGTATCATAGCTGGTCTTGGCAAAGCGCAGTTCGCCGACGACAGTTGATGTGTCGGACACCGGCGCGAACTTTATGTTGGCGACGGCCGACCACGCCGCGAGGCCGGTGACGACGGCGGCTTTTTCGCCGGACGTCAGGGCCTGTTTACCCTTCCATTCGCCGGCGTCGTAGTATTGGCCGTAGGGCGTCGCGTAATACGCGGATGTGCCGGGGAAGCTGTATGTAAGCGTCACACCCTGACCGAGCGATCCGCCCCATTTTTCGCCCGAAATGGTGTAGCGCCCGCCGCCGCCCGACGCTGGATTGACGTCGGTCACAATCACCGCGTTTCTGGTCGGCGTCGCCATGCCGGAATTCCCCAAGTTGTCTCCTGGGGAAGGTGCGCGAAATGGGTTTCCGGAAGGTTGCTGGATCGCGCCGCTTTTAGGCTATTCGTGAATAATGCGGCTGCGCCGCACCCCGACCTGGCGTTTCGGCAAAAGTTGCCCTGTCCGGCCGCCGCGCTTATTTGAGCGTATGCGTGATCCGGCCGGTCGCGTGGTGATGCTGGGTCACCTGAATGTGGTCGCCCGGGTGGAGGTGGCGGGACTTGAGGGCCAGCACGTTAATGCTGTGGCCATCGTCGAGTTTGATGTGAACCGTCTCACCGTCGGCGGAATTGGATTTCGACACCAGGGGATCGAGGCCGGTGATCGTGCCGGCAACCTCGGTATTGTCGATCATCATGTCGAGGTTTTCGTAGGCGAACATCAGACCGATTGCCACCACGATCACGAGGCCAACGGCGGCCTTCTTCATCCACTCGATGCGGAGCGCCCGATCGAGCCGTTTTCGCGTATCTTCGCGCATGGCGCCTTTTACCCTTGCTTGAGCTTGTACCAGACTTGACCCCACGGCATGACCATCTCAGAGAGCGAAATGGTGTCGCCGGTCTTGAAAAGTTGTGGCTCGGTGACTGCGACGTAGACGGTGCGGCCATCGGCAAGACGCACGTGCAGTCTTGGGGTGCGGACGGCGAAGGATTTGTTGTCCCGTTCGCCGCGAATAACTTCGACGACGTCGCCGGTCAGTTGGCCGCGCTCGTACGAATACAGATCCCGCGCGACACCAAAGGCGACGCCGACGAGCAGCAGCGCCAAAAACAACGCAATGCCCAAGGACTTTGACATCGAGGCATCTCTCCTTGGTGACCACGGGGTCTGCGTTAGGCTGCTTCGGCTTTGCCATCGACCAAGCGAACGATGTCGGCCATGATGTCGTTCAACTGGAAGTCTTTCGGCGTGTAGACAGCCGCAACGCCGAAGGCTTTAAGCGTCGTCGCGTCTTCGGGCGGAATGATGCCGCCGACGACGACCGGCACGTCGTCGAGACCTTCCTTGCGCATCCGCTCCATGACTTCTTTGACAAGCGGAACGTGGCTGCCCGACAGGATCGACAGGCCGACGACATGGACGCCCTCGTCGACGGCCGCGGTGACGATCTGGCCGGGCGTCAGGCGGATGCCCTCGTAGACGACTTCCATGCCGACGTCGCGCGCGCGGACGGCGATCTGTTCGGCACCGTTCGAGTGGCCATCGAGGCCCGGCTTGCCGACCAGGAATTTCATGCGGCGGCCGAGTTTGTTCGATACGGCTTCGACGCTTTCGCGAACGCTGGCGAGAGCCGCGCCCTCACGGGCGACAGCGGCCTGCGCGACGCCGGTCGGTGCGCGGTATTCGCCGAAGATTTTGCGCAGCGCCACGCCCCATTCGCCGGTCGTGACGCCGGCCTTGCCGCAGGCGATCGACGGCTCCATGACGTTGCGGCCTTCTTTGGCGGCGCGTTCGAGTTCGGCCAGCGCTGCGGCTGCGGCCTTTGGCATCGCGCTGGCGCGCCAAGCCTTCAGCTTGCCGACCTGCTCGGCCTCCATCGCCGGATCGACAACCATGATGGCGTCGGCGCCGCCCGACAGCGGCGATGGTTCGGTTTCCAGATACTTATTGACGCCGACCACGACGAGTTCACCGGTTTCGATCTGGCTCAGGCGGCCCGTGCCGCTTTCCACCAAGCGGCGCTTCATGTAGTCGATGGACGCCACGGCGCCGCCCATCTTTTCAATCGTCGCCAGTTCGGCTTTGGCTTCTTCCTTCAGCGCCGCAACCTTGCGCGCGATCTCGGTCGAGCCATCGAAGATGTCGCCGTATTCGAGCAGATCGGTCTCGTAGGCGAGGATCTGCTGCATGCGCAGCGACCACTGCTGATCCCACGGGCGCGGCAGGCCGAGCGCCTCGTTCCAGGCGGGCAACTGCACGGCGCGTGCGCGGGCATTTTTCGACAGCGTGACGGCCAGCATTTCGAGCAGGATGCGGTAGACGTTGTTTTCAGCCTGCGGCTCGGTGAGGCCGAGCGAGTTGACCTGCACGCCGTAACGGAACATGCGATGCTTGGCGTCCGTCACGCCATAGCGTTCGCGGGTGATCTCCTCCCAGAGCTCGGTGAACGCGCGCATCTTGCACAGCTCGGTGACGAAGCGCATGCCGGCGTTGACGAAGAACGAGACGCGGCCGACGACGTTGCCGAATTCGGCCGGCGGCACTTCGCCGGAGGCCTTGACCGTGTCGAGCACGGCAATGCCGGTCGCCAGCGCGTAGGCCAGTTCCTGCACGGGCGTCGCGCCCGCTTCCTGCAAGTGGTAGGAGCAGACGTTGGTCGGGTTCCACTTCGGCACGTCTTGGTCGAGAACACGATGGTGTCCTTGATCAGCCGCAGCGACGGCTCGGGCGGGAACACGTAGGTGCCGCGCGACAGGTATTCCTTGATGATGTCGTTCTGGATCGTGCCGGTCAGCTTGGTGCGCGGCGCGCCCTGCTCGTCGGCGACGGCGACATAGAGCGCCAGCAGCCACGCCGCCGTGGCGTTGATGGTCATCGAGGTGTTCATCTGGTCGAGCGGGATGCCGTCGAGCAGCGTGCGCATGTCGCCGATGTGCGAGACCGGCACGCCGACCTTGCCGACTTCGCCGCGCGCCAGCTCGTGGTCGCTGTCGTATCCCGTCTGGGTCGGCAGATCGAAGGCGATGGACAGGCCCGTCTGGCCCTTGGCCAGGTTCATCTTATAGAGGGCATTCGACTTCGCGGCCGTCGAATGGCCGGCGTAGGTGCGGAACATCCAAGGCTTGTCGCGGACGATCTTGCCGGTGGCGGAGGCGGTTTTCTGGTCAGTCATCGGCTTCCTCTAGAGAGGCTTGTTCACAGCTGCATAGCGCCCGCGCGGCCCGGCGGGTAGGGGCAAGCGGAGCGGATGCGTTCACTCACTGGGCTTCTAAGCTAACTGAGCGTCACTGCAATGCAAAATGGCAGTTCGCCGCGAGGGCGGCGAATTCCGGTCGACGGGTGGAAAAGCGGGCAGTTGTGGTGCGGCTGGATCACTCGCCGGACGGCGGCAGATCAATCAGGGGCTTGAGCTTCTTGTTGGCCGTGCGGCGTTCCGACATCAGGACCGAAATCCACAACGCCAGAAGCAGAAGCGTTAATGCCGCAATGACCCCCACCGCCGAAGCAACTGCAACGTTGGCGTCCTTGTCGTTGGTCGGGATCAATAGATTGACTGTGAAGAGGTAATTGGCAGCCAAGGCCCCAACCATCAGAATGGGGACAGAAACCAGGGCCAAAGTCGCAGATTGCAGGATTTCGCGGATCAATGCATATGCTATCGCAACGAAGAAAACCGCAGTCCAAACCGTGTATTGATCGAACTGGGAGAGCGTGAACACAAGCTCTCGGATTTTCTCCTGCATGGCACCCTCGGTAGCCGGTCGGCGTGACGCTTAAAAAATCGAGACTGAAATACGCGGCTGGAACAGGCATAAAACACGCCGGCTCCGTATATCCAGATTAACTCATGGTTGTTAAAGAGTTATTGACCGGCTGCAAAAGCGTCATGAGCCCCCTTCATTGCAGCGCAAAAACGTGCTTGATACTGCCGGCGCGGGAAGTCATCGGGCGCGCGGCATGGCGGATGTTTCGCATGGCTGAGGTGCCCGCATTGGCTTAGCTTACGGCGCAAGGCTTGGTTTCTTAACTAATGCTCGCCTGGGGTTACGGAATTTGCATGGGTCCTTGCTCTGAGCCGGGTCGGGAGTAGCGAACAACGGGAGACGCGAACAAGATGGCTAGCCAATCAGCCACCACATCAACAGCAACGGGAGCCGGGATGACCGCTTCAGAATTCGTCTCGGGCGTGGGCAAGAAAGACCTGTATGAAGTCGGCGAAATTCCGCCGCTCGGTCACGTTCCTAAAAATATGTATGCCTGGACCATACGCGAAGATCGCCACGGCGAGCCCGACAAGGCGATGCAAGTCGAAGTGGTGCCGACGTGGCAGCTCGACAGCCATGACGTGCTGGTGCTCGTGATGGCCGCCGGCGTCAACTACAATGGTGTTTGGGCTTCGCTCGGTACGCCGATTTCGCCGATCCGCGATGTTCACAAGCAGCCCTATCATATTGCCGGTTCGGATGCCTCGGGGATCGTTTGGGCGGTCGGCGCAAAAGTGAAGCGCTGGAAAGTCGGCGACGAAGTCGTGGTTCACTGTAACCAGGATGACGGCGACGACGAAGAGTGCAACGGCGGCGATCCGATGTTTTCGCCGAGCCAGCGCATCTGGGGCTATGAGACGCCGGATGGTTCGTTCGCTCAGTTCTGCCGCGTTCAGGACCGTCAGCTTCTCGAACGTCCCAAGCATCTGACGTGGGAAGAGAGCGCTTGCTACACGCTGACGCTCGCAACCGCATACCGCATGTTGTTCGGCCATCGCCCGCACGTGCTGCGGCCGGGACATAACGTGCTGGTGTGGGGCGCGTCTGGCGGTCTTGGGTCCTTCGCCGTGCAGCTGTGCGCGACGTCGGGTGCCAACGCCATCGGCATCGTGTCCGATGACGACAAAATCGACTTCGTCAAACAGCTCGGCGCCAAGGGTGTCATCAACCGCAAGAACTTCAAGTGCTGGGGCCAGCTGCCGAAGGTCGGTACGCCGGAATACAACGCTTGGCTCAAGGAAATGCGGAAATTCGGGGCGGCGATCTGGGAGACGACCGGCAAGGGCGTCAACGTCGATTGCGTGTTCGAACATCCAGGTGAATCCACCATTCCCGTGTCCGTGCAGGTCGTGAAGCGCGGCGGCATGGTGGTCATCTGCGCCGGCACGACGGGCTATAATTTGACGATGGATGCCCGCTATTTGTGGATGCATCAGAAGCGCGTGCAGGGTTCGCACTTCGCCAACCTGCAGCAGGCATCGCAAGCCAACCGCCTCGTCATTGATCGGCGTATCGATCCATGCATGTCGGAAGTCTTCTCCTGGGAGCAGATCCCCAAAGCGCACATGCGCATGATGCGCAACGAGCACAAGCCGGGCAACATGGCCGTGCTGGTGTCGGCGCCGACAACGGGTCTGAGAACCGTTGAGGATTGCATCGAAGCTTCGCAAGCTCGCAACGCATAAAAGCGCGGCGCGCACGCACAGATCAAACACATGCAGCGCGGCCCCCAGGGGCCGCGCTTTTTTGTGTGGTGTTCTTTAGGGGTACGCTTAGCGTCCGCTAGAGCGCCTATGGCTTCGGCGCCGAAGCGGCGGCTTTCTGAGCTGCGGCGCGGCGCATCTTTTTGACTTCCATAATGCCGCGATTGAGCTCCGCGCCAATCAGCACGGCGATCGCTGTGAACTGGAAGAAAATCAGCGCCACCATCAATTGCGAAAGGCCGGCGTAGAAGAACGAATAGTTTGTCAGCGCCAGATAGTTCGACCATAGCGCCGCGATCGCCAGCCACAGCACGATCGACAGAACCACGCCGGGCCATACGTCTTGGAAGCGCCGGCGTCCGGCGGCCAGCCACAGGTGGAACGCAAAGAGCTGCACGGCGATGACGGCGCCGGCCAGCACGTAGCGCATCACGGGGCTAAGCCAGGTGCGCTCGAAGAAGTGGAGCACGGTCCCGACCATCGGCGTCTCAAGAAAGTGCTTGGCCCAGTCGGGCTGCAAGCGCTCGGCGAGGGCCGGACCGACGACCACGGCCCAGGTGAGGAATAAGGTCGATGCCGCGCTCACGAAAACGAACAGCATCGAGATCAGAAGGCAAAGGGCATAGGGGCGCGTTTCATGAACCCGGTAGGCGCCATTCAGCGCCGCGCGCAACGTTTCAATGGCGCTTGTCGCGAAGAACAGCGCCAGAAAGCCGCTCACCGTCAAAAGGTCGATACGGCTGTTACCCATGATGGCTTCAATCTCGGGTGATAGCCCTTCCGCGACCGGGCGCGGCAGAATGTCAAAGAGTTGGGCGATGGCCTGTCCGGCCAGTTCCCGACCGCCGAACACGCCCGACAGCGCCCCGAGGAAAATGCAGAACGGGAACAGCGACACCACGAACGAGAAGGCGACCGCGCCAGCCAGCGCAAAGCCCGAGTGTTCATACACCCTGTAAAGCGCGTCAAAAACCGCTCGCAGACGCTTCATGAAGGTTTATATCCTTGCACCGGCGCGATAGCGGCCCATGTCCTGGCTGACCGCGCGGCGGACCCTAATCTAAGTTGGCGCGACCTGAAAACCTGTTTTCCGGGCAAAGATACGCGGCGATGCAGCGCGCACACCAACGTTCTTATGCCACCCTTCTGGCGCGGTGGCGGTGCTCTTAAGGCCGGGGTGCTCGATTTGACCGGCTGGTGCGTCACAGAAATGCTACCTTCGCCGGGCCCTATGGCGTGCGCCACCTGCCAGCAATGGACGGCTCGGCTACGGGCCTGTAATATCGGGTAGTTAAGGACGGCGCACGGCTAAGAGGCCGGGGCGCGGATGTGGGCGTCTCGAATGAATTCCGAACTTCCCGTCAGTGCTGATGCATTGCTTGCTGAGCGCGCGCGTCTCGAAGAGGACCTGCAATCCTCTGAGGACTGGTGCGAGCTGCTGCGGCTGAAATCGCGTAAGGACCGCGGTGAAGGCATGAGCGCGGTCAATGCGGCGCGCCTTGAAATGGTGCTTATCGATGCGCTCGCGGAAGATCCCAATTTCGTGCGCTACAAGGCCGTCTGTGTTGCGCTCGAGCGGTTGATCCGCGGTCTGCCGCCATTGCCGCCGACGCGCTCCAAGCCGGACGTCGCGCGCGACGACCTCACGCAAATCCGCGGAATTACCGCGTCCATGGCGCGGCGCCTCAATGCGCTCGATGTGACGACGTTTACCCAGATCGCCGATTGGCGGGCGGCCGACATCCAGTCGATTTCAGCAGATCTCGGCATCGGCAAACAGATCTACGCTCAGAATTGGATCGAACAGGCGGCGCTACTGGCCAAGCCTGCCGTTGAGACGTCTGCCAGTGACAAGACCGTCAGTGAAAAGGCCGTCAGCGACAAGTCAGCGGCGTCTGTTGCGCCCTCTGAAACGGCATTCAAGCCGGATCGCGCCACGCCGTCGCCCGCACACATCCCGGCACCGGCGAAAGAGCAATTCGTGCAGCCCGTCAGCGTGCCCGAGACCGCAACGGAGAAGTCGCCCGTGCATCTCAGCAGGGTGGCGGCGGTGCAGGCGATCGCGCGCGAAGTGCCGCGCGAGGCGATGCCTGAGGCTGCGCCCGCGAAACCTGCCGCGCCAGCCGCAGCGGAACCTGCAAAGCCGTCGGCACCAATGCCGCCGCCCGCTGCCAAACAAACGCCCCCTGCTGTCTCTCCGCAGAGCGAGACTCAAACGCGTCCGCAGCCCGAACCACCGAAGCCCACAACCCCGCCGGCTGCAACAACACCCGTAATCGCGCCGCCAAAGCCGCTGGCCGATTCGCCAGCAGTCGTCGCGGCCGAGGCGCAGAAACAACCGGAAAAGCCGAAATCTGAAGTCCTGCCCGCGGCGCCGGAAAAACCGTTGCCGATACCGCCAGCGCCGCTGCGTCCCGGCAAATACGGCAAGGCGCCGGAAGAGCCCGTGGCTGCCGTCAAGCCGGTTGCGGTCGTGCCGGCCTCTACGCCCGTCGTGCCGACACCTGCGGCTGCTACGCCAGTGATCGCCGCGCCTGCGCAACCTGCGCGGCCATTGCCGATGCCGCCAATGCCATTGCGCGTGCAGGCGCTGCCGCGCGCTGCCGATGGTCCGGTTGTTTCTCCAGTCATCGTCGCGGCCATGATTGCGGCTTCGGAAGCCGCAAAGCCTGAGGCCGTGAAGGGTCCGGTGGTGGCTTCAGTACCGCTATTGCGCGATCCACCCCGTCCGCTCGTGGTGACTCGCGCTTCGCTGCCACCACCATCGCCAACGCCGCCAGCACCACTGGCGGTGAAAGCCGACGCAGCGCCCGCGATTACGCTCCTGCCAACGCAGTCTGCGGCGCAGCTATCGAAGCCAACCGCACAACCCTCATCCATGCAGCCATCTGCGCAACCATCTGTGCCGCCGTCGTTCGCTGCCCGAGCGGCGCAACAGTCCGCTGCATCAGCCTCCGCACGCGCACCCGCACCGCCGGTGGCAAGTACGCCTGCCGCGCCGGTGATGAGTATCTCGGAAGCCATCGCTTACGCCGCCGAAGTCGCGCGTCAGGGGCCGCGTCCGCCGCAGACCGCGCCAGATCGTGGCAAAGCCGAAGCCGCTAAGCCTGCGCAGCCTCTGACTGCTAAGGTCGAGGCTCCGGCCGCCAAAGTCGAACCTCCGGCGTCGCCGCCGCAAGCAGTGCAGACGCAAGCCGCACCGCCCAAGCACGCTACAGTGTCTCCGCCCCCGCCGCTTCCGGCGTCGAAGGAAGCCGCCAAAGCGCCGATCGTTCCGCCGCCGTTGCCGGCCGGGTTTGTGCCGCCGGAGCCGCCTCCGTCGAGCCCGAGCCGCCGCGTGTGCGGGCAACGACGGTCCATACCCCGCGAGCGACGGATCGTGATGATCTGGCCGGATACCGCATGAGCGCCGAAGAAGCGACGGTCGAGATCGTTGTCAAAAGCGCCGCCTGGGCCGCCGCCGCCGCGCGTGGCGCTGGCGAAGGTGTCAACCGAGACGACGGCAGCGCGGCTCCTCGTGCCGCAACCCCGATCGGTCGCTTCCTGAAAGCGTTAACCGGCAACTAAGGTATTTGGCGGCGGGAACACGTTTGCCGCACCTTGCGAGCTGTGCCGCGGTGTGATCCAAAGGCCCACGAAAAACGCATAAGTTCCGTGGGGATGGCGAGCCGTTCGCGCCCTTAAGTCGCGAGGTTGGCGGTTGCGCCGGGCACCGAGGTGACTAATCTGCGGCAAAATCCGTCCGGAGCGCATTTCATGCCTGTGCTTCGGCCTCTTTAACTCGTCCGAAATCTCGTCCGAAATTCTGGGAGAACTCAATGTCCGTGGCGCCGCTCAAGGCCGAAGTCAGCATTCTTGCCGCGGGTCCTGCCCGTTTGATCGAACGGTGTGGTGAAGCCATCGCCTCTGCTGATCGCGTTCTGCAAGCCGCAAAGGCCGGCGTGCGCATCAAGATCCAAGACGCTGGCGGCATGGACAACGCACAGCACGCCGCGCACGGCCTCGCATGGTTGGCGACGACCGTCGAAGGCCTCCGCCAGATGCACGACTGGGCCAGCCGCATGAACAGTGAGGGTCGCTTCGGCGAGTTCGAGCAGTTGCTGCTGGCTGCGGCCTTCGGCGAATACTGCGCGCAGATCGCCGGCGGCATTCCGATGAGCCAGGTCGAAATCATTCGCTGCGACGTGCTCGGGGTGCCGAAAGCCGACCTGCGCCGCTACGAGGATTCCGTTGCCGACCTGATCGCGGAAGGCGGCTCAGAAGCTGTCAAAGCCCGCCTCGGCGCCTTGATCGCCGCGCAGCCGGGCGCTGCCACGTTCGGTGACATCGGACTCGATGACACGCACATGCAGATCTTCGATCTCATGCGCCGCTTCTCGCTCGATGAAGTCGTGCCGTACGCGCATGAGTGGCATTTGAAGAACGAATACATTCCGCTTGAAGTGATCGAGAAGCTTGCTGAACTCGGCGTGTTCGGCCTGTCGTTGCCGGAAGAGTTCGGCGGCATGGGCCTTGGCAAGGAATCGATGTGCGTCGCATCCGAAGAACTGTCGCGCGGCTACATCGGCGTCGGCTCGCTCGGCACACGCGCTGAAATCGCAGGCGAGCTGATCTTGAACAACGGCACGCCGGAGCAGAAAGCCAAGTATCTTCCGAAGATCGCGTCTGGCGAAATGCTGCCAACGGCCGTCTTCACCGAACCGAACACAGGCTCCGACCTCGCGTCGCTCAAGACCCGGGCCGTCAAGGATGGTGCCGTCTACAAGGTCACCGGCCAGAAGACCTGGATCACGCATCCGGTTCGCGCCGATGTCATGACCCTGTTGACGCGCACCAACCCGAACGAACCGGGCCATCGCGGCCTGTCGATGCTGCTGGCCGAAAAGCCGCGCGGCAGCGATGAAGCGCCGTTCACGGCCAAGGGCATGAAGGGCGGCGAAATCCACGTGCTCGGCTATCGCGGCATGAAGGAATACGACATCTCGTTCGACGATTTCGAAGTGCCGGCTGAAAATCTGCTCGGCGGCGTCGAAGGTCAGGGCTTCAAGCA